>JZRA01000131.1 GCA_001567485.1 Chloroflexi bacterium OLB13
CAGGCGGATCGGATGGCGGCGGCGTGCCGGGGATCGGCAGCAGCGGCACGGGGGTCACGGGCGCAGGATCAGCGAAATTACCCCCCCCCCGATATAATGAGTAATATGACGACAAACAGTGCAGCGATCCGGTGCATGGCGCGGCCTTCAGCAATGCGCGGGTGACTTATCCTCTAGAATAACCCACACCACATAATATCCGCAAGTTACGCTCATCCGGCGGCTGCGTGACGGAAGGCGTACGCCTCACTCCTCCGGCGGGATGTGCGACTGGGTGCATTCGCCGAACGGATCGCACAGCGGCGCGATGTGGCCCCAGTCCTGCCATTGCCCATACTCTATGTTCGGCCGTCGTCAACGTTTAACCGAATTGCTTTCCTGAATCTACTGAGAGGCCGGGGGTAAAAACGTGCCTCTCCTCGCGTTAATCCGGTTGCATCGTGCGATGCGCGATGGCGGTCATCAACCAGCGCGGCGTGAGGCGCAGGCTCCAAATCATCAGCGCATTCACGCGGCCCGGCACGACGCTGGCCTTGCGTCGGAGCATCGCGTTGATCGACGCGCGCACGCACGGCTCCGACTCCATAAGCATGAGCCGCTGAAACCACGTGTATGCTTGCCCGCTGACGTCGTGAAACTCGGTGCGAATCATACCGGGACAGGTCGTCGTGACGCTGACACCCGTGCCACGCAGTTCAAAGTTGATCGCCTCGCTGAAGCTAAGCACGAACGCCTTTGCCGCCGAATAGCTGGCGTACAGTGGGCTGGGCAAGAACGCGCCGACGGACGCGACTTGCAGCACCCAGCCTGACTTGCGCGCGGCCATATCCGGCACGAACAGCCGCGTCATGCGCACGACCGTCGCGATGTCGACGTCGAGCATCTGCTGTTCGCGTTCCCATGCGATGTCGGTGAATTTCCCGTATAGGCCAAAACCAGCGTTGTTGATCAACACATCGACCGCGATACCATCGGCGCGGAGCTGGTCATAGATCATCTGCGGCGTGTCTGGCAGGCTGAGGTCGGCGGAGATCACTCTAGTCTGGATGCCGTGCGCCTGCATCAGGTCACGCGCGGTCGCGGCCAGCCGATCCTTACGCCGGGCGACGAGCACGAGATGAATCCCGGCGGCGGCCAATTGACGCGCGAACTCCTCGCCCAGCCCGCTTGATGCGCCGGTCACGATTGCCCACTTGCCTCGAAGATCCGCTAACTGTGTCATCAACCTGCCCCGGATAGAGATTGATCCCATACTCTACCGCACGATCCCCCACCGTGAAGGGGAATCTTCGGCCGCAGTGGACGTCGACCCATGAACATGACGCAGGTGTTGGCTAGAATAGTGTGCATCGAGTAGCCCAAGCGACAGGGAGCCGCCGTGAACGTATTGATTATAGGCAGTGGCGGGCGTGAACATGCGATTGCGGTCGCGCTGCGCCGGTCGAGCCGCTTAGAAGACCTGTACGTCATGCCCGGCAACGCAGGCACCGCCGCGCTGGGAACCAACGTCGAGATCAACATCAAGGATCATGCGGCCGTCATCGAGTTCGCACGCCAGCACCAGATCGGCCTCGTCGTCGTCGGCCCCGAAGCACCGCTGGCGGATGGAGTGGTCGACTCGCTGCAAGCGGCTGGCATCCGAACCTTCGGGCCGACCAAAGCCGCCGCCCAGCTCGAGTCGTCCAAGGCGTTCTCGAAGGATTTCATGCGGTCGGTGGGCATCCCGACCGCGCAGCACGCGGCGTTCAGCGATTATGTCGCCGCCCTGCGGTATCTCGAAACCTGTAAGCATCCGGTCGTCGTCAAAGCCGATGGGCTAGCCGCCGGCAAGGGCGTCATCATCTGCGATGACCGCGACGACGCGGCGGCGGCGGTCACACACCTGATGCGCGGCTCGGCGTTCGGGACTGCCGGCGGAACCGTGATTATCGAGGAACGCTTGACCGGCCCGGAGCTGTCCGTGCTGGCGTTCTGTGATGGCAAGACGGTCGTTCCGATGCCACCTGCGCGCGATCATAAACGCATCGGCGATGGCGATCGCGGCCCCAACACCGGCGGCATGGGAGCGTATGCCCCGGTGCCGGATATCCCGAAGACGCTGGTCGATCAGATCGTGCGGCGCGTGCTTCAGCCCGCGGTCAACGGCATGGCTGAGCGTGGAATGCCGTTCGTCGGCGTCTTGTTCGCCGGCCTGATGCTGACGCCGGACGGCGTGCGGACGCTCGAATTCAACGTGCGCTTCGGCGATCCTGAGACACAGGCGATCCTTCCGCTGTTAGACAGCGACCTGCTCGACATCTTCGACGCGTGTATCGACGGCACGCTCCGCCGCGATCAGGTGCGCTGGTTGGATGGCGTGTGCGCGACGATCGTACTGGCCGCCGCGAACTATCCAGCCGAACCGCGCCGTGGCGATCCGATTCAACTGCCGGCCCAGCTTCCAGAGTCGGTCGTCCTCTACCACGCCGGTACCGAATCGCGCGGGCAGCAGATCGTGACCGCCGGCGGACGCGTGCTGGCCGTCAGCGCCGTCGGCCCGACGTTGGACGACGCTCTGCAAGCCGCCTACTTCATCGTCTCGCAGGTGCATTTTGACGGCATGCAGTACCGCCGCGACATCGGCCGGCCGCCGCAAGCCGCGTATGCGCGGGCGGGGGTGGACATCGCTGCCGGCGCCCGCGCCACCGACCTGATGAAAGGATACGTTCGCAGCACGTACACCCGCGCCGTGCTGAGCGAGATGGGAGCGTTCAGCGGGCTGTACGACGCCAGCGAGATCAAGGCGATGTCCGCGCCAATCCTCGTTGCGTCCACTGATGGAGTCGGCACCAAGACGATGGTCGCGGCGCGCATGAACCGCTGGGATACGATTGGCCGCGATCTGGTCAACCACTGCGTCAACGACATCCTTGTGCAGGGGGGCCGGCCGCTGTTCTTCATGGACTACGTCGCCAGCAGCAAGCTCGACGCGGAGCAGATCGCCACCGTCGTGCGCGGCGTCGCAGAGGCGTGCCGTGAGATCGGCTGCGTGCTGCTTGGCGGCGAGACCGCCGAGATGCCCGGCGTATATCAGCCCGGCGAGATCGACCTTGCCGGGACGATGGTCGGGGTCGTCGAGCGCGACGCACTGATCGACGGGACGCGCGTTTCGCCCGGCGACGCCGTGCTGGCGCTGCCGTCGACCGGCCTGCACACCAACGGCTATTCGCTGGCGCGGCTGGCGCTTCAATCGCTGGACTGGCAAGTCCCGCATCCGCAGCTGGACGGCCAGTCAATCGGCGCGGCGCTGCTCGCCGTGCATCGCTGCTATTTGAACGAAGTTTCCGCGCTGCGCTCGGCCGGTATCGACATTAAGGCGCTGGCGCATATCACAGGCGGCGGCGTGGTCGATAACGTGCCGCGTGTGCTGCCCGCCGGAACCGCCGCAGTGATCCGCCGGGGGACGTGGCCCGAGCCGCCGATCTTCGGCCTGATCGCGCGCCATGCGCAGGTCGACGTGGCCGAGCAGTTCCACGCGCTCAACATGGGTATCGGCATGATCGTCATTGTGCCGGCCGATCAGATTGACGCGGCGTTGGCGACGGCGCCGGAGCTGCGCCACGTGGGCGAGATCGTCACGGGCGAGCGCACCGTCACGATTGAGGCGCCGCATGGATGACCCTCATCCCTTCGCTCCTTCAGGGAGAGGGGGAAAGCGGATTGTGGTGATGGCGTCGGGGAACGGCAGCAATCTGCAAGCGTTGATCGACGCGTGCGCCGATGGGCGGCTGAAGGCGGCGGTCGTTGGCGTGATCGTCAACCGGCGCGACGCCTACGCGCGTGAACGGGCGGCGCAGGCGGGAATCCCGTGCGAATACCTGCCGCTCAAACCGTATACCGAGGCGGGACGTCCGCGCGCCGATTACGACGCCGACGTTGCCGAACGGGTCGCGGCGTACTCCCCCGACTTGATCGTGCTGGCCGGGTGGATGCATGTGCTGTCTTCGGCGTTCCTCGACCGCTTTCCGGGCAAAGTGATTAACCTGCATCCGGCGCTTCCGGGGATGTTCGCCGGCACGCACGCAATCGAGCGCACGTTCGAGGCGTATCAGCGCGGCGAGGTGACGGGCGGCGGGATCATGGTGCATGTCGTGGCTCCGGAGGTCGACGCCGGCCCAGTGATCGCACAGGCCGAGGCGCCGATCCTGCCAGACGACACGCTGGAGACGTTCGAGGCGCGCCTGCATGCCGCTGAACACGCGCTGCTCGTCGAAGCCACGCGGCGGGCGCTGGGCGGCTGACAAGCAGCGCAGTCATCAACGGTTAGGGTTGCAACGAGTCGATAATCGCAGCGATTCCTTGCATCGAACGATCATGCAGCGCTTGTGGGCGCCCTCCGTCGACGCGATACAGCACCGTTGGTGTCGAACTGACGTTGAGATCTCGTGCCAAACGCAGATCAGCTGCTTCCTGTGACACATCTTGAGTGCAGCGTAGAAGCTCCGCTAAGTCAACGCCTGTACGGTCGGTCAGACCCCGCGAGAAGTCGGCGCCCGTATTGCCGGACAGAATCAGCTCGAACGCGACTTCGCTGGCGTAAAAATATGTGCCGGGCTTCTGCTCGTTGACACACTCGAGCAAGTTGGCGACCTGCGTGGTATTCGGACTGGCATTCGCGCCGGCCGTCGGAAGCGTGCGCAGTTCAAGACGGGCTTGCCCGGTAGCCACGTAGTCTCGCAGGAATTGGTCGATTGTCGGCTTGTACTGCTGACACGCCGGACAGTACCAGTCCGTGAACAAGATAATCGTTACCCGCGCCTGTGGATTTCCGAGGACGAAGCCTCCGTCCTCCAGACGTTCTACGGGCAGCGGAGCGAAGAATTCGGCGTCGAAAGGCGGCGGCCCCTCCCGTGTCGGCTCATAAAACGGTGCTGGCCTGCACTTGGAGCGCACTTCTCGAATCATGGTGTAAATCAGATCAATCGCAAGTTCCGGCTCACCCGAGAGTTCCGTGGCAATCTGCGCAATGATAGGGAGCACCGCTGCTGCTTCGGGACAGTCTGCTGCCGGAGCTTGCGCGGGCACTGCCGAGGTCAGCACAGCCAGTATCATAATGACAGCGAGCAGAGTTAACGTGCGCATCTCGACTCCTACGACTGTGGGTTCGTGAGCATGGAAGTATAACGAGTCGTTGCGGCTTGTGGCGTCTTGTGCGACCATCGTATCCGAAACATAGGGAGGCTGTATGAGAGTCGGGATTCTGGGTGGGGGACAGTTGGCGCAAATGCTGACGCAGGCAGCAGTCAGCCTCGGCCTCGACACCGCCATCTACGACACCGCGCCGGACACCCCCGCCTCGCGCTTGACCCATCACAACGGCGTCGGCGCGTGGGACGACCTCGCCGCGCTGCGTGATTTCGCCGCCGCGTGTGACGTGCTGACGCTCGAGAACGAGTTCGTCCGCGCCGAGCCGCTGATCGCGCTGGCGGACGAGGGCGTGTCGATTCATCCCAGTGGGCGCACACTCGCCAAGATTCAGGACAAGTTGATCCAGAAGCAGACGCTGATCGCCGCCGGGCTTCCCGTGCCGCCGTTCGAGCCGGTCGCGTCAGTCGCGGATGCCGCGCACGCCGGCGCGACGTTCGGCTATCCGATCGTCCTCAAGAAGCGCTACGGCGGTTACGACGGCTACGGCAACGCGACAGTGCTCCGTCACAGCGAGGTGGCTGAGGCCTATGCGCGCCTGTCCGCCTCCGGCGCGGCCCTGATGGCCGAGTCGTTCGTGTCATTCGCGCGCGAGCTGGCGGTGATGGTCGTGCGCGGGTATGACGGCGAGACGCGCGCCTATCCTGTTGTCGAGACGGTGCAGCGCAACCACATCTGCCACATCGTGCGCGCGCCGGCGGGGATTCCGCGGCATATCGCGGCGCTGGCGCAGGAGATCGCGGTGCGCGCGGTGCAGGCGTTCGGTGGGGTGGGCATCTTCGGCGTCGAACTGTTCGAGCTGCTCGACGGCCAGATCGTGTTGAACGAGATCGCGCCGCGACCGCACAACTCCGGCCACTATACGATCGAGGCCTGCGTGACGTCACAGTTTGAGAATCTTCTGCGCGCCGTTCTGCGATGGCCCCTCGGCGACGTGACGCAGCTCCGTCCGGCGGTGATGGTCAACCTGCTCGGCACGCGCACCGGCGAGACTTCCGCCGCGGACATCGCCCCTGCGTTGGGAGTTCTGGATGCGCACGTTCATCTGTATGGCAAACGTGAAGGGCGTGTAGGGCGCAAGATGGGTCACATCACCGCGCTGGGGGCTACGGTCGCTGATGCAGAACGGATCGCCGTGCGCGCCGCCAGCCTGTGCACCTTGTAGCGGGGTCAGGGATCAGTGGGCAGCGGGCAGCCGCATCATGCGCGGCGAGCGATCCGATCCCTCCGCCCACTGACAACTATCCCACGCCTCCGATAACTCCCCTACCGCTGCGCGCCTACAGCGCCGTCTCCAGTTCGCCGATGGTGCCTTCCAGCACGTCGATCAGGCCGCGCAGCATGTCGCTGTCAAACGCAAAACGCAGCCCCGCCGCGCCGAACAGCTGCGGTAGATTGCCCGTGCCGCCCATGCCCAGCGCGCGGCGATACGCCGCCACCGCCGCCGCCTGATCCTTCTGCGCGTTGGCGTAGAGCTGCACCGCGCCCAGACGCGCCAAGCCGTACTCGATGTAGTAGAACGGATAGCGAAAGATGTGCTGCTTGCGATGCCAGCCGGTCGCCTTGTAAGCGTCGTAGCCAGTGTAGTCGATGTCCGGCTCGAAGCGCGCTTTGAGGTCAAGCCACGCCGCATCACAGGCATCCGGACTGCCACCGTCGTTAGCCGGATCGTAAGCCCAGAGCTGGAACGCGTCGACCATCGCCATGTACGGCCAGAACTCGATGATGCTTTCGAGATGGTCGATGCGGAAGCGCGCGGCCTCGCTCTCGGTGAAGTAGCCGCCGTTGGCGGTGGTCAGGTACGGCGACGACAGCATCTCCATACCGAACGACGCGACTTCTGCGAATTCGATGGGATATGCGCGCTGTGCCTCGTATGGCAGCGCGCGCGTGGCGTAGCTGTGGAACGCGTGGCCGACCTCGTGGATCAGCGTGCGCACGTCGCCGTCGCTGTTGACCGCGTTCATAAAGACGAACGGCTTGGCGGTCAGTGGATAGGTCGTGCAGTACGCCCCCGGCCCCTTGTGCTTGCGATTCGGCAGGTCGGTCAAGCCAGCGGCGAGCATGTCGCGGTACTGCGCGCCGAGCTGCGGATCCACCGCGTCGAATACGTTACCCGACGTCTCGGCAAACCCGTCGATCGACACCCACGGCGTGAGCGGCGGCTTTCCGCTGGCGTCGACGTCCACGTCATACGGCTTCATCGTGTCGAGGCCGAGGCGCTGGCGGCGGCGGTCGCGGGCACGGATCGCCGCCGGCACGACCACCTCCTCAATCGCGCGGTGGAACGTCGCATTGTCCTCCGGCGTATAATCGAAGCGGCCGCGCTGTTTCCAGATCAGATCGCGATAGGTGTCGAATCCAGCGTTCTTCGCCATCTGCTTGCGGATGTCGAAGGCCTTCGACCAGATCGCGTTGATCGCCTGCCGATCCTGCACCCAACGGTCGGCGAAGAGGTCGAACGCCGCTTTGCGAACCGCGCGGTCGGGGTTCTTGAACGACTTCATCAGTTCGATGAGCGTGACCTCCGCGCCATCCCACTCGACGGTCTGCGCGCCGGTGATCTTGCCGTACTCGAGGCCCACCTGCTGATCCTCGATCTGCAGCGGCAGATTTTCCTCGCGGAAGACCTCGACCGCGGCGCGCGCACGTTTGAGCGGCATCTCATAGTTGTCGGGTGTGATCCCGCTGTCGAGCAGTTTGCGATTGAGCCGCGTGACAACGACCTGCATCGGCTGCATCAGGTCTTTCGTCAACGATTTCAGCTTAGCCTCGGCCTCGGCGTCCTGCGTGTTCTGCGTCGTCGCGACACGCACCCGCGCCATGATCTCGCCGATGACGGTGGTCACCGCCGTCATGTCGCGCAGCCACTGATCGACCGTTTCCGGCGTCAGGTCACGGGCTTCGAGATCCGCGAAAAACGGCTCGAACTTCGGCCAGTCCCACGTCTTTGCCTCGTCATACGTCTTCGGTAACGTGTCGAACATGGATCACTCCCATCGTTGAGAACGCCGGCAAGTATAGCGCATAGACGGGAGTGATAAGCCAGAAGTGGTCGGGGAGCAGCCGGCACGCGGTCGGTTCGTAGGCTTCGTCGAAACACCATCCATCCCCTTCGGCGTGGCGTTATAAACCCGCCTCGGACAGCGGATGGCGCGGACGAGGATGCGCCGCGGCGGCCTTACAGCGTGTCGGGATCGAGCAGCGGGATGACGTAGATCACCGGCTGTTCGTAAGGATGCGCGGCGCGAATGGCGTCGACGACGGCGCGGCCTTGCGACCGGGCGCAGAAGGTCTCGATGCGCCACTCGTCAACCGCGTTGATCTCGCCGACGGCCCCGATATGCGGATGGGCGTCCCCGGCCGGCTTGAACCGTCCCACTCCGGTATGCGTAAAGGCGCAGTGCGTGTAGCTGCCGATCTGCCCGCCGCCGGCCGATGCGATAGCGTCGAGCACCGCGCGTTAACGTGCGACTCCGGCACGGTGGTCACGATATACAGTTCGTCCGTCATGAGGACTGCTCGCGGTGGATCGGCTTCAGCGTACGGTGGCGGAACAGGATTTGCCAGACGCGCAGGGCCGCCTCGACCATGATACGCGTATCCATCTTTGACGCGCCGCGCTCGCGGTCGGGGAAGTGGATCGGCGCCTCACCCAGCTTGTACCCGAGACGGTGCGCGACGTACACCAGCTCGACCAGAAACACATAGCCGTTCGACCGAATGCGCTCCAGCCCGATCCCTTTGAGCGCCGACGCCCGCCATAGACGGAAACCGCTGGTCGCGTCGTTGATCGGCAGGCCGAGGATGGTGCGGACGTAAATCCGGTTGGCCCACCAGCTCAGCAGCTTGCGATGCGGCCCCCAGTGCTCATCCACGCTGCCGCCCTTGACATAGCGCGAGCCGATCACCATATCCGCGCCGGCGTTGATCGCGGCCAGCATCGACCGGATGTACTTGGGCTGATGGCTGAAGTCGGTATCCATTTGCAGGATAAGCTCCGCACCCTCCGCCAATGCGCGCTGGAACCCGCCGATATACGCGGGGCCTAACCCGCCCTTGCCCGGATTATGCTGCACGCTGACGCGCCCCGGCATCTTGGCGGCTAACTCGTCGGCGATACGGCCGGTGCCGTCCGGCGAGTTGTCGTCCACCACCAGAACGTGCAGGTCGGGAAGGTTGAGGTCGAATAAGGCTTCGACCAGCAGGGCGAGATTTTCGGCTTCGTTGTAGGTCGGCAGGACGACCGTCAGTTTAGGCATCACGGACTGCTTTGCGCGGGTGGCTGAATGGAGTGAAGTCTACGGGCCGCGCGGCATGCGCGCAAGATACGACCTGCCGCCGCGCGGCCGGCGGAATTCTTACACGGCGTTTACAGACGTGTGCTATAACACACCGCGATTGAGAACGGAACGTAATACGAAGTGTCAAGGGATGAGATACCATGACGGACACGGCTGCCGAGCAAACAACCTACGATTTTCAGGCCGAGATTCAACAGCTTCTGCATATTCTCGTCCACGCGCTGTACACCGAGCGCGACATCTTCCTGCGTGAATTGATCTCGAACGCGTCCGACGCGCTCAGCCGCGCGCAGTTCGAGGCGCTTACCAACCGCGACATGCGCGATCAGGACGCCGAGTTGGCGATTCGCATCACCGTCGATGACGACGCCCGCACCGTGACGATCAGCGACAGCGGCATCGGCATGACGCGCGACGACCTCATCAACAACCTCGGCGTGATCGCCCGCAGCGGCGCGCGCGCGTTCATCGACGCGCTCAAGGACGCCAAGGACGCCGAGACCGCTAAGAACGTGATCGGCCAGTTCGGCGTCGGTTTCTACTCGGTGTTCATGGTCGCGGACAAGGTGCGCGTCGTCACCCAGAGCTACAAGTCCGACGAACCGGCATGGGCATGGGAGGCGGAGGGCGGCACGAACTTCACCATCACGCCGGCGGAGCGCGCCCATCGCGGCACTGACGTGATCGTCACGCTCAAGGACGACGCCGACGACTTCCTGCAAACGTGGAAGCTCAAGGACATCATCCGCACCTACTCCGATACGATCAGCTTCCCGATCTACGTTGGTGAGGACGCCGAGCCGACCAATCAGCGTATCGCCATCTGGCGGCAGGATCCCAAAGAGATCGAGGAGTCGAAGTACGACGAGTTCTACCGGTCGATGACCTTCGACTTCAACGGTGCGCAGAAGGTGATCCACATGCGCGCCGATGTGCCGCTGCAGTTCTACGCGCTGCTGTTCGTGCCATCGAGCAATCAGCCGCCGATGTTCAGCCCGCGCAAACAGGTCGGGCTGAAGCTGTATGCGCGCAAAGTGCTGATTCAGGATTACTGCACCGATCTGCTGCCGGATTATCTCTCGTTCCTGCACGGCGTGGTCGACAGCGAGGATATCCCGCTGAGCGTCAGCCGCGAGACGGTGCGCGCCAACGTGTTGATGGGCCAGCTCAAGAAGGCGATCACGCGGCGCGTGCTGGGCGACTTCAAGAAGATGGTGACATCCGACCGTGAGGCGTGGATCAAGCTGTACGAGCAGTTCGGGCGCTTCCTCAAGCAGGGCGTCGCGCTCTCGCCGGAGGACAAAGACGATCTACTGCCGCTGCTGTTGTTCCCGACTACGCATGACGACAGCAAGGAGCCGACCACGCTCACGGAATACGCCGGCCGCATGGTCGAAAACCAGACCGAGATCTACTACATCGTCGCCGACGACTTCCACAGCGCGCGGCGCAGCCCGCACCTCGAACCGTTCAACAAGCGCGGCATCGAAGTGCTGCTGCTGAGCGATCCGGTCGACCCGATCCTGCTCACCAACCTGAGCGAGTTTGAGGGGAAGAAGCTGCGCTCGGTGGATGACGCCGACCTCGACCTGTCCGACGTGGGGACGCCCGCCGAGGACGAGGAAGCCGCGCCGGAGCCTGTCGCCGAAGCCGACTTCGAGACGGTGCGCGCCCGCTTCGCCGACCTGCTGGGTGAGCGCGTCAAGGGCGTGCGCGCTAGCAAGACGCTGGCCGGCGCCCCTGCGCGCCTCGTCAGTGACGACACCGGCGCCGACGCGCAGATGTTCCGCGTCAACCGGCTGCTGTCGCGCGATTACTCGCTGCCGGTCAAGACGCTCGAACTCAACCCGCGCCATCCGCTGATACACAACCTCGCGCACCGGATCGCAGCCGGCGGTGACGAGGTGGTCGATCTGGTGATCGAGCAGGTCTTCGAGACGGCGCTGCTGCAAGACGGCATCCACCCCGACCCGGCGTCGATGGCCGACCGGCTGACCAAGCTGATGCAGAAGGCGACGGAGTAGGAAGTGATGAGTGCTGAGTCGTGAGTGATGAGTAGAAGACTCGGCGCGTGTCTCACAGAGTACATCAACACGGGCGGCTCGACGGGCCGCCCTTTGCGTGCCGTGTGCCGCGCGCCGCGCTGGATGACGTGTGGGTGGTGCGCATCGTCTCATGCCTACGGTGATACGATCTTCACGCAGTGTTTGGTAGATGACACTTTGGATTGCATCTGTCTAACGAGGCTGACTGTCTCGGGTGTTTCTATGAGGCGGCATATCGAATGAATCCTAGTCGCACGCAGCATGTTGCCGATCTTTATACTCTCCTAGATCGGCTCTCAGACAAGGTCGGCGGGCCGCGCATGCTCGGAACGTGCGACAGCCGATCGGGTTGGCCGAAACGCGGCGTCTATTTCTTCTTCGAGAACGGAGAACTGCGCACAAACTCAGGAAAACTGCGAGTCGTTCGAGTCGGCACGCATGCCGTCAGTGTGGGCAGCCGATCGACGCTCTGGAACCGGTTAGCGACACACCGTGGCTCGCGATCCGGCGGTGGTAGTCACCGTGCGTCGATATTCCGCCAGCACATCGGGGCTGCGATGATCGCACGAGACGACATTACGGATCTCGTGCATTGGGGTATCGGATCAAGCGCAAGCAAAGAAATTCGAACTACAGAACATGAACACGAATGCTGTGTGTCGGCCACCATCAGACAAATGCCTTTCCTCTGGATGGAAGTCGATGACGAGCCGAGTAAGTCCAGTTTGCGCGATTTCATCGAACAGAACACCATTGCGCTCCTTTCCGGTGCTGACGGGCAATCTCCAGCCGATGCGCCTAGTCCGGGGTGGCTTGGACACCACAGTAAGTCACCGAAGATCCGCGCGAGTGGACTGTGGAACATCGAGCACGTCGGCTCACCGAAGAGACCGGTCACCTACGATTCTGAGCTGCTCTCTGTCTTGGAGGATCTGATCCGGGCGATGTGACCTCACCGCAACCACTCGCGCAGCACTTCGGATGTGTGCTGGCCGAGAAGCGGCGGCGGATAGCGGATCGCGGCGGGGGTATCCGGCAGCAGTGGTGACGCCATCGACCGGATCGGCGTGCCGTTCGCCAGCGTGACATCGCGCACGAGATGATGCGCCGCCGCGTGTTCGCTCTCCAGCGCCTGCGTCACCGTATTCACCGGCCCCGCCGGAATCCCCGCCTCCGAGCACGCCTCGACCCAATGCGCCGCCGGTCGTGACGCGAAGATCGGCGTTAGCTCGGCGATCAGCGCGTCACGGTGCGCCACACGCGCCGGATTGGTCACATAACGGGGGTCGGATGCGAGGTCGGGGCGGCCAAGGATGTGGCACAACGCGCCGAACTGCCCGTTGTTGCCGACCGCCAGCGCGAACGGCCCATCCGCCGCGTCGAAGTTCTGATACGGCACGATGGTTGCGTGGGCGTTGCCGTAGCGGCCCGGAGTCTGCCCGCTGACCAGCGCGCTGCTGGCGATGTTGACCAGCGCCGACATCTGCGAGTCGAGCAGGGCAAGGTCGAGGTGGCGTCCGTGCCCGGTGCGCTCGGCGTCGCGCAGGGCGTCGAGGATCGCGCTCAGCGTGAACAGGCCGGTGAACACGTCCACCACCGCCACGCCGACCTTATAGCCGGTTCCCTCTGGCGGGCCGGTGATCGACATGAGGCCGGACATGGCTTGAATGACGTGATCGTAGCCGGGACGGTCGGCGAACGGGCCGGTCTGTCCATAGCCGGTGATGCTGGCGTACACCAGCGCAGGGTTATCGGCGCGCAGGGTGTCGTAGTCGAGGCCGAAGCGGGCGGTCTGGCCCGGCTTGAAGTTCTCGACCACGATATGCGCGCGCGCGGCCAGCGCACGGGCGATGCGCTGGCCGTCCGGTTCCTTGAGGTTCAGGACGATGCTGCGTTTATTGCGGTTGACCGACAGGTAATACGCGCTCTGACGATCGGGGCCATCCCCAGCCCACGGCGGCCCCCACTGGCGCGTCTCGTCTCCCTGTGGACTTTCGACCTTGACCACATCCGCACCGAGGTCGCCCAACAGCATCGTGCAGTAGGGGCCGGCCAGCACGCGCGATAAATCGAGGACGCGCACCCCTTCCAGTGACACCAACAGCCCCTAGCCGAACGAGCCGTCGGGGTTCTCGAACTGCTTGCCGCCCTCGCCCGTGATGCCGCGCTGGGCGCGTGACGCGCGCTCGATCTGGCGTTTGACGAACGCTTCGATCTGCGCCGGCGTCTTGACGGACTGGCCCCACTGCGACGTCTCGGACGCCATCACCTCCAGCGTGCCCTCGGTGTAGGCGATATACGCGGCGATGAAGCGCTTGTCGTCGATGTCGCCCACGCGGTCGGTCAGTTGGGCGTCGGCGGCTTCAAGGCTTTCCTGCGCATCCTTGTAGATCTGCACGAACTTGTCCCACTGATACACGCCGAGCAGCGCCCCGAAGAAGCCGCCAATGGCCGGGAAGATGATCGACAGGGCGGCGGCGATGCTCGTCCACAACTGCATGCTGCGGCAGTTCGTCAACTGCATCACGGTCTCCGCCGCGGCGGTCTCGATCCCGCCGGAGAGCTGCGCGGTCGATACAGCGCGAATGGCCTCGCTGCATGCGGTGTTGAAGGCCGACGGGGCCATAGTGATCGCGAACACGGTCGCAACCACGGTCGCCAACCCCATCGACGCGCGAATCATGTTGACCTGCCCGCGCGCCTTGCGATACGAGTCGACCTTGCGCTGATAGTAGCTGCGCTGATCGCCGAGCGCGAAGCGGTCAAAAATCTTGTAACGGACTTCGAGTTCTTGTCGGTTAGGCATGTGGCATCCCCCCTACTTCGGCTGAACCGGGGATTCCGGGAAGAAGCCACGGTTGATGTCGGCAGCGCGTTTAGCCAGCAGCGTTTCGCGGTCGAAGCGGTCTTCGATGCCGTCATACGGTTCGAGACGCATGAGATAGCGGAAGTACTCGCGCCGCAGATGCTCGGCCTTGAGACGATTCTGCAGCCACAGCTGCTGGGGCGGCTCGTCCGCGGTCAGGGCGGCGATGAACGACGTCAGGCCAGCGATGATGGTCTCGATACCGCCGAGCCACGGCGTCAGCCCCGGCGCCGACTCCAGCGTCAGCGCCATCACCGAGCCGACAATCGTCGCGGCGAGCGCCAGCAGCGCGTACATCAGCTGCGACCGGCGGTAGCGATTCTGCTGTCTGGCCGCTTCGTAGTCGAGACGACGGAACAACCGCAGCACTTCCTTGTCCAGCACGTTCAGATCTTCGAGGATGGACTGCGTCGCTTCGGGCGTACAGGTGGCGAGCATCGCGTTCAATTCGTCTTCCGGCAGCAGTTGGAACGCCGGCGACTCGTCAAATTCGTTGAAGCGCAGTTTCGGCAGATACTTGAACCACTCCGGAAGCCACTCGCGCGTCTTGCGGGTCTCCTGCGTGATCGGCTCAGGAGGATCGTAACGCGGCGGCTTCTGCGGCTGGCTCGGCGGGCGCTGGGGCGGTGGCTCGATGCTCGGTGACGGCGGTGTTTCACCGGGATGGTCGATGGGGGGTGGATTCGACGCCATAAGTCGTCCCTCCTTGGATGACTTGCGTAGCCTTCTTCAGTATGGCGCAGGAATGGTTCGCTTGGCAAACGGCCGTGCTAGCCGTAGGACTCCGTTCGGGATAGCGGGGCGGCGGGAGTGGCGTCACCCCACATGAATTCAAACTGCTCGACCCAGTAACCGAACCAGCGCGGCGACGCTGCCTGTTGAATCTCGATCGACATGCGCTCGCTGGTCGACTGCAAGTGCCACCCGTACAGTTCGATGATGGCGACGCCGCTGGCCTTGTCCGGGTCGATGATGACCATGCTGCACCCCGGCGAATACGGCAGCAGACGGCCCTCGAATCGCCCCGGTGTGTTCCACTCGCCGATGGTCGCGAATTTCTTGAGCGTGTTGGCGATCTCCTCCGGTAGATGCTGGTGCTGGAAGTCGACCGACTTGTCGAGCTGTTCGGAGAGCAGCGCGACGGCTTGCGGCTTATTGGGGTCTTGGATAATCACGCGCAGTTCGCCGCCGCGCTGTGAGAGGACGGATTGGCGCGCGGCGTCAAGGTTCGGGCCGGCCAAGACGTTGGCGGCCGACGGCGCGTAGATCCACAGCTTACGCGCGCCCTTGAGGCGATCCGGCAGACTGCCCAGCTCCGGTCGGCTGTGCAGATAGTCCTCGATGGACGCTTTGCCCTCGGCCGGGCGTGTCATGTTGAACACCAGCAGGCCCAGCGCGCCGAGGATCACGGACGTCTTCACCGAGTCGGGAACCACGTCGTCAATCAAACCCACGACGGCGATGATTCCCGCCACCAACGTGACCAGATAGCTCTCGATATTGCGCCGCGCGCGCAGATCGCGGCCGATGCGGCTGAACATGCTGGCGATGGATCGAAACATGGCGGCCTCCTGATCGCTGGTGCTAATTCTAGCATCCGCAGCGCGGCGTGGCGCACGAACGCGCGCAAATTCGTGCGCACGTTTCAGCATTGATACAGCGCATGGGAAGGGCGCGGAGAGTTCAGCCGGACTTCGGGTAATGCGTGCTGTTCGGCGTGATGAACGCCGGTCGGACGGTCAACGCGGATGGGACGCGCATTGTGTATCGTGAAGAGTCAAGGCGCGAGCTGACGCTGCTGGAGGTGGGAGAGTAGGCGTGACTCACCAGAACATGAAAACAGCGCGCCGATGGGGCACGCTGTCGTTTACGCTGGACTGTACGGAGCTATCTCCGCCGCGGCTCAGGGCGGGGCGGCTTGGAGCGCACCGGGACGGGGATCGGCTGCGGCTTGGGGTGCTTGCCGGGGTTCAGCAGGCGTTCGAGCGCCTCGAAGATCTCGCGCACACCTTCAACCAGATCGTCAAGCATGTTGCGCTTCTCTTGGCGGGTAGTCATAGCCCGACGCCTTCCTGATCTAACAAAACGACCCCGGCAGCGTATGCTCGGGGCCATCGTGTGGACCTAATGAGACTCGAACTCATGACCTCTTCAATGCCATTGAAGCGCTCTCCCAACTGAGCTATAGGCCCGCATGAGTTCAGGAAGTCTAACCCCTGCCTACTGCGCTGTCAATCCTGACTCTACACCGGAACGCCCGTTTTGTGTGTAGGACTTTGCATCTTTCTAACAACCGGCTGCTAAACGTTCATCCGCCGCTGATTCACAGATAGCGGCGGAGGCGTTAGGTTCTCAATCGCGCCAAAAGCCTAAACTGCGCTACAATAGGGCATCATTTGGGCGTGCATCATCCATCATTACCTTTATCAAGCGAACCACACGAGGCTGAACCGTGGCGGGCGAAACCATCCTCATCGTAGACGACGCTCAGCAGAATCATCACTTCCTCAACGACTATGTGCTTGTCCCGAACGGATACAAGCCCATGAGCGCGCGTGATGGGGTTGAAGGTCTACAAATGGCGCTGCGCAACAAGCCGGACTTGATCCTGCTTGACCTCAACATGCCGCGCATGGACGGCATGGAGGTGCTGCGCCAGCTCAACGCCAACAACAGCGACATCCCCGTCATCTTGATGACCTTTCACGGCTCTGAGGACATCGCCGTCGAGGTCTACCGGATGGGCGTGAAGGACTACGTCATCAAGCCGTTTTATCCAGACGAGATGCTGCGCGCGATCGAGAAAAGTCTCGGCGAAAGCGGCTCAAGAAGGAGAAGGACGCGCTGATCGAGCGTATGATGCAGTCCAACAAGGAGCTGCAAGCGCGCGTCAACGAACTTAACGTGCTCTACAGCACCGGCAAAAGCGTCGCTCAACTCATGCCGATGGATCAGCTTTTGCGCGCCTGCTCGACGCCGCCGTGCAGACGACCGGCGCAGAGGAGGCGTATCTGATGCTCGGCGACGGCGATCACCTGACCTGCCGCGCCGCCAAGCGCAAAGACCAGACCCGCGCTGTGCCGGCCAACGTTGTCGCGACCGATCCGCTGGCGGCGATGGCGATCAAGAACGCGCGTTCGCTGGTGGCCGACGCCGAACGGCTCAAGCGCATCCCCGGCGCGCCTAACTCCGCCGCCTATGTACCGGTGATGATCCAAGATCGCGTGCTGGGCGCGATGGGTATCCGCAACCTCAGCCCGGACTCGCCGCAGTTCACCACACATCACGCGGCCCTGCTCAGCGCGCTGTCGGACTACGCGGCGATTGCGCTTGAGAACGCCCGTAACCTCGACATGCTGCGCAGCAATAACTCGTAGCGTCAGCCACCATGCCCCGCCTGCTCGCCGCCTGTGGGTTGGCCGTGCTGGCCGCTGTGCTGACGGCGTGCGCGCCGACCGTTACCCTGCTGCCCGACCCGCTGGACGTCGACACCGGCGGCTTAGGCGCGGGCGCGTTCTCCGCCGACCTCACCGGCGCGATAAACCAATCCATCGCCGGCGTGGCCGCGTCGCTGAATGATCCGGACATCGGCATCGCACTCTATCTCGAAAGCGAACGCTACGCTGTTAACCTCGTGCTCCCGCATGATATCGTGGTTGGAACGCACAACATCACGTCGCTGCTTTCGGCGTATGATTCCCAGCAGCGGGTGCGTTTCGTCGGCGTGTCCATCACCGACGATATTCCGCCGTCCGGTTCAATCCTGCCGTTCGCCCTCTACGCCAACGTGCTTCAGGGCCGGCTGACGCTCACCTCAATCGAGCCGCTGACCGGCGCGTTCGAGGTCACAGCCAGCGACGACGTGGGGGTGGCCGTCACAGCGACCGGCACGTTCAACGCCATTGTTCCGGAGCCTGCGCCATGATCGAACTGCTGGACGGCATTTACGGGTTCACCGGCATGATCGTCGGGCGCGTGTACGCCATCCGCGACCCGGACGGATTGACGCTGATCGACAGCGGATTGGCGCGGTCGGCGGGGCGCATCGTCAAGCAGGTCGAGGCCGCCGGGTTCAAGGCCAACGACATCAAGCGCATCGTAATCACACACGCCCATGTCGATCACGGCGGCGGCGCGCACGCGCTGAACGCGCTCACCGGCGCGGCGATCATGGTCTCGGCGGCGGAGGCGGACGTCATGCGCGGCGCCGCCGAACAGCCCCGGCCGACCCATCATCGCATCAACGTACTGCCGAGCCAGTTCTTCAAGCCGTCGCCCGTCGCCCGCGAGCTGCATGACGGCGACGTGATCGACGATGTGTTGGGCGGGTTGACCGTTGTGGCGACGCCGGGGCATACGCTCGGTCATCTATCGTTCTGGTCGCCTCAGCGGCGCGTGCTGTTCACCGGCGACGTGCTGCTGCACACGCTCGGTATGCGCTTTCCGCTGCCGATGGTGACGATCAGCCGCGCGATGTGCGGCGAATCGGTCAAAACACGGATCGCGCCGCTCAAGCCGGATGCGCTGCTGTTCGGCCACGGCCCGCCGATCCTCAGCGGGGCGGCCGCGCGGATCGACACGTTCATCGCCTCACGCGGCTTATGATCGGGGATACCACACGACCGTAATACGCCGCGAGGAGTCGTGCGTGCTGCTGAAAAGTTGGTGTCCCGATTTAACCACAGAGGACACAGAGGACACAAAGACGGAGTCGTAGGGGCGATCTGGCGGCTCGCCCGCCGCGTGCAATAGCATCCCCGGAGAACCCTCACCCGCCTACAGCACCAGCTCGGCCATCACGCGGACGGTCTCGACGTCGAACGCCATGATGTTGAGCGTGCCGATCGGCGCTTCACGCCACAGCTGAAGCCGATCCCGGATGCGATCAACCGGCCCGACCAGCGCCACGTCGTCCACCAGTGCGTCCGGCACCGCGTAGATCGCCTTCATCTTGTCGCCGGCAAGGTACAGGTCTTGGATCGTCGCGGCAGCGTCCTCATAGCCATAACGCACGGCGAGGTCGTTGTAGAAGTTCTTGCCCTTCGCGCCCATCCCGCCGATGTACAACGCCAACTGCGGTTTGATCGCGGCCCGTGCCGAGTCGAGGTCGTCGCTGACGATCACCGGCACTGACGGCGCGATATCGAACGCCGCGGCATCCCTACCACCGGCCGCAAGGCCCTCGCGAATATACGGCGCGTACACGCTTTCGTAGTGGCGCGGGCTGAAGAAGATCGGCAGCCACCCGTCGGCGATCTCGGCCGTCAGCGCGACGTTCTTCGGCCCGATCGACGCGAGATAGATCGGCATGTCCGCGCGCCCGTGGATGATCGACTTGAGCGGCTTGCCGAGGCCGGTCGCGTCGGGGCCGCTGTACGGGATGTCGTAGTGCGCCCCATGATGTTCGAGCGGACGTTCACGCTTGAGGATCGTCCGCACGATCTCGACGTATTCGCGGGTCTTGGTCAGCGGCTTGCCGTAAGGGACGCCGTGCCAGCCCTCGACTACCTGCGGCCCGCTCAACCCGAGGCCGAGCAAGAAGCGCCCGCCGCTGAGCTGATCGAGGGTGATGGCGGTCATCGCGGTCATGGCGGGGCTGCGGGCCGGCATCTGCATGATCGCCGTGCCGAGCCGGATACGCGCCGTCTGCGCGCCGATCCACGCCAGCGGTGTGATCGCGTCCGAGCCGTATGCTTCGCCCGTCCATACGGCGTAATAGCCCATCCGATCCGCTTCCTGCACCAGCGGCATCGGCAGTTCGATGGTCGCCCCGCTGTACCCGATCATCAATCCCAGCCGCATGGTCACAACTCCTCATAAGTAGGCGTTGACACGCATTGTAACCCACCCCGCTATAATGATCTCGTTGTACGTCCCGTGCTGCGAGCCGCGCTCATCATCAGGTACCCGACACGAGATCAATGTCCCTACTCTGGCTGATCTTCAACCATGCCGACGCGTGGATCGTCACGCTTGTCGTGAGCGCCGTTTCGCTCGCGTTGAGAGGGCGTCTCGACGGCGCTGCGCTCGGCATTCCGATCATGCTGGCGTTAGGCGCATGGCTCGCCTTCGCCATCAACGACCGCTGCGACGCGCAGGTCGACGCGAGCGATCCGCGCAAAGCGCACCGCAGCGTGTTCGCCGGCCCGCGCCGCGGACTGATGACCGCGATCCTCGTGATCGCCGGCGCGCTGGTGATCGCGGTGTTCGGCGTGTACGGCCCACGCGCATGGGTCATCGCGGCGATTGCGCTGGCTGCGTCTTGGGCGTATTCCGCGCCGCCGCTGCGCCTGAAGGCGCGGCCCGGCTGGGATCTGTTTACACACGCCGCGCTGGTCGAATCCCTGCCGTATGTCGCGGCGATCTGGCTGGTTGACTCGCCGCTGACCGCGTTCGATGCACTGGCGTGGAGCGCGCTGGCGCTGGCCTCGCTCTCCGCGCAGCTTGAGCAGCAAATCCGCGACGCCGCCTTCGACGCCCGCTTCGAGCGCACGTTCACGACCGTGTACGGAGTCGCCACCAGCACGCGGCTGCTGCGGATCGCCTCGGTGGCGCTCATCGGCATTGGCGTGACCAGTGTGCTGACCGGCGTCACACCGCCGCTGCTGTGGCCGGCGCTGCTGCTGGCGACTCCGATGATCGCGCATCGCCTGACCCGCCCTGCCGGCCAGCCCCGCAGCGAGGCGCTGATCCGGCTGCTGCTTGCCGCCGGACTCGTCTATGTAGGCGGCGTGATGCTGCTTGCGTGAAGCAGGCAGATTTCAGTGACGCACTCAAGTCAGGGATGGTACAATCAAGCAATCCAGAATCAAATTATCATTCGATTTTGCTGAGCAACTGAAAGGCTCCCCTATGACCGACCAGATTAAGAAGGCCGCGGTGATCGGTTCCGGCACAATGGGCGGCGGCATCGCCGCGCTGTTGGCCGGTGTCGGCGTCGACGTGCTGCTGCTCGACATCCCCGCCCGTGACACGAAGCCGGGTGATCCCGCCGCCAAGCGCAACGCCATCGTCAACGGCAACGTCAAGACGCTTCAGTCGATGCGCCCCGCGCAGTTGTTCAGCGCCGACGATCTCGGCCGGATCACCACCGGCAACACCGAGGATGACCTCGGCAAGGTCGCCGACGCCGACTGGGTCGTCGAGGTGATCGTCGAACGGCTCGACGTCAAGCAGTCCTTGATGGCGCGCTTGGCCGAGGTCGTCAAGCCGACCGCCATCGTCAGCAGCAATACCTCTGGCCTACCCATCAGCGACATCGCGGCCGGACTGCCGGAGTCGTTCACCAAGCGCTTCCTCGGCACACACTTCTTCAACCCGCCGCGCTACCTCAACCTGCTGGAGGTCATCCCGCACGCCGGCACCGATCCGGACGCGGTCGCCTTCATGCTGGACTTTGGCAAGAACGTGCTGGGCAAGGGCGTCGTGTTGTGCAAGGACACACCGAACTTCATCGGCAACCGCTTCATGTCGATGAGCGGTATGCAGGCGATGAATTACGCGCTTGACCACGACTACACGGTCGAGGAAGTCGACGCGCTGACCGGCCCGCTGATCGGTCGGCCCAAGACCGCGACGTTCAACCTCAACGACCTCGTCGGCTTCGATATCGCCGTGCATGTCGCGCGCAACCTGTACCCCGCCATCGCCGATGACCCCGCCCGCGAGGTGTTGAATCACCCTGCCAGCGCCGCGCTCAGCGACGAACTGCTCAAGCGCAACTGGCTGGGCCGCAAGACCGGTCAGGGTTTCTATCACATGCGCAAATCGGCCGACGGCGGCAAGGAATTGTGGGCGCTCAACCTCAAGACGTTCGAGTACGAGCCGCCTCAGCCGGTCTCATTTGAGAGCGTCGAGAAGCACGGGCGCGTCAAGCCGCTGGGCGAGCGCATCAAACGGCTGATCGCTGAGCCGGATCGCGGCGGGCAGTATCTGTTCCATCTGCACGGCTTCTACCTCGCTTACGCCTCGCAAAAGGTGCCGGAGATCACCGAGACCATCGTCAACATCGACAACGCGCAGAAGTGGGGATTCGCGCATGAGATGGGGCCGTTCGAGATTTGGGACGCGATCGGCGTGGCCGCGTATGTCGAGAAGTTCGAGGCGGCCGGTTATCCGGTGGCGCAGTGGGTCAAGGACATGCTCGCCAGCGGCGTCTCGACGTTCTATCAGCGTGACGCGCACGGCGTGGTGATCGGCTACTACAGCCCGCAGGCCGGGGCCTACGTCAGCGTCGATCACGACCCGATGGAAATTTCGCTCAGCGATCTGCGCGCGCGCGGCGACGCCGTGCTTGAGCAAAACGACCACGGCATCATCTATGACATCGGGGACGGCGTGCTGCTGTTCCAGTTCCGCACCAAGCAGAACACCATCACCGGCGGCCTGCTCGACCTCGGCTTTCAGGCGCTGACGTTGCTCGAACAGCCGGCGTGGAAGGCGCTGGTGATCGCCAACGAGGGCGAGCGCTTCAGTATCGGCGCGAACCTCGCCGACGCGATGGGGGCCGGCATCGAAGGCATCGAGGCGGTGACTAAGAAGCTGCAAGACTTCGGCATGGCGATGCGCGCCGCGCCTAAGCCGGTAGTCGTCGCCCCATACAACATGACGCTCGGCGGCGGCTTGGAGATCACGATGAGCGCGCACGCGGTCGTCGCACATGCCGAGCTGTACGCTGGCTTGGTCGAGTTCGGCGTCGGGATCATTCCGGCGGGCGGCGGCTGCAAAGAACTGCTGCGGCGGGTCGTCAGTCCGGTGGCGGATCGCGGCGCGAACGTGCTGGAACCGCTTCAGTCGGTCTTTACGACGATTGCCACCGCCAAGGTCAGCGAGAGCGCCAAACAAGCCCGCGAACTGGGCTTTTTGCGCAAGACCGACAAGATCGTGATGAACAAGGCGCATCTGATCGGTGAGGCCAAGCAGTACGCGCTGGGCATGGCTAAGACGTTCCAGCCTAAAGACGTCGGCATGATCTGGGCGGCCGGCCGCGATGCCTACGCCGCGCTCAACCTCGGCATCGCCGGATTTGTCGAAAGCGGCGTGGCGACGGAATATGACGGGTTCATCGCGCGCAAGCTGGCTTATGTACTGACCGGCGGCGCGATCAGCCAGCCCGGCTGGGTGCATCCGCAGGTGATCCTCGACCTCGAACGCAAGGCGATGATGGAGCTGATTATGGAGCAGAAGACGCAGGAGCGTGTGATGTACATGCTCGCCAACAACAAGCCGCTGCGAAACTGAGTTTGGGAGATCGTCCGATGGCTGAACAGATCGTACAGGGCGTGTTTGCGGAGGTTGCAGAGTTTCTTGCCCGGCGACCGTCCGACGACGAAATCCTTGCGTATCATGCGCCTGAACACATTCAGCGGCGCGCATCGGAATTACTGGAAGCGAATCGAAGTCGGCGACTGACCGACGCGGAGAACGCCGAGCTGGACGAATATGAGCACATGGATCATTTCGTCGCCATGTTGAAAGCCAAGACTCGAATCCGTATGCAGGGCAAATGACGCGAATTCCAGTCGCCCTTCGCCGAGAGATCGTCGACCGCGCTGGAGGTTGCTGCGAGTATTGCCGCTTGCCTGTCTCAGAGCTCATGTTTGCACTTGAGATCGACCACGTAATCCCTGAGAAACACGGCGGTCCAACTACAGCAGACAACCTATCGCTGGCATGCTTGCGCTGCAATCGGCGAAAGGGAAGTGACATCGTATCCTTCGACTGGGAGACAGGCCAGAGAGTCGATCTCTACAACCCGCGAACAATGCGATGGGACGATCATTTCAACTATCAGGAGGATGGACTCCTCGCCTCACTGACAGCGATTGGCGCCATGACAATCAAGTTTCTGCTGCTCAACACGATCGAACGAGTCGATGAACGCCGTTCGCTTACCCAGTACGGTCTGTACCCGTGCAATCCGCCCAGACAAATCTAGTAACCGAGGTGAAAGGAAACCCCATGACCCGTGAAGCCGTAATCGTAGCCGGAACCCGCACCGCCGTCGGAAAGGCCGTGCGCGGTTCGACCAAGACCGCTCGCAGCGACGAGATGATGGCGACCGTCATCCAAGAGCTGATGCGCCAGACCAATGGCAGGCTCGACCCGCTGGAGATCGACGATGTGATCGTCGGCTGTGCGATGCCCGAGGGTGCGCAAGGTCTGAACTTCGCCCGCGTGATCGCGCTGCGCGCCGGCCTGCCGGTCGAGACCGCCGCGCAAACGGTCAACCGGTTCTGCTCGTCCGGCCTGCAAACCATCGCGATGGCGGCCGAGCGCATCATCGCTGGCGGCGCAGACATCATCATCGCCGGCGGCGCGGAGACGATGTCGCTGGTGCCGATGTCCGGCCACCACATCAGCCCGAACCCGTACATGGCCGAGCACGACCCGAACGTGTACATGAGCATGGGCCACACCGCCGAACGTGTCGCGTCCGAGCACAACGTCAGCCGCGAGGACATGGACGCCTTCGCGCTGCAAAGCCACCAGAAGGCCGCGGCGGCGTATGACAGCGGCAAGTTCGCGGATGAGATCGTGCCGTTTTCGTGGGAGGAGACCGTCATCGGCGAGAACGGTCTACCAACCACCTTCACCCAGACCATCACCGTGGACGAGCACCTGCGCCGCGAGACGACGCTCGAAGCGCTCGCCAAGCTCAAGCCGGTGTTCAAGCCGACCGGCAGCGTCACCGCCGGCAACTCCTCACCGCTAAGCGACGGCGCGGCCGGGGTGATCGTGATGGAAGCAGAGACCGCGGCGCGCTTGGGCTTCACGCCGATCGCGCGTTTCGTCGGCTTCAACGTGATGGGCGTGCGGCCGGAGGTCATGGGCATCGGGCCGGTGGCAGCTGTGCCCAAACTACTCAAGCGCGCCGGCATGTCGCTCGACCAGATCGACCTGATCGAACTCAACGAGGCGTTCGCGTCACAGGCGCTGGCGGTGATCCGGGCGTTGGACATGAATCCCGACATCGTCAACGTCAACGGCGGCGCGATTGCGCTCGGTCATCCGCTGGGATGCACCGGCGCCAAGCTGACCGTGACGCTGATGAACGAGATGAAGCGCCGGAACAGCAAGTACGGCATGGTCACGATGTGCATCGGCGGAGGCATGGGAGCCGCCGGCATCTTCGAGAACTTGAACTAAGCGATAGACCCCGTGACCTGCCCGTCCGCGCGTGATGGACGGGCAGGTTTGGGATCTCGTGCCGATGTCCCCGCAGTCTGCCCGCTGCGGCAACCCGTTCGTGTGAGTTTCCGAATAGGATGGACTGGCAAAGGATCAGCAGGCGGTGGTGAGGTTAGACGCGAAGCCCGCCGCACTGCGGTTAACCTCTACTATCTCGAGAGTTTTACTTCAGCACGCTTGATGGTTTCTATGTGTTCCCAAATACGCCCCGTCCCCCGTGCTATCATCATCCCCTGAACCACTTCGCCACGCGCCACAGGGGACACCACCATGCGCGAGTTCGTCCTGATCGCTCCGTACACAATCGACTTCCGCGAAGCTGAACCGGCCCCGCTCCGGCCTGACGAGGTGCGCGTTCGCACGATTTTAAGCGGGATCAAGCACGGCACCGAGCTGACTCTGTACGAAGGTAAGACACCGTTCCTGCACAAACGTTTCGACCCCGGCCTGCGCCTGTTTATGGATGATGAGAGCCAGTCATTCTACCCGACATTCCTCGGATCGTGGGCGGTCGGGGACGTGATCGAGGTCGGGGCGGACATCCGCAATTTCGCCGTGGGCGACCGCGTTTTCGGGCCGATGCCGCACCGGCCGGAAAACGTGACCCAGACCGCACGCCTGTATCATCTCGGCGAACTCGACCCGGCCGCCGCCGTATTCACCGACCCCGGCATCTTCGCGCTGACCGCCGTGCAAGACGCGCAGATCAAAGTCGGCGATCATGTGGCGGTATTCGGGATGGGCGCGCTTGGCCTGCTGGCGGTGCAGTTCGCGCGCATGAACGGCGCGGAAACGGTGATCGCCGTTGACCTGCTGCCGGATCGGCTCGAACTGGCCCGCGAGTTCGGGGCGGACTACGCGCTCAACCCGAAAGACGGCGACGTGTCGCTGGAGATCAAGCGTCTGACGGGCGACAAGGGCGTCGACGCCGCCATCGAGATTTCCGGCTCGGTCGCGGCGCTGCAAAGCGCGATCCGTGCGGTGCAGCCGTGCGGGTTGATCGTCGCGGCCAGCTACTACAAGGGGCAGCAGTCGATCGAATTAGGCGCGGAATGGCATCACAACCGGCTGACGCTGATCTCCAGCATGCCGGTCTGGGGGATGCCGCACCGCTGCGCTCCTCTGTGGAGCCTTGCGCGCGTCGAGCAAACTGTCATCCGACTGCTGCGCGCGGGGAAGATCGCCACCGCGCCGATGGTGTCCGCGGTCTTCGCCTATGAGGACGCCGCCGATGCGTACCGGACGATCTCTGCTAGCCCTGAGCAGTACATCAAGACGGTGTTCGAATACGCATAGCGGGTTGAATCGAAACGGCCCCCTGAACGTTAGGGGGCCGC
This sequence comes from Chloroflexi bacterium OLB13, assembly GCA_001567485.1. Classification (GTDB taxonomy): domain Bacteria; phylum Chloroflexota; class Anaerolineae; order Aggregatilineales; family Phototrophicaceae; genus Flexicrinis. The sequence continues at coordinate 26,927 of JZRA01000131.1, forward strand.
GCTGTGCAGCGCAGGGATAGGCTATTCGCCGTTCTTGCGCTTCGATTTCTCGGCTTCGTGATCGACGAACACGATCTTACTGGGGCCTACGCCGCCTTCCAGCTTGACGAACACGGACTCCGCCGCTAGATCGTACCCTTCGGTCTGCCACACCTTCTTGCTTTTCTGCACAAGGCCGTTCGGGCGATGGAACGGCCCAAGCCCACCGTCATAGTCGACCATGAACGGGGTGCCTTCGGCGAGCCGGATCGTCATCGGCCCGACGCCCGCTTCGACGTCCAGCGTCAGGTTCGCGCCGGCCGGGACATTGACCGTGACCGGCCCGACTCCACCTTCGATCCGCAGTGTGCTCTTGAGATGCGCCGGCACATTGACCGTCAGCGGCCCGACACCGGCCTCGACCTTCGCCTTGTAGTCACCTTCGGGCAGATAAACCGTCGCCGGCCCCACGCCCCCGTCGACATGGGCGCTGATCAGCGACAAGTCGCGCGCGTCGACAAGCGCTTCGCCGACGCCGGTCTCGACCTTCAGCTCAAGCGGGATCGCCGCCGTCAGGGCCGCGTCGATGTACAGATCTTTCTTGCCCATACCGCCGATGATGCCGCGGAACCCGCCGCGCATCACCTGATTCTCGATCTTCACCGTCTTGCCCGCGCCGTTGCCGGACTGCGACACGACGTAGTTCATCTTGCCGATGTGCTTGGTCTCCACCTGCGCCAGCAGGCTCTCATCCTCGACCGGGTGGACGTGCAGCTTGCCCATGCCGCCGTTGATCTCGACCTTGGCGACGGTCGCCTCACCGATCTTCTCATCGAAGTACGACGTTTCCGGCTCTTCGCCGATCGTGCTGACGACCTCGCCGATCTTGTTCGCCAGACCGCTGAAGTCAAACGAAAACTCGGTTTCGACGTTCTTCTTTTTATCGCTCATGGCGCGCTGTCCTCACTGAACGGGTATCCATTGATTGGCCTACTGATGATACGCGCGGGGTGGCCGAAAGGTTGCAACTTGGTACAGTTAGATTCGTGCAATCTACGCGTTGAGGTCGAAGGTGAGGTATCGTCGGGGTCGGCCCGGACTGGGTGGCGCTGGGCTTCCGCCGTGGCTTGTGTTCATGCTGGCGGTCGCGGTCGTGTTCGGGGCCTATTACGTGTGGACGGGCGTGCAAGGCTTCTTGCGCGCCGGCGGCCTCGGCATCGTCGAAGCGACCCAACGCGCCGAGTTGATCGCAAGCGCGACGGTGGCGCGGGCCGCTACGATCACCGAAGCCGCCCCGGAAATCACGCTGCGTCCGTCTCCGACGCCGCTGCCGCCGTGTCAAGACTTCGCGGTCGTGCCCCGTGTCGCCATCGTCCGTGAACGCCCCTCGACGGCGAGCGCAATCGTCGAACAAATCCCGCTGGGCACGATCGTCTGCGTGTTGAGCCGCGAGCCAGAACCGAACGAGGATTGGTACCTGCTCGATGTCGAGCCACGCACGCGCCGCCTTGATGCCGGCTATATGCGCTTTGACCTGATCGAGCCGGTCAACCCGACGCCGACGCCCAGCAACACCGTGCCGCCTCCGCCGACCGTCACGCCGCTGCCGGCCAGCCCATCGCCGCGCCCATCCATCACCCCGACACCATCCCTTGTGCGCGAAGGACTCATCGTCCCTACGCCTCAGCCTTAGGCACGGGAAGTTCGTACAGCTCCAGCAGCACTCCGCCCGTGCTCCTCGGATGGACAAAGGCATAGCGCGTGCCATCGTCGCGGGTGTTCGGAGCCGCGTTTATCAGTTCGACGTGCGCGTCGGCAAGCGATTTGAGCGCCGCGTCGATGTCCGGCACTTCAAGGCAGAGATGATGCAGGCCGCCGCCGGTCTTGGCGAGGTAACGCCCCACGCCGGTCTCGCCGCTGGTCGGTGAAATCAACTCGATCTCCGCCCCGCCGACGGGAAGAAACGCGATCTCCACCTGTTCGGTATCGTTCTGCTCTAAGCGCCCGACCGGCAGGCCCAGCGCATCGCGCCAGAAACCTAACGCGTTCGACAGGTCAGACACGACGATCGCGATGTGATTGATTTGAAATCCGGACATGCCGTCCCCTTGTTGAGTCGTCAAGATCACCTACCAGTGTGCCAGAATCCGTAGATCAATCGCAATTGTCGGGTTGGACGTTGCGTGCGTATAATGGAAGCGATGACGACCACAACCCCGAACAACATGGCAGATCAGATTCTTACGCCGCGCACGGCCAGCGCGCCGCGTGTGCAGATTCCGCGCCCGCGCCTGCACCGTCCCGGCATGCTGCGCGAAATCCTGAACAACCTCTTCTTCATTTTCTCCGCGCTGATTATCGCAGAAATGGCGTTCCCACGGTCAACCATCGACGGCCCCAGCATGCAGCCTACGTTGTTCGCCGGCCAGCATCTGCTCATCAGCCGAATGGACTACTTGTTGGGCGAGCCGAAACCGGGCGATATCGCCGTGTTCGATGCGCCGGGCGAGCCGGTCGAAATGTTGATTAAGCGTGTCATCGGCGTGCCGGGCGACACCATTGAGATCAAGGTGCATCCCGCCGAGCGCGACGCGGACGGCAACACGGTTGCGCCCGGTTACGCCGACGTGTTCCGCAACGGCGAACTGCTCGACGAGCCGTACTTCGTCAACCGGCCGTGTACCAACTGTCGCGACGCGGTTTGGGAGCTTGGCCCGAACGAGTACTTTATGATGGGCGACAACCGCAACCACTCCAACGACTCGCGGCGGTTCGGCCCGGTCACGCGCGACCGCATCGTCGGTCGGGCGATCTGGCGCTACCTGCCGCCGCAGGACTTCGGGCCGCTGTCGTAAGTCGCTCATCCCGAAGTACAATAAGTGACGATAAGCCGGAAACCCCGGAGAAGGGCGGACTCGATGCCTGAGCTTTCACGTTCCATCTGCCCCCGCTGCCAAATTGGTCAACTGCGTACGACGCACCTGCCGTATGCCGCCATCGAAAGCGGCCAACTGGTCTGCGTGCCGTCTATGCCGGCGTTGGCGTGCGACGTGTGCGGACATCGGATCTTCCAGCGCGAACCGGTCAAGCAGTTGTACGTCATGCTGGGCGCGGCACGCCACCGGCGCGGCAGCCAACCGCCCCCCACTCAGCGCGGCGCCCGGCCCGACAGTACGGCGAAAGACTCGGCGCCCCGCACGCCACGGACGAAAAAACCCTAAGGCGCGATGGATAACTTGCAGTTCTTCCCCATCCTCGTGGTGGGATTTGTTGTGTCGCTCGGGTTGACCCCGGTCGCGCGGCAGCTTGCGATGCGCCTCGGCGTCGTCGCGATCCCCAACAACCGCACCATCCACGCCGATCACAAACCGTTGATGGGCGGTCTTGCGATCTACAGCGGGTTTGCGCTGGCGCTCGTCTTGTTCAGCCCGCCGGCGTACCTGACTCAGTTCGGGTCGGTGCTGGCGGGCGCGGCGTTCATCGCGCTCGTGGGCCTGCTCGACGACCGCTACAACCTCGGTATTCGCACGCGGTTCATCGCCGCGGCGGTCGCCGGCACGGTGGTCGTGGTGTCGGGCGTCCGGTTCGAGATGACCGGCGTCACGCTGATCGACGGCGCGATCACGGTGTTCTGGATCATGGCGCTGACCAACGCGCTCAATTTTCAAGACAACATGGACGGGCTGGCGGCGGGATGCAGCGCCATCGCCGCGGCGTTCTTCTTGCTGATCGCGCTCAGTCAGGGCTTGGTGCTGGTGGCGCTGTTGTCGGCGGCGGTGCTGGGCAGCGCGGTCGGCTTCTTGATCTACAACTTCGCGCCGTCCAGCACGTTCATGGGCGATATGGGCGCGCTGATGCTCGGCTTCGTGCTGTCGATCATCGCGGTCAAGCTCGACATGGTGCAGGGGCCGGTCGCGCCGCAGTGGTTGATCCCGGTGCTGGTGCTGTGGCTGCCGGCGTTCGACATCAATCTGGTGATCTTCACACGGCTAAGCGAAGGACGCTCGCCCGGACAGGCCGGCCGCGATCACACGTCGCACCGGCTGATGAGCCTCGGCCTCAGCTCGCGGCGCGTGCTGCTGATCCTGTACGGGCTGTGCGTGTTGTTCGGCGCGGGGGCGCTCGCGCTCAGTTGGGCGCCGTCGTGGCCGCTGGCGCTGGCGCTGATCGCGCTGATCGCCCTGCTGTACCTCGTCGCCGCACAAATCCGCGCGCACTATCAGCTCGAACCCGGCAAACGCCCTGCCACACCCGCCACAACGTAGCGATCTGGCCGGATCGTTCCGAACAATTCTTGACGCCAACCGCAATTGTCGCGCAGGGCGGGCGACTTTATAATGCTGCGGACGCACCGAGAGGGGGACGCACATGCGCTATGCCGTAACCGGAGGCGCGGGATTTATTGGCTCGCACATCGCTGATCGCCTGCTGCAAGACGGCCATGACGTGGTTGTGATCGACAACCTGCTGACCGGCAGCGCCGCGACGATCGACTGGTTGAAAGCGCGTGCCAACGGCCGCCTGACCTTCGCGCAGGTCAGCATCACCGATTCGTCGCTTCCTGACGTGATACGCGGCGTCGACACTATCTTCCATCAGGCCGCGCTGCCCAGCGTCCCGCGCAGCGTCGACAATCCGCTGGAGACGCATCATCACTGCGTGACCGGCACGCTCAATGTGCTGGAGAGCGCGCGCCACACCGGAGTGCGCAGAGTGGTGTATGCCGCGTCGTCGTCCGCCTACGGCGATCAGCCCGGCGACTCGAAATCCGAGGACATGACCCCACAGCCGATCTCGCCGTATGGCGTTGCCAAGCTGGCCGGCGAATACTACTGCCAGACCTTCACGCGCGTGTACGGCCTCGAAACGGTGTGCCTGCGCTACTTCAACGTGTTCGGCCCGCGCCAAGACCCCAACAGCCAGTATGCCGCGGTCATTCCCCGCTTCATCACCGCGCTGCTGCACGGCGAGCCGCCAACAATCTACGGCGACGGCACGCAAAGCCGCGACTTCACCTATATCGACAACGTGGTGCATGGCAACCTGCTGGCGTCCACGTCACAGGACGCCGTCGGCGAAGTGATGAACCTCGCAACGGGCGGACGCGTCAGCCTGCTTGAACTAGCCGACAAGCTCAACACGATCATCGGCACGTCGATTGCGCCGGTGTTCGGGCCAGCGCGCGAAGGCGACATCAAGCACAGCCGCGCGGCGATCGACAAGGCGCGCAACCTGCTCGACTTCGCGCCGGTCGTCGACTTCGACACCGGCCTCGCCCGCACCGTCGACTGGTACCGCGCACAGGCCGTACAGGGATGATCCGCCGTCTGGCTGTGCTGCTGGCGCCGGCGGTGCTGGCGTTCGTCGTCTACAGCTTCGCCCTCGGCATGCCGTTATTCGCCGACGACGGCAACTTGCACGCGATGATCCACGATTACGGGCCGGAGGGCGTGCCGGGCCTGCGCTTCTGGGGCGGATCGCTCAGCTATCAGTATTACCGGCCGCTGGGCATGAGCGTGCTTGAACTCGCGTATGGCAGCGACGGGCGCATGGAGCCGTTCGCGCTGCATCTGTTCAGCGTCGTCGTGTTCAGCGCGACCGCCGCGTTGATCGCCGCGCTTGCCCGCCGCCTGACCGGCAAGGACAGCAGCGCGCTGATCGCCGGCGGCGCGTTCGCGTTGTATCCGTTCGCCTATCGCGCCGTGACGTGGGTCGCCGCGTTGTTTCACGTGATGGTCGCCTTCGGGCTGGTGCTCGCGCTGCTAGCGGGGCTGGCGTGGATCGACCGTAAGCGCGACGTATTCCCGTTGATTGTTGCGGCGCTTGGCACGTTCATCGCGCTGTTCAGCCAAGAACTCGGCGTGTTGACGGGGCCGCTGCTGGTCGGGTTGACCGCCGCTGTCCACGGCCCGCGCGCCGTACTGCGTCCACGGGCGCTCGCGCTTTACGGCCTTGTCGCCGCGCTGACGCTGGTGTATCTCGCGCTGTACTTCGGCATTCCGCGTCCGGCGGCCGGCCCGGTGACCTTCCACGCCGGCGAACTGCCCGGATCACTGGCGGTGTTTTCGCAGGGGCTGTTCTATCCGGCGTTCGCGGTGCTGCGGCGCCTCACCCTCGCCGCGCCGCAAACGATCCCGATGCTGGCGCTGGCGGCGGGCGGCGCTGCGCTCGGCCTCTGGCTGGGCGGTCGGGCACGCTGGCGGATCGGCGTGTTCGCGCTGGGCGCGTTTGTGCTGCTGGCCCTGCCTGCGTCGCTGCTGCTTGGCACCGAGTACCTCAAGGGATCGCCGCATGTGCTGATGCCGGCCGCTATCGGCGTGGCGCTGTTCTGGGGCGTCACGCTGCCCGGCGCGTTCGCTCAACCCACCGGCCGTGCCGCAAGAGTCAAGCAGGTCGCCGCTATCGCCGTGATCGCCGGCGGCGTCATCATCAGCGCGGCGTATCTCAACGCACGCCGCGCCGAAGCCGTGATGATGTCCGAGCACACCTACGCCCTGCTGGATATGATCGACCCCGCCACTGACGAGCGCACCATCCTCCTCAACACGCCGGCGTTCCTCTCGGCGCTGGAGCACGACCGCTGGTTCTTCGCCGGCAGCGAAGCGACGATGTTCTTTGAAGGCACCTACGCCACGCACGACCTCGTCTTTCGCGCCATGACCGGCGTGGAGTATCCGCGCCTGCGCAGCTTCGTTCATGTACCGAGTTTTGTCGCGCCGCCGTCTTATGTGTTCGCGCCGTACTGGACGGGCACACCCGACGACCTTGCCGACCGGCTCGCGCGCGCGACACGCATCATCGCCACGGTGTTCGAGGGCGACCACTTCTATCCCGCCGAGGTGACCTACGGGCAGGCGCTTCCCAACGGTTTGTGATTCCGTGAGGGTAGGCCGCGCGTCTCCGACGGATGGCCCTCACCCCCTACCCTCTGTATCCTCCGTGATTCAATCGGCTTGTCCGCGTTGCCTCAGCACACATCACTTTCCCATCAGCACCTGCCGGTGACGAGGGGCCAGAGTGCCGACAACTGACCTCTGAAAACTGACGGCTCCCCTCAGCGCTCATCACTATCCCAGCAGCACGACCACACCTTCATCGGGGCGGAGCGTGAGCGTATCCGCTGCGGTTTCGTCCGCGCGGTCAAGGTGTGTGCTGATCGCCACGACGCCGGGGCCGTTCAGCGGAACGCGCTTCTCCTCAAAGGTGAAGTTGAGCGCGATCAGGAAACGGCGGCCATCGTGTTCACGGATGTACGCGAACACGCCATCGGGGGCACCCGCACGGCGATAGACGCCGAGGTGTAGGGCCGGCTCAACGCGGCGCAGCGCGATCAGCCGCTTGACCAGCGACAGGAACGAGTGTGGATCATCCGACATCGCCTCGACGTTGCGCCATGTGTGATCGGCTTGCACAGGGAGCCACGGCTCGACCGTGCTGAACCCGGCATATCGAGAACCGTCCCACTGCATCGGCGTGCGGCAGCCGTCGCGCGTGATGCCGAGGTTGATTCCCCATGGATCGACCCACTGCTCGCGCGGGATTTGCGCCTCCTCCATGCCCAGTTCGTCGCCCTGATACATCGTCGGCGTGCCGCGTACGGTGAGCAGCAGCATTTGGGCGATGCGCGCCTGCGCCTGACTGCCGACGCGGGTCGCCGGACGGGTGCGGTCGTGATTGCCGATGACGTAGTTGGGCCACGCGAACTCAGGCAGCGCGTCCTCGAACTCATTGACCGACGCGCTAACCACGCCGGCGTTCCACTCCTTGAGCTGCATCAGGCGGAAGTTGAACGGGAGCTGGATTTCGTCGCCTTCCGGGCCGTAGAACTTGATCCACTCGTTAAGATCGTCCTCCCAAACCTCGCCGACGATCACGGTGTCGCCGTACTGGTCGGTGATCTGCCGGAACATGCGCGTATACCGATGCACTTCGGGCTGGATGCTGTCGTAAACGTGGTGCTGCACGCCGAAGATGTCGTTCTCGTTCAGCGGCGTCGCGTCGGGATTGATCGGGTTGTCGGGCATGCCGGGATATTTGGCGAGCAGGTACACCACATCCATACGGAAGCCATCGACGCCGCGCTGAAGCCAGAAGCGCAGCACGTCGGTCATCGCCTTGACGACTTCCGGATTCGCCCAGTTCAAGTCGGGCTGTCCCTTAACGAAGTAGTGATAGTAGTACTGCTGAGTCGTCTCGTCCCACTCCCACGCCGGCCCGCCGAAGATGCTGCCCCAGTTGTTGGGACGGCTCCCGTCCGGCTTGGCGTCGCGCCAGATATACCAGTCGCGCTTGGGGTTGTCGCGGCTTGAGCGCGATTCGAGAAACCACGGATGCTCGCTGCTGGTATGGTTCGGCACCCAGTCGATGATGACCTTGATTCCGCGCGCATGCGCTTCTTCGAGCAGGTGATCAAAGTCGGCCAGCGTGCCGAAGATCGGGTCGACGTCGCAGTAGTCGGCCACATCATAGCCAAAGTCCGCCATCGGAGACTTGTAGAACGGGCTGATCCAGATCGCGTCTACACCGAGATCGACCAGATAATCGAGGCGGCTGACGATGCCCGGCAGGTCGCCCACGCCGTCGCCGTTGGAGTCCTGAAAGCTGCGCGGATAGATCTGATAGACGATGCCGGTCTGCCACCAGCGGAACTGTGGATTGGACATGGGTGGGCTGCTCCTTGCACGGCCAACGGAAGCTATCCAGCGAATGATAGTCGAAGTGTACCGGCCGGGCAATCAGGTCAAGCAGCGTGGAACAGGCTGAGTGACGAGTGACGAGTGCTGAGTGAAGAGCAAAAGCGGACACAGAGGGGTCAGTTGTCAGGTTTCAGGCGTCAGGGGGCAGTTGTTAAAAGTCACCAGTCCACACAGACAACACCACTCCACCGCACACGCGCCCTTCTCCCCTCTCGCCCTCTGTGGGAGAGGGGCCGGGGGTGAGGGGATAAAAGCGGACACAGAGCACACAGAGGGGATCCTCGAATACGGCCCGTCCGCCGCGTGGATCCCCTCACGCCGCAGGCCGCCGAGCGTTAAAACGCACGGCTAATACGTTCAAAGCCTACTAAAGAGGCTGTTTGGACGGCGAGAATGGATTGGCTCGGCGACGGAGTGAGCCACAAAAGACCCGATCAGACACAGAGCATTCGAGCACACAGAGGAGCCTTCACACCCCACCGCACACGTCCTTCTCCCCTCTCCCTGAGGGAGAGGGGCCGGGGGTGAGGGCTTCTCGGAGTGCTGAGTGTCAAGTGATGAGTGGTGAGTAAGGGCAAACCGACTGAACCACAGAGGACACGGAGGGGACAGAGGGGATCCTCGAATACGGCTCGTCCGCCGCGTGGAGCCCCTTACGCCGCAGGCCGCCGAGCGTTAAAACGCACGGCTAATACGTTCAAAGCCTACTAAAGAGGCTGTTTGGACGGCGAGAATGGATTGACTCGGCGACGGAGTGAGCCACAAAAGACCCGATCAGACCTAGAGCATTCGAGCACACAGAGGAGCCTTCACACCCCACCGCACACGTCCTTCTCCCCTCTCCCTGAGGGAGAGGGGCCGGGGGTGAGGGCTTCTCCGAGTGCTGAGTGCCAAGTGATGAGTCGTGAGTAAGGGCAAGAGCGGGCACAGAACACACAGAGAACACGAGGACACAAAGGGGGATTCCTAGAA
>JZRA01000132.1 GCA_001567485.1 Chloroflexi bacterium OLB13
CGTCGGTCAGCCACGTTTCAACCGCGTCAGCTGCGTGTTCGACCATAATCTGCGCGTTGATGATGTCATCGCCCATGAACGGCCGCAGCACGTAGGCCGCCGGATCCATCTGGCCGGGCGGGCGTCCGATGCCGCAGCGCGCACGGGCAAATTCGCGCGTGCCGAGGTGCTGGATGATGCTGCGCACGCCGCGTTGTCCGCCGTCGCCGCCGCCATTGCGCAGACGCAGTGTCCCCAAAGGCAGGTCGAGGTCGTCGGCCGCGACGATCAGCTTGTTGATGTCGATCTTGTAGAAGTCGATCAGGCCGCGCACGGCGACACCGCTCTCATTCATGTAGGTCAGCGGCTTGGCGAGCAGCACGCGCCGCCCGACGATTAGCCCGTCGGCAACGCTGGCGCGCTTCTCGGTGCGCGAAAACGTCAGGCCGTGGCGCTTCGCCAACGTCTCGACGACCTTAAATCCCATGTTGTGGCGGGTGTTCTCATACTGTGGGCCGGGATTGCCCAGCCCAGCGATCAGCCAGCGTTCGCTCATACAACTCCCTCGACATCATACGCAAAGGATACCACGGCGGGCCGCACGATCAGCCCCCAATTCGCGGCCGGATGCGCGGTGAATTGGTCGGTTTTCCGGGCGCAATCTGGACGTTGACCCGCCCGACGCCCGCACCCTACAATGTGATGCAAAGGGCGTCCGTTAACGGTGGAGGTCGAGGATATGACGCGGTTTGCGTATTTCAAGGGGCGTATCGTCCCGGCGGAGCAGGCGACGATCAGCGTCAAGAACCACGCGTTCAATTACGGAACGGCGGTGTTCGGCGGCTTGCGCGGATATTGGAACGCGGACGACGAGCAGCTTTACGTCTTTCGGCCGCTTGACCACTTCCGGCGCTTGATCCAGTCGGCGTCGCTGCTGCGCATGACGGTTCCCCATACGCCGGAAGGTCTTGAGCACATCCTGATCGACCTGCTGCGCGCCGAGGGCTACCGCGAGAACGTGTATGTCCGGCCGCTGGTGTATAAGGACTTGGACGGCATCGGTGTGCGCCTGCACGACGTCCCCGACGCACTGACGATCTGGACGCTGCCATTCGGCAAGTACATCGAGAAGGAAGAGGGCGCGCACGTCCACTTCTCGGCGTGGCGGCGCGTCGATGACAACGCTATCCCCGCGCGCGGTAAGATCAGCGGCAGCTACGCCAATTCCGCGCTTATCAAGTCGGATGCGGTGCTTGCAGGGTATGATGAGGCGCTGGTGCTGAATCAGGACGGCCACGTCAGCGAGGCCAGCGCGGCGAACATCTTCATGGCGCGCAACGGAACAGTGTTCACGCCGCCGGTGCAGAGCAATGTGCTGGAAGGCATCACGCGGCGCTCGTTGATCGAACTGCTGCGCAACGAAATGGGCGTCGACGTCGTAGAAAGAGATATTGACCGTACCGAGATTTATCTGGCTGACGAGGTCTTTTTGTGTGGCACGGGCGTGCAGATTGCGGCGATCACACGCGTCGAACACCGCGCTATCGGCTCTGGTCGCATGGGCGAGATCACCAACGAACTGCGCACGCTGTATCAGAACGTCGTGACGGCGCGCGTCGAAAAGTATCGGAAGTGGTGCGCGCCGGTGTACGCCACCGAGCCGATGAGTGAGAGTTAACCCTAGCCGGACAGTCGATTTGCGCCGAGCAGTACAACGGCGAGCCATACGCTGCGTGTGGCTCGCGATGGGTGAAGGAGTGGCATGGCACAGGAAGCCGTAATCCGAGTCGAAGGCGTCACGAAGCAGCTGCCGTTGGGCAAGGTGATGATCGACGCTCTGCGCGGGGTGGATATGACCGTCTACAAAGGCGAGATGGTCGGGCTGGTCGGGCCATCCGGCAGCGGCAAGTCGACGCTGTTGGGCATCCTCGGCGGGCTGGATGCGCCGACGGCCGGCCGGGTCGAGATCGCCGGAATCGACACGACGCGCTTGGGCGAGGGGCGGATGACCGAAGTCCGCAACGAGAATATCGGCTTTATCTTCCAGTTCTTCAACTTGATCCCCACGCTGACGGCGCTCGAAAACGTGATGCTGCCGATTCAGTTCGCGCGCAAACGGCAGTTCAACCCGGCCAAACGCGCCCGCGAACTGCTCAAGCTGCTCGGTTTAGGCGACCGGATGCACCACCGTCCGTCCGAGCTGTCGGGCGGCCAGCAGCAGCGCGTCGCGATTGCCCGTGCGCTGGCGAACAACCCGCCGCTGATCCTCGCCGACGAACCGACCGGCAACCTCGACACCGAGTCGGGCAAGCTGGTGCTGGATACTCTGCGGCAAATCCGTGAGGAAAGCGGCACGACCGTGCTGCTGGTCACGCACGATCCCGACATCGCCGCCGGCATGGATCGCGTGCTGACGCTGGTGGATGGCCGGATCGTCGAGCACAACCATGTGCCGGTTGCCTAGCGTCCGAGCGTCAGCGCGAGACCGGCGACCAACAGCAGGGTAGGGGGAACGAACAGTGGTGCGCCGCGTGTGAGGGCGTAGTGCGAGACAGCCGCCACCGCCGCGAGCACCAATCCCCACGCAATCACGGTCGAGAAACCGCCGTTAGCGAGGCCGATTCCGAACACGACAAACGCCGCATCGGTGAAGTACACGTACAGGACGAATCCGCGCTCCTTGACGGCGGTCGCGGCGGCGTGGGCGTCGGGGATCAGCATACGTCGGCGCGCAAGCTGGAAGCCATTGACTGAAGCCGAGAATCGCCAGCAGCGCGCCTGCTGCGACCGGCCACTGCATCGCCCAATAGCGCGTGTCGAGCACGGCGATCAGCGCTGCCAGCGTGAGGCTGAACGCGACGATCATCACGCCGACGCCGAACTGCACCGAATCGCGCCGCCAGCTTGAGTCGATGCGCGCGATGGCGGCTGTGAGCGAGTCCGTGCGTCGAACCACGGGACGATACGCGAAGCCGAGGAATCCCACCGCGCCGGCGATGAGCAGCAGCCCCACCAGTGTCATGGCACGCTATTCCGCCGTTCCAGAGCCGAGGGAGTTAAGCCGCACGCTGCCGCCGTTCAGCATGGCGTGTGATAGGGTGCCACACTCATCACCCGTCACTTTCAACTTCGCACTTCAGGCCGTCTTGTGCGCGTATTTCGCGCGGATGGTCGGGACGAGGTAGTCGTTGAAAGCGCGGTCGGCGTCGTATTCTGGCATCCAGCCCCAGTCGCGGCGCGCGGCGCTGTCGTCCAGATTGGCCGGCCAGCTGTCGACGATGTTCTGCCGGCCCGGTGTGGGCGCAAAGGTGATGTCGGCGTGCGGGAACGCGGCGCGCACGCGTTCGGCTACCTGCTCGGCGCTCAGGCTGAACGCGGTCAGGTTGTAGACGGAACGGGTGAGGGCGTCGGCGGGAGCCTGCGCCAGCTCGATCAGCGCGCGGATCGCGTCCGGCATCGCCATGAAGGGCATGGTCGTGTCAGGCCGCACGAAGCACGCGTAAGGCTTGCCATCGGCGGCGTGGTGCAGCATCTCCGGCGCGAAATCGGACGTCCCGCCGGCCGGCATAGTCGTCGCGCTGATGAGGCCGGGGAAGCGCACGCTGCGAAAATCGATGCCGCTTGGCGTGGGGTTGGCGGCCAACTGCCGGTAGTGCTGTGCATAGTAGCGGCCGAGGTGTTCGCAGTAGAGCTTGTTGCAGCCGTACATGGTAATCGGATTGAGGTACGAATCCTCACTCACCGGCGGCGCGCTAGCCTTCGCTGTGAGGTTGGGCATGCCGTACACCGCCACCGACGAAGGGAAGATGAACGTCACCGGCTTACCGCGCCACTCCGCTTGATCGATCGCCATGTGCAGCAGGTTGAGCGTGCCGCGCACGTTGACGCGGTGCGCTGCTTCGGGGCGGAATTCGCTGTGCGTGCTGAGCAGTGCGGCGAGGTGGTAGATCGTGTCGATGTCGTACTCGCTCGACAAGTTTTCGAGCAGATCGACATCGAGGATGTCGCCGACGATGGACTGATCCACCAGCGGCAGCACGTCGGCGTCGAGGCTGCGCAGGTCGAGGACGACGATGTCAGGCGGGTTGGGCTGAGCGCGCAATTGGCGGATCAGGCCATGGCCGACCTCGCCGTTCGCGCCCGTGATGAGCGTAATGCGCCGGCGCATGGGCTACTCCGCGGCGGGCTTGCTGGCGACCAGCACCGTCCATGCGCCGCTCTGGACGGTCTTTCCGTTCTGGTTGACGATCTTGACGTCCAGCGTGACCATGCCGCCGCCGAGGCGCGGCGCTTCCTGCTTTTCCTTCACCGTGAGCTGAACGTGCAGCGTGTCGCCGATCAACACCGGCAGGCTGAACTTCATCTCAAGGCTGCGGAAGGCGAGGATCGTCTTTTCCATGAAGCCGAGCTGATACGCTTGACCGACGGCGTAGCTGAGCGACAGCATGCCGTGAGCGATGCGCTGACCCATCATGTGAGTCTTCATGTATTCGGCGTCGAAGTGCATCGGGTTGAAGTCGCCGGTGAGCGCGCCGAACTGCACGATGTCGGTCTCGGTGATCGTGCGCCCGCGTGTGACCATCGTCACGCCGACTTCATAGTCTTGAAAATAGAGGCCGGTTTGCATCAAGTCCCCCGTTCCAAACGGAAAGGGTTGCCCGCAGCGTACTGAAACCCGGTTTACCTGCGGCACCCAGTTAGCAACTTAGTGCTGCTACCTTCCGGTCCTGACACGGTTCGAAGCATCCTGCCGCGCAGGGCCGGGTTCCAGTGTGTTGAGGGCAACCCTTCACACATGTGTGTTCTAACGCCGCAAATGGCACGGCTGATATTGACCTCAGTGTATCAGAGGCGCCGCGCCTGTTCAAGACTACTCCAGCACGACAGCCGTGCCGCTGGCGTTCACCATCAGCATGGATGCGCCTTGACCGACCGTTTCGTAGTCGAGATCGACGCCCAACACGGCGTTCGCGCCCAGCGCCGACGCGCGATCCATCATCTCCTGAAGCGCAGCGTTGCGCGCCTCGTTGAGCGTGGTCTCGTAGGCCTTGCTGCGCCCACCGAAGATGTCGCTCAGGCCGGCCATGAAGTCCTTAAAGACGTTGGCGCCGAGGATCGTCTCGCCGGTGACAATGCCGAGATAGCGGGAGATGGTGTAACCCTCGACGGTGTTGGTCGTCGTGACGATCATTTTGCTGCTAGCCATTTCGATCCTCCGAGTTCGATACCAGACACTACTATATACGGGGCAAATCTGCGCTGCGTCGCGCCCCAACCATTGGGGATGCGCCTACTGCCGCCGTGCTTCCAACGCTTCGGCCAGCAGATCGGTGACGGCCTGCGGATTGCCTTTGCCCTTCAGCGCCGCCATGCACTGACCCATGAGCGCCTTGATGAGCTTGTCCTTGCCGGCCAGATAACCCGCCACCATATCGGGGTTCGCGTTCAGCACCGTCTCAATCGTCTCGCGCAGCACGCCCGTATCGCTGACCTGTTCGAGGCCCAGCTGCTTCACGAGCGCCGACGGCATCTGGCCGGATTCCCACATATGCGAGAGCAGCGTATTGGCGGTGGTGTTGTTGATCGTCCCGGCCTGCACCAGCGCGATCAACTCGGCCAGCATCGCCGGTGTGATTCGGATGCGGCCGATCTCGTCATAACCGACGTTGGCCTCGTTCATCGTGCGGAACAGCCCGCCGAGCATCCAGTTGACGGCTTGCTTCGCGGGCGCGCCTTCCGCCAGCATCGCCTCGAAGAAGTCGGCGATAGCGCGGTCTTCGACCAGCCGGCGCGCCTCGTAGTCGGTGACGCCGTAATCGGCGGTGTAGCGCACGACCTTCGCGTCGGGCAGCTCAGGCAGATGCGCGCGCACCTCCTCGACCCAGTCGCGGCTGACCTCGATCACCGGGATGTCTGGCTCCGGGAAATAGCGATATTCGTCGGCGCGTTCCTTATAACGCTGTACGACAATCTTGCCGCCCGCTTCGTCCCAGCCCAGTGTGGCCGGTGTGACCGCGCCGCCGGACTCATACTGCCGGATTTGCCATGCCACCTCGGCGTCGATGGCGCGTACCATGCTGCGGATGCTGTTGAGGTTCTTGATCTCGCGCCGCGTGCGGAAGGCGGTGTCGTCTTTGTGCATCACGCTGACGTTGGCCTCGAAACGCAGCACGCCCTTCGACATGTCGCCGTGGTTGACACCGAGGTACTGCAGAAGCGCGCGCAGCTTGCGTGAATACGCTTCGGCCTCGGCGCTGCTGAAGATGTCCGGCTCGGAGACGATCTCCAACAGCGGCACGCCGGCCCGGTTGTAATCGACGAGGCTCGATCCATCGCCCTCGTGGGTGAGCTTGCCGGTGTCCTCTTCCAGATGCGCGCGGCGAACGCGAATCCGCTTGGTCTCGCCATCCAGCGCGATGTCGATATAACCATTGACGGCCAATGGCCGGTCGTACTGGCTGATCTGAAAGCCCTTCGGCAGATCGGGATAGAAGTAGCTCTTGCGGGCGAACTGGTTGACCGGCGGAATCTCGCAGTTGAGCGCCAAGCCCACCATCATCGCGTATTCGACCGCCTGCATGTTGACGACCGGCAGCGTGCCGGGCAGCCCAAGCGACAGCGGATCGACGGCGGTGTTGGGCGCGGCCTCGACGCTGTCGACCACCGGGCAGGGGCTAAACATCTTGCTCTCGGTGAGCAGTTCGGCATGCACTTCCAAGCCGATGATCGTTTTCCAATCCGACATTCGAGAGTCCTGTTCATTAAAAGGCGCGGCCAGTGACCGCGCCATTATACCGCGCTTATCGTGGCTAGTCCCCGCTAATGCGCAGGGTGGCCTGCACCGCGCCGGTCGCATCCTCAAGCGTGATCACGTCGCCGGGATCGCCCCACACCGGGCGGGTGAGGTTCCAATAGCGACGCAGCGGGGTGTTCTCGCCGACCTGTGTCCACACTTCGAGCAGGCCGTCGTTGAAGAGGCGCGTCTCAGGGAAAGTGTACACGTTGCCGTCGAGGTCGCGAAGCGTCCAGCCCGTCAGGTTGACCGTCGCGCCGCGGTTGATGATGACCAGATGCTCGCTGGTGATGTCTCCCGCGCCCAGCACCTCGTCGACCTCGACCTGTGCGTTCTCGGCGGTCGGGGCGAGCGTGACGGTGGGCGTCAGAGTCGGCTCCGGCGTCACACCGGGCGCCAGTGTCGCCGTTGCGCCGGCCGTGCTGTCGTTCGCGCCGCCCGGAACCGGAGTCGTCCCAAGCAGGGCGCACCCCTCAAGCGGGACGATGAGCGTTTCCCCGATCTGGAGGAAGCGTGCATCGTCCTCGGTGAGGCCGTTGACCTCGAGGATCGAGAACACGTTGGTATCGTAGAATTCTGCGAGTCGGCCCGGGCTTTCGCCTTCAGCCAAGACATGCAGAATGCACCCGGCCGGCAGCGCGTTGATCGTAGCTTGCGCGTTGGGGTCGCCGGCGAGGGCCGGATTGATCGTCGGCGCTTCGGTGGGGGCCGCCTGCGCCGACTCGGTTGATCCGGGCGCAGCGACGACGGGCGTGTTGAGCGGGTCAAGCACGCCGGTCGGGATCGAGGCGATGGTGCCCGGTTCTGGCGTGGCTGTGATGATCCGCACAACGGGCGTGGTGTTCGGGTCTGGAGAGGCCGTGATGATAAGCAGCACCGTGGCGAACCCCGCCGGTGATTCGCTGGTCTCAGCCGGCGCCGACCCCAGCATGCTCACGACGACGAACGCTACCCCGGCCGTGATCAGGACGTTCAGCACGACGAAGATGAAGAAGCCGCGGGCGCGCATGGGTTACCCTCCAGTGCTGTGACCAAAGCGGGGCGCATCAACGTGTGTTCGATGCGCCCCGCTTGATGTCTCGAACAAGCCGGTCGATTAGTCGCTGTTGTTGCGCTTGCGGCGCAAGAACGCCGGAATCTCGGTGCTTTCGGGATCGCGCGAGCTGTCCAACGGCTGCATCGGGCGCTGTGGCGGCTGAGGCGCAGGTGTGGGGGCTGGCGTCTGCTGGCGCGGAGCCTGCGGCTGAACCGGAACGGGCTGCTGCGACCGAGGCGCTGGATACGGCTGCTGTGGTGTCGGCGCGTAGTTGGCGGCGGGCTGTTGGCGCGCCGGTTGGAAGCTGGCTGCGCTGGCGTCTCCGGCGCGGCGGGTCGAACGCGCCTGCTCGAAGCCGGTCGCGATGACCGTGATGCGCACTTCGTCGCCCAAGTTCTCGTCGATGCGAGCGCCGAAGATGAGGTGGACATCCGGGTGCGCGCTCTCGCGGACGATTGCCGCGGCTTCGTTGACCTCGGTCAGGCTGAGGCTCGGGCCGCCGGTGATGTTGAACAGGATGCCGCGCGCGCCGTCGATCGTGACGTCGAGCAGGCCGTTGTGGATCGCCTGCCGCGCCGCGTTGATCGCCCGGTCGTCGCCCGTGCCGTGGCCGACCGCCATCAACGCCGCGCCGCCTTCGCTCATGATCGTGCGGACGTCGGCGAAGTCGAGGTTAATCAGCGACGGGACGGTAATCAGCTCGGAGATACCCTGAATGCCCTGCCGCAGTACATCGTCGGCGAGGCTGAAGGCTTGCTGAAGCGTCGCGTTCTTATGGGCGATGCTGAGCAGGCGGTCGTTAGGGATGACGATCAGCGTGTCGACCTTGCCCTTGAGTGACTCGATGCCCTGCTCAGCGAAATCCGTGCGGCGCTTGCCCTCGAAGGTGAACGGGCGGGTGACGACGCCGATGGTCAACGCGCCGAGTTCCTTGGCGATCCCGGCGACGACCGGGGCGGCCCCGGTGCCGGTGCCACCGCCCATGCCGGCGGCGATGAATACCATGTCCGCGCCGCGTAAGACCTCGAAGAGGTCGTCTTGGCTCTCTTCGGCGGCTTTCTGGCCGATTTCCGGCATGCCGCCCGCGCCCAGACCACGGGTGGTCTTGTCGCCGATGCGGACGCGCGTATTGGCTTTGCTGTTGTTGAGTGCTTGGTTGTCGGTGTTGATCGTAATAAATTCTACGCCGGCGAGGCCTTCCATAATCATTCGGTTGACAGCGTTACCACCGCCGCCGCCGATGCCGACCACCTTGATCTGGGCAAACCCTTCACGCATCGTATCGGAGTAGTCCATCATATCCCGCCCCCTTCGGATAATTCAGGTGTGTGTGGGTGGTGATGCAAACGTGCTGCGCCAACTGCCATTGCACCGCCGGGTTGCTGCTTTACCCACATAAACCCATACGCTGTGTGGCAGATCATTTGCCTATAGTAGATCGAATCGGCCACTTCGGCAAGTAATTCGTACCTCAATTTTTCTCGTTTCAGCACAGTTAATCACAACCTTGTAACCGGATCAGGCACAGAGGTACTAGGACTTATCCCACATTCGCGTCGCATGTCGGCGATTGTGCAAAATGAGTCGCGGGGCGTCAGCGCTAGGACTTACAGCCCAGCGCATAGGCCTGTAGTTCTAGCATGTCGGGGTGCGGTAGAGGCCCGCGAAGTCCGCTTATTCTTCGGCGTCTGGCAGAAGGCGTTTGAGCAGGCCGCGCACGCGTGCGCCCCATTTGCCGTTTGGAGTTGGTGTAGGGGTCGAGGTCGCGGCCGCCTGCACAGCGTCGAGCTGAAGGCCCAGCCGCAGCAAGCCGATGCTGGTGGAGTAGGCCGGGGCCTTGAGCATATCGCCGAGGCCGGTCAGGCGTTCGGGCCGCGCCAAGCGAATCGGGATGCCCAACATCTGCTTGGCAAGCTCCTCGATGCCCGGAAGCTGTGATGTTCCGCCGGTGAGCACCGCGCCCGCGCGCAGCAGGCCGTCATAGCCGCTGCGTTTGATCTCGTCGCGGCACTTCTCGAAGATTTCCTCGGTGCGCGCCTCGATGACCTCGGCCAATTCGCGCCGCTTGGTCTCGATCGGAAGCCCCTCGCCGAACGGCTCGACGAGAAATGTCTCCAGCTCGCTGACGCGCTTCGGCACGCAGTGGCCGCGCTGGAGCTTGACCAATTCGGCCAGCTCGGTTGAGACCTGAAGCCAATGGCTGATGTCGCTTGAGATCAAGTCTCCTGCAATGCCGACGACAGCCGTGTGCCATACCGCGCCCTCGATGAAGATGGCAAGGTCGGTCGTGCCAGCGCCGAGGTCGATCAGCACGACGCCGGCCTCGCGTTCCTCGTCGGTGAGCACGGCGTCGCCGGACGCCAGCGGGCTGACGATGAACCGGTCGACCAGAACGCCAGCGCCTTCGACGGCCTGTTCGATGTTGTTGACGCTCGGCGTCGCCGCGGTGACGATATTCGCCTCGACTTCAAGCCGGAACCCGAACATGCCGACGGGCTGGCGCACGCGGGACTGGCCGTCAAGCACATAGTGACGCGGGACGACATGCAGGATTTCGCGGCTGTGCGGAATGGCGATGGCGCGTGCGTTCTCCATCGCCCGCTCGACATCGTCAGGCGTGACGCCGCGCGGCCCGCTGATACCGACCGCCCCGCGGCTGTTGTCGCTGTGGACGTGCGCGCCGCTGATGCTGACGAACGCGCGTTTGATGACGTAGCCCGACGCTTGTTCTGCCTTGTACACCGAGCTGGAGATCGACTTCGTGAGCGCTTCAAGGTCGGTGACGAGGCCGGCCTTCATGCCCCGCGTGCCTTCGACTCCTGCGCCGATCACGAACACCGAATCCGGCCTGACTTGTGCGACGACGGTACAGACTTTGTGCGTGCCGACGTCGATTCCGATGACGAGGTTGTCCATAAGTGCGCGATCAGTGCTGATAAACCCGGCTGAATGGGCATGTTCGGTCGCTGGTTAGAAACATCTTACCAAGCGCCCGCATAACGGGGCAAGGCGCGTCGATGCCGATGGCATTATAGCGCATACATCCGCGCACTAGCATCCAGAGCAGTACGGACGGTCGGGATTGGCGACGTTGACCACGCTCGGCGTGATGCCGCGCGCCAGCAGCGTATCGACAAGCTGGTTGTAGACGAGGATCTTGACCGGCATGTCGAGGCCGGAGCCGAACCATGCCTCCCAGCCACGGTTATCACGAAAACCGAGGCCGAGAAACGGGTCGTAGCGCAGCTTTCGCTCGCTGGGCACCAAGTCTTTGAGCTGGCGCGCCCCGTCGACGACATCCTGCGGGATGGTATCGTTGATGCTGATGGGTTCCTCGATGCCGCGCGTATTGACGCGCAGCAGATCGGGGCGCTCCTCAGGCGGCGCGGTGAGCACCCGTCCGTGAATATCGACCCATGCCTCGACGCCGTTTTGATTCCAGATCAGCACCGGTTCGCGTTCTATGATGCGGATGCGAATCATGTCTGGCGGCCATGTCAGCGTGACCACGGCATCGGCGATGGTTGGGATCTCAAGCAGTGCCGCCCGGACGCGCTCCGGATTGACCTGCAAGATATGCTGCTCGGCGATCCCGGTGTAGCGGAAGATTTCGCGGGTGTCGAGATACGTCGTGCCACTGACCGAGATTCCGCGCACGATGAACACATCCGATCGCAGCATCACCACCATCAGTAGAATCAGCGTGACGATGATGAGGCCGCTGACGTAGCGCCAGTTGATCGCGTTCAGGCGGACGCCATGCTGGACATCCGACAGCGCGCCGGCGTCGCTTTGACGGACGATCACGGCGTTGCGTTCGCTGCGCATGCGGCGGCTTGAGCGTTGGCGGGAGGCGGTCATCGTGACAGTCTACCCCCTTGACTGATCCACAAGCCAGTGTGGGCTGTGCTCGCGGGCGGGGTGCCCGACCTGTTGATACAACTTGACGGCTTCATCCCATTCCGCCTGCGCCGCGGTCATCTCACCCACAGCGCCGGACAGGTCGCTCAGGACGGCGAGCGCATCGGCGAGCACGCGCTTGGGGGCGTGGTTCGCATCTGCGCGACGGCTGATGCCAGCTTAGCACGGGCGGACGCCGGATCGCTGAGGCCCCCGGCGCGTGCGGTTTCGATTGCGGCGCGCTGCTGCGCATCGAGATCACCGCTGGCGGCCGCGAGTTCACCGGCGATGCGCGCATGTTCGACCGCTTCGGCGCCGCGCCCCACCGCAATGAGGAATGCAGCGTATTGTCCGTGCAGCACCGACATCCAACGCGATGTGTCGACCAACGCTGCGCGCTCCAATGCCTTGCGGTGGAGCTGATCGGCGGCTTCGTTGTCGCCCAGCGCGGCGGCGGTCTGCGCGAGGTTGCTGGTCTGAACGGCGACGGCCAGATCTATCTTGAGCCGTTCGCTCAGCTCCAGCGCGTAGTTGAGCGCGTTCTTGGCGCGTTCATAGCGGCCGGTTTGCAGCAGGAACCACCCCAGATTGCCACGGCGGGTCGCCTCGGCGCGGGTGTCGCCGGTCTGCTGCGCAATCTTGATCGCCTCCGAGAAGAACGCCTCGGCGGTTTCGAGTCGCCGCGGTCGACGTACATATTCGCGGCGTTGCTGAGCACGACGCCGCGTGTGCCGGGATCGTTGGCGCTGCTGAGCAGCATGAGCGCCTGTTCGTAATCGCGGTATGCACGCGAGGTATGGCCGAGTTGAACGCGCGCGCCGCCAATGTCGCATAACAAGCGCGCTGCCTGCGCGTGATGACTGTTGTCCTCGTACAGCGCGACGGCTTGCATCCAGACCTTGATAGCGTCGCTCAGGTGGTTTGAACGCAGGTAGAGGTGGCCGAGGTCGCGCAGTGCCCGCGCTTGCTCGACGGGGAGACTGGCATCGTGGGCGTGTTTGGCCGCGGCTTCGAGCATCTGCACGGCGCGGTCGAACTGGCCGGTATCCGCGTATGCGGACGCCAGGGCGCGGGTGGCATCCTCCGCTGCGTCCCCGGCTGCTGCCGCCTCAAGATACGGGACAGCCTCGGCGGATCGTCCGGATGCTTGCAGGATGATCCCAAGCGTGCCGCGAGCTGTCAGGTCGTCCGGGTTTGCGGCGTAGGCGCGCTCGGCGTAGACACGGGCGTCCTCGATCTTCTCCAAATACAGGCAGGCGGTCGCCACGTTGCGGAGCGCAAGCGCTTGGTTGGGCGCGCCATCGTCGATGAACTGCAGCGCCTTCTCGTAATGATTGTAGCTATCCGCGTAACGCCCGAGGTCGAGCGCGCGCTGGCCGAGCAGCAGGTGGAGCCGGCGCAGGTCGCGTCGCGACTCGATCTGTTCTGCAAGGCGCAGCCCGCGTGACAGCAGTTGATCGGCTTCTTGAATATCGCCCGCTGCGATAAGCGCGCGCGCGAGGTCGGTGATGAAATAGGCGCTCAGTTCGAGATCGCCGCTGGCGTTCAGCTTGGGTAGGGCCTCGCGCAGCAGGTGTACTGCGTAGCTGGCGTTGCCTTCGCTCAAGTACATGCCGCCGAGGTAGCCCATCGCCCGGCCTTCTGCGCCCAGCGAGTGCGCCTTCTGCGCGATGGATTGAGCCTCCTCGAACGCGGCCCGCGCGCCCTCAACATCGCCACGGGCGAGGTTGATGACGCCTTGCGAGACACGCGCATACGCGCGCGGCGCGCTCGCTACGGTGGGTTCGAGCGTGTTGCCCACGAGGTTGATCAACGTCTGCGCTTCAGCCAAATCGCCGATCTGGATATAGATGTCGGCACGGTGAAGGCGGATGACGCTCATGCCTTGTGTGTCGCGCAGCTGCTCGGCGCTGAGCGCGGCTTTGTCGAAGAGGGCGAGGGCTTCATCGAAACGCTCGGCCCGTTTTGCGGCACGCGCCGCTTCCATCAGCGTCTTGAATTCGACGACTTCAGGCCGGTTGGCGGACGAGACGTCAACCCCGACCCATTTGGCGATGCGCTCGACGAGATTCATGGCCGATCCAATGGTGGTTCCTATGGGCAGTGTAACATATCACGGCCGCGCACGGGGGACGGACGGCACTGGCGGCCGGTTGGCCGCGGCCCACACAGCGTCGGCGATGTCCCAAACGGCGTTGGGGCGCGCGATGCGCCGGACGCTCTCTGCGCGCTTGGCGAGGACGGCCGGGCCTTCGGCGATCCATGCCGAGACGACCTCCGCGACCTTCGCGGGGCCGGGGGCGAACGCGCCGGCATTGTTCTCGATCACCAGCCGGACGTTGCCGTCTTCCTGACCGGGGATTGCGCCGCTGAGGATCAACGGCAGACCGGCAATCGCCGCTTCGGTGATCGTTGACGGGCCGGCCTTGGTCACGAGGATGTCGGACGCGGCCATGAACTGCGGCATGTTGGTGACGAATCCGTAGCTGGACACATGGGTCGCCCCCCACTGTTCCACGACCGCGTCGATCTTCTCCTTGAGCGCCTTGTTGCGTCCGCAGATCACGGCGTAGTGCACGTTCGGAAGGCGCTTGTCGAGTAGAGCGATCAGTGTTTCGAGCAGCGGCCCCATGCCGTCGCCGCCGGCCACCATCAGCACAACCGTCCGGTCGTGTGGCAGGTTCAAGGCTGTGCGTGCGCTCGGCTTGTCGGTCAGCCGGCGCATGAAGTTGGGATGAACCGGCAGCCCGGTCACCCGGATGTTCTGCGGCTTTAGCCCGCATTGAAGCCCGCGCTGGAGCGCTTCTTCAGTCGGCACAAGGCACAGGTCGACGCGCCGGTCGTACCAGAAGTAGGGTGTGGTGACCAGATCGGTGACGACGGTTACCCACGGCGGCCGTGTCGGGAACGAGTTGAACGCGCTGAACGCCGGCTGTCCAACGACGCTGTGGACGCAGCACACGGCGTCTGCTGGATGTTTGCGCACGATCGCGCGCAGGTTCGCACGGTTAAGCCGGTAGGTGAGGCGGCTCGCAAGGCGCGCCCGCTTGGGCGAATCACCAAGCCTGTACGCGACCGACCATGCGAACGTGCTGTTGCTGACAATCCACGGGTAGAACTCCGGCATCTTGTTGGCCGGGAAGCTCATGTGCTTATAGACATCGACCAGCTCGGCGTGCATGCTGTCCGGCCCATAGCGTTCGAAGATCGCGTCGCGGATGGCCTCGGCAGCAGCGCGATGCCCGCCGCCGGTGTCCGACATAAGAAAGACGATGCGCTTGGGCATCACGAACTCCGTTCGCTGTGGGGAAGGATGCGCTTGACCTGCTTGTTGAACTGGCTGTGTGGAATCTGGATGATACGGCCGCACCCGGCGCAGCGCAGGCCGATGTCCGCGCCGACGCGCACAACGATCCAGCGATCGCTGCCACATGGGTGCGCCTTGCGCATGATGACGGTGTCGTTGAGCTTGAAGTCAAACATAAGTGTTTGCCTAATGCGACCTCCACCGCATCCTGTATCACGTTTATACTGAACACTGATCGTTCTGAACAGGGATACCTCGCGTGCTTTTCTTCCTTAGAGACATTGGTAATTATCCCCCGGATGTCGTCATCGCCTATGTTATCGGGCTGCTGCTGGCGGTGTTGATCGGCATGACCGTTCACGAGTTCGCGCACAACTACGTGGGCGACCTGATGGGCGATCCGAACCCGCGCCGGTTGGGCAAGCTGACGCTCAACCCGATGGCGCATATCTACTGGCCGGGCTTCCTGATGTTCGTCATCATCGGCTTCGGCATCCTCGGCACGGCGCCGATCGCCGCGCATCGCATGCGCAATCCGCGCTATGGCTATCTCGCCGCCGTGGCCGCCGGCCCGGTCTCGAACCTCATCGTCGCCATCATCGCGGCCATCGTCTTCCGCATCGTGGTCGGTGTGTTCGATCTGCAGGGAACCGGGATCCTGAGCTTGCTGTTGATCGTCATCAACCAGATCATCTTCTGGAACCTCGTCCTGTTCGTGTTCAATTTCCTTCCGTTCTTCCCGCTGGACGGCTGGTACATCGCCTTAGCGCTGCTGCCGGCACGGGAGGCGATTTGGTGGGAACGCAACGCGCAGAACTCCCAGTTCGTGTTTATGGCTCTGCTGCTGCTGAGTTTCGTGGCGCCCATCAACATCCTCAGCATGTTGATTGGGGAACCTGTCAACTTCCTGTGGAGACTGCTGATCGGATGACGCCAGCAGGACGCATGCGACAGGGTATTCGCGCGCTGCTGTCGCTGCGCCAGACCCCCGATCTCGCCGAAGCGGCGGCGTATCTGACCGCGCCGCAGCTCGCGCTGTTTCGCCGTATGCCGCACATCGAGCAAATTCACGCGCTGAACGTGCTGCGTACGCTCTTCGCCAACCTTCCACCGGATGGCGATCTGCGCGCGCTGGATGACCTCGCTGCGGCGGCGCTGCTGCACGATGTCGGCAAGTCGCGCTACCCGGTGCGAATCTGGCAGAAGACACTCCCGGTGCTCGTGGGCCGCGCCGCACCCGTGCTATACGAAACGCTGGCCGATAAGGATCCGCGGCATTGGCTGTGGCGTGCATTCGCGGTCAAGCGGCATCACCCGGCATGGGGCGCCGAGATGGCCCGGACGGCGCACGCGTCTGAGCGTGTCGTCTGGCTGATCGCGCATCATCAGGACGACGCGGCACAGTGGGACGATCATCCGCACGCGGCGCTGCTGCGCGCGCTGCAAGCCGCAGACGACGCGAACTGAGCCGGCGCTTCCCAGACCCGGCGGGCGGGCTGCCGATCACACCACGCAGCACGTTCCACGTGTTCTGTTAATTGAAGTAGGGAGGGCGAGAATCAAAGAGCCTGCCGAAGTGGACAGGCTCTGCTTGCTGTGGGCGATGAGGGGCTCGAACCCCCGACCTCACGGATGTGAACCGTACGCTCTGACCAACTGAGCTAATCGCCCCGCTGCGCACAGTATAGCATCGCATTTACGGCGCGATCAAGTGGAACTTTGACTGGCCGCTAGACCCCCATTTTGTGGGTGCTGAAAAAATGTTGAATGTTGAAAAGAATGCTTGACACGGGCGCGAATCGGGCATACACTGTTTTCAAGCGTTCAAACAAAATTGAATGCTTGAAATCGAAGGAAATAGCTGCTGGAGGCTTCAGATGTTCATCGACCCGATCGGTCACGTCCAACTGGTCCGCGCTGAAGCGATCCGCCGGGCGGAAAAGCAGCGCCTCGTCAAGCTGCTCAAGCTGGCGCGTCTCACCGCCCGTTCGGCTGCCCGCACCGCCTGAGTCAAGCGGTTGCTCCCGCCGTCCGCATTCATAGTCCGAACCAACCAACGACTAATCTGAGGGGAATCACACCATGTTCAACCTGTCGATCCAAATTCAGAGCCAGCACCGGATCGCCGACCTGCGCCGCGAAGGCGACGCCCGCCGCCAGATGCGCGAACTGCGCGCCGAACTTCAAGGCGATCCGCAGGTCAAGCCGGAGCATCCCCGCCGCGAGAAGCGCACCGCGCGCTCATCCTAACTCCGCCTTCAAGGTCCTCCCCATGCGCGCGCACCTGTCCCCAGAAAATATGCAGGTGGCGCGCAAACGAGTGTTCGGCGTATGATATAATTCATTCCATTCAAGAAGTTTTAACACTAGACAGAATGCCCATGCTCGATCTCTCAGAAGCCAAACGTTTCACACCCGCGGCTGAACTGGTCATCTCCGACCTTGAAACCCTCAAAGTTCTGGCCGACCCCCTCCGCCTCAGCATCCTCGAATTTCTCATGCGCCCGAGCACGGTCAAGCGCATCGCCGAGAAGATCAATAAGCCCGCGACCAAGCTGTACTATCACTTCAACCTGCTTGAGAAGCACGGGCTGATCGTGCTGGTCGATACGCGCATCGTGTCCGGCATCATCGAGAAGCACTATCAGGCGGCGGCGCGTATTTACCGCGTTGCCAAGAATCTGCTGGCGCCGGGTTCGGACGAGTTCGACGAAGGGCTTGAACTAACACTGAACGGCGTGTTTACCTCGACCAAGCAGGAAATCCTCGCCAATATCCACGACGCAACGATTGATATGCAGGAAGATGCGCCGTGGCATCGCCGTATGACCCTCAGCAATCAGCGATTCGAGCTGACGCCCAAGCAGTATGAGAAGTTTCATCATGCCTTGAAGGGCCTCATCGCCGAGTACAGCGACGTTACTCAGGAAAATCAGGAACACGGCGCTCAGACGACGTCAATGAAGCTGCTGCTGGTGTCGTATCCCATCGTGACTGACGACGTGGACGCCGCGGACGGCGGCGAACAGGGTGAACAGTCGTAAGTCTGTGACCCTACCTAAGACAGACAACCGCTCGCGTATTCGCCGCTTGGGGCGTCCGCTCCGGACGGGCTTCGCTGTTTTGAAGGCGCTGCTGCTGGTCGGCTGCAATCTGATTAACCCGCCGGCGACGCCGCCCGCGCCGCCCCCTACCGAACCGACGCAGGTTCCACACCCGCCTGATGCGCCATCGCCGGAACCGGGGTGGGAGTTGATCGCGCCCGGTGCGGAGCGCAAATTCGTACAGCCGCCGAACTTCGGGCCGTTTGCGTCGGTCGTGATTCATCGTTTCGACCCCACGCTTATCCGGTTCAGCGCCCATTACAGCCCGTCGGCGCCGTTGTGGATCAGCGATTGGCACTCGCAGACTCCGGGCGCGGTCGCGTTCATCAACGCAAACTTCTTCGATCCGTCCGGCTCACCGCTTGGGTTGGTCATCTCGGCCGGCACGCCGTACGGCCAGGGCTATGTCGGCAGGGGGGGCATGTTCGCCACGGCCGGCGATCTGGTATGGGTGCGCTCGCTCATCACCGATCCGTATGGGAGTGCTTCACTCGATACCGCGGTGCAGGGGTTTCCGATGCTGATAACCGACGGCGTCCCCAACCTCGGCAACGGAAGCGCGGATCGCACGACACGACGTACGGTCGTAGCGCAGGACAGCGCGGGGCGCATCCTGTGGATCTCCACTCCGCTGCTCGGTATGACTCTCAACGACATGGCGCGTTTTCTCAGCGAGTCCGGCTTGCAGATCGTCCACGCGCTCAACCTCGACGGCGGCGGATCGACGATGCTCGCGTCGCCCGGCTCGGACATCCCGTCGCTCGACGCCGTTCCGGTCATCCTCGCCGCTTATCCCGTCAACTAGGGTGGCAGCGATTGGTTGAAGTTCTCAGTTTTCGGTTTTCAGTATCCAGTTTGCAGACTCCAGTTTGCAGACTCCAGTTTCCAGTTTCCAGTTTTCAGTTTTCGGACTCCAGTTTTCGGTTTTCAGTTCTCAGTCTGTAAGCCGGTGTTCGTAAGTCGAGAGATTCGGTCTCCCATCTTGCAGCGTTAGTCGAGCTATACGATGCGGCGTTTTCTCATCACTTATCACGTTCAACTTCGCGCATAGTCTTGTGCTGCGGATCAAACGCAGGCTGTCGAGAGTCGGCGGGCGAGACGATCCAATGGGCAGCGGACGTGTGCGCGCACGCGCGCTTTCCCCGTTTTCCCTCTATAATGAAGATGCCAGTCCGGAAGGAACAATGAAGGAGAAGTGCGCTTGTGTGACACGGCGTTGTCGGGCCTGATCGTCAAGGAGGTTAGCGGATTCTATTGGGTTGAGGCTGGAGACGGCCATACGTACCGGTGCCGGCTGCGCGGCCGGCTGCTTGAAGCGGCGCAGTCGAGCGACGTTGCCGCCATTGGCGACCGCGTCCGCTTCGACGCTGTGCCGGATGAGACGGGGCGCATCGGGGCGATCTTCGAGGTTGAGCCACGCCGAACGGTGCTTGGGCGCGCCGTCCGTACAGAAGGAAGCCGCGGCGCTGGCGACCCGGTGCGCCAACATGTGATTATTGCCAATCCGGATGCGGTCTTTGTGGTGACATCGGCGGTCAAGCCCGCGCCGGACTTCCCGCTGATCGACCGGCTTCTGGCGATTGCCGACCATGCAGAACTGCCGGAGGTCGTGCTGATCGTCAATAAAATGGACTTGGCCGACGAGGCCAAGGTGATTGCGCGTTTTTTGCCGTATGAGAAGATGAATTACACCGTGTGCTACACGAGCGCGGAAAAACGCCTCGGAATCGAGCGTTTGCGTGAACTGCTGGACGGTAAGATATCGGTCTTTACCGGCGCGTCAGGGGTGGGCAAGACCAGCCTGCTCAACGCCATTCAGCCCGATCTTGGACGTGCCGTGAAGGAAGTCAGCGGATGGCGTGACGAGGGCGTTCACACCACCCGCGACAGCGTGCTGGTGCGCCTTGAGCAGGGCGGGTACATCGCGGATACGCCGGGCATCCGCAGCGCCGCGCTGTATGATGTCGAACCCGAAGAACTTGACGGCTATTTCCGCGATATCGCGCCGTATGTCGGGCGGTGTCGCTTCAATGACTGCGCGCATCAGGACGAACCAGGCTGCGCGGTGATCGACGCGGTGCGCCGCCACGAGATCAGCAGGGCGCGATGGCGCAGTTATCTGGCGCTGCGCGAGGAACTCACCAAGGCGCTGGAAGCCTACTAGGGCGCATCGCATGGCTGCCCATCTGCCCGTTCTGCGCGATGAGGTCGTCTCAGCCCTGACGACCGGCCGCCCCATGCCTGATCGTGTGATTGACGGGACGTTGGGCGCCGGGGGGCATACAGCGGCGCTCATCGCGGCCGGCGTGGGGCATGTCCTCGGCCTCGATGTCGATATGCAGGCGCTTGCGATTGCCCGTGAACGCCTTTCCGCCGGGGTCGATGCGGGCCGTGCGACCCTCCAGCATCGAAGCTACACGGACATCGCCGGGGCCGCGGCCGAGATCGGCTGGACAGACGGCGTGGATGGGATCGTGCTCGATCTCGGCGTATCGTCGATGCAGGTCGATACGGCCGAGCGCGGTTTCGCGTTCAAGAAGGACGGCCCCCTCGACATGCGCTTCGATCCCAATAGCGGGGGGATCATGGCGGCGGACATCGTGAATACGTGGGACGAGCGCGAGATCGCCGATGTGCTGTACCGCTGGGGCGAGGAACGGGAAGCACGCCGGATCGCGCGGGCCATCGTCGCGGGGCGGCCTTTTACCTCGACGCAATCGCTGGCCGACGCTGTCAAGAAGGCGATTCCGGTGCGTGGCAAGCCTAGCCCGATCCATCCGGCGACACGCACGTTTCAGGCGCTGCGGATCGCGGTCAACGACGAGTTAGCGTCGGTTGAGCGTGTGCTGCCGGTTGCGATACACTTACTGCGGCCGGGTGGACGGCTCGCCGTCATCAGCTTTCACAGTCTGGAAGACCGGATCGTCAAACATGCGTTCCGCGACGCCGGCCTCGAAATTACGGCGCTGCCGGGCATGCAGTCGATGCCGACCCAAGCGGCGCTGGGGCGTGTTCTCACCCGGAAGCCGATTGAGGCCAGCGCCAGCGAGATTGAGCGCAACCCGCGCAGCCGCAGCGCGAAACTTAGGGTATTCGAGAGGTCGTAGCGCGTGCAGTCGTCACGCAGCTTTTTTGAACAGGCGATACGTCGAACTGGCTGGCGGCCGCAGCGGCAGGCGGTGACTCTCGCGGTGTTGGGTGCGTTTCTTGCGCTTATCATGGGCGGGCTGTATCTCTCGCAGGTGGCGAGCGAGGCTGCGCGCGGGCGCGAAATGCGCGAGCTGCTCACCCGCCGCGACGATCTCGAACGCGTGAACGAGGCGCTGCGCGTCGAGATCGCCGAGCTGCAAAGCCTCGACCGGCTGCGGCGGCGTGCCAGTGAACTCGGATTCGTCCCCGCCGGCCAAGAGGATCAGCTGTTCATCGTGGTCAACGGTTACAATCCGAATCGGGGGCAAACGGTCGCGCCGCTGCAGGAAGTCGAAGAACAGCTCCCCGTCTACGACGAGTCGTTCGGCGGATGGCTGCAGCAGCAGCTGCACAACCTGACTCAACAGTTCGAGCAGTTTAGCGAGGGTGAGTAGATGGCCGCGCAGTCTGAGCCGGCATCGCTTCAACAGGAGACGCTTCGGCGGCGGCTGCCGGTGGTGGTCGCGGGACTGATCGTGATCAGTATCGCGTTGGTGACGCGCATGGTGCTGTTTCAAGCCCCGCGTGACCCGCGTCTCGAAGCGTACTTGCAGGCCGTGCGCGACGCGAACTACTCCAGCACGCAGCGCCAAACGTCGGCGCGCGGCATCATCTATGACCGCACCGGTCAGCGCCTCGCCGTCAACGCGCTGCAGTACCGCGTGGGCATCAGCGCGAATCTCGTCAGCGATCCCGACTTTATGGTGCAGCAGCTCTCGACGATCTTGAACCTTGACCCGCTCAAGGTCAACGAAATTGTGCGAAGCGGCGTGCCGTACGCGCTGCTGGCGACCAACGTGGATCCGCAGACGTATCAGCAAATCGCCGCGCTCAACTCTGTCGCCATCGTCGCCGAGCAGATTCCGCGCCGCTATTATCCACAGGGCAGCCTTGCCGGCCAGATCATCGGGTTCGTCGCCGGGGATGGCGACACCTTCCGTGGCTACAACGGCATCGAGGGCTACTATGAACGGGAGCTTGCCGGCCGCACCCGTCAGGCGGAGATCACCATCAACCCGCTAGAGCTGCCGAGCGACGACGCCCCCGAAAAGGGCCAAGATCTGGTGCTGACCATCGACCGCGACATCCAGTTTCTGGTTGAGTCGACGCTCGCATCCGCCATCGAGTCATCCGGCGCGGTCAGCGGCAACATCATCGTGATGGATCCGATGACCGGTGACATCTTGGCGATGGCGAGCTGGCCGCCGCTCGACCCGAACAACATCCCGCTTAACGACGAGCGCCTTTTACGCAATCCGGCGATCAGCGATATCTACGAGCCGGGTTCCGTGATGAAAGTCATCACCATGGCGGCCGCGCTGCAAGCAGGCGCCATCACGCCGGACTGGGTGTACAACGACGAGGGTGTCTACCTTGTCGGCGGCGAAGAAATCCGCAATTGGGACGGGCAGGCTTACGGGATCGTCGATGCGGAAACGGTGATCGTCGAGTCGCTCAACATCGGGGCGTCGAAGATCGCCGTCGAGGCGCTTGGCCGCAATGCCTTCTATAGCTATTTAACGGCCTTCGGTTTCGGGTCGCGCACACGCGTCGATCTGGAGGGCGAACAGCTTGGCCGCCTGCGCATCCCCGGCGACGAGACGTGGTCAGAGTCCGACCTCGGGGTCAACGCGTTCGGGCAGGGTATGGCCGTAACGCCGCTGCAAATGCTCAACGCGATCAACGCAATCGCGAACGGGGGCCTGCTCATGCAGCCGCGAGTCGTCAAACAGGTCATCCATGGCCAAGAGGTGACGAATATCGAGCCGATCTTTATTCGGCGTGTCATCAGCGAGGAAGTCGCCCGGCAGGTCACTTCGATGATGGTCGCCGCCGTCGAGCGCGGGTTGGACGGACGCGCCTCGGTCGAGGGGTACACCGTCGCTGGCAAGACCGGCACAGCTGAAATTCCGTCGCCCGTGGGATACGTGACCGGCGCCACCATCGCGACCTTCGTCGGGTTTCTTCCGGCCGACGCCCCACAGGTGAGTATTCTGGTGAAACTCGACCGGCCCAAGACGGCGATCTTCGCCAGCCAGACCGCCGCGCCGGTGTTTCAGGCGCTCGCCGAACGGCTGGTCACGTACCTTGAGATACCGACCGACGAAGATCGGCGTTACTTAGTGGCAGAAGGCGGGATTGTCGGCGCCTTGCGGCCATAGACACGCTTGCGATGATTCGGCCGGTTCGCTAGAGTTAGCACCGACACCCGCACCGTGGAGGCGCGTCGTGAAAGTACCCGGCACGAAATACGATCCGGAACGAGATATGACCCGAGACAGCAAATACCGTACGCCATTCGGCGACCTCAAGGTGTTCTTTGGGTCGTCTGCGCAGCACCTGAAGGCATCCATTTGCTCGCATGCGGGTGTGCCCGCGGGCAAGTATGAGCGCAGGACGTTCTCCAACGAGAACATCTTCATCCGCCTGAACGAAAGCGTCCGGGGACAGGACGTGTACATCGTCCAGTCGATGAGTTCGCCGGTGCACGACAACTTCATGGAACTGCTCATCATGATCGACGCCGTTATGCGCGACAGCGCCGGGCGCGTCAACGTGGTGATCCCGTACCTGACATACGGCCGGTCGGACAAGAAGGATCAGCCGCGCGTCCCGATCACGGCGCGCTTGGTCGCCAACATGATTGAGACGGCCGGGGCCGACCGGTATATCACCGTCGATCTACACGCCGGACAAATTCAGGGGTTCTTCAACATCCCCGGCGATGCGATCCGCGCCTTCTATCTTCTCAGCGATTACGTGCGCGACAAACGGATTCCAGATTTGACCATCGTTTCGGCGGATCTCGGCTACGCCAAGCCGGCACGGAACTGGGGCGAAGCGCTTGAGGCGCCAGTCGCGCTGGTGGAGAAGCGGCGCGTGGATAACGCCGAACGCCCGGAAGTCATGTCGATCATCGGCTCGGTCGAGGGGCGTAACGTGCTGCTGGTCGATGATGAGGTCAACACCGGAGGGAGCATCGTCAACGCGGTGAACATCTGCCGCGAGTACGGCGCGCGCGATGTCTACTTGGCGTTCACGCACGGATTCCTGACGAAGCTGACCTACGAACGCCTGTCCAGCCTCGACGTCAAGGAGATCATCCTGACGGATACGATCGATCAGCCGGCCGAAAAGCGCCTGCCCAATATGACGGTGCTGTCGGTCGGGCCACTGCTTGCCGAAGTGATGATGCGCGCCCATGAAGGGCGCAGTGTCGGCGAATTGTTCAACGAATAACCAACATCAACACCTTTGCACAAAACGCTATCAATTTCCGCACAAGACTTGATGCGCCTGTGTGGTATTGTTCAGCGTAGAAGGCAGAGCGACCCGGGACTTCGCTATGCGTGTATTACTGAAACAAATCATTGCAGTTCTGGACGGCACACCCGCCGCCCAACCGCCTGACCGACGTAAAGGTCAGAGCTTGGTCGAGATGGTGTTTATCACACCGATCTTGCTCATCATGTTTATCGGGTTGATTGAGATCGGCTGGTTCGCCCAGAACTATCTCAATCTGGTCGAGGCGGCGAAAGTTGGCGCGCGGCGCGGGCCATTCCTCGCTGGCGAGTTCTCGCCGCAGGAATGGCCGAATGCGGCCAGCCTACCGCCCACGGCGGCGTTTGGCTTTACGCTGAACCCCGGCGACACCGGCTACGACGACGATCCGCGGATCATCTACCGTGGCATGGTCGGCGGTACGCAGACCTGTGACAACATCTTGCCCGACGAATTCGGGTTCTTCAACACCATCGCTTGTACGGTGGTCGACTCGATGGATCCGCTCCGGCTGCGGCTCGGTAACGGCAAGGATGACATCGTCATCTCGGCGTTCTCGGTGCAGCACGTCCGTATCGGTGCGAACTCCTCCGACGACATCGACCCGGACGCCTACAGCAGCGCCACGCCTTACGCCGATGGCAATCAGGTCGTGGTAGTTGGCCGCTGGCCGTCCAACGCCAACGAGTGCGTGGAGTGGGGCGAGCGCGATCCCTTCGACTGGATCGAGAACGATACGGTCGATTGGGAGTATGTACCTGATCCGATGGGCGGGCCTGATCTGCACATCAACTACGAACTGGGCGTGTGGAACGAGACCAGTTCGCAGTATGCGGGCTGGTCGGACTCCGGCACGGAACGCGCCGTCGGATGGTCATGGACGGGCCAGCGCCAGATCGAGGACGTGAACCGCGCTCGGATCAACTGCTGGGGGTCGCAGTTCACGCTCGACCGCGTGCAAGACCTGCTCAACCTGCCGACGTTCATCCCGCCCGGCAGCACCGACGAGCAAGAGCGCAAGTCGTACTTCCCAAGCGTCGGTCTGGTGATCGTCGAGGTCTACTGGGAACACTCGCTTCTGCTTGAGAACTTCCCGCTGCTTTCCGCTCAGTGGTCGCCCGTGTATCAAGTCATGGGCGGCGACGATCCAACATCGACAGCGGACGTGATCTATGCGTGGGCTGCCTTCCCGGTGCCCTCCGCAGAGCCGCGTCTGGTGTTCAAACCGTAAGTCGGAGACGAGAGGCCGTTGATGATGGGTAAGAGACTTCGAAATCTCCTGAGGCCGATCCGGCATCCGCAAAGCTCCGGTCAAGCGATCATCGTCTTGGCGCTGGGCTTCATCGGCTTGGTCGGCTTTGTCGGCATTGTCACGGACGTGTCGCTGCTGCTGGCGCGTTACAACACGCTCTCGCGCGCGGTGGACAGCGCGGCGATTTCGGCGGCGGGCCAGATGCGTTCCGACCGCAGCTTCGCCGAGGTGGGCCTCGCGGCGCGCATGATGCTCGAACTGCATGGCATCCGTACCGACGACGTGCTGGTCGAAACCTGCGCCTCGACCAACGAGACCGACCCGTTCCTTTGCAGCGAACAGAATCGCTTCCGCAAATTGGTGCGCGTCGGCGCGAGCATCCAGTCAAACACCGTGTTCCTGAGCCTGCTTGGGGTTCAAGCCATCGAACTCTCGGCGGTGTCTACCTCTGAGACCGCGGTGCTCGACATCGTGCTGGTGCTGGACTCCTCCGAGTCGATGCTGCTTGATACCACCTACGAGGACTGGGCCAAGATTGGGCTAGGGCAGGTCTACGTGCCACCTGCAATCGGCACAGGTTACGGCGGAAGCTCGGTCTTCCTGCGCGAACGCGCGGCGGGACGTTTTGAAGATACCGACCCCGGTGATCTGCTCTACGAAGACCTGTTCCAGTATTGGGGCGAGGAACTGCTGGGTGGGGTGAATTCGTTCCCGCGCGTTTACCCGCACACCGTCAATCAACGACTCGATTACGTGGATGCGGGCGGCGGCACGGTGCCCAATGACGATCCGGGCGCGGTCAACCCGAATTATCGCGTGACGTCGTTCCCGTACCCCGGCTATGGAACCCAGACTCACCCGCGTGAAGCATGCCGCGTGCGCTTCTGGCCGTACTCAGTGAACATTCGTATCCCGCAGCATATCCGTGAAATCTCCGGCTTTGCGACGTACTGGGAGGGGAACTCCCCTGCGCAGACCGCGGACGTGACGCAGACCATTTTCTGGAACGGATTTGTGCCGACGTATGATTTCTACGGGTGCTGCAACGACCCGACGGCCGGCGGACAGGTCGCCAGCGACTACACGCTGAGCGCGCTTCCCGGCGATACGGTCGATACGACACGGGGCGACTTCAAGTTCAACGACTTGATTTGCCAACCGTTCAAGCAGGCGCGCGACGCAACCCGCGAATTTCTCGATACCGTCGACTTTGAACGCGGCGACCGTGTGGCGTTCGTTACGTACGACCGTGGCGCGTTCTTGATCGACCCGGATGGCGCCAACGGACGTGTGGCAGCAGGTAACTCCGACGTCTGCCCGCGCGACTCCGAACCGGACGGCGCAGGCCGCACGACGTGGACTCATATGCTGGCGTCGAAGTGCCGCGCTGTGCGCACACTCGATCAGTTCGTCGGCGTGCGCGCTGACCCGAACTTCTATGCATGGAAGGAAAACGGCGGCGGATGGGAAGCGTTCGCTAAGGGGCGGCGGCTGGATGGCACGTCGATGCTGGTCGACTACTATCACGAAGGAACCAGCGGCGGCTACGATGCGACCAGTGACCGCGCGCTCAATGACTATCCGGTGCGCGACTTCTGCCCGATGCAGAACGCCGCACTTCCGGGCTTCCTCAGTCTGTACTCGCTGTGGGACTGGGACTACACCAATCCACAGTATTTCGGGCTGTCGAAACCCGGTTTGACCCGGATCATGAACCCAACTTGGATCGATACCGAGCAGAAGAGTTACGAGCTGTGGGCGTCCTGCCGGAATGGTAACATCGGCGCGGGGCTGCGCGAAGGCAACAACGCGCTGCTCGACCCGCAAACAACGCGGCGCACCGGCACGGTGTGGGTCATGATTATGATGTCCGACGGCGCGGCCGGCGCCAGCGACCCGGTACGCCTCAATGGCCGCAAGCCGCTTGAGACCGAACCGTACTATGACTGGGTGGGCGCGGGCTTGGGCCGCCAAACCTATATGGGCATTCCCAACCTGCTTCAATATGGCCGTACTGGCGAATACGGCGCGTTCGGCCTGTGCCCGCTCGGCTTCGACGGCAGCCCATCTCAGCTGACCCGCGACCGTGCCATCATCGAATTCCCGTTCTGCTCAGACGAACAGCCGCACACACGCCATTTCTGCGAGCCGGCATTCGGAGACGAGAACAACGTCGGCAAGAACTGCGTCGGAACCAGCACGTACTCGTACGGGTTTGCGCCGGGCAGCTACGATCAGGACTACGACTGTTCGATCCCGCTGGAGGACAACCTCGTCCTCGGCCGTGTGTATGATGTCGATGTCGGCAGCTACTATGGCGAGACAGCCTCGACTTGCGACCCGTACTACGACGTGGATGATTACGCGCGGGATTGGGCCGACTATGTGAGCTTGTCGCGCACCGGCGCTGGTGATGAGCAGCTTCCGACGATCTTCACCATCAGCTTCGGTATGAACTTCCGCCGTATCAACGCGATCGGCAACGTCAACCCGAACGAAGATCCTGCCAGCCCGGCCTACGTCCCGCATTCGGCGCAGTACAACACGTCGGACTTCCTCGGTGAGGAGCTGCTGCGGTACATCGCTGATGTGGGCGACAACTTCCAGATCGACACCGACTATCAACAGGACTTGAAGCAGGATCGCACGCTGGACGGTGTGCTCACGCCGCCGGATCGATTCGGTGATCGCGGCCCCTGCGAAGAGGAACTGCCGGCGGGATCGCCGCCTTACTCGTCTGGCGATGTCGCGGCACGCATGGGTAACGGCTTCTCGACCCGCGATGGTGGCAACGGCACGATGGTTCGGCCGCTCCCACCGCGTCAGGACTGCGGTAACTACTACAACGCCCCGGATCAGGGACGCCTCCAGCTGGTGTTCGATGACATTGCATCGCGCATGTTTACGCGCCTCGCACCGTAGCCTGCGATAGCGTGCGAGAAGGAGATGACCATGAGGTTCTTCAAACGCAAGCCATCACAGCCGTCCGGAGCGCCGGCACGGCACGGCCAAGCCCTCGCGGAGTTCGCGCTCACGCTGCCGATCCTGCTGCTGTTCGTCTTCGGTATCATCGAGTTCGCGCGTATCTTCCAGACGTGGGTGGTGCTGCAGAGCGCGGCGCGTGCCGGCGCCCGTGCTGCGAGCATCGGCCGCATAGACTACGACATCTTCGACGTCACCATCCCGCCGGGCGCGGCGCAGGATCTCACGGTGCAGAATGCCGTCGTGCCGTGCGTTGAAGGCGACGAACGCGGGACGAAGATCACCGACGCCGCCACCAGCGTGCAGTACTACAACGGCACCGAGGGTTTCTTCGCCACCGTGTACGACGGCATGAACTGCGATCCGGACAACGAGGATCATCAGCAGCTCCGGCGTGACATCCTGCGCGTGTTCACGGTCATGCATGAAGTGCGCGAGGTCGCGGGTACGCTGTCGATCTTCCAGGACGCCAACAACTTCAACTGGGGCGACATCGAGCCGAACCAAGCCTTCGACTACTTCAAACGCTACTGGGCGCGCCCGTACTCCAGCGCCGTGGATTACGATGGCCCGGGCTGGTTCTCGATTGAGATGTGCAGCACGCGGCCCCCTCTTGACGGTGGGGTTGATACGCGCTTTGCGACACTGCGCAACCAGTCTGACGTCGGGTTGTTCATCACGCCGCTGGGGGCCAACCCGTACAACTATCCGCTGCCGTTCTGTATGCTGCGCGAAAGCCCGCAGCCTGACCCGATCACCGGAACGGTTGACCCCGGCTCTTTGAACAACGTCGGTCAACGGTGGTTCGATGTCGGCGGGCCGGGCGATCGCGTGACGGTGTTCGTCAAGATCAACCATCCATTGATCACGCCGCTTAATCTGTCGCAGTACCTGACGCTTGAGTCGCGGCGTTCGTCGGTGAACGAGTCGTTCCGCGCCCCGAAGGCCGTCGGCGCGTTCCAGCGCAGCATCCCGCCCGGCCGTGACGACGACCCGACACCACTGCCGACCCTGACGCCGACAGAGACGCTCACGCCGACCACCACGCTCACGGCCACGTCGTCGCCCACGGCGACTTCAACGTCGACCCCGCCCGCGTTCAGCTGCGCGAGCATCCGCGTGATCTGGTCGCAAAGCCCGTTCATCGGCTCGAACCTGTTTATGACGGTGCAGAACAACAACCTGCAGCCGACTGAACTTCAGCGCATCCGCTTGACGTGGAACCCGAAAGGCCCGTGGCCCAATATGTTTGCGCGCGCGTTTGCGCTCAACAACGAGGTGCACTGGCTGGGTAGTGCCCCGGCTAGCCCCATGCAGAGCCTTGTCGACACGCGCACCGACCCGACGTTCTATGACGGGTTGGGCGGCCGGCCGAACGCGTTCCGCTTCGTCTCAGGGCAGGGGAACGCCAACTGGAGCGCGACGTTCCAGAACGGCCCGTCGAACCTTGCGACCGACTTTGCGCTGACGGACTTCGGCGCCGAGTTCGAGTTCTCGAACCCCGAAGGGGCGCCGTGCATCATCCTGCTCGACGTCAGCGGCTTGCCGACCCCGTCGCCGACGCTTTCATTGACGCCGGGGCCATCACCCACGCCTGAGCCGAACTGTGCCGACGCGCTGGATGTCGATCCACCACGGTTCGATGGATTCAGCAGCTTCGACGGCACCGTGAGCTTCGTCATCCGCAACAACAGCGTCCTGCCGATCTACGTGCTCGGGTTCAACCTCGTGTGGCCGGATGCGGATCATCCTCAGGTCAACGCGACCGACGGTGACTACTACCTCACACGCGTGGTCGTCGGCGGCACGAGCGTGGATGACCCGAACGGCGTCACGGTGTGGCAGTCGACCGGCGCGCCGCAGGACCAGACCGGCAATATCCGGGTTGACCGGCCGCTGACGGTTGCGACTCGCAGCAACGACGCCGCCGAAGGATCGTGGTTGACCAACGGCATCCTGCGCCCAGGTGACAACCGGGTCTGGCTGGACTTCGACGGCTTTGGTGGAAGCCTGACGCAGTTCGACGTCGAACGGCATCACTTCGACGAGACACAGTTCTTTATCGGCTGTGATCAACCGTCAGATGGTCAAGGCGGTCCGGGGACGGTTCCGACCGGCAGCATTCAAATCCTGCTGCCGACGCCGACCATCACCTACACGCACCTGCCGACCAACACACCTGCGCCAACGCTGACCCCGTCGCCGATCACGCCGACCGCGACACGCACAGCGACACGCACCTCGCTGCCGACGAACACGCCAACGCACACACTGCCGGCGACGTCGACGCCAACCCGCACGCCGATCGGCTTCACGCCGACACAGAGCAGCGGTGGCGATGGCTAGGTGAGTCCGCTTCAAGTCGAAACGGGCGCTGAGAGATCGGCGCCCGCTTTTTTGTGTGTACGCCGTGTCTAAAAATGAGAAATTGAACGTGGCGCGTGATGGGTAATGAGAAAGCGTCAGCCCTTTTCACTCGTATCGCGCCGCAAGTCGGATCGTCTAAGCCCGTGTTCGTAAGACGAGAGATTCGGTCGCCCATCTTGCACCGTTAGTCGAGCTATACGGCGCGGGTTGTTCTCATCACTCATCACTTTCAACTTTGTGCTCAGCCCGCTGGCCTTCGACAACCTACGCTTAGGCAGGTGGGGTTCTGCGGCGCGCGAGCTTCAACTCGATGGCCTCACGCGTTTCTCGCATCGAGAGGTCGATATTCGGATAGCCGAGCCAGCCGGTCGCCAGCCCGAACACCAGCCCGGTGATGACCCGAAAGGCTGGGATCGTCTCACGCGGGGGCCAGAACGAAAACGGCGCGTAGCCGAACATCTGACTGAAGCCGTCTAGCCCGATTGGCACGAGGCCGATGAGCACGTACATCCAGATCGGCAGCGGCCGGAGCTTGCGGCGGACGCGCGGGATGGCGAAGATCAGCGCGGTGAGGCCGAGGCCGGCATAGATCGAAACGTCGCGCTCGCACACCGCGGCCTTATAGCCGAACTGCTCGTTGCCGATAAACGACGACGAGGCGAGCTGAAGCCGGGCGAAGTTCGCGGCGCTTTCGGTGTCGTACGGCGTCACGTCGTCGGGAATGTCAATCGCGGCGTAAGCGCCGTTGAGCCAGATACCGTCGAGCTGTGGCAGCGCGCGAATGCCGAACGGCGGGGTCGGCAGCTTTCCGGCGCGCATGATGCCGGGCAGCGGGCTGACGCCGGCCAGCGCTTCGAACGGGACAAGGCCGGAGTGGGCGCCAGCCAACGGGTATGCGGCCTGCTCGCCAAACAGGTAGAACGACCGGAACGCGAACCGGTGGCACATCGGCTGATACATCTGGTAGATGGCGGTGGCTGGCCCGGTCGCGCCCAGTTTCATCAGCACGGGCGCAATCCACGGCAGCGTGCCCCAGATCAACCAGAAGGCGATTGCGGCGCGCAGCCAGTGTTTGGTGATGCTCAACAGCCACAGATTCGTGCGTAAACCCCAGCTCACAATTTGAGTCCTCACCTAACCGCTTCTGCGGCAATTCGATCCAGTACGCGTTCGAGTTCGGCGAGGTCGACCGGCCCGAAGTAGATCGCTTCGATACGCCCGCCCGGCGCAACGATAAACGTGGTCGGCTGGCCGCGCAAGCGGTAATCGCGCGCGGCGACCCCGTCCGGATCGAGCACAAGATCGAACGTCAGGTTGAATCGGTCGCGCCATGTGGTCACGGCGTCGCGCGGCTCGCCCGCGTTGATCCCCACCACGACGACCCGGCCGGCATAGCGTTCGGATAACGCTTGCAGCGCCGGCATCTCGGCTTGGCACGGGACGCACCACGTCGCCCATGAGTTCAGCACGACGGCCCGGTCGGCATACGCTGCGAGGTCGACTCTTTCACCGTCGAGGTTGGTCAGTCGAAGCGGCGGGGCCAGCGCGCCGATCACCGGGGCGACGATCCGGCCGTCGTCCAGCACAAACAACGGATCGGACTCCGCGAGGCCGGGCAGCCCAGCAGCGATCACGAGTGCGAGCGCCGTCGCAGCGCACATGATGCTCGCGGCGAAGGCAATCCACCGGGGCAGTCTGCGATGCTGTGCTGTAGAATGGGCCGGGTCAAGCTGAAATGCGTTCACGCGCGGCTGCGGGGATCATGTCGATTAGCGAATACGAGGAGTATACCTGCCTGACATGGCCGGCGTTAGAGACGGTTCCGTATGACGGGTGGCTGCTGCGGTTCAGTGGCGGCGTGACTCACCGGTCGAACGCCGTGTATCCGCTGTACCCCTCGACGTTTGAACTTGAGCGGAAGCTGGCGTACTGTGCCGATGCGTATCGGGAGCGCGGTCTGCCCACCGTGTACAAGATCACGAGCGCCGTTCACCCGCCCGGACTGGATGCGCGGCTCGCCGCAGAGGGATATGAGGCGCACGAAAATACCGTCGTCATGGTGAGAAATATGGATGCGCTGGACACGCCGCCGAGCCATGACGTCACGCTAGAGAGCGAGATGACCGACGCGTGGCTCGACGCGTATCTGACGATTCAGCCCCGATGGGCCGCCCTGCGCGAGACGTTCGCCGTGATGATGCGTGCAGATGTCGGCCAGCGTACCTACGCCTCGGCTGTGGTGGACGGCCGGATCGCCGCGGTCGGCACGCTTTCGCGCAGCCGGCACGCCGCCGCAGTGTACAATATGGCGACTGATCCGGCACGCCGTGGGCAAGGGATGGGGACGTCCATTCTTCGTGCGTTGATCGGCCAAGCATCGCGGATCGGGGTGCGCGCGCTGTTCCTGCATGTCGGCGCCGACAACGACACCGCCATCCGCCTGTATAACCGTGCGGGATTCGCGGAATCGTACCGCTACCACTATCGGATCGCACCGGCTTGATCGGTTACAATGACGGCGCAGGCCGCCGCTAGGGAGTACAACGTTATGACAAACGCTGCATTCGACTGGCCCAGCCAGACGATCATCGTCACCGGGGGTTCCGGGTTTCTCGGCAGCCACTTGGTGAGCGAACTACGCATGCTTGGGGCCGGGGACGTCATCGTGCCGCGCAGCAAGGACTACGATCTGCGCACGCCGGACGCGGTCGAGCGCCTCTACACGGACAACCCCGGCGCGACGATGGTAATTCATCTGGCCGCGACCGTCGGTGGGATCGGGGCGAACCGCCTGCATCCGGCTACGTTCTTCTACGACAACCTGATGATGGGCACGCTGACGCTCGATCTGGCCTACCGCCGCGGTATTCCGCGCTTCGTCGGGATTGGCACGATCTGCGCCTATCCCAAATTCACGCCGACGCCCTTCCGCGAGGACGACCTGTGGAACGGGTATCCAGAGGAGACGAACGCGCCCTACGG
This sequence comes from Chloroflexi bacterium OLB13, assembly GCA_001567485.1. Classification (GTDB taxonomy): domain Bacteria; phylum Chloroflexota; class Anaerolineae; order Aggregatilineales; family Phototrophicaceae; genus Flexicrinis. Next base: position 34,174 of record JZRA01000132.1, read on the forward strand.
GATCGCCAAGCGCGCGCTTCTGATTCAGGGCCAGACCTACCGGCAGGAGTTCGGCTTCAGCGCGATACACGTCATGCCGACCAACCTGTACGGCCCCGGCGATAACTTCGACCTTGAGACCTCGCACGTCATCCCGGCGCTGATCCGCAAGATGAGCGAAGCCAAGCGCGAGGGACGCGCGACCGTCACGCTGTGGGGCGATGGCACGCCGACTCGCGAGTTCGTGTACGTGAAGGATGCGGCGCGCGGGATTGCGCTGGCGGCGGCGCACTATGACTCGCCGGAGCCAGTCAATATCGGCAGCGGTGTCGAGATCAGCATTCGCGCGCTGGCGGAGAAGATTCAGGCGCTGGTCGGTTTCGACGGCCAGATCGTGTGGGACACGACTAAGCCAAACGGTCAGCCGCGCCGCAACGTGGACGTCACGCGCGCCCGTGATGCGTTCGGCTTCACGGCGACGACCAGCTTTGACGACGGCCTGCGCGAGACGGTCGAGTGGTACAACGCGGAGATCGCCGCCCTGCGACGTAAGCATGATGCTGCGTGCGGAAATCGCGCTGACGCGGCTCGTTTCGCTGCTAGTCCGGCGCGCTAAACACCGGCGATGACCCATCGACCACGGCCGGGAATGTCGTGACGATAGCGGGTGTGTATTGAAACAGCGTCGGCATGACCGCTTATCTCACTGACCACGTGTAGACGATGAATTTCATCCCTGTCCCGGTGAACGTGAAGCGGCTGGCCGCCTGAAATCCGTTCTTCACCCAAACGCGCTGAGCGCGCAGGTTGAAGGCCGCAATCGTCACGCGCAGCATTGGAGGCGAGAAGGCGTGTACGGCGTAACCGACGACCTCGCGCACGATGCCGGTTCCAAGCCCCCTGCCGGTCATGTGCGGCGCGACGCCGAGGCCGATGTCCAACGCATCCTCGTGATAGTCGCCGCCGTTGACCCGTCCGTCCGCGCCGAAGCTCACAATTGCAATCGGCACGCCGTCCAGCTCGACTTGGCGAAACTCGCTCTCGCCCGAAAAGTGTGCCGTGATGACTTCGTCCACGCGCGCGGCTGACACATACGTATTGTAGACGTCGTAGGGGGGATCGTATCGCCACGCCAAGCTGTCCGCGGCGAACGCGTGTGTCAGCGGACGGAACGCGAAACTCACGCGCGCGCCTTCTTCTTCTTCGCCAGTTGAGCGCGATACAGCGCGGAGAGGTCGCTCACCAGCCGGTCGATTCCGTACTGCGAAAGGACGGCCTGCCGCCCCGGCATGGGATCGGGCGGGTTGTCCAGCGTCTCGAGGATCGACTCGGCGAGCGCGTGCGAGTTCCCGCTTGAAACCAGCTTGCCCAGACGGCCGCCCTCCAGCAGATCCGGTAGTCCGCCGACGTGAGTCGCCACGACCGGGCATCCCGCGGCGAGCGCCTCGATGACCGTGACCGGCGTGCCTTCGTTGATGCTGCTGAGCGCGAACACGTCGAGGTCGGCGTAGGCGTGCGCCATGTCGCTGATCCAGCCCGTGACCGTCACGACTTCGCGCAGAGCGAGCGCATCGATCTTCTGCTCAAGGTCGGCGCGCAGCTCGCCGTCTCCGATGATGACGAACCGCACGTCGGGGCGCTGTGCGTGAATCTGTGCCGCGGCGTCGAGAAACAGCGCGTGGTTTTTGATCGGCACCATGCGCCCGGCGATCCCCACCAGCGGCGTTTCAGCTGGGACGCCGATCCGCGCGCGAAACGCCCCGGCCTTACGCGGCACGGCGGCAATCGGCGCGAGGTCAAGCCCCAGTGGAAGCACGGTGATCCGTTCGGCGCGTGCGATGCGGAACTTGTCGGCGAGGTCGCGGCGCAGGCTTTGGGTGAGCGTCAGCACGACGTCGGTGATGCGCGCCGTCGCCTGTTCGAGCGAGAGGAAGAAGCGAGTCTTGAGCGGGCCGAAATAGCCCTCGAACACATGCCCGTGGAACGTATGGACGATCACCGGAACGCCGGCGAACCGCGCGGCCCAGCGGCCGACGAATCCGGCCTTTGCGGTATGGGTATGAACGACGTCGGGCCTGAGCTTGCGCAGCAGCCGCGTCAGTTCCCACAGTGTGCGGATGTCGCGCAGCGGGTGCAGCTCGCGGCCGAGCGCCTCGACCATTACTGGCGTGACGCCGTGCTGCGCGGCGTAATACGTCATATCGCCTTCTTCATCGCCGATTGAACCGGTGATGAGCGTGCTTTCAAACGTCTCGTCGTTCATCAGCGCCGTGAGCAGCGCCACATGGATCGCCGGGCCGCCGATGTTGAGCCGGGAGATGATGCGGACGATACGGATGCGGTCGCTCAATCGTCACTCTCGCCCACGTAGTAGCCGTCCGTGTCGACGTCGTCGTCATGCGCTCCGGGCGTGAAGTCGATGTATTCGACGTCCTGCACATCCTCGATCAACTCGTCCAGTTCGTCCTCGCCACCGGCGTCGCGGGCCGCTGTCACCTGCACGCCGTCTTTCTTGGCCGTGCTGGTGGATGACCGGAAGCTCAAGCGAATCGGCGTGCCCTCGAAGGGATGTGTCTCCCGGATGCGGTTTTCCAGAAAGCGCTTGTAGGTGAAGTGGATTAAGCGCCGGTCATTGACGTGAAACAGGATGACAGGCGGCGCGGTGCGCACCTGAGACGCGAAATACAGGCGCAGGCGGCGCGTCCCGCGGAGGGGAGGCGGGTGCCGGCGCACGGCGTCACGCATGATGCGGTTTAGCTCGCTGGTCGGGATGCGGAAGTGCCGCGCCTCGAACACCCGGTTGGCGGTCTCCAACACCTGATGGATCCGCTGTCCGGTCAGCGCGCTGATGAATAGCAGCGGCGCGTAGGGGACGAAGTGCAGGCGTTCACGCACGGACTTGGTGAACTCGACCAGCGTGTTCGAGTCTTTTTCGAGCGAGTCCCACTTGTTGACAACGATCGCGAGCGACTTGTATTCCTCGATCACGTAGCCCGCGATATGCTCATCCTGCTCGGTGACGCCCAGCTCGGCGTCGATGACCAGCAGGGCGACATCGGCGCGCTCGATGGCGTTCATCGCGCGGATCACGCTGAACTGCTCAACCCCGCGTTCGATCCGGCCACGACGACGGATGCCCGCCGTGTCAATGAGCGTGACACGCTGGCCGTGCCATGTGATGTCGGTGTCGATGGCGTCGCGGGTCGTCCCGGCGACCGGGCTGACGATCACCCGTTCCTCGCCGATGAGCTTGTTGATCAGGGTCGACTTGCCCGCGTTGGGGCGGCCGACCACCGCGATCTTGAGATGATCGTCGTCGCGTATCTCCGCGCCCTGCCAGTCGCCGGGGCCAAGAGCTTGTACCACGGCGTCGAGCAGGTCGCCCACGCCCACGCCGTGAACCGCGCTGCACGGCACGACCTCGCCGAGACCGAGCGCGTAGAATTCGACCGCGTCGTCATTAATGCCGAGATCGTCGGCCTTGTTGGCAGCGATCACAACCGGCTTGCTGCTGCGGCGCAGGATTTCCGCGATTTCTTCATCCGCGGCGGTGATTCCGTGACGAATGTCGACGACAAAGACGATGATGTCCGCCTGTTCGATCGCGATCAACGCTTGATCGCGGATCAGCGGCACGAACTCGGCGCTGCCTTCGGACAGCGGGTTTTCGTCGCGCATGCCCTTGGGCTGATACACCTCGATACCGCCGGTGTCCACGATACGGAACTGCACGCCGTTCCAGAACGTCTCGCCGTGCAGGCGGTCGCGCGTGGTGCCGGGGATGGGATTCGTCACCGCCAGACGTTCGCCGGCAAGACGGTTGAACAGCGTCGATTTGCCGACGTTGGGACGGCCGACAAGAGCAAGCAGGGGTTTTCTAGGCATAGTGGTTGTTGGCCGGCGGCGTGCGAACGGCGTTCAGCGCGCGCCAGTGATCGTGTGTCGGTTAATCGGCCATTGTAACAGAACGCACGAACCGCCGTTAGGGCGACTGCTACAGCGTCAATTCGAGTTCGATCTCGTCGCGCAGCGGGATGCCGTCTAGCCCGATGATCGGGATTTGCGGCTTGAGCCGGCGCGACTCGTTGAGAGCGTCACGATGTATGGTGACCAGATGCCAGCCGCGCTTCTGATAGAACCGCAGGGCGTCGAGATTGTCGTTGGTAGTGATCAGCCACAGGCGGCGGATGCCGTTTTCGAGCGCGTACTGCTTCATCGCTTCCAGCAGGGCCGTCCCCACGCCCGACTTGCGCTGGATGCTGTCGAGCGTCATGACCTCACATTCCGAATCCTCTTGGCGATACAGCAGCAGCCCGATCGGTTCTTCGGCGCCAGTTTCGTCGTCTGGAATTGACGCCACAAACCCCGGCAGCAGATGTCCATAGTACGACTGGCCGCGCGAGACGATCTTGGTCGATTTCCAGTGCTCATCCAAGAACTGTGCCACCCAAGTGCGGTCTTGTTGAGTCAGAGGTCGTATGGTTATCCCGGAAGGCGCTTCGCTCATCGTTATCCCTTGCGTGGCACGCGCGCAGGCGGCGGGGTGAGTGTGTTAATCGGATAGATTATGGCATAGGCGGCGCGACATGCCAAAGTTCACCCGTTTTACGCCGGATTGGACGCATTGAAGACGTACAGATCGCAGTCGACGATGGGGCGATATCCGATGTTTTGATAGATCTTATTGCTGGTGGGGTTCTCGATGTCGGTATAAAGGAAGCAAAACCGCCGTCCTTCATCCAGCATCTTCTGGCTGACCGCGGCGGTACATGCGCTGCCATAGCCCTTCCGGCGCTCGTCTTGCGGGGTATACACCGGGCCGATGCGGATTCCGTTCGGGGTGGGGCCGGTGGCGCCGACCAAGCAGACCGGTTTGTCATCGACGATCCAGAGGAAGGCGCGCCGATTGATCGCGGCGGCGGTGGCTTCCGCCCATGCACGCGATTGCTCAGGTGTTGGCACGGGCAGTGTCGCGTCGATGGCGAACTGCGCGTACCATTCCGCGAGCAGGTCGATGTCTGCGGATCCGGCGAGGCGAAGCGATCCGGCAACCCCCTCCGGCATAGACACCTTGTCGATCTGAAAAATGCGCTGCTGCATCAGGCGGCGATGCGGCACGCCTGAGACCTCCGTCCATTTCCGCGCGAATGCTTCCGCCAAGTCGCGCGAGCTGTTGACGCCGGGCAGCGTGCCGTAGAGACGGTGCGTATGGGTGGCGATCAGGTCGAGCGCCTCCTGCGATGTGCCATGCGCGATGATGAGATGATGCGGCATGGTCATCAACGCCGCGCCGACGGTTTTCGCGTCCTCGTCGATCACTTCGGACAAGTAGAATTCGGGGTACGTCTCGGGCGAATTCATCAGGATTCCGGCCAGCCCGAGCATCAGGTTGTTGTGCGCCTCGTGTGTCATCAAGAAGCGCTGCACCTTGCGGTACCAATGATGCGGTAAAGCAAATCGCTCAATACGCATGTTGTCTCTTTACGATTCCACTTGTTCCCCGGTACATACCGCATTATACCCCACAGCCCGAACTTCCGGTGCAATCGGAGGGGTGCGCCGCGGGCGGTTTGCCGCTTATAATCGCCGCATTCAACGCGACAGGGATGACCTATGACGGAAGACTTGCGCATCGGCGGGATCGCCGTGATCGACTTCGGATCGCAGTATACGCAGCTCATCGCACGCCGCATCCGCGAGGCCGGCGTCTACGCCGAAGTGTTTCCGTTCGACGCGCCGGCCGATCACATCAACCGGCATCAACCGCGCGGCTATATCCTGAGCGGCGGGCCGGAGAGTGTTTACAAGGAAGGCGCGCCACAGCTTCAACCCGCGCTGCTGCGTTCCGGCCTGCCGATACTGGGCGTGTGCTACGGCATGCAGGCGATGACTCATGCGCTGGGCGGTGAGGTTGCCTCGGCCCAGCACCGCGAGTTCGGCCGCGCGACGCTCGCTCACACCGGCGGCGTGCTGTTCAAGGATGTTCCGCCGACGAGCCTCGTGTGGATGAGCCACGGCGACCGCATCGAGCGCCCCGCGCCCGGCTTTACGCCGCTTGCCACCAGCGATCATTCGCCTTACGCGGCCATCGCGGACGAAGCGCGCGGGTTATACGGCGTGCAGTTTCACCCGGAGGTGAATCACACCGAATACGGGCGCGCGATCTATCGTAACTTCGTCATCGACGTGTGCGGGTGCGACCCGAAGTGGACTCCCGGCGCGTTCATCGACGATACGATCGAGCGCATACGGGCGCAGGTTGGTGATGAGCGTGTGCTGTTGGCGCTGTCCGGCGGTGTCGACTCGTCGGTGGTGGCGGTGCTGCTGCAGAAGGCCATCGGCGACCGCTTAATCTGCTGCTTCGTCAACACGGGCATGCTGCGCCTCGGCGAAGCTGAGCAGGTCACGCGCGTATTCCGCGATGAGCGCGGCCTGAACCTGACGGCGATTGACGCTACCGAAGAATTCTTGACGCGGCTGCACGGCGTGACCGACCCGGAGCAGAAGCGCAAGACGGTCGGCAAGGCGTTCATCGACACGTTCAGCGATTTCGCGCGGTCGCTGGAAGGCGTCACGTTCCTTGCGCAGGGGACGATCTACCCGGATGTGATCGAGAGCGCGCACAGCAGCAGAGCGTCCAAGACGATCAAGAGCCATCACAACGTCGGCGGGCTGCCGGACGATCTGCAATTTGAACTGGTCGAGCCGATCCGCGACCTGTTCAAAGACGAGGTGCGCAAGGTCGGCGAGGCGCTCGGCCTGCCGGAGTCGATCATCTGGCGACAGCCGTTCCCCGGCCCCGGTTTGGCCGTGCGCTGTCCGGGTGAGATCACGTGGGATCGGCTCGAAACCCTGCGCGCGGCGGACGCGATCTTCACCAACGAACTGCACAAAGCGGGGCTGCTGCGCCATGACGAGGGTATGGGGACAAGCCAAGCCTTCGCTGTACTGCTGCCGGTCAAGGCGGTCGGGGTGATGGGCGATGAGCGCACCTACGAGGAGGTCGTCGTGCTGCGTGCCGTCGTCACCGACGACTTTATGACCGCGGACTGGGCGCGGCTCGACTCTGCGCTGCTCGCGCGTGTGAGCAGTCAGATCGTCAACAGGGTTAAGGGAGTCAACCGCGTGCTGTACGACATCACGTCCAAGCCCCCCGGCACGATTGAGTGGGAGTAGGCCGCCCTAGCTTCCGTATCCCAGCGGGTAGGGCAGGTTGACCAGCAGGCCCGCGCCGCTGAGGACGTGGAACACGCCGACGATCACCAGCGCGACCGTCAGAACGATGCGAATCACTTTGTACTTCGCCTCGCCTTCGGTGATGAAGACGCGGTTATTGAACGTGAGATACAACACGATTGCGCCGAGCACGATGTCCGCGAAGTCACTGTAGCTGGTGATTCGTCCGTTCACCGTCGATACCGAATAAAAATTCAGGATGAACGGAAGAACGGCAACGACGACGGCGACGATCTCGCGGCGGTGCGGGAAACCGATCTTATCTGCTGCGCTCAACATGATGCGACCCCTTGGCGACGGCGCGAAGTTATACCCTCAAGGATACGGATATTCGATGACTGCGCAACAGCCGTGCGCGGCCTGAGTCCAATCGGCGCGCGATCTGTGGCGCGCGGCGTTACAATCTGGACTCGAGGCGCGTTCAGTTTCTGATTAGGAGCGGTGATGATGGAGTATGTTTCTTTGGGGCGCACCGGGTTGAGGGTCAGCCCGCTGTGCCTCGGCACGATGAACTTCGGCCCGCATTCATCGGAGCCGGACAGCCACGCCATGATGGACAAGGCGCTCGACCTCGGTATCAATTTCTTCGATACGGCCAACGTGTACGGCCGGAAGAAGGGCGAGGGCGTCACCGAGCAGATCATCGGCCGCTGGTTCGCGCAGGGCGGGGGCCGGCGCGAGAAGGTCGTGCTGGCGACCAAGGTCTACGGCACGATGGGCGACTGGCCGAACCAGAGCAAGCTGTCGGCGCTGCATATCCGGCAGGCGGTGGAGGGAAGTCTGAAACGGCTTCACACTGACCATATCGACCTGTATCAATTCCACCATATCGACCGCAGCACGCCGTGGGAGGAGATCTGGCAGGCGTGCGAGGTGCTGGTGCAGCAGGGCAAAGTCCTGTATATCGGCAGCAGCAACTTCGCCGGATGGCATATCGCGCAGGCCAACGAAGCCGCCAAGGCGCGTCATTTCATGGGTCTCGTCAGCGAGCAGAGCCTGTATAACCTGCTCGATCGCACGATCGAGCTGGAAGTCGTGCCTGCCTGCGAGTTCTACGGCCTCGGCATCATCCCGTGGAGTCCGCTGAAGGGCGGCGTTCTGGGCGGAGCGCTGCAGAAAGCCGCTGAGGGCCGCCGTGCCAGCGAAGGCGCGCAAAAAGACATTGACAAGTTCCGGCCGCAGTTGGAGACGTGGGAAGCGTGGTGCGCCGCGTTGGGCGAGCATCCGGCCGATGTGGCGCTGGCGTGGCTGCTGCACCAGAAGGCTGTCACGGCGCCGATCATCGGGCCGCGCACGATGGAGCAGCTCACTGGCAGCCTGCGCGCGCTGGAGATCAAGTTCAGCGCCGAGCAGCTCAAGGAACTGGACGAATTGTTCCCCGGCCCCGGCGGCCCGGCCCCCGAAGCCTACGCGTGGTAGGTTAGGACTGATCCACGAACGGCACAGGGTTTGAACTACAAGAGGTTTGAACCACAGAGGCCGCGGAGGACACAGAGAGGATGTATGGGCGAGCCGCCGGCTCGCCCATTAGTGATCTAAGCCGGTGTTCGTAAGTCGAGAGATTCGGTCTCCCATCTTGCAGCGTTAGTCAAGCTATACGACGCGGCGTTTTCTCATCACTCATCACTCAACACTTTCAACTTCGCGCTTAGCGTACGTGTCTGCCGCGGATACCTCCAAAATGTATGATCCATTGTTCTTCTGAAGGATGCCGTGTGTTTGTCTCCTTCATCCAGTACTACTATGCATTTTGCTTGAATACTCCTATTTGACGAGCAGGATCAGGGTGCTGGTATGAGTTCCGTAATGCGCTGAACTTCAGTGCGACCGGCCAAGCTGTGTGGATCTAATGCTTAACGCACCCCATTTGTGACATCTATCACATTGTTCTCGTTAGCGTCGGCGTGCGAAGCGTCGGTAAAATAGGGGGGTACTCGGCTGGATATCCAGAGAGGTTCTCCCCATGACTGACACACCTCCGACCAAGATCACGCAGCAGCACGCGATGGTCGAGGAGCGCCACCCGCTCGATCCGATCCTCAAGCCGCGCTCGGTCGCCGTCATCGGCGCCACCGAAAAGCCCGGCTCGGTCGGCCGTACCATCCTTTACAACCTGATCGCCAGCCCGTTCGGCGGCACGGTTTACCCGGTCAGCCCGACGCGTAAGAGCGTGCTGGGCGTGCGCGCCTACAAGTCGATCGCCGAGGTTCCCGATAAGGTCGACTGCGCCGTGATCGTCACGCCCGCGCCCACCGTTCCGGGCATCGTGCAAGAGTGCGTCGACAACGGCGTGCCGGGCGCGGTCATCATCAGCGCCGGCTTCAAGGAGATCGGCCCCGAAGGCAAGGCACTCGAAGACGAAATCCTGAAGATCGCCGCCGGGAAGATGCGCATCATCGGCCCCAACTGTCTCGGCGTGATGATGCCGCGCGGACATTACAACGCCACCTTTGCCGGCGACATCGCCAACCCCGGCAACGTCGCGTTCATCAGCCAGTCGGGCGCGATCTGCACTTCGGTGCTGGACTGGAGCTTCACCGAAAACGTCGGCTTTAGCGCGTTCATCAGCATCGGGTCGATGCTGGATGTTGGCTGGTCGGACTTGATCTACTACCTCGGCGAAGACCCGGCTACGCAGAGCATCGTGATCTACATGGAGTCGATTGGCGACGCCCGCGCGTTTATGAGCGCCGCGCGTGAGGTCGCCCGCCGCAAGCCGATCATCCTGATCAAGGCCGGGCGTACCGCCGCCGCCGCCGCCGCCGCCGCCAGCCACACCGGCTCGATGACCGGCAGTGATGACGTGTTCGCCGCGGCGCTCCGGCGTATCGGCGTGCTGCGCGTCGAGCGCATCAGCGACGTGTTCTACATCAGCGAGGTGCTCGCCAAACAGCCGCGCGCGCTGGGCAAACGGCTCAGCATCGTCACCAATGCCGGCGGCCCCGGCGTGCTGGCGACCGACGCGCTGATCCTCGACGGTGGTGAGCTGTCGGATATCAGCCCGGAGACGATGGACGCGTTCAACGCGTTTCTGCCGTCCGCATGGAGCCACAATAACCCGATCGACATCCTCGGCGATGCCGACCCGGAGCGTTACGCGAAAGCGCTGGAAGTCGCCGCGTCTGATCCCAATGCCGACGGCCTGCTGGTCATCCTCACGCCGCAAGCGATGACCGACCCGACCGCGACGGCGGAACGGCTCAAGCCCTACGCGAACATCGAGAACAAGCCGGTGCTGGCGAGCTGGATGGGCGGCGAGTCGATCAAAGCGGGCGAGGCGATCCTCGGCACGGCCGGCATCCCGACCTTCCCGTATCCGGACACGGCCGTGCGTCTGTTCAACTATCTGTGGCGCTACGATTACAGCTTGCGCGGCCTGCATGAGACGCCCGACCTACCGGAGGATCATTACGGAGACGTGCCGGATCGCGCCGCGGTCGAACAGATCATCAACGCCGCGCGTGAACAGAAGCGCGACATCCTGACCGAAGACGAGTCAAAACGCATCTTGACCGCGTACAAGATTCCGACGGTCGCCAACATCGTCGCCAAGACCGAAGACGAGGCTGTCGAGGCGGCAGGGCAGATCAGCTATCCGGTTGTGATCAAGCTGCACAGCGAGACGATCACGCACAAGACCGACGTTGGCGGCGTGGTGCTGAACGTCACCAACAGCGACGGCGTGAGGCGCGCGTTCAACCAAATCCGCCAGAGCGTGACGGAGAAAGCCGGCGCCGAGCACTTCCATGGCGTCGCCGTTCAGCCGATGATCCGCATGACCGACAGCTACGAGATCATCATCGGCAGCAGCCTTGACGCGCAGTTCGGGCCGGTGCTGCTGTTCGGCACCGGAGGCTCGCTGGTCGAAGTGTATAAGGATCGTGCGCTGGGCCTGCCACCGCTTACGACGACGCTGGCGCGCCGGATGATGGAACAGACCAAGATCTACACGGCGCTGAAAGGCGTGCGCGGACGTCAACCGGTCGACATGCCGGCGCTGGAACGTTTGATGGTGCGCTTCAGTCAGTTGGTCGTCGAACAGCCGTGGATCAAGGAGATCGACATCAATCCGCTGCTGGCGTCGTCGGAACGGTTTGTTGCGCTGGACGCCCGCGTTGTATTGATGCCGCCCGGTACCGAGGAGGCCGATCTTCCGCGTCCGGCGATCCGGCCGTACCCGCGCCAGTACGTGCATCCGTGGACGAGTAAGACCGGTGACGACCTCGAAATCCGGCCGATCCGGCCTGAGGACGAGCCGCTGGTGGTGAGTTTCCACGAGCACCTTTCTGAACGGTCGGTGTATCTGCGCTACTTCAGCATGATGAAGCTCGGCCAGCGTATCGCGCATGACCGTCTAGCACGCTTGGCGTTCATCGACTATGACCGCGAAATGGCGTTCGTCGCCGTTCGTCACACGACTGACAGCGGGCCGGAAATCCTCGGCATCGGCCGGCTGACGAAGGCGTATGGCCGGCACGATGCGGAGTTTGGCCTGCTTATCAGCGATCTGTATCAGCGTGCGGGGCTGGGCACCGAACTGCTCAAGCGATTGGTCGAGTGGGGCAAGGCCGAGCATGTCCGGCAGATTTGGGCGTATGTCCTGCCGGAGAACACCGGCATGCTCAAAATCTGCAAGGCGCTGGGCTTTACGCAGAAGTTCGACACCGGCGAGAAGTTGATGCGGGTGGCGCTTAATCTCTAGGGGGCAGTTGTCAGGGGTCAGGAGTCAGTTGTCAGGGGGCAGTTGTCAGGAGTCAGTTGTCAGGGGGCAGGGGGCAGTTGGCAGTTGTGAGACGGGGCTAGTTTTGTGCCCATGAGTGGACTAAGCCGGTGTTCGTAAGTCGAGAGATTCGGTCTCCCATCTTGCAGCGTTAGTCGAGCTATACGGCGCGGCGTTTTCTCATCACTCATCACTCAACACTTTCAACTTCGCGCTTAGCGGCGTGACACCAAAAAAGGACCGTGCTGTGCGGTCCTTTTTGATCCTGACGGGGTTGAGGCCAACTAGCCGTGAAGCTCGTCGCCGCGAGGGTCGGGCTTCGGCGATTCGCGGCCGATGATGTCCGGTTGATACAACGTGTCGCCGATGCGATAGGGCACGAAGATAACCGGCCGGCCGTGACCGCGCTCGATCTGATCGCGGTACAACGCCGCCCGAATGATGCTGGTCGTCCCGTTGTGCAGCAGGTTTTCCCACCATTTTGAGACCACGAACTGCGGGATCACCACGATCGTTGGCAGGCGTTCAGGATCGGCGGTGTCGCGTTCGTGTAGATAGCGCACGAGGGGTTCGCTGATCTCGCGATAGGGCGAGTCGATAATGTCCAGCGGGACTTCACCGAGGTTCCACTGTGCCCACTTCTTGCGCAGCGCCTCGATTTGCGGCGGCTCTACCGAGATCGCCACGGCGCGCACGTTGTCGCTGATTTGCAGCGCGTACTCGAGGGCTTGCAGCGACGAACGGTTGAGGCTGTTCATCAGCACGATTAGCGGCGTGTGGTTGCGCAGCAGGTTATGAGTGCGCGGTGGGCTGGGGGTAATGCCGTCGAGCGACAGTGAGCGAGCCACGCCCTTGTAATGGCTGTGGATCCTGAGGAACATCGCGATCAGCACCGGGATGGCGACGATCACGAGCCATGCGCCCTCGGCAAATTTCGTCACCATCAGCACGATGCCGACGACAAAGGTACACAGCGCCCCGAACGCGTTCATGCCGAGCTTGAAACGCCATGCGCGTGTCGGGACGAATCCCTCGCGCTTGCGGTCTTTTATCCAATGGATGACCATCCCGCTTTGCGAGAGCGTGAAGCTGACGAACACGCCGACGGCATAGAGGGGCAGCATGTTTTGCTCACGCGCGTCGAACAGGATGATGAGCAGCGACGCCAGCACAGCCAGCAGGATAATGCCGTTGCTGTAGACGAGGCGGTCGCCGAAGTTGGTCAGCTGACGCGGCAGAAAGCGATCGGCCGAGATGAGCGAGGCGAGACGCGGGAAATCCGCAAACGCCGTGTTGGCCGCCAGCGACAAGATGAACAGGGTGGCGAACTGCACGTAGAAGTAGAACACCGTGCCCGCGCCGAACACCTCCGCGTTGATCTGTGACAGAACGGTTGGCCCGCCATGTTCGCTGACTTCGATCGGGAAGTGATTGGCGAGAAACGTGACGCCGATGAACAGGCCCGACAGCAGCACGACCATCATGATGAGGGTCTGGCCGGCGTGATGACTCTCAGGCGGCTTGAAGGCGGGGATCCCGTTGCTGATCGCCTCGACCCCGGTCAGTGCTGTACAGCCGGCTGAGAACGCACGCAGGATAATGAACAGCGTGAGACCCTCTGTGGCAGAAACCACGCCGTCCGTGACGATCTGCCCCTCCATCGGGTCGGGGATATTGCCTGTGATGATACGGATCAGGCCCCAGCCGATCATCAGGAAGACGCCGACGACGAAGGCATACGTCGGGATGCTGAAGAACGTCCCGGATTCGCGCACGCCGCGCAGGTTCATCAGCATGATGAAGGCGACGATCCCGATTGCGATGGGCACGCGGAACTGGACGATCTCCGGGAAGGCTGACGTGAGCGCGGCGACCCCGGCCGAGACCGACACGGCGACGGTCAGGATGTAATCGATCAACAGCGAGGCGGCGGCGGTCAGCCCCGGAAACACCCCGAGATTGTCCTTCGCGACGATGTACGCTCCACCGCCGTTGGGATAGGCGTGAATCGTCTGGTAGTACGAGAAACTCACGATCAGCAGCAGTGCAGCGATCCCGAGTGTGATCGGCCAGCTAACCGCCAGCGCCCCTGTTCCCGCTCCGATCAAGACCAAGAGGATGGCCTCGGTCGCGTATGCGCTCGAACTCAACGCATCGGAGCTAAACACAGCCAGCGCCTTTACTTTAGAAAGGCGCTGGTGAATGGCTTGGTGTGTTGCGAGCGGCGCCCCGATTAGGGTTCGGCGGAGATCAACCATACAACAACCTACAACTCCCCGTAGACGTAATACGGTTCGATGATAGGACTGTCGGGCGAAATCGTCAATTGCGCTGATCGCAACGCTTGTTTCTATTGCACAGACGCGCGACTAACGTGCCGCGACTGCTTTGCGTCCTTCAATCGCCTGCCGCTTGACCTCGGCCATCTGTTCGTGGTGTCCGAATTCGTGCATGAGGCCGAAAATGAACGTCGCCTTGTAGTCCGTCTCTCCATACAGCTCGACAAACCGGTCGCTGCGCTTGACAGTCGCATTCGACGGCTTGTCGGGCATCGAGTCGATAAAGGCGAGCCGCATCCGCAGGCTTTCGTTAAGCCGCTGCTCAAGCGTAGATTTCTTGGTCACTGATCGCCAATCGGTCTCGTACCGCAGGCGAACGTCGTTGGGATAGGGGATGCCGCGCGCCAGCACCGAGGCGAGCGCCGCGCCTTCTTCCGTGCTCGCGGTCACATGCACGATCAGGTGGGCGATGCTCCAGCCGATGTGTTCCTCGCCGGGGCGGGCATGGGGGTCGTTGGCTTCGGGGTCGATTGGGTCGAAGGTGACGTCGGCGTCGTCAAGGTCTGCGATCAGCTCGCGCATGAACGTGATCCCCGCGACGGCCGTTTCGCGAATGTCCGCGAGGCTGTAGCGGGAAGCAAACTCACCCGCCTTCACCTTGCGCTCGCGGAGTGGGGTGAAATCGATAACCATCAGGCTCCTCAATCCGTTGAATGAAGGTCACGCGAACAGGCAGCTGGCCCCGTCCAGCCCCGCGTGCAGCACACACGGCGCCTGTCCATAGTCTCGACGCTTGCGCGCCGCACAACCTAACCGGAGAATCATTAGGTCTTTGTTAGACTACTCGAAAGCCATACGAAAATTGCGTTAAGCGCAGTAAAACTTGTTGCGGAATGGGCATTAGGCTACAATTCGACACGCGTGGGCGGGGGATGACTGGGGAGTCCAACCTGCCAGACGAAGGCAAACGCCTAAACACGCAGCACGAAATTGGCACTACGCGCGGGAGCGCGCTTTGGGGTTAGGTGGAGGTGGACCGTGGGTGTGTTGATGGAGGTCAAGAACCTCGTCACCCGCTTCTATACCCAAGAAGGCACAATTTACGCCGTAAACGACGTGAGTTATGTGCTCAACGAGGGTGAGACGCTGGGAGTCGTCGGGGAGTCGGGCAGCGGTAAATCCGTGCATGCCCTTTCGATCATGGGGCTGATCCCTAGCCCACCGGGAAAAGTCACCCACGGCGAGGTGAATTTTCAGGGGCGTGACCTGCTCAAGCTGAGCCGTGACGAGATGCGGCTGGTGCGCGGGGCGGAGATCGCCATGATTTTCCAAGACCCCATGACCTCGCTCAATCCCGTGCTGACGGTTGGCACGCAGATCACCGAAGCGCTCAAACTTCATCTGGGGATGAATAACTCGCAGGCCGACAGCCGCGCCGCCGAGCTGCTCGATATGGTCGGCATCCCGGATGCGCGCCGGCGTCTGAAGAACTACCCGCATCAGTTTTCGGGCGGGATGCGCCAGCGTATTATGATCGCCATGGCCCTCAGCTGTAACCCGAAGCTGCTCATCGCCGACGAGCCGACGACCGCGCTGGATGTCACCATTCAGGCGCAGATCATCGAACTGGTCAAGCAGCTTCAGAAAGAGCTTGGCATGGCGATGATCTGGATCACCCATGACCTCGGCGTCGTAGCCGGGTTGGCCGACACGATCAACGTCATGTACGCCGGGCGCATCATCGAACGCGGGCCGATTCGCTCCGTGTTCCAAGACCCGCGCAACGCCTACACGCTTGGCTTGCTCCGTTCACTCCCACGCCTCGATGTCGGTGGTGGGCGTCAGCGTTTGGTGCAGATCGAAGGGTCTCCACCGGACATGCGTGTAGAACCTGTCGGCGACGCATTCGCGCCCCGCAATCCGTATCGCAGCGAACGCTGCTGGACGGAGACGCCACCGCTGCGCCAAGCTGAAGGAAGTGTTGAAGGTCATCTTGTCGCGGCTTGGTATGACTTGCCGGCGGCTCTCAAGGCTGAAGCGGAAGGGAAGCAGTAAATGTCGGCAGTGGCGAGCGCAGTTCAACCCAATTCGGCGGCGACCTCAGATACGATTCTTAGCGTCCGCAATCTCAAAAAGCACTTCCCGATTACGTCGGGTTTGATTATTCAGCGGCAGGTCGGCGCGGTGCGCGCGGTCGATGGCGTCAGCTTCGACGTTAAGCGCGGTGAGACGCTCGGCCTCGTGGGCGAGTCGGGCTGTGGCAAGAGCACCACCGGCCGCACCATTCTGCAGCTCTACCGTCCGACGTCCGGCTCGGTCGTCTTCGATGGGCGCGAGCTGACCACGATGAAAGGCGAGGAGCTTCGCTCGCTGCGCCGCGAGATGCAGATTATCTTCCAAGACCCGTTTGCGTCGCTCAACCCGCGTATGACGGTCGGCAACATCGTCAGCGAGCCGATGCGCATTCACAACATCCTGCGCGGCCGCGAGCTGCGTGAGAACGTCGAAGCACTGCTGGAACGCGTGGGCCTCAACCCGTTCTACATCAATCGTTATCCACACGAGTTCTCAGGCGGTCAGCGGCAGCGTATCGGCATCGCGCGCGCGCTCGCGCTGAACCCGAAGTTCATCGTATGCGATGAGCCGATCTCGGCGCTCGACGTGTCGATTCAGGCGCAGGTGGTCAACCTGCTTGAGGACTTGCAGCAGGAACTCAACCTGACGTACCTGTTCATCGCCCATGACCTGTCGATGGTGCGGCACATCTGCGACCGCGTGGCCGTCATGTACCTCGGCAAGATCGTCGAGCTGGCCCCGACCGACGAGCTGTATGACAACCCGCTGCACCCGTACACACAGGCGCTGCTCTCGGCGGTGCCGGTGCCGGATCCGAGCGTGGAAGAACATCGTCAGCGCATCATCATCGCCGGGGACTTGCCCAGCCCCGCTAATCCGCCGACCGGCTGTAACTTCAACACGCGCTGCCCGGTGAGCATCGAGTACTGCCACCGCGACCCCGATCCTGAGTTGATCGAGGTCACGCCGGGGCATTACGTGGCGTGCCACCGCGTGCCGGCCGTGTAGATCACCGGCCGTTCACACCGTAAACAAAACGCCGTCCGACATCCGGGCGGCGTTTTTGGTTGATGGCTCACCGTACATATAGCGCAAACTGCACCGCACCGGTATCGCGAACAGGCGTCCCCATTCGGCCGACGGCTGTGATCTGGCGAACCGGACGTTAGCGCGTTACAATACTGGAACGTTTGTTCTGTACGCTCGACGCCGGACGATGAGGTCGATTGATGAAGATTACACTCGAACACGCACGGACAGCGCTGCTTCATGCGCAGGGATTGACCGGTCGGCAGCGCAAGGTGAAGAAGGCCGACCTGCTCGACACGATCCGGCGCATCGGCGTGCTGCAAATCGACACGATCAGCGTGGTCAACCGCAGCCCGTATGTGGTGCTGTGGAGCCGGCTCGGTGGTTATCCGCTGAACTGGCTGACCGATTTGCTGGCCGAGCGTAAGCTGTTCGAGTATTGGGCGCACGCGGCCTGCTTTCTGCCGATTGAGGACTTCGGACAGTACCGGCGCTTCATGCTCGATCGGCGCGTGCCGGACAGCGAGGTCAACGCGTGGGCGTCCAACCGCATCCCCGCTGGAACCATTGACGGAATCCGCAGGCATATCCGCGAGAACGGAGAGGTTCGCTCGGCGGATTTCGAGCGCAATGACGGTTACAAGGGCGGCTGGTGGGGCTGGAAGGCCGAGAAGATGGCGCTCGAGTATCTGTTCCATGTCGGCGAAGTCATGGTCGCCCGGCGCGACAACTTTCAGCGCATCTACGACCTACAAGAACGTATCCACCCGTGGAGCGATGCCAAGACACCCGATGTCGGCGCGATTCACGCTGATTGGATCGAGCGCACGGTGCGGATGCTCGGCGTCGCGCCGGAGCGCTGGCTGGCGGATTACTTCCGCATCAAGAAAGGTGACGTTAAGCGCGTGCTGCCGGGATTGGTGAAGGCCGGCGTGCTGACCCGCGTCCACGTCGGGGATGACCCGCAGGCGTGGCTTGTCCACCGCGACGACACCGACACGCTCCAGCAGATCGCGGACGGCGCGATCAAGGCGAGCCGGACGACCGTGCTGTCCCCGTTCGATCCGGTGGTGTGGGATCGCGACCGGCTGCTCGGCATGTTCGGCATGGACTACAAAATCGAGGTCTACACGCCGGAACACAAGCGCAAGTTCGGCTACTTTACGCTGCCCATTCTACACGGCACACGCATGGTTGGCCGGCTTGACCCGAAGGCGCACCGCAAAGACGGCGTTCTGGAAATTCGACGCCTGCACCTTGAGCCGGGGGTGAAGGTCACGAATAAGCTGGTGACCGGTCTCAACAGCGCGCTGCACGACTTCGCACAGTGGCATGGCACGCCGCAGGTGAAGATCACGGACACGGACACACCGGCGTTCGCCGACGCGCTGCGCTCGTCAGGATTGGACTAGGCGTCTGGCGCGGTGAGATCAGCAGCTTCAGGGAAAATGTCCGTGACGGCCAGCGTAAAGCCGGGCAGGATGTCGCCGCCGTTGAGCGTGCCGTCGATGCCGACGATCTGCGCGGGCTGGTTCGGCGCGTGGACTTCAACTTCGCGTGTTTCGGGATAAACGACCCACACGGTCGTGCCATCCGCAGCGTAACGCGCCAGCTTCTTTTCGAGCCGACGCTGCGATCTGATGCTCGTTGGGAACTCGACTTCGACGGCAAGGTCAGGCGGCACGGGGTTATGGCCTTCCATCGCAACTTCGTCTTGTTTCTCTCGACGCACGAACGCGACGTCCGGTGCGTAGCGATCACCCGATACGCGATAGCCGCCGGCCTCACCGGTCAAGTGTCCAATCGGCTGCTTGAGCAGATAAACGCCGATTAAGATACCGACCCGCATAGAGACCTTTGACGCATACGGATTGCTCGGTACTTCGAAGATCTCTCCGTCGATGAATTCGAGGATGCGCTCGCTGTTCTCGTCCGCAAGGGCAAAACGGTCGAATTCTTCAGCGGTCATAGGCTGTACGCGTTCTACAGCAGCGGCCATTAGCGTACCTCATCTTATGTATGACTTTAGTATAACAGAAACGGCCGGGAATCTATGCGATCCCCGGCCGTTGAGCGTCTTGATCCGGTGGCGCGTTACTGCTTGAGGAAGTTGCGCAGCACGGTTTGGAGGATGCCGCCGTTCTTGTAGTACTCGACCTCGACCGGCGTGTCGAGGCGCGCGATCGCGGTGAAGCGCTTCTCACTGCCGTCCGCACTGGTGGCGACTACGGTCAGCTTCTGCTTGGGCTGGATGTCGTCGTTCAGGCCCTCGATGCGGAAGTGTTCCTGCCCCGAAATGCCGAGCGACTGCCAGCTTTGGCCGTCCTCGAACACCAGCGGCAGCACGCCCATCATCACCAGATTCGACCGGTGGATGCGCTCGAAGCTCTGCGCGATGACCGCCTTGACGCCGAGCAGGAGTGTGCCTTTGGCGGCCCAGTCACGGCTGGAGCCCATGCCGTAATCCTTGCCGGCGAAGATCACCAACGGGGTATTGTCGGCCTGATACTTCATCGAGGCGTCGTAGATGCTCATCAGCTCGCCGGTGGGGAGGTAGTACGTCACGCCGCCCTCGGTGCCGGGCGCGAGCAGATTGCGCAGGCGGATGTTGGCGAACGTGCCGCGCGTCATGATGCGGTCGTTACCGCGCCGGGAGCCGTAGCTGTTGAAATCCTTACGCTCGATGCCCTTGCTGAGCAGATACTGGCCGGCCGGGCTGTCCTTGGCGATGCTGCCAGCCGGGCTGATATGGTCGGTCGTCACGCTGTCGCCGAACAGGGCCAGCGCCCGCGCGCCGGAGATCGGCTGTACGCCCGGCGCTTCGACCGGCATATCGACGAAGAAGGGCGGCTCCTGCACGTAGGTGCTGGCCGTGTTCCAGCTGTAGACCGGATCGCTCTTGGAGGGGATCGCGTTCCAATCCGGGTTGCCGTTGTAGACGTTGCCGTACTGTTCGCGGTACATCCCGGCGGTGATCGACGAACCGACCACGTCGAGGATTTCGCGCTGGCTCGGCCAGATGTCGCGCAGGTAGACCGGCTGACCGTCTTTGCCTGTGCCGATTGGGTCGGTGTCGAAGTTGATGTCGACGGTGCCGGCCAGCGCATAAGCGACGACCAGCGGCGGGGACGCGAGGAAGTTAGCCTTCACATCCGGGCTGATGCGGCCGGCGAAATTGCGGTTGCCGCTGAGCACGGCGGCGGCGACCAGATCGGACTCGTTGACGGCGGCGCTGACTTCGGCGGGAAGCGGGCCGCTGTTGCCGATGCACGTCGTACATCCATAGCCGACGGTCTGGAAGCCAAGCTGATCGAGGTATTCGGTCAAGCCGGCTTTGTCGAGGTACTCGGTGACGACCTTCGAGCCGGGCGCGAGGCTGGTCTTGACATACGGCTGGCGGGTCAGCCCCTTCTCAACCGCATTCTTCGCCAGCAGGCCCGCCGCGACCATCACCGACGGATTGCTGGTGTTGGTGCAGCTCGTGATCGCCGCGATGACCACCGCGCCGTGCGTGATCTCGTGCGTAGCGCCGTTATGCACCACGCCGACGCGCTCCAGCTGACTGCCGCTGAGGGCGTATCCACGCTCGGTGACCGGCGCTTCGAGCGCGTGTTTGAACGTCGCCTTGACCTCGCGCAGCAGAATGCGATCCTGCGGGCGAAGTGGGCCGGCCATGCTCGGCTCGACGGTGCTGAGGTCAAGCTCGACGACGTCAGTGAAGAGCGGATCGGCCATGCCGTCGGTACGGAACAGCCCCTGCTCTTTGGTGTATGCCTCGACCACCGCGACCAGCGAGTCATCGCGTCCGGTGCGGCGCAGGTAATTGAGCGTCTCGTCATCCACCGGGAAGAAGCCCATCGTCGCGCCGTATTCCGGGGCCATGTTGGCGATAGTGGCGCGGTCGGGCAGGCTGAGTTTGCTCAGGCCGGCGCCGAAGAACTCGACGAACTTATCGACCACGCCCTTCTTGCGCAGCATCTGCGTGACGACCAGCACAAGGTCGGTGGCCGTCGCGCCCTCACGTAGTTGACCGGTCAGCTTGAAGCCGATCACTTCCGGCATCAGCATGTAGATCGGCTGGCCGAGCATGGCCGCTTCGGCTTCGATTCCGCCGACGCCCCAACCCAACACGCCGAGGCCGTTAATCATCGTCGTGTGGCTGTCGGTGCCGACCAGCGAATCGGGGTAGAGCGATCCGTCCGCGCCGGTCTGCACGACTTTGGCGAGATATTCGAGGTTGACCTGATGCACGATGCCGGTGGCGGGGGGGACGACCTTGAAGTTCTTGAACGCCTTCTGGCCCCAGTGGAGGAACTCATAACGTTCGCGGTTGCGCTCGAACTCAAAGCTGGCGTTGATCTTGAACGCGGCGTCAGAGCCGAAGGCGTCGACCTGCACGGAATGGTCGATCACGAGGTCGACGGGGATGTTCGGGCTGATCTTGGCCGGGTCGCCGCCCATGCGCACCATCGCGGAACGCAGTGCAGCGAGGTCGACCACGCACGGCACGCCAGTGAAGTCCTGCAAGATGACGCGCGCCGGCTTGAACGGGATTTCGGGCTTGTCCGCGCCGGTCGGATCCCATGCCGCCAGATGGCGGACGTCCTGCTCGCTCACCTCGAAGTTGTCGAGGTGGCGCAGGGCGTTCTCTAGCAGGATCTTGATGCTGAACGGAAGGCGGCCGACATGACCAATGCCCTGTTCCTCCAGCTTCGAGAGCCGGAAGACGGTGTAGTCCCGGTTTCCGACGCGGAGCGTGCCGCGAGCGCCGAACGCATCGACAAAGTTCGCCATAGGGAAGCCCTCATTTGTGTAGACGAGAGTATCCCCATTCTAGCCGATAACACGCCGTATTTATAGCGCCCGCTCAGTCCAATAACGCCGGCGGGCGTGCGCCCCCTGATGCTCACAGTTGTCTGGAATACCGTCTTGCGCATCCGCTTGACCCACGACCACCGCAGCCGCCACGCACACGAACACAAGGATCCTTGCGGCCATTCCGATCCCCTGTTTCCAGATCAGTTGCGCAGATCGTAACACAGCCGGCGTCCTTCCGAAGAAGACGACACCTGACGGAATCACGACGGCCGGGCCAAGTTTGTGCTACACTTTGCGCAGTAAGCATCCCGTGGCGCGGAGCGACGTGCGCCCACCGAGGAGGACATGAACCCACTCATAGAGCTAAGCGCGGTGGTCACGGCGGCACAGGTCGCCCCGACTGATAGCGCGCCCGCCGGAACAGTCGGCGGAATGCTGTTCTACATCGCTCTTGGCCTGAGCTTGTCGTTCTTGTGTTCGTTGCTCGAAGCCGTTCTCTTGACGACCTCGGCCTCCTCGGTAGAGGTCGCGGTGGCGGAAGGCAAGCGCGCCGGTGTGCTGATGCGTAAGCACAAGCAAGACCTCGAATTGACGATCAGTGCGATCTTGACCCTGAATACGGTCGCCCATACCGTCGGCGCGGCCGGCGCGGGCGCTGAGGCTGTTGCCCTGTTTGGCAGTGAATACTTCGGCTTGATCTCGGCCGTGCTGACGCTGCTGATCCTCGTGGCCTCGGAAATTCTGCCCAAGACGATCGGCGCGAACTATGCCAAGCAGCTCATGCCGTTTACGGCGTATACGCTGCGCGGGATGGTGATCGTGATGTATCCGGCGTTGGTCGTGATGCAGTGGATCGCGCGGCTCGTTGGCGGGCAGTCCGCACAGCCGACCGTCTCGCGCGCCGAGCTGGCCGTCTTGGCGGATGTCAGCCACACCGAGGGCGGCCTCGCCGAAAGCGAAAATCGCGTGCTCAAAAACCTGCTCAAGCTCAGCGAGCTGTCGGCCTATGATGTCATGACGCCGCGTACCGTGATGTTCGCGCTGCCGGCGAAGATGACCGTGGCCGAGGCCAGCGCACGCCACAAGGTGCTGCCGTTCAGCCGTATCCCGATCTACGGGCGTGACTATGACGACATCGAGGGCTATGTGCTGCGCTCCGATATCCTCGGCCGGGTCGCGGAGGACGCCGATTCGGTGCAGCTTCACGCGCTCTGCCGGCCGATCAACAGCGTGCCGGAGACTCTGCGGGTTGACCGCGCCCTTGAGAAGTTCATCGCCGACGGCGACCACCTGTTTCTGGTCTTTGACGAGTACGGCGGCACGGCCGGCTTGATCACGTTGGAGGACGCGCTGGAAACGCTGCTCGGTGCGGAAATCATGGACGAGACGGACATCAGCCGCGATATGCGCGTGCTTGCGCAAGAACGATCGCTCGCCAAGCTGCGGGCTATGGGCATTGAGCCGGACAGCTTGAATCCCAACACAGAGGAACCCGATGACACGGAATCAGCAACCACAGGATGATATTCGCCTGAGTGACGACGAAATCCGGGCGATGGCGCAGGGCTTACGGCGCAGTGTCGCGCCGGATGAACCGGGGTTGGTCGGATCGGTCGGCAGCGCGGTCGTCGGCGGTGTCGAGGGCGTCGTCAAGCGGATCATCGTGCTGCTGCGTCTGCCGTTGATTATTGCCGCGTTGGTCGTCGGCTTTTTGGCGCTGAATGGGCGCGAGGGCGTGTCGTTCTTCGTGGCCGTGGCCGCTGGCGTGATCGCCGCAGTGGTCGTGGCCGCGCTGCTTGGCTTCGTGCTGCGAGTCCTGAGCATGCGCCAGTTCCACCGGGATATCCGCTGACCGATGAACTCCACGAGCCGCCGTCGTGTTCGCTGGCGGCGTATCGCCGCTGGCGCGGGCGTCATGCTGATGGTGGCCGCGGCCGGCGTGTGGGCATGGCTGACGCACGACCTGCCGCCGATTGAGCGCTTACAGGCGGGTTTGGCGCTGCCGTCGACACGCATTTTCGACCGGGACGGCGCGCTGCTGTACGAAATTCTGCCGCCGGAGCAGGGCCGCAATACCCCGATTGCCTACGACGACATCCCGGAACACTGCGTCAACGCGATTGTCGCCACCGAAGACGCGAACTTCTGGTCGCATCCCGGCGTCGATCCGGCCGGCATCGTTCGCGCGCTGTGGATCAATCTGCGCGGCGGCGATATCGTGGCCGGCGGCAGCACGATCACGCAGCAGGTGGCGCGTCTGACCATGCTCAACCCCGGCCGTCTGCCGGAGCGCACGCTCAAGCGCAAGCTTCAAGAGATGCTGCTGGCGCTTCAGCTTGAGACGGCGTACAGCAAGCAGGACGTGCTGGCGCTGTACATCAATCAGGCGTATTTTGGCAGTCTGGCGTATGGGCTGGAGGCCGCGGCGCGCGCGTATTTCGCCAAGCCGGCCGCGGAGCTGTCGCTGTCGGAATGTGCGCTGCTGGCCGGTCTGCTTCAGGGGCCGGCGGTTTACGACCCGATTCAGAACCCCGATGCGGCGAAGGCGCGCCAGCAGGTCGTCTTGCGACTGATGGTCGAGGCCGGCGTCATTGAGGCCGAACAGGCACAGCGTGCGGGCGAGGATGCACTGCAGTACGCCGCCGCGCCGTTCCCGATTGAAGCGCCGCATGCCGTCATGCGTGTGTGGGCCGAGCTGGCGCAGCGGTTTCCGGAGCAGTTGTACCGCGACGGGCTGGACGTGGTCACGACGATCGACCTTGACTGGCAGCGCGAAGCCGAGCGAATTGCACGGTTGCGGCTCGCCCAACTGAACCGCACCGACAATCCGCAGCGTCCACCGGCAGACGTAGACGGCGCCGCGCTGGTGGCGCTCGATCCGCGCACCGGCGAAGTCCGTGTGATGCTGGGCAGTCCCGATTATTTCGACGATGCACATGACGGCGCAGTGAACGCCACAACCGCGCTGCGTCAGCCGGGGAGCGCGCTGAAGCCGTTCACCTATGCCGCCGCGTTCGACCCGAATCGCAGCGATCCGTGGACGGCGGCGTCGATGGTGCTGGATGTCGAGACTGCGTTCTATACACGCAAACGCGAGCTGTATGTGCCGGCGAACTTCGGTTTTGCCGAGCACGGGCCGGTGTCGATCCGTGAGGCGCTGGCGTCGTCGTTCAACATCCCTGCCGTCGCCGTGCTGGACGACATCGGCACATCCAGCATGATCGAACTGGCCGCGCGGGCCGGGCTGACCTCACTCGCCGCGAACCCGGAACTCGATCTGGCGGTGACATTGGGCGGCGGCGAGGTGCGCCTGCTTGACCTGACCGCGGCCTACGGCGTGTTCGCCAACGGAGGTCTCGCCGTCGATCCAGTGTTGATTACGTCGGTCGTACAGCGGGACGGGCCGGTGCTGTATGAATGGACGCCCCCCGCCCACCGTGATCGCATCATGGATGAGCGCGTGGCGTGGCTGATCACGGACATCCTCGCTGATCCGGCCGCGCGTGAACCCGGTTTCGGGCGCAACAGCCTGCTCAATATCGGACGTCCGGCCGCTGTAAAGACCGGCACTACGACCGACTTTCGCGACAACTGGATTGTGGGATACACGCCGTCGCTCGCGGTTGGCGTGTGGGTCGGCAACCCGGACAATCGGCCCATGCGCGAAGCGACCGGCCTGACCGGCGCTGGCCCGATCTGGCATACGTTTATCCGGTCGGTGCTGCTCGGCACGCCGGAAGAGTCGTTCGGCCCGCCGCCGCCGGGGATCGTCCGTGCGCCGGTTTGCATCGTGTCCGGCATGCTGCCGACCGCCGACTGCCCGAATACACGCCTTGAGTGGTTCATCGACGGAACCCAGCCGACCGAACCCGATACGCTGTGGGTCACGCTTGAAAGCGACCGGCGCACCGGTGATCTTGCAACCGCCGCAACACCAGCGGCGGATCGCGTTCGGGTGCATTACATGGTGCTGCCAGAGCGCGCGATGGATTGGGCGCGTAAGGCCGGTGCTGCTGCCCTTACGCCGGAGATGCTTGAACGTGTGCGCAGCGTGGCGGCGTTGGGCGATCCAACCGTTCCGGCCGTGTTTGCGCCGCACGATGGCGCGGTGTATCAAATCAGCCGGAGTATCCCGGCGGCGACTCAACGCCTGCGGTTGGAGGCATCGGCGCCGCCCGGCACGACTCGCGTAGACTTCGTGATTAACGGGACGGTCGTCGGCTCGGCCGACAGCGCGCCGTGGCGTGTGTTCTGGACGCTGGAGCTTGGCGACTTCACCCTGCACGTCCGGGCCGTCGACAGCGCCGGTAGACAGATCGACAGCGCGCCGGTTTCGTTTAGCGTTGTGCCTCCAAGGTGAGGGAGTTTGAGGCGGGGACGTTGACATAGAACACATTTTCGAGTAAACGTTTGTGTAACGTTTGTCTGTCGGAAGAGGCAGGTATGAACGACGTAATCGGACGTGTATTGCGCGCCAGCACCCGCGGCTTCAACGCTGGAACGCACAGCACGCGGATCGGTGACCGCCACGACTTCGGCGCGTTCGTGCGCGTGCCGGTCGCCAATGACGAGAACCAGTGGGTGATCGGGCTGATCAGCGCGGTCGAGATCAAAGACGACCTGATGATCAGCGAGTTGGTCATGGCCGAATGGGTCAACCCGAACGTGCTGCGCGATCAACGCGAAAACCGGATGATCCCGGTCGAGGTGTCGGTGCTGAACATCGGGTATCATAACGGGCAGCAGTACATCCACAGCCTGCCGCCGCGCCCGCCGATGAGCCTCAGCGAAGTCGTGCTGTGCAGCCCCAGCGAGATATGTGCCTTCACCGAGCGCTTCGACTTCTTCCGCTTGGTGCTGCACGCCGCGGACGTGCCGAGCGAGGACTTGCTGGCGACGGCGCTGCGGTTCGCGTTGGACTGCCGCGCGCCCGATGAGCGCGAGGCGTTTCGTATCGCCGCGGGCCGGCACTTGGCGAAGCTCCTGACGACGGATCTGCGGCGGCTGAGCAACGTACTGGCACTGCTGATGTAAGAGGTTGAAAGTGATGTGTGCCGGGTGACGAGTGATGAGAAATGACCCATTTCATCTCTCGTCGAACCCGCTGGGGCAGGACAGTGAGCCTGCTGACTGTCGATAACGCACTGTAGCCATGAACCGTAGAAAGGGTGCCCGAACTCCATGACCGACAGCTTCGAGGATTTCCTCAAGCGCGATTTGGCGCGCTTTCCGGACGCCGCGGATGAGCAGCGGCTTGGTGTCGTCGTCGGCGGCTCGTTGAGCCGGGGGCTGGTCGTGCGGGTCGATGGCGACCGATCGATCGAAGATTTGGCGGTTGGCCGTTATGTCGTCGTCCACGGCGAACGCGCGCGCTTTTTCTGCATCATCACCGACGTGGCGCTGCAAAACGCCAACCCGGCGATCCAGAACGATCCGCCCAACATGGCCGATCCGTTTCTGCGGCAGGTGTATATCGGCACGGCGGCATACGGGACGATCAATGTTGCGCCGATGCTGATGATCGACGAGAACAACGAGGCGCGCCCGGTCAAGACGATCCCCGGCCATTTCATGCGTGTGCAGAACGCGACCGACACCGACGTCAACCATGTGTTCGGCGCGGACGACGATAAGCATTTCAACATCGGCGCGCCGCTTGAGTTGGAAAATACGCAGATCAACATCGAGTTGAAGCGGTTGGTCGAACGCTCAATTGGCGTATTCGGCAAAAGCGGCACCGGCAAGACGTACCTGACGCGCGTGATCCTCGCCGGCATGATGGCGCGGCGCAAGTCGGTCAACGCGGTCAACCTCGTGTTCGACATGCACACCGAATACGGCTGGGCAGGTACCGCCGAGCACGGCGCGGCGGCCAAAGGGCTGCGCCAATTGTTCCCCAGTCACGTCGTCATCGTGACGCTGGACGAGGAGTCCTCGCGGCGGCGCGGGGCGGGCAATAATCAGGTCGTGCGCATTCCGTATGATGACATCGAGCCGGAGGACTTCGTGCTGCTGAAGGGCACGATGAACCTGACCGACGCCATGCTCGACGCCACCAACACCTTGAGCAAGCTGTGGGGTAGGGGATGGATCAAGCGGCTGATCGACGCCGACCGCGACGACTTGGAGGAGATCACCGAACAGTCGCCGGTCGCGGAAGGCACGCTGCTGGGGCTTAAACGGCGCGTCGAGCGATTCGAGCGCTGGGACTTCCTAACCGATCAGCCGGTCTCGGACAGCGTGAAGGAGATCATCA
Source organism: Chloroflexi bacterium OLB13 (assembly GCA_001567485.1). Lineage (GTDB taxonomy): Bacteria > Chloroflexota > Anaerolineae > Aggregatilineales > Phototrophicaceae > Flexicrinis. The sequence continues at coordinate 62,567 of JZRA01000132.1, forward strand.
ACCTGCTGGCCGAGCAGGGAAAGTCGGTGATCCTCGAATTCGGCCGCTACGGTAACTCGGTGGACGCCTACATCCTTGTCGCCAACTACATCACGCGGCGTATCCATGAGCACTATGTCGAAAAAGTCGAACGCGCGCTGGGCGATCCGTCGCTTGAGCCGCCGCACCTCGTCATCACTATCGAGGAGGCACACAAGTTCCTCGATCCGGGCATTTCTGGCCAGACGATCTTCGGCATCATCGCGCGTGAACTGCGTAAGTACAAGGTCACGCTGCTGGTGGTCGATCAGCGGCCCAGCGGCATCGACGAAGAAGTGATGAGCCAGATCGGAACGCGTGTGACGGCGCTGCTCGACAACGAGCGCGACATCTCGGCCGTGCTGAACGGCGTGTCCGGAGCGGCTAACATCCGTGAGGTGCTTGCCCGTCTCGACACCAAGCAGCAGGCGATCATCATGGGTCACGCCGTCCCGATGCCAGTCGTCATCAAGGCACGCACGTACGATCAGGACTTCTATGCCGCGGTGAGCGAGGACTTGGATGACAAGTCGCTGAACGAAAGCCGGTTGCGCTTGGGGCGTGGTTCACAGCGCAGATTATAGAGGCAGCTCATGGCATCGCTCTCGAACGGTGCGTTAATGACGTCTATCGGCGATACCCCGATCGAGCATCATTTCATCGACGTGGGCAGCGTGACATTGCATGCTGTCACTGCCGGGCCGGAAGACGGAACGCCGGTGCTGCTGCTGCACGGATTCCCGGAGTTCTGGTACGGCTGGCGCAAACAGATCCCGGCGCTTGCGGCGGCGGGAAACCGCGTGATCGCGCTCGATCAGCGTGGGTTCAACCTCAGCGATAAGCCGGCCGGGGTCAAGAATTATCACATCGCCAAGCTGACGGCTGACGTCGGCGCTGTCCTCGACCACTTCGGTCATGCGCAGGCACACATCGTCGGGCATGACTTCGGGGCGGTGGTCGGGTGGGCGATGGGGCTGATGCACCCGGATCGCGTTCAGACTCTGACGATCTTGAACGTGCCGCACCCGGTCGTGATGGTGCGCACGCTGCGGTCGAGTTTCAAGCAAATGCGGCGAAGCTGGTATATGTTCTTCTTTCAACTGCCGCGCCTGCCGGAAGCCATGCTCGGTGCGCGCTCATTCCGAACCATGGAGATGCAGCTTCGCGCCTCGTCCCGGCCGGGCACGTTCACCGACGAGGACATCGCACGGTATCGGGCGGCATGGGGCCAACCCGGCGCGCTGACGGCGATGCTCAACTGGTACCGTGCCACGCTTAGGTTCGGGCTGCCCCGTCTCGCGAGCGTTCGCCTGACGCGGCCGGTGCTTGTGATCTGGGGCGCGAAAGATCGCTTCCTCGGCGTAGAGATGGCGGAGCAGAGCGTGGAGTTGTGCGACGACGGCCGCCTTGTCCTGATCGACGGCGCGACTCACTGGGTGCAGCATGAGGCGTCGGAACGGGTAAACTCTCTGCTGTTGGAGTTTTTCGCACAAGGGTAGAGTGATCCAATGCTGCCGCCGCTAGACCTGTCTGATTACAACGTCACCGACGATCTTTCCGTTGCCGAAACCATGCCGGCGCGCTGGTACACCGATCCGGCGTTCCTTGCGCACGAAAAAGAGAAGATCTTCTGGACGACATGGCAGCCCGTCGGCCGCACAGAGATGGTCGCCCGGCCCGGCGATTACTTCGCGTGCGACGTCGCCGGCGAACCGCTGGTGGTCACGCGGACGGTTGAGGGCGAACTGCGCGCGTTCTACAACGTGTGCCGGCATCGCGGCGCGACGGTCGCGAACGGCAAGGGCAACCGCAAGACGCTGCAGTGCATGTATCACGGCTGGACGTACGACCTCGAGGGCCGCCTGCTGCGCGCGCCAGAGTTTGAAGGCGTCAAGAACTGGGACGTCGGTTCTGTATGTCTGCCGCCAGTCAAGGTCGAGGCGTGGGGGCCGTTCGTGTTCGTCAACCTTGATCCGGACGCTAAGCCAATGGCCGAGATGAGCTACGGCCCGATCGCCGACGAGATCGCGCGCAAGGGGTTCAACACCGCCAACATGCGCATGTTCGAGCGCCGCGACTACTACATCGACTGCAACTGGAAGGTCTACGTCGACAATTACCTCGAAGGGTATCATGTGCCGACCGCGCATCCTGGCCTGTACCGCGAGTTGGATTATGAGCAGTACCGCGTCGATACGTTCGCGGAATACTCGTCGCAGTATGCGCCGATCCGGCCGGCCAAAGACGGCCAGATTCAAGGGCGCGACCGGCGTTACATCCGCACCGATGGCGAGGCTGAAGCGCTGTATTACTGGGTCTTCCCCAACGTGATGCTCAACGTCTATCCCGACAACATGAGCATCAACATCATCCTGCCCATCGGCCACGAGAAGACACTCACCATCTTCGAGTGGTACTTCGAGGAGCCGGGCACGGGCGCGGGCTGGGAATCAATGCAGCAGACGATCCAGTTCAGCGACGAAATCCAACAGGAGGACATCGCCATCTGCGAGATCGTGCAGCGCGGGCTGGCGTCACGGTCATACGACAAGGGCCGTTTCAGCGTCAAGCGCGAGAACGGCGTCCATCACTTTCAGGCGTTGATGCACAAGTATCTGTCGAGGCGCTAGGCATCCGGCGTCTGGAAAGAGCGTATTGAATGGCCGGAGGTCAGGCAAAGATGAGGTGTAAACCTCTCGAATCCTGTGCTTACGGTGAGACGCCGAACGCGTTGAGCAGTTCGACCACGGCGGCGTTGTAGGCTTTGGTGGTCTCAGTTTCGACGACGATGCCGTTTGCACGCACGAAGGGGGCCAGCGTCGCGTCGGTGATCCCGGAGGGTGTGAAGCCGTTGTGAAACACCGGGATGACCGTCAGGCCGTGCTGAAGCGCCCAATGGATCTCCTCGCGAACGTGCGGCGAGTCGAGTGTTTGAGGCCCGAGCAAGCTGATGAACACTTTGCGCGCGCGCACCTCACGTTCGAGCCGCGCGTGCCAGTCCTCGCCCGGCGACAAGTCCTTCATGTCGAGGAACGCGTCGAGGCCGGCGAGCTTGAAGCGGGCCAACACGAGCAGCGCGAACGCGCTCGATTCGCGCCGGCTGTATGAGATGAAAATCGCGGCCGGAACAGGGTCGTACAGCAGGTCAAAGGCGCGGCTCGTGAGCGTATAGTAGGCGTGGAAGCGGTCGCTCTCGTTGAGTTCTGTGTAGCCGAGCGCGTGCAGCAAATGCGCGCGCGGTGCAGACTCCCCCCACACCGCGCGCACATAATCCGCCATCGAGGTATCCGGGCGGTTCAGATTCCATACGTCGTGGGTCTTCTCCGGCGTAATCATGAACGAGGGCGCCCATCGCTGATTGAGCGCCCCCCACGCCAGATCGCGCGCGAGCCTGCGCACGCGCTGCATCGGATCGTCCGGGATCGGTAGATCAAGCGGGGTGAGCGGGTGGTCGTTCATTCTGAGGATCTCCAATCCTGTTGGACGAACCTGTAGACGAATCCGGCAGACTCCCGCGGATGCCTTTAGCCGCTTTCTCCCCGTTCGGGTGGGGTAATGCCGGCCTTGCGCAGCTCGGAGTCGATCACCAGCGCGAACGTATCGAAGGGCTGTGCGCCGCTGATCTGGCGGCCGTTGATGAAGAACGCTGGCGTGCCAGAGATTCCGAGGCTCTGCCCGTCGATGTAGTCGAGCGTGACTTCCTCGCTCATCGTGCGGTCGTCAAGGCACGTCGTGAACGCCTCGGTATCGAGGCCCAACTCATCGGCGAAGCTGATGAAGGCCTCCCGCGAGCGGGCGTCGGTATTCTGAAAGACGATGTTATGGAAGTCCCAGAACTTATCTTGGGCAAAGGCGCAGTTGCCGGCAATCGCCGCCTGAACGCTGATCTGCCCGCCGATGATCGGCATATCGCGGTACACGAAGCGAATGTGATCGCCGTACGTCTCGCGCAGGCGCGGAAGCGTCTCGTTGGCGAAGCGGCCGCAGAAGCTGCAGTAGAAGTCGCTGAACTCGACAATCGTCACCTTAGCATCTTCCGGGCCGAACGCCGGATCGTTGTCGGTCAGGTCGGCAGTAGCCGATCCGCCGGACGTGCTGATGTTGGCGACTTCCTCGGCTACAATCGTGCGGATGCTGCGTTCAAGCTGCACCGTGTCGATGCTGCGGCCAAACACGAGGCCGCCGCTGATGAAGCCGATCACGAGGAAAATCAGCCCAACGATTATCGTCTGAGTCATCGGGGCCGCCGCAGTCTGCTGGGGCGCCGCACGCGAGTCGCGCTCGGATGCAAACGGAAGGGGGGCGGGGGGAGTGAGTTGTTCGTCTGTCACGGCTTCATTCCTAAGCGTACATGTCCGGACTCTGACGCAGCGTGAATGCCGCATCGCACGTCCACCTTCCATTATCCCAAAAACGTGAGGCACTTCACAAACGTTAAGTTGCGTGAATTGTCAGAGCATGCTAACGTTTAGACATCGTTGGGTGAGTACAAAGGGGGTGATCGACATTATGTTAGACTGTCGGGAGGGCTTGCGCCTCTAGAACCACCCGGTTCCGCCGCGAGGCGTGACCCACCCATCGTGCGGAAACGCACGACCACTCAGCCCCGGCTCCGGCCGGGGCTGTCGTTTTCCCCGGCGCGTGCGGCAGATGCCCGAACACAGCATGAGCGATTGTCCCGCGCGGCGGCCACCCCCGACTCTGCTGGTATAATCCCGTCAGGCTCAACCGTATGCGACAGGGACAACCAGTGTTTATCACCGACGGGCTAAACGAGGCGCAGCGCGCGGCGGTCACGGCAGGCACGGGGCCGGTGCTGGTGCTCGCCGGGCCGGGCAGCGGCAAGACTCGCGTGTTGACGCACCGCGTGGCGTATCTCATCAACGAAATGCGGGTGCCGCCGCCAGCGATGATGGCCGTCACCTTCACCAACAAGGCTGCACAGGAGATGCGCGGGCGCGTCGAAGCGTTGATCGGGACGCGGCTCGGCGGCTTGCAGATCGGCACGTTTCACAGTATTTGCGCGCGCACCCTGCGCCGCGAGAGTGAACACACGCCGTACAGCGCCAACTACACCATCTTCGACACGGACGATCAATCCACGGCCATCACGCAAGCGCTGGCGGAACTCAACATCGACCCGAAGAAGTTCGTGCCACGGCAGGTGTTGGCGCGGATTTCCGGCGCGAAAAACGAGATGGTGATGCCGGCGGAGTATCCGGCAAGCGACTACGCCGGCGAGGTGATCCGTCGTGTTTATGAGCGTTATCAGGCGATTCTGCTTGATAACGACGCGATGGACTTCGACGACCTGCTGCTGCAAACTGTGATCCTGCTGCGCGATAACCACACCGTGCGCGAGAAGTATCAACGCTTCATCGATTTCGTGCTGGTCGACGAGTTTCAGGACACCAACAGCGCGCAGTATGCGCTTGTGCGGATGCTGGCGCGCCCGCAGGACAACGTGTTCGTCGTCGGCGACGAGGATCAGGGCATCTACGCCTTTCGCGGGGCGGACTACCGCAACGTCAATCAGTTCCGGCGTGACTATCCTGACGCCAAGGTGGTGCTGCTGGAGCAGAACTACCGGTCGACGCAGAGCGTACTGGATGCGGCGCGCGGCGTGATCGACCGCAACCCGAACCGCACACACAAGGCGCTGTTCACCGATAAGGGTGCGGGCGAGCCGATCGAGCTGTTCGAAGCGTATAACGACGAGTTCGAGGCGCGCTGGGTGGTCGACAAGATCGACGAGCTGATCCGCGACAGCCACCGGCCCAGCGGGCGGCGTGAAAGCGGCGAACCTTACAACTACGGTGACTTCGCGGTGATGTACCGCACCAACGCCTTCTCGCGCGTGCTGGAACAGGCGTTCCTTCAGGGCAGCATCCCGTTCCGGTTGGTCGGCGGTGTCTCGTTCTGGAAGCGCAAGGAGATCAAGGATCTCATGGCGTATCTGCGGATGCTCTATCACCCGCAGGACAAGCTGAGTTTTGCGCGGATCGTCAACGTCCCCAAACGCGGTATCGGTGACAAATCGCTGCGTGATTTCTACACGTGGGCCAGTAAGATGGGGCTGGGCGTGCTGGAGGCGCTCGAAAAGGCCGCCGCCGGGGAAGCACCCGGTCTCAGCGGGCGGGTTGGCCGGCTGTTCGGTGATTTCGGCGCGATGGTATCGCGCTGGCGGCTGATCGCCGCGACCGGTGATTATGTGGGCTTGCTCGACGCGATCATCGGCGACACCGGCTACCGCTTCTATCTGCCGGAGATTAGCAAGGATCAGGACGATCAGCTCGAACGCGAGGAGAACATCGACCAACTGCGGCAGGTATTGGCGATGGCCGTGCAGAACGGCCGCGACATCACCAGCGTGTTCGAGGAGGAGGCGCTCTCAAGCGACATCGACGACTTGCAGGAGGGCAAGCAGGCCGTCACGCTGCTCACGCTGCACGCCGCGAAGGGGTTGGAGTTCCCGGTCGTGTTCATCGTCGGCTGTGAGGAAGGCGTGCTGCCGCATGCCCGTTCGCTCGACACCGCCGAACAATTGGCCGAGGAACGCCGCTTGTTCTACGTCGGAATCACGCGCACCGAGGAGCGTCTGCTGCTCAGCTATGCGTTCCGGCGCGCATTCGGCACGTCGCTCAGCGTGCCGAGCCGCTTCCTGTCCGACATCCCCACCGGGGTGATCCGCGGCCTGTCTACACGGGTGATGACGCGTTCATACGACGAGTCGTACAGCCGCGCGACCCGCTGGGATCGGACGCCGCGCCTCGCAGATTCGCGCTCGGCTGGCCGGCAGATTTCAGCCAATACCAACACGCCGCTTGAGCAGTGGTTGCAGAAGCAGGAGCCGGCCGCCAAGCCAGACGCCGGCCGCTTCGGCGGCAGCATCCGCAGCAAGATCGTGCCGTTTCCCGGAGGCGCGGCGCGGTTCCCGGCCGGCTCGCGCGTGTATCATCCCCGGTTTGGCGCTGGAACGGTCATCGAGTCGTCGGGCACGGGTGAAAGTGAGAAGGCGACGGTTCAGTTCGACAATGCGCAGGTCGGGACGAAGGCGCTGGTCGCCGAATATCTCAAGCCGATCGAGTGATCGCCTGACCTGAGTTCTCCATCAACGACGAAAACGCCCCGGCTCATCACCGGGGCGTTCGTGTTGCGATGGGTAGAGCCTTGCGCTAGCTGGCGCCCATCACCACGCCGAGCGTGGCGCATGCCGGGCAGCTTCCACCCGGACGGATGATCGCATAGCCGGCCTGTGGGTCGTTGGCGTCGTACTGCTGCGAGTTGACGTTCCACACGATCATCATACGGACGTAACCGAGCTGAGCCGATAGCGACGCGGCCTCCGCCAGCCAAGCAGCCTGCTCGGCGACCGTGTTGTCCGCGCCCCATGCGAAGTTCGGGGCGATCGGGCCGTAGCCTTCCGGCGTCACGTAGCCCAGCTCCGAGAAGCAGATCGGGCGGTTCGGGAAGTACGCGCGGGCGCGGCCGATGTTGCTGCCGAAATAGCGGGTGGGGAAGTTATCGCGCGGGTCGCCGGTGGTGGCGCTGGGCGACACGACGCCCTCGTTGTAGTGGAGGCCAACGCAGTCGATGTAGTTCGCTGCGCCAGCGGCCGCCATCTGCTGGAAGAAGACGTCGTCGTTGCAAACGTGATAGGTGTCGGTCTGAACGCACCCCGCGCTGCCGGCGAACCCGGTCGGCGACGGCGCGGCGGTCATCACCATCACGTTAGGATTGGCGGTCTTGATGGCATTGAACGACGCCGCCAGCAGTTTGGTGTATTCAGCGCCGTTGACGCGGCCAAGCGGCCATTCACGGTCGATGTTCGGCTCGTTCCAGACCTGAATGGCGTCCGGCCCAAGCGCAGCGACCTCGCCCATGTAGGCAGCGAACGCGTTGATGTAGCCGTCGTAGTCGCCCATTTCCTCGACCACGCCGACGATGCTCAACAGTACCTTGAAGCCGTTGGCCTTCGCTTCAGCGATGGCGCCGGCGGCCGAGCCTGTGCCCGAGCCGAGCGTCCAGCGGATCTGCTTCTTGGCCCACTTCATGCCGGCCTGCTTCATCGCGGCGACCGCGCCGCCGTCCAAGACGAAATAGTGGCCGCCCAGCTCGAAGTCACCCACTGCGCCCGCGCCCGCCACCGGTGCGGCGAGGTTGGGATTGGTGACCGCGTTCGGGTCGGTCACTGCGCCGATATCCTCTTTGTCGCAGATCACAACCGCCTTGAGGTCGAAGCTGACGCGGACGCGCCATGTGCGGCCGTTCAGTGCGGTGATGTCGTAGACCCAACCGAAATACACCGGCTGATAATCGAACTCCGCGACCTTTGAATTGCACGAGTCGATGCTGACCTTCCATTCGGTCTGCTCGAATGTCCATGCACGGACGTAGGTCAAGTCGGTATTGAACTCCGCTTCCAGCGCGTCACGCGCGGCGTCAAGGCCGCGGCGCACCGGATCAGCCACGGGGGCGGGGGTTGCCGTAGGGTCTTGCGCAAAGGTGGGCACGACCAGCAGCGGAAGCAGAACGGCGAGCATCAAGGCGCTCGCGATCAATCCGCGCATCGTGCGACGGTCAATTCGATGTGTAAGAACCTGCATTGCGATTCATCCTCGCATACTGCCGACGACACTGCCGTGCCGCCTCAATGCGGTTAAACGGCAATCTGACCGCATAGCGTACATGATCGTGCGGATTTTGCCAGCGTGCGTCTTGTTTGCGTAGTCTAATCGGCGGTCGTGGGCGTTGAGAAAAATGGTTTGCCCCAATGTTAGAACTATGATACATTCCGCAGGAAGTGTTCGCGTGGGGGTTGGACTCACGTAACCTTCAGCGAGGAGACGATGTCTGATACCGTCTTGATCGTTGACGATGACGAAACAACGCTGCGTGTGCTCGAACTGCTGTTGGCGCGCGCGGGATATGAGGTTGTGCGCGCCGGCTCTGCGGAGGACGGACTGCGCAAGGCGTATCGCTTCCAGCCGGATATCGTACTGCTCGACGTGAATATGCCGCAGATGGACGGGTGGGAGATGTGCCACCGTCTGCGCGAGATGTCGGACGTTCCGATTCTGTTCCTAGCCGCGTCCGCAAGCTCGGAGGACGTGGTGCGCGGGCTTGAACTTGGAGCCGACGACTTTATCGCGAAGCCGTTCGATCCGCAGGAGCTGCTCGCGCGTATCAAGGCGCATTTGCGGCGCGCCCCGCGCAGTGCCCCGTCGGAAGAGCTGGCGTTCGATGACGGCGATTTCCGTGTGAACTTCCTCAATCGCGAGGTCTACGTGCGCGATCAGCTTTGCCATCTCACGCCGAAGGAATTCAATCTGCTCGGCATCCTTGTGCGCAACGCGGGCCGTGTCGTCGCGCGGGAAGATCTCGTGCGTCAAGCATGGGGCGAAGAGTATGGCGACGCGATCGACAGCCTCAAGCTGTACATTCATTACCTGCGTCGGAAACTAGAGATCGACCCCAATCACCCCAGCTATATTGTGACCTCGCGCGGGGTAGGATACCGGTTTATGACGCGCTGACGCGGAAATTTGATACTTGCATGTCCAAAGTTCATGTTATACTGCCGCGTGTTACGCGGCCAGAGCGGCGTCTGCCCGGAGAGACACCCATGCGCGCACTCGACGACATCCTCCTTCGCGGCCCACGCGATTTCGACGACGAGGACATCGACGACGAAGGCTATGACCTCGACGAAGAGGAAGACTACTACGACGACGATGACGAATTCGACGACGAAGACGAACTCGATGATCTGTACGAAGACGACGACGACTACTAAGCGTATCGGCTAATCGTACCACCCCGACAATTCGCCTGACGCGGGCAGCAGCGTCCAGCGCCGGCCCGTCTCCACGTCGGCAATCGAAATCACGGCATTCGGCACGGCCTGCGCGGTCGTCATCGCGAGGCTTTTTCCGTCTGGTGACCAGACCACCGACGACGTGAAGGGTTCACTGCCGGCGATCTCCAGATCCACGCACAGGTCGCTGACCGCGTGCGCTGCGCGATCGGCGATGTGCAGCCGGTTCATGCCGGTCTGCGGGTCGAACACGGTAAATGCGAGGCGCGCCCCATCCGGCGACCAGCGGACGCTGCGCGCTTTCTGGTACGGCTCGAACACGAACACGTCGCTTCGCGCGCCGGAGGCCGTGTCCATCAGGGTTAGTCGTTCAACCCCGCCTTCTCGATACGAGATCGCGAGCGTGCTGGAGTCCGGCGTCCACTGCGCCCGCGACACATCGGCGCTCGCCGGGAGGCCGACCAGCGTCTGGCCGGATGCGGCGTCGATCAGCGCACGCTCGCTGCTGCGGACGGCCACCGTCCGTGAACCGTCCGGAGACCGCGTCAGCGCATCCTGTACGGCGGCGGTTTCGGGCTGCGCGCCGGCGTCGAACGGACGCACCACGACCCACCGCTGCTCCTCGGACGCAAGCCCCTCGACAAACAGGAAGCGCTCGGAATCGAGCCACTGCACAGTCGGGATATCGCCCGTAGACGTGAATAACGACCCCATCGGGAATGACGCACGCCACGGGATTCGCACGGCGATGCGCGGTACGGTCTCCGTCGTGACGATACGGATCTCTTGAACGGAGTAGCGGACATCGCTGCTGGTTACGGCTGTGATGACGCCGTTCGGGACGGCGATCAGCTGCCCGTCGGGCGAAACCGACGCGCCTCGCAAGAAGTTCCCCCCAGCGAACGCCAGCACATAGGTCGTTGGTACACCTTCACGGTAAGCGCGGACAGCATCGTCGGCGACCGTCACCAGCATACCGGGAAACGGCGCGTCCGGCGCTTCGACCGGCAGGCCGAGGCAGCGCTGTGTCACCGGCCAAGCGTCCTGAGCCGAATCGGACGGCCGGGCGGAGACGGTGAAAGTCAGGGCGATTACCGCTGGAAATATGAAAATGAGATAGAACGATTTGACAAGCCAATTCATCACGGTACACTCATCAGCGCCTTGATTAGGCAACGGTACACCAAACAGAGCAAGGAGTTTACCCCTATGGTACGGAATACAACCCGCAATTTTCTCGTTGTAATGGCCGTTCTGGCGCTGCTGATTGTTCCAGCAATGGCACAGGACGAAGGCACGGTTGTCGTTGAGGCCGGCGATCCGGTCGTCATCGGCGTCGCAGCCGTGATCAGCGGCGAAGGTCTTGCCCCGTTGGGTGAGGACATCGTGCGTGGTGTCGAGCTTGCGCTGGACGAGCGCGGAACCGTTACGGTTGGCGACGTCGAGTTTGAAGTCACGATCGACGTTCAGGATGACCTGTGCTCGGCAGAAGGTGGGCAAGCGGTCGCCAACTACTACGTTTCCAATCCGCAGATCGTTGGCATCGTCGGCCCGACGTGCTCAAGCGCGTGCCGTGGCGCCGGCCCGATCCTCGACTCGGCCGGTTACATCATGATCAGCGCGAGCTGCACCAACCCCGCGCTGGCCGCCGACTTCGTCAGCTTCAACCGGACGGCTCCGAATGATGACGCGCAGGGTGTCGAAGATGCGATCTTTATCTACGATTATCTCGGCATCACCAAGCTGGCGACCATCCATGATGGCAGCCCGTACGGTGAAGGTTTGGTCACCAACGTCGCCGCTGCGTTCGAAGAATTGGGCGGCGAAGTTGTCGCGCAGGACGCCGTCACGGTGGGCGATACGGACTTCCGCAGCACGCTGAACACCATCGCCGCGGCAGGGCCGGAACTGATCTTCTTCGGCGGGTTCCCGGCTGAAGCGGCCCGTTTGGCCGAACAGCGCGCGGACGCAGGCCTGAGCGAAGTCCCGTTCATGGGCGCGGATGGCCTCTATTCACCGGAACTGATCAACCTCGGCGGCGCGGCGGTTGAGGGTGTGTACATGTCCACCCCTGCTCCGGCCGTCAGCGACGCGCTGAGCGAGTTCGTGGCGGCTTATGAAGAGAAGTATGGCTTTGCGCCGACCGCCGCGTTCCACAGCTACAGCCACGACGCGGTTCTGATGTACCTTGACGCGATCGAGGCCGTGGGCGAGATCGACGCCGATGGCAATCTGGTGATCGACCGTGCGGCGCTGGCGGAATACATCGCCAACTATGGCGCGGAAGAGCCGGTTGTTGGCTTGTCGGGCCTGCTGAGCTGCAATGGCGACGGCGAGTGCGCACAGGGCGGTATCGGCTTCTTCCAAGTTCAGGACGGCGAGATCGTGCGTCTTGAGACCATGAGCATGGAACTGGAGTAACGCCGGCAGCATTTGCCGCGTGGTGGTAACACACGTCGGCGCAGTGATCTGCGCCCCGATTGTTGTGAGACAAAGGGCGACGCGTTATAACTATCGCGGTTCAAGGGCGGCCGCGCCTTCACATAAGGGCATCTCCAACATGTTGAAATCAATCCCCATCGCCGGGCGTTTGCGCTTTGGCAACGACCCGGTGCAGACATTCCTATACATGGCAGGCGGCGCGCTGCTGCTGTTCTTTGCGTTTATTGCCGTCCGCAATACCCTCACCGGGGCTTACGGTATCGATGATTTCCTGCAAGGTATAGTGCTGGGGCTGGCGCAAGGAAGCATCTACGCGCTGATCGCGCTCGGCTATACGCTGGTGTACGGCGTGCTGATGATGATTAACTTCGCGCACAGCGAGGTGTTCATGGGCGGGGCCTACATTGGCTTCTTTGCGATCAACGCCTTTCACGAGTCCGGATTCTTGGCCGAAAACACGTTGGTGGCGCTGCTGATCACGATGGCGATCGGCATGCTGGCCTCGGTGATTCTGGCCGTGTTATTGGAACGGATCGCGTATCGGCCGCTGCGCAACGCGCCGCGCCTTGTGCCGCTGATCACTGCTATCGGCGCCAGCATCACGCTTCAGCAAATCTTCCTGCGGCTGTTCGGCGGCGGCACGCGCAGCTACCCCGTGGTCAGCCTGTGCATCGGCGGCACGCTGCAAGGCACGACGTGCGAGGGCGGCATCGACATCATGCAGGGGCGCTACCAAGTCGAGGTCTTCGGCGGCGAGATCGTGATCCGTCCGCTTTATTTTGTGATCTTCTTCATCGCGCTGATCTTGATGGCGGCGCTGTGGTTCTTTGTGCAGCGCACGAAGGTCGGAAAGGCCATGCGCGCGGTGGCGGAAGATAAGAACACCGCGGCGCTGATGGGGGTCAACGTCGACCGGGTGATCGTGCTGACGTTTGTGTTGGGCGCGCTGATGGCGGGAGCGGCGGCCGTGCTGTTCGCTCTCTACAACCGGCAGGTGTCGCCGTTCATGGGCTTTACGCCGGGCGTCAAGGCGTTCACAGCGGCGGTTCTGGGGGGCATCGGCAATGTCCCCGGCGCAATGGCGGGTGGGGTGCTTCTCGGCGTCATCGAGTCGGCGGCCCCGCAGATGCTCGGCCTGCCGTCACAGCTTGAGGACGTGGTGGCGTTCGGCGTGCTGGTGTTGATCTTGATCTTCCGGCCAACCGGCATCTTCGGCGAAGTGCTGGCGAAGAAGAAGGCGTAGAGATTATGGTATTCGGACGCAGTACATTACGCCTCAGCCTATACGCAGCCCTGATCACCGTTCTGCTCGCGCTGTCGAACCTGTTCGTCGCGTTTGAGAGCCGGACGGTCTTGACCGTCGTAAAGGATGCCGCCGGAGAGGTCGTCTTTGCCGGGCTGTCATTCAGTCAACTATCCCTGTATATCGCTCTGGTTGCGGCAGGATTTGTCGCCGCGCGGCAGATCGCGACCCGCGGCGTGTTATCGGCGCTGGTAAATGGGGTCATCGCCGGGTTGATCGTCGGCGCGGGATTGGCGCTGTTGATCGTGTTCACCGAGGCGGTCGACGTTCGGTTTGTGTTCCGCAACTTTCAGCCGCTGTCGCGATCGGCGCTCTACTTAGGACAAGCAGATGCCGGCGCGGCGATTACAGCGCTGCTGATCCTCTCGGCCGTGTTGGGCGGGGTAGGCGGCCTGATGACGCAGCTCTCGGCGCGGGTAGGGCGTGTCGTTCTCGGCGGCATATCGGCATTGGCGATCTTTGGCGTATTACAGTCCCAGATCGACAAGGTGATGACGCTGTCGGACGCCGTGACCCTCGCGCTGGCCTTCGGCGGGGCCTACTTCGCAGTCCGGGTGTCCAACACGCACAATGTGCGCACCCGGCTGTTGATCGGCGTTGGCGTCGGCTTTGGGATCGCCCTGATTATGGCGGGCCTTGCGGCGTTCACCGGCATGGAGCGCGGCACGATTCTACGCGGCGCCGGCTCGCTAGAGCCTACCCTTCTGAACCTACCGCTGCAAGGCGCGTTCCATGTCGGCGTTTTTGCGCTGATTCTCATGCTGGTCGGGGCGGCGGGCGCGGTCGCGCGTGATGCGGGCCGGCTGCTGCATGATGGAGCGTGGTACCTCATCGCGATTACGTTGATGCTGGGCGTGCTTTCGTCGCAGCGCGGGTTCTCGCCCATTACGGCGGGCGTCGTCGTGGCGATCATGTGCGCTGTGCTCTGGATCCTGCCGCCTATCGCCGGAACCCCCAACGCGCAGGGCGTCGGGACGACCTCCAGCGCGACGAGCCGCCGCACCCTATATCTGCTCGGCTTGGTGATTCTGCTTGCGCTGCCCGGCTTCATCGGCCTGTCGCTGTCAAATACGCTCAACCTGATGATGATCTACATCATCATGGGCGTCGGCATGAACGTGATGATCGGGTACGCCGGGCTGCTTGACCTCGGCTACGTCGCGTCGTTCGCGATTGGCGCGTATACGACCGGCCTGCTGACGACACCCAGTATGATTACCTGCGGCGGCATCACACCCGACGAGATCAAGAACGGCGGGCTGATTGTCAGCGAGGTCTGTACGGGCCTGCTCACGTTCTGGGAAGCGTGGCCGATTGCGATTCTCGTCAGTGCGTTTGTGGGCATGGGGCTAGGTGTCCCCGTCCTGCGCCTGCGCGGTGACTATCTGGCGATTGTGACGCTCGGCTTTGGCGAGATCATCAACCGGCTGGTCAACTCCTCGACGTTCAAGCCGCTGCTGGGCGGCCCGCAGGGCATCAACAACATCCCGGTGCCTACCCTCAACCTCTCATTTATCAATCCGGCATGGAATTCGCAGCTCGCGAGTTCGAACGAGATCTACTACCTATTCTTGTTCACCGTCGCGGTCGGCGTGCTGGTTGTGCTGCGGCTGGCGAATACACGGCTCGGCCGCGCGTGGCGTGCGCTGCGCGATGACGAGGACGTGGCGGAGGCGACCGGCATCCACCTCGTCGGCGCGAAGCTGCTCGCGTTCGGGATCAGCTCGGCGTTCAGCGGGATGGGTGGGGCGTTGTTCGGGGCGTCGCTGCAAGGGATTTATCCCAACAGCTTCACGCTCAATGTCTCGATCTTCGTGCTGTGTTTGGTCATCGTGGGCGGTATGGGGTCGATCCCAGCCGTGTTCGTCGGCGCATTTGTACTGATCGGGTTCCCTGAAGTTGCGCGTGAATTGCAGGATTATCGTCTGCTCGCCTTTGGCGTGCTGCTGGTCGTCGCGATGCTGTCTAAGCCAGAGGGCATCCTGCCGCCGCGACCGCCCAAGCTGAGCGAACACGCTAGGCCGAAAACTGCGCCGGCTGCAGGCGATTAAGGAGGATCGCGCGTATGGCTCAAGAGGTACTTCTAAACTGCAAGGCGGTTTCGAAGCGTTTTGGTGGCCTCACCGCCGTGAACAGTGTCGATCTAACGGCACGTCGGCAGGAGATTGTCAGCTTGATCGGCCCAAACGGCGCGGGCAAGACGACCTTTTTCAACTGTGTCACCGGGTTCTATAACCCGGAAGACGGGGACATCCAACTCAACAACATCTCGATCAAAGGGGCGCGGCCCGATCAAATCTCGCGCCGTGGTGTGGCCCGCACCTATCAGAACATCCGCTTGTTCGGCAAGCTGACGGTGTTGGAGAACATCCTCGTCGGGATGCACCAGCATTTGCGCTCTACGCTGTGGGGCGCGATCTTCGGCACGCCGTTCAACCGGCACGAGGAACGGAAGGCGCTGGACGATGCGATAGAACTGCTGAACTACTGCGGGTTGGCCGATCGCGGCGATCTGATCGCCTCGCAGCTGCCGTATGGAGATCAGCGGCGGTTGGAGATTGCCCGCGCGCTGGCGTCGCGCCCGCAGCTGCTTCTGCTTGACGAGCCGACCGCCGGCATGAACCCGCAGGAGACCGACGACATGATGCACTTCATCCGTCGTCTGCGCGATGAGCTTGGCCTGACGTTATTCCTGATCGAGCACGACATGAAGCTGGTCATGGGGGTCAGTGACCGGGTGAACGTGATGAATTTCGGCAAGAAGATCGCTGA
This sequence comes from Chloroflexi bacterium OLB13, assembly GCA_001567485.1. Taxonomy (GTDB): domain Bacteria; phylum Chloroflexota; class Anaerolineae; order Aggregatilineales; family Phototrophicaceae; genus Flexicrinis. The sequence goes on from JZRA01000132.1 coordinate 78,919, forward strand.
GGGCACGCCGGCCGAGGTGCAGAAGAACCCGGAGGTCATCGAGGCGTATCTGGGCAGCAGTATGGCCGAAAAGCAGGATACTGATGCGGCGAGGGGGGTAACGGCGTGAGCCTGCTTGAAGTCCACGACATCCACACTTATTACGGCAAGATCCACGCGCTCAAGGGGATCAGCCTGACGGTCGAGAAGGGCGAGATCGTGACGTTGATCGGCGGTAACGGGGCCGGCAAAACGACAACGCTCAACACGATCAGCGGAATCACGCCCGCCGCCGAGGGATACATCATCTTTGAGGGCAAGGACATCACGCGCGCGCCGGCGCATCAAATCGTCAGTTTTGGCGTGATCCAGTCCCCTGAAGGCCGCAAGATTTTCACGCGCTTAACCGTGCGTGAGAACCTTGAGATGGGGGCGTTTATCCGCAAGGACTTAGCCAAAATCGCCCGTGATATGGAGTACGTGTTCCACCGGTTCCCACGGCTCAAAGAGCGCATCAACCAGCTTGGCGGCACGCTGTCCGGCGGCGAGCAGCAGATGCTCGCCATCGGGCGCGCGCTGATGGCTTCGCCTCATCTGCTGCTGCTGGATGAGCCGTCGATGGGCCTCGCGCCGATGCTGGTCGAGGAGATCTTCAACGTGATCCAGTACCTGAACGGCGAGAGCGGCACGACGATCCTGCTGGTGGAGCAGAACGCCACGAAGGCGCTGGAGATCGCCGCGCGCGGCTACGTCTTGCAGTCCGGGTATATCACTCATCGGGGCACGGGGGCCGAGCTTCAGCACGATCCGACGATCATCGAGGCGTATCTCGGCGGGCACTAGGCGAGTAGTTGACGGTGTCGCGTGCCGAACTGGGCCACGCGGTATCACTCAATGAACACTGCGTCGTAGGAGACCCACTGTCTCGACCTTTGAACAATGACTCAGGTCAGCCAAGAACTGCTCAGGCCGAGGTGTTCGCGCACGGACATGATCTGCCCGATGTGATGGGCTTCGTGAAACTGCAAGTAGAGCAGGGTATCCGCGATGGTCGGCCCACGGAAGTCCGAGGGATCGTCCATGTGTTCCGGCGTTATGCCGTGGAATCCGATGATCGTCGCCTCGTGACTCAGCCGGTAATCGCGCACAAGGCTGTCCATCTGCATGACGCCGGGGCCGTTGGCCGCGATCACGTCTGAGCCGTTGCGATAGCGCGCCCTCTGCTCGCCGCTCCAGATCGCGGGCTGGCCGAGGCAGGCAAGGATGCGCGTGCGGCTTGAAATCAGATGCCCGACAAGCCAGTTGATGCTGTTCACACCTGCCGCTGGTTGATACAGGCTTTGTTCGTGCGTGATCCCTTGCAGGTTGAGCAGCATCAGGTCGGCGCAGTATTGATACATCTTCAGCATGGCGTCCGGCGCAATCTTCACGGGTGTCTCCCTCTAGTTTGTGCGTGACCAAATCCCGGTGCATTCGGGCAGGCGAACCCAGCCGTTTTGAGCGGCGCGATCGGCCAGCTCGTCCCCGAAGAAGAAGCGGATGAGATAGTCCGATTCCTGCGAGTCGGTGAACAGATAGTCGGTGCGGATCGCCTGCCGCACGAAGCCGTGATCTACCTCGATCCAGTCGTAGTAGGCGGCAAGCGCCGTGTTGGGAGGCGCCGGAGAGGTGCTGCCGGTGCCGAGCGTTTCGAGGATGATGAGCGTTCCGCCGGGGCGGGTGACGCGCCGCATCTCGGCCAGCGCGCTGCCGATCTCGTCGCGCCAATGGTCGGGATACCAGCCGGTCGCATGGCCGAAACTCCAGCCTGCCACGCTGGCATCCGCCCACCCCGCGCGAACCGGAATCGCGTTATTGACGGCGGTCGCGCAAACGACCTTCGAGGCGTCCAGCGTTGGGACGGCTTGCTCCACCATGTGATGCGACTGATCGAACGCGACAATCTGCTTTGCGCGAGGCTGCATGAGACGGGTGACGCGTCCCGTGCCGGCGCCGAATTCGACGATGCGCATGCCGTCGGATAGGCCAGCGGCGCGCAGGGCCGGCAGCAGATTGCCGTCGGTGTCTTCACGCTGCACCAGCAGATCGTAATCGGCAGCGCGATGGGCGTAGATTTCACGGAAGTGATCTTGAGTCATGGATTTCCTGCGTTCGTGCATCCGGGAAGCATAAGACGTGTGCCGGTGCGGATCAACTCCGGGTTGGTGATCTGCGGGTTTGCTTCGAGCAGATCCTTGAGGCTCACGCCGCGCCGTTGAGCGATACGTGACAGCGTGTCTCCGCTGCGGACGACGTAGAAGCACTCCGGCGGCGGCGTAGGGGTAAACTCGGGTACGGGCGTCGGCAGGCCAGCGGCCTCTTCACCCCACAGCATCGCGATCAGCAGCGTATCGCTCGTGACGGCATCGGTTTGGCCGTCCAGCAGGACGTTGTGGATTTCCGGCGGCACGGCGATCAGCCCGCTTTCGCTGACGGCGGCGATCAACTGCTCGTCAGGCCCGATGACGCCGCCAAACGCCCCGCTTCCGTCCACCGTCACGGTGCGCCGCAGGCTGCCGTTCGGGCCAGAGCTGAGGACAGCGACCTCCTCACCACGGGCGAAACCGGCGACAAGGAACTGCTGCACGTCGCTCGCTTGACGGCCCGTCACCAGCGGGCCGAACGGGCCGATGACGTCGACGCTCAGGCTGTGACCTTCGATGCTCAGAGTCCAACTGCCGTTGTGCAGGATCGCAAACGGAGGCAGCGTGGCCTGCACATAATCCGGCGTTGTGGCGGCTTCCGTGACGATCGCTGTGCGCGGGCTGCCATCAGGGCCGGTCAGCGTCAAGGAGCCTAGCTGTGCCGATGGGAAACACAGAGCCGGAAGCGGGACTGCGAACCCCGAATCGACGAAGAACACGGTGGATGCGTCGGCTGATTGCGTGAGGTCTACGTCCGCGTAGTTGACGGTGACCTCCCCGATCAACGGCGGACAGCGGCCCGACTCTTCCGCCGGGTCGCCGGGCGCGAGATCATAGGTCAGTTGACCGTCGAACGGCGCCGCCTCGGTTTCAACGGCCCGCAGATACGTCACGCCTTGCGTCGCCTCGGCAACCCATCCCTGCGCCGCGCCGGTCACCGGCCACCATGTCAGCGCGTTGACGCACGCCGCTTCGTCCACAAGGGTCAGCCGGTCGCCGGTGCGTAAGCCGGTCACAACACGGCCGTTGAAACCGGGCGCGCTGCGGGCGTTGACCTGCGAAATGACTTCGACGGTTTGCCCGACTCGAAGCGTGGTCGGCAGTGAGTCGCAGGGGGCTGCATGAACTGGGGTGGCAAGCAAGAGAGCAGGTGCCAATAATATCGCAAGAAAGATGAGCCGCACGGTGTCACTCCGGGTTCGGAAGGCGCCTGTCCATAGTGTAGTGCGAACTCGCAGGCTTGTCGATTTTGTGAGGGATGTGGATGGGTTTCGACCGTTTGGCGAGCAGTTACGACACCGCGTTTGCTGAACGGCCGGTCGCGCGCATCTTACGGGCGCGCACACACGAACGGATCGCCGCGCAGCTTACGCCGGGTATGCGAGCGCTGGACATCGGCTGCGGCACGGGGATCGACGCGGCGTGGATGGCCGGCCGCGGCGCGATCGTGACGGCGCTCGACAGCAGCGGCGCGATGCTGGACAGGGCGCGAAGTCGTATCGGCGCACAGGCTCCGGTGACGTTCGTGCAGGCTGACCTCAACGCCCTGCGCCAGTCCGCACCGTCCGGCCCGTATGACCTCGTGCTGGCGAACTTCGGGGCGCTCAACGCAGCCAGCGATCTCGCCACGGTGGGCGTGTGGCTGGCGGACTGTGTGCGATCCGGGGGATGGGTGGGCATGGCGGTCATGTCACGCTTCTGCGCGTGGGAGACGCTGTGGCAGGCCGTTCACCTGCATCCGCGTGCGGCGATGCGGCGGTGGGGCGGGCGTGCCGATTTCGGGCGCATCACCGTGTTTTATCCGTCTCAACGCGCGCTCGTCAGCGCCCTGACTCCGGCTTTCCGGCTGGAATGGCGCGCAGGATTAGGCGTGTTTCTGCCGCCGTCGGAGATGTTCGGCGTGGTGGAGGCGCGCCCGCGTCTGTTGGCGCGCGTGCAGCAATGGGACGCCACGGCGTGGCGCAGCGGCCGTTTGGCTTGGGCTGCCGATCATCTCTGGCTGGAGTTCCGGCGAACGTAATTGACAGCCGATTCAGGCGTCTTATAATCAAGTTTGTGCGGCCATCCCTTGCCGCGCCTCTCGTCCAGCCCCAGCGAAAGGGACATCGCTATGTCCGTTCACTTCCTGCACCCGCGAGTTTTCAAGATCAACGTCGGGTTTATGCTCAACGCCGGGCCGGGAACCACCCATGACTCGACGTTTGATTTTCCGGAGGTGCGTGTCAGCGATGACCTTGCGCTCAACTATCTGCGTGGCCCGGTTCGCATGAGCCGCACGAAAGAGGGGATTCTCGTGCAGGCCGAGCTGCACGCCGGGTTGGATGTCGAGTGCATGCGCTGTCTCGATCCGGTACAGCTTGACATGCAGTTCCAGATCGAGGAGCTGTTCGCCACCAACCCGCAGGTCGCGGCGGCCTTCTATCTGGCGGAGGATGCCGTGCTGGATTTGGCGCCGCTGCTGCGTGAGGAGATCCTCATTCAGAACGACGAACGCGTGTTGTGCCGGCCCGATTGCAAGGGCTTGTGCCCGGAGTGCGGGATCAACCGCAACCGGGAAACCTGCTCGTGCGCTGAGGAGGCGGGCGACCCGCGTTTTGCGGCGCTTAGGCAACTTCTCAGAGACCAGCAGCAGTAATTTCAGGCAGAGTATACGACGTGAATTAAGCGCGATTTAACACGTCTGCGCTAGACTCCAGCGCGTTAAACGCGACCATGTGAAAGTGAGTGCGCAGATGAAGCGCATAGCAGTCATGACGAGCGGCGGCGACGCCCCGGGGATGAATGCGGCCGTCCGTGCTGTCGTGCGGACGGCGATGGAACACGACGTCGAGACATACGGGATCCGGCAGGCGTTCGCGGGTTTGCTCAACGGCGAGATGACCCTGCTGAGCAGCCGCGAGGTCAGCGGTATTTTGCAGCGCGGCGGCACGATTCTGCAAACGGCGCGAAATGAGGAGTTCAAGACGCCTCAGGGACAGCGTAAGGCTCAGCGTATTTTGCAGGAGCACGGGATCGAAGGCGTGATCGTGATCGGCGGCGATGGCAGCCTGCGCGGCGCGATGGCGCTCGATAGGCAGGGCATCAAGGTCGTCGGCGTTCCCGCCAGCATAGACAACGATATCTGGGGCACGAACATGTGCATCGGTGTCGACACGTCGCTCAACACGATCCTCGATGCGCTCGACCGGCTCCGCGACACGGCCAACAGTCACAACCGCGGCTTCGTCATCGAGGTGATGGGGCGCAACTGCGGCTATCTGGCGCTGATGGGCGGCATCCTCGGCGGCGCGGAGATCATCGTCACGCCTGAAGACCCACCGACGATGGAGGATGTCGCGCTGGCGCTGGAAGACGCGTACAAGCGTGGCAAGTCTCACGCGATCGCCGTGATCTCAGAGGGCGCGCCGTACCGGACAACCGATCTGGCCGACTACTTGAACAGCCGTCACACCGGCTTCGAGATCCGCATCACGATACTCGGCCATACCCAGCGCGGCGGCAGTCCGACCGCGTTCGACCGGCTGCTCGCGTCGCGGATGGGGGTCGCCGCGGTAGAGTATTTGCTGGCGGGGCAGACCTCGATCATGGTCGGGCTGGACGGGCGCGAAATCTCGACGGTGTCGCTCGCTGATGCGACGACCAAACCGCGTCTCATCAGCCCGCAGTACTTCAAGATGGCGCACACGTTGAGCCGGTAGCGGCTACAGTCGCTCGGTGATGGTCTGCGGCTGCATGAAGTGCATCAGATAATCCGGCCCGCCCGCTTTGCTATCGGTGCCGCTCATTCCGAACCCGCCGAACGGATGCACACCGACCAGCGCGCCGGTGCACTTGCGGTTGAGGTACAGGTTGCCGACGTGGAACTCGCGCCGGGCCTGTTCAAGCCGCTGGTGATCCATCGCGTAAACCGCGCCGGTGAGTCCGTAATCGGTGTCGTTGGCATACGTGATCGCTTCGTCGAACGTGCCGGCGCGGATGAACGCCACCACCGGCCCGAAGATCTCTTCCTGCGCGATGCGCGCGTCCGGGCTGGCGTTTGCAAACACGGTCGGTTCGACGAAGTAGCCGCGATCGGGCATCTCGACGGCGCTGCCGCCGGCTACCAGTTCGGATTCGCCCCGGCCGATGCTGACGTAGGACGTCACCTTGTTGAGCGCCCGCGTGTCAATGACCGGGCCGAGGTCGACATCGAGGCCAGCCTCTGGCATCCCGACACGCAGCGCCCGAGTCCGGTCTACCACTCGCTCCAGCACGGCGTCGTAGATATCGGCATGCGCGATCACCCGGCTGCACGCGCTGCACTTCTGGCCTGAGAACCCGAAGGCCGAGTCCACGATGCCCGCCGCCGCCTCGTCGAGATCGGCGCTGGCGTCCACGATGATCGCGTCCTTGCCACCCATCTCAAGGATTGACCGCTTCAGCCACCGCTGACCCGGATGCACCACGGCCGCCTTAGCGTAGATGTCCGCGCCGACGTGCCGCGACCCGGTGAAAGCGATAAACCGTGTGCCGGGATGCTCGACCATCCGCCCGCCGACCACCGCGCCGGGGCCGGTCAGGAAGTTAATCACGCCAGCGGGCAGGCCACAGCGCCGGAAGAGATCGACGACCATCCACGCCACGTAAGGCGTCAGCTCCGACGGTTTTACGACGACCGTATTCCCGCTGACGACGGCGGCGCTCATCATGCCGGTGAAGATTGCGACAGGGAAGTTCCACGGTGAGATGATCGCGCCCACGCCGAGGGCGATATAGCGAAACTGGCCCCGTTCACCTGCACGCGGGACGAGCCGGTCGCTGGCGTCCTCGAAGGCGGCGATCTGGCGCGCGTAATACTCCATAAAGTCGATGGCCTCGGCGGTGTCGGCGTCGGCCTCTACCCACGGCTTGCCCGCCTCGATCACCATGGCGGCGCTGAACGCGTGGCGCTCGCGGCGCATCAGTGCGGCGGCGCGCAGCAGATAGCCAGCGCGTTCGAACGCCGGCGTCTGGCTCCATGCTTTGAAGGCGCACTGCGCGGCTTCCACCGCTTGGTCGACATGCTGCGTCGTCCCCTGCGGAAAACGCGCGACGACCTCATGCGGCGCGGCGGGGTTCACGCTGGCGAAGACGTCGCTGGTCAACACTTCACGCCCGCCGATCAACATGGGCTGAAGGCGGTCGAGTGACTCTCTCACATGACGCAGTGCGGCTTCGAATACGGCGACGTTGGCGCTGTCGCTGAAGTCGGTCAGAGGTTCATTCTTGAACGGAGACAGCACACATCACCTCCCTATTGATTGTGCAATATGCACAGTTCAAACTAGATAGAGTGTACCATTTGACGCGGGTGTCGTGCCAGCCTCGCGGTAGATCCAGTGCGCCTACACGCCGGACATTCGCAGGACGCGGCCGACGGTCTTGACGAGGATCGTAATGTCGAGCATCAGCGACCGGTGGCGAATGTAGTAGAGATCGTACTGAAGTTTCACCAGCGCGTCGTCGTCGGTCGAGCCGTACCCGTACATTACCTGCGCCCAGCCGGTCAGTCCGGGCCGGATGGTCAGGCGGGTGCGATAGAACGGAATCTTGGCCTGAAGCCGCGCGACGTGTTCTGGCCGTTCCGGGCGCGGGCCGATCAAGCTCATGTCACCACGAAGGATGTTGATGAGCTGCGGCAGCTCGTCGATGCGCGTCTTGCGCAAGAACTTCCCGACGCGAGTTTTGCGCGGATCGGCCTTGTCACTGAAGACTGCGCCGGTGGCCTGTTCGGCGTTAGGGATCATGGTGCGGAATTTGTACACGCGGAACGGCCGTCCGTTCAAGCCGACACGCTCCTGTCCGTAAAAGATCGGGCCGGGACAGTCGATGTAGATCGCCAGCGCGACGAACGGCAGCAGAACCATGAACGGGACGAACCCGATCAGCGCGGCGCTCACTTCAAGGATTCGCTTCAGCGCGGGGTAGGGCTGGAACCCGTCACCTTCGTCGAGGGGCAGAACGACCGTCCAATTGCTGCCGACATGCTCGACCGGCACGCGGCCCGTCAGCCGTTCGTACAGCACCGGCATTGGGATCAGCGCGACGCCGTGCTCGTAAGCGTCCATCACCGCGGAGAACATAGCGCCGGAGAGATCGCGCGTGGATGAAAGGATGAGTTCGGTGACGCGCTCGCGCGCGACGAAATTCATCAAGTCGCTGGGGCCGCCGATCACCGCGACCTCGTCGATCAAATCGCCGACCTCGTGCTCGTCGCCGATGATGCCGACCATCCAGTACTCGCCGCCGGACTCGCTTTTGAGCGCGTGAATCATCTCAGCGGCCCCGCCATCGGTGCCGATAATGAGGACTTTCCGTGCGGATGTCGCCCAACCCACCAACGCGGGGTTGATCAGACGCCATACGGTGATGAGCACGAACGACGCGACGCCGTAGTAGAGGATAAACAGCCGTGGCAAGGCGTCGCGCGGGCTGAGGAAGAACACGATCAGGTAGACGACGACCTGCTGCGCGGTGATGAGCAGCAGCCGCTGCATCATCTGGCCGCGCTTGCTGGCGAGCCGTAGATCGTAGAAGTCGTTTGCGCTGGCGAGGGTGAGCCACAGCGGCACGAGGATAATGAACCACACGGAATTTTCGCGGAGGAACTCTGACGAAAACTCGTATTTGGCGACGATCGTCCAGATGAACAGCGCGATCGCTACGGCGGCGATCACCGCCAGCGAGTCGCCGATTCGCATCAACAGCCGGCGTTCGGAGATTCTAAGTTGGAGTCGTTCGGGCCGGGGAAGCGGCGAAAACAGCATGGTGCGGTTGATCCCGACGTCGGCGCTAAGCTCATTGTAATGCAGGCTAGCCAATCAAACCGTAAACACTCGATAAGTCAAGGCGTTGGGCGCGCCGCGCCGTCCAGTTCAATACGAGAATCGTAAGGACAGACTGTGCGACGGCCGCGACAACCGCCAGCGCCGGGATGAGCGCGGCGAACGGGATCAGCCGCCACAACCGGTCAAGCTCGGCCGCGTGCAGCCCGCTCAGCCCCCAATCGCCAAGCACGGTTGACGCGAACCCCGCAGTCCATCCGCCCAACGCCGAAATCGTGTCTCCGGTTCCGGCCCGCACGACCATCTCGCCGAGGATCAGCACTGGCGCGGCCGCCCATGCGGCGCGGGCGAGGATCAGCCCGGTTTGCACCATGCCGATCGTCTGCCGGCTGCGAAAGAACGTCGACAGCAGCAGGGCGAAGGCGGCCTCAAGCCCGATGGCGGTGAACGGTAGGACGAACGCTGCCGTTACGATTAATCCCATCAGCGGCACGTCGAGCGCGGCAGGGATGGGCGGGTTGTGCACGCCGATCACCTGCGCGAGATAATCGCCGCGAAAGCTCGTCAGGTCGTACAGCAGCAGCGCGAACAAGAAGACGCGCGGCGCATACGTCAGCACCATCAGCAGCCGGCTCGCCCGGTGATACACGATGTGCGCCCACGCGGCGCGCACACCTGCGCGGGAACCCCCGGACGTGGCGCGGATGTGATCCCATGTGCCGCGCCGGCGCAGCGCCGGGATGATATGCAGCCCCAGCGTGATCACGACGGCGCTGACGATGGCCTGACCGATGATGACCGGATGATACAGGCTGGCGAACGCCTGCGCGGAGAGCGTCTGGCCGCGAATCCCGGCGGCATGTCCCACGACCATGACACCGGTGATCAGCACGGTGGCGAGCAGGGTATACAGCAGGAGTCCGGCTGGGCGCGGCCCGCGCGGTGCAGGCCCGAATAAACGCAGCGCCGCCTCGTCGTTGAGGCGGGCATCGGCCAGCATCCAACGCACGAGGCGGTTTCTCATGTGTGCGGGCTGAAGCTGTCGAAATGGGCCGCGATGGCGTCGAGCTTGAGCCGCGCTAGTTCACGATCAAGCTCTGCTGGGGGCAGCGTGACGACGTGGCGTGGGTAGCGCAGGTAGACGACCTGCGCAGTGGGCGTGGCCCCGACCCGTTCGCGCAGAGCGGCGGCGTAGACGGCAAGCTGGAGCATATAGCGGCGGGCGTGCGTGGTGATGGCAGCCGCGTTGTCGGACACGCTGTCGGTCTTGAAGTCGATGATTGTCCAGCGATCCTCGTGATCGACAAAGACGAGATCCATCTTGCCGTGGACGAGCTGGCCGTCGCGCTCGATGACGAACGGAAGCTCGCGATAGACTTCTTTCGCCTGCTCGATAGCGCGCGCGACGGGGCTTTCCGCATACGCTTCAAGATAGCTGCGGACGCGCTCCACGATCATGCGGCGCGCCTCGGAAAGCGTGAAGCCCGCCTCCCAAACCAGCGAGTCGATGACCTGATACGCCCGTTCGGGATCATCTTTCATCAAGATGTCCACGCGGTACAGCAGTGCGCTGTGGACGAGCGAACCGATGCGACGCTGCGACGGCATACTGTTCTCCGTGTCGTATGTCAGCGTCTCGATGGGTTCGTAGTCGTCGGCGTGGAGCCTGCGCGCAATCCGGTGGTGATAATACTTGCGCTCGGTGTCGTTGTCCGCGTTCTCCAAGCTGCCGTAGTCGGCGATGTCTGTTGCGGTGAGGCGGCGGCGTGATGGCGGCGGCGCGGCCGGGGACGTCTCCGCCAGCGGGAACCCGGTGTCCTCAACTCGCACGCGCGCTTCGAGCGGCTTGTGCGGCGTCTGCGGCGGTGAGGGAGTCTGGATCGCTGCGCCGTCGAGCGCCTCGGAGAGCGCGTTTAGAGAGTTGGAATCCTTGCCTGACGCACTGATGAATAGGGCGTCCCGCGCGCGCGTCGCGGCTACGTAGAACAACCGCTGGGCCTCAGCGGCGGCGGCATCCTGCTTGCGCTGCTGTGTCCACGTAAACCAGAACGATTTCAGTTTCGATCCGTTGGTCGAGCCGTCTTCCGCGAGCTGCGGCATGCGGCATGCGATAGACTCCGCCGCGATCACCTTGGCTCGGTTATTGGGATGGGATTTCAGACTCACGGAGGCGAGCCAGACGACCGGGAACTCGAGGCCCTTGCTGCCGTGGATAGTGGTGAGCCGCACCGATGCCCCGCTGTCGAGGGCGACGCCGGCCTCCTTGACTTCTGCCTCGCGCGAGACCTCGAGGAACGCGATGAAATCCGGCAGCGCGGCTGTGCGCTGTTCACGCGCAATGTCTACGAGTTTCTCGACGTTGGCGCGCATCTGCCGGCCGCCCGGCAGCCGCCCGATAGACGCCAGATAATTGGTTTCCGCGATGATCCGCAAGAGCAGCGTATCGGCCGGGAGATGGCCGGATACGGCGCACAAGCCGTCGAAGATCGTATGAGCGAACACGATCGGGTGTTCGATCGACTCATGTTCGGCTTGCAGCGCGGCTTCTTCATCCAATGCTTCGTACAGCGTGCCACCCCGCGACCGCAGCGTAATCAGGTCGACATCGGAGAGGGCGAACAGCGGGCTGTGCAGCGCCGCCGCCAGCGCGAGGTCGTCGGACGGGTTGCGGAGCGCCTTGAGAAGCTCGATGAGATCGCGGATTTCACGCCGGTCGTAGAACCCGCGGCCGCTTTGAGTCACGTAGGGAACGCCAAACTCGACAAAGGCCTGCTCGAAATAGCCGGAATTGCCCCGGAAACTACGAAGCAGAACGGCAAAGTCCCCATAGCTTGCTGGCCGCGGCTGTTGGGTCGTCCGGTCAATCACCGTCAGGCTCTTCGTGGTTACGATGTCACGGATGTGTGCAGCGATCACCTGTGCCTCGGTGATGATCGACTTCGGCTTTGTACCATCCGGGGCGACGCTGAAGAACTGCACGTCGAGGTGGTCGTCCGGGCTTTCACGCTGGGCGGTGAGCGCGTGGGTTTCGTCGAACGTCACGAACTGCTCGGGGCGCGTTGTCCTCGGCAGCGGCTTCATCACGCCGTCAAACAAACGGTTCAACTGGCCGACGAGCGCGCTGTGAGTCCGGTAGGATCGGTTCATGTGGACGATGAGTCCACCTGCGCGCTGGATCTGTTCGCTGGCGGCCTTGAAGATCGTGACATCGGCGCCGCGAAATGCGTAGATCGACTGCTTAGGGTCGCCGACGATAAACACGCCGCCGTCCATGAGATCCGGCGCCAGCCCCTGCGCGATATTCCACTGCCGGTGGTTCGTGTCTTGGAACTCATCGACCATGACGTGCTGGATTTCGCGGCCGGCGTAGCGCCTGCGGACATCAGGCCGCATGAGTAGAATCTCCGCCTTGACTTCGAGATCGTCGAAGTCGAGCGTGTCGTTGCGGCGCTTGAGTTCCTCGTACACGGCCAGCACATGATGAATCAGCGTATGCCAACCGTGCGTCAACACGAGAGCTGTTTCTTCGAGGTCACGGTCGAACGCTAGGTCTTCGAGCGCTTTGATCTCCGTTTTCAGGGATGCCATCGAGTCTTTCGCGAACTGGAACTGCTGTTCATTCGCCCAGTTCTTGACCGATCCATAACTTTTGTGGAATTTGAGCGCCTTCAGGCTTGCGACTTTTTCCGCAGTCGGGATATCGGGATCGGCCGCTGCGCGCAGGCTGGCCTGAGCCGCGAGCACCAGAGATCCTTGCTTATCAGCAGCGGGCGGCGCATCGATCGACAGGATGTCACGCGCTGCATCACTGGCGCAGATTTCCGCAATCCGCGATTCGGCCGCACGTTCGAACATCGCTTCGATGGTATCGACGGCGGCGGGTGGAGGCTCAAGCCCGGCGTACTGCTTGGCGCTCAACAGAACCTCTTCGACGTCGGTGCGGTCGTACCTAGTGAGTACCTCCTGAGCCGCGGCAGCGTTCGGATCGCCGGTTTCAGGGTCTGCTCCGGCGAAATCGCGCAGCGCGATCGCCAGCGCGTCCTTCATCAATACCGCCGCCGAGGCTTCGTCCGCGACTTGGAATCCCGGATCAACACCGACAGCGGCCGCGTTCGCGCGGATCACCTCACTGCACAAGCCGTGGATCGTGGAAATCCGCGTGGCTTCGATTCGGGAAAGGTGCTCGGCCCAGCGGCGGCGATCCTCCCCTTTCGCCGTAGAAATACGCTGGAGGATGCGCTGGCGGACGCGTGACCGCATCTCCTCCGCCGCGCTCTCGGTGAACGTGATCGCGACGACAGCGGTAATCGGCCAGTCGGGGTTGGCGTCGAGCAGGGCGATGAACCGTTCGACCAGCACCGTCGTCTTGCCTGTGCCCGCGCCCGCCACGACGGCTACGCTGCGATCGAGCGTTTCGACGGCGAGGCGCTGTTGATCGTCAAGGCGGGGGCGAGCAGTGGAGTCCTGCATTTACATCCGATCCGGGGTACTCATGCCCATCAGCGAGAGGACGCGGCGGAACACGACGTTCGCCCCCTTGTAGAAGCGCAGACGCGCTCTGGCGATGTCGTCATCAATGCCTTCACCAAACACGCGCACGCGGTCGTACATCGGATGGAAGAGATTGGCTAAGTCCTGCGCAAAGAACGCGATGCGGTGCGTCTCGAACGTCTGCGTGCTCAGCGCGATCTCGTCACCGAGCGTCAGACAGCGCTTGATGAACGCCAACTCCTCGCCACCCAACAGGCTGAGGTCGGCATCCGCGTCGGAGAAACCGCGCACGTCCGCCTCGCGCAGGATTCCGGCGGTGCGCACGTAGGCGTACTGGATGTAGTAGACCGGATTGTCCGACGACTGCTTGACGGCCAGATCGAGGTCGAAATCGAGGCGGCTGTTGGCGCTGCGGGCCAGCAGCATATAACGCACGGCGTCGGGGCTGGTCTGGTCGATCAGGTCGTCCAGCGTTTCGTAGTTGCCGCGGCGCGTGCTCATCTTGACCTCTTTGCCGTCGCGGATGAGGCGCACGAACTGCATGATGATGACGTGGATCTTGCTGATGTCGCCGCCGAGCGCCTTGAGACCGTACTTGACGACCTTGTGTTCGGTGTCGTGGTCGGCGCCGAGCACGTTGACCAGCAGGTCGAACCCCCGCGCGAGCTTGTTCAGGTGATACGCGATGTCAGGCAGCGTATATGTGGGCGAGCCGTCATTTTTGAGGACGACGCGATCTTCGACGTCGCCCAGCGCCGTGCTGCGGAACCACTTCGCGGGCGGCAGGTGCGCGTTCTCAGCCTTCACGTCATCCGGCTCGGACTCGCGCACGGCGGATTCGTAGATCAGTCCGGCGGCTTCGAGCGCCTTCAACGTGTCCCATACCGCGCCGGATTCGTACAGCGAGTTCTCGTTGAAGAAAACGTCGTGTTCAATGCTGATCCGCTTGAGCGTGTCGCGGATGATGCCGAACATCTTCTTCTCGGCATACTCCTTGAAGTCCTCCCATGGCCGGTCACGCCACGCGCCGCCGACCTCCGCGATCAGGTCTTTGGCGAAGTCGATCAGGTACTCGCCCTGATAGAACGTGCCGTCATCGGGCGCGGGCTGAACAACGTCGGCGCCGAGCTGTTGGAGATAGCGGATTTGGAGACTGGTGCCGAGATGCTTCATCTGCATGCCAGCGTTGTTGAAGTAGTATTCGCGCTCGACCGCGTACCCTGCCGCTTCGAGCAGGCGGGCCATCGTATCGCCGACGATGGCGCCACGGCTGCGGCCGATGTGCAGCGGGCCGGTCGGGTTGGCGCTCACGAACTCGACCTGCGCGCGCTTCCCTGCGCCAAGCGATATCGTCCCGAAGGCGTCCCCCTCGGTGATGATCGTATCGACCTGTGCGCGCAGCCAATCGGCGCTCAGGCGGAAGTTGATGAATCCCGGCGGCACGGCTTCCACGCCGGCGACGAACTCTGCCGCAGGCAGGTGCTTGACAATCGCCTGAGCGATGTCAAGCGGCTTCATGCCCGCCAGCTTTGCGACGGCCAATGCGCCGGCGTAGGCGTAATCACCCATTTCGGCACGGGCAGGGGGCTTGATCTCGACAGCGGGAAGTTCAAAGGTTGGGAGGTCGCCCGCGGCCTGTGCGGCAGCGACCGCGCGATGAATCAGGCCGGCATGGGCATTGAGCAGCGAATCCACAGGGAGTCCTTACGGCGACACGAGGTGCGAACGGCATCATTATAGTCGCCAATTTCGCCAAACTAAAAGCCGCGCTTCATGGGCGCGCTGGTGGTCGGACAATACCTCCTGAATTGGTAGTGTCGTGAAATCACGAAGAGTCAGACAATGACAGAGTGCCAATTCGGGGGAGGCGCAGCCGATGATTGTCCCAGTCGATGTCGACAGCACGAAGCCGCTGTACTTGCAGATCGCCGATCACATCACGATGCTGGCGGTCGGCGGGCAGCTTGGCGGCGGCACGCGGCTGCCGGCGTCGCGCCAGCTTGCCGAGTCCCTGCAAGTCCACCGGTCAACGGTCGTCAACGCCTACGAAGAACTCAAAGCGCGCGGCGTGATCGACGCGACGCAGGGCAGCGGTAGTTATGTCGTTCCGGGGTTGGTCGTGTCGTCGCGTCAGGCCCCGGCGATCATGCCCGCTCTGCGCGAGCCGGACGACATCGTGCGCATGTTATGGCGCGTGAACCGCGCAGACGGCGTGATCTCACTGGCGTTGGGGCTGCCGGCGGACGAGTTGATGCCGATCGAAACGTATGAGGCGGCCCGATCGCGCGCGCTGCGCCGGGATCGTGCCGAAGCGCTCAACTACGAAGACCCAAGCGGCTACGAACCGCTGCGCCGCGCAATCGCCGGGCATCTGGCGAAAAGTGGGGCCGTAGTCGACCCTGAGAACGTGATCGTCACCGTCGGCGCGCAAGAGGCGTTGAACCTGACGGCGCGCGCGCTCGCTACCTATGGCGATACGGTGCTGGTCGAAGCGCCGGGGTTCTTCCTGTACACGATGAACTTGAAACGACTCGGCTATAACGTGTTGGGCTATCGACTGAGGCCGTCTGGCCCGGATTGGGCGTCGCTCGCCGGCACACTGTGCCAGACGACCGTCGGCGGTGCGTGCGACTCGCTGCCGCGTCCGCGCTTCGTGCTGGCGTCGCCCGACTTTCAGAACCCGACCGGATCGCACTGGTCAGCGGACGACCGTCACCGCTTTGTCGACACGATGCAGGAACTGGACTTGCAGGTCATCGAGGACGCGACGTACCGCGATCTGGTGTATGACGGCGCGCCGCAGATGCCGCTGCTGGCGCTCGACGATGACGTTATCCATATCGGGACGTTTTCTAAGGTGATGATGCCGGCGCTGCGCATCGGGTACATCGTGGCGCGCGGCGCTCTGCGCGAGCAGCTGATCACGCTGCGGAATATCGCGTGCGGCAGCGCCTACGGCCTCGCTCAGCGGGCGGTCACCGAGATGCTCGTGACGGGTCAGTATGATGAGCACGTCCGGCGGATTCAGGCGGAGTATCGGGTGCGGCGAGATGCGCTGTGCGCCGCGCTGGACGAGTATATGCCGGACGAGGTTCAGTTTGAAAAGCCGATGGGCGGCTTCTACGTGTGGCTGCGCCTGCCGGAGCAGGTCAACGCGGTGACGCTGTTCACCGAGGCCCTGCAGCGGGGTATCGCGGTCGCGCCCTCGCATGTGTTCTACCCGGACGGACTCCATGAGAACGCCGTCCGGCTGTCATTCGCCCGCTACAACGCGGACACCCTGCGCTATGCCGCCAAGCGGCTGGCCGATCTTGTGCATCACATGATGCGCTAAAGGAGACTAACAGATGAACGAACTCACGATTGTCTACGCTTCAAACCATGCCGTTCCGCGCCTGAGCGCGTCCACGCTGGCCGACCCGTGGGCCGTATTCGTGCCGGAAACCCTGTCCGACGCGCTCGCCGAGACGATCTTCTACGTGCCGCATGTCGTGGTGATCGACGGGCGCGAGGGCTGGCTGGCGGATTTCGCCCAGCACCTCGCGTCGGTGACTGCGCCCAGCCCGCGCGGCCACGACATCGTCGTGTGGATCGGTGGCCGTATCGAGGATGCGGCGCGCTTCCCGGCATACGTCTCGGCTTGGATCGCCCCGCAGGATATCGATGGCGACGCGTTAGCCGCGCTCGTGATCGAGGCGAATGCGATGCGCGCGCACGATACGCCGATGTCCGCCTGATCGCCCCGGCTCAGCCCTGCGCTCAGCCGGCGGCGAGGGCGGCCCCACTGTGCAGGGCGAACGCGATGATGGCGGCGTAAACCGTGATGCTGACGAGCGCGGCGGGGATGAACCGGCGCGGTTCGAGCCGCAGCACCTTCGAGGTCGCCGCCATCCACCAACCCCCGTCCACGGTGTCGCGATCAACACGAACCACAGGCCCCAACGGTTGAAACGGGCCGTCGCGCGGTCGCTGACCAGCCGGTGCATCCACGATTTCAGACGGTCAGAGCGCATCGCCCGGTCGTACGCGAAATGAACGAGCAGGATCGGGGTCGCGTTGCCCAGCACGCTCCAGAAGAACGCGGACACCGCGTCGAGGCCGGACGCCATCGCTAGCGGCACGGCGACGTAGATCTCAGCCAGAGGAAAGAAACCGAGGAACCAAGCTCCAGCCGCGAGGCCGGCGTAGTTAATCAGCATAGGTGCGCTCCAAATCCGGTCGTTATGCGTGGTCGATGAGGGTGAACAGGTAATCGCGGATGCTGCTGCGCCGATCTCCGTCAAGCGCTTGCAGGCCGAGCAGTTCAGTTGCCCACACGCCGTCTGTGGCGAGCATGATCGCCAGCGCGCGGTCGGCCGGCAGGCCGTCTTGCAGCACGCGGGCCTGCCAGTGTTCATAGCGCTTTGCGATCTTGACTTTCAGCTCAGGATGCGCCGTGACAATCGCGAGCGCTGCGGCTGAGTAGGGCGCATCGGGCAGCGGGTCTTCGAAGCTGGCCTGCACGTATGCGCGAAGATATTGGCCCGCGCGTTCGGAATCTCCGTTCGACTTCAGCAGGGCTTCGATTCGGGCGTCGAACCCGTCGAGGTACGCGTCGAGGAGCGCCTCGATCAGCTGATCCTTGCTGGGGAAGTGATAGAGCAGGCCACCTTTGCTCACACCGGCGGCGGCGGCCGTGGCGTCGAGCGTGAGCTGGGCCGCGCCGTGCGCGTTGACTACGTTGGATGCTGCGTTCAGGATCGATTCGCGCCGGCTTGGCGCGCCGCGTTTCTTCGCCATGATTCTGTCCCCCCGATACCAGAATTAGTATACCGGCTGGACGGTATAGAAATCAAGAGGCAAAAAGCGGGCCGTCCGAAGTGAACGACCCGCTTTGTCTATCTGCTGTGTGTTACTTGCCGAGGCGCGCCTTGAGTTCGGCCGTGAGCGCCGGCACGATCTGGAACACGTCCCCGACCAGACCGTAGCGCGCCATCTTGAAGATCGGCGCTTCGGCGTCCTTGTTGATCGCGACGATCACCTTGCTGGTGCGCATACCGGCTTGATGCTGAATCGCGCCGCTGATCGCGCAGGCGATGTACAGGTCAGGGGAGACCGTCTTGCCTGTTTGGCCGACCTGATGCGCGTAGGAGATGTAACCGGCGTCCACTGCCGCGCGCGAGGCGCCAATCGCGCCGCCCAGCACGTCGGCCAACGGTTGAAGCACGTTCGCGAAGGCATCCTGCGCCTTCCAGATTTCGGCGTTTTCGACGCCAGCGGGGGCATCTTTCGGGTTGTTCGCCATGCCGCGCCCGCCGCTGATGATAATCGCCGCGTCGGTCAGGTTGACGGTGCCGGCTTCCGCCTCGAACGAGACGACCTTGGTTCGGATACTGTCCTCGGCCAGCACTGCAGGAATCGTCTCGACGCTGCCGGACGCTGCGCCTTCCGCCGGCGCTTTGAACGCACGGGCGCGAATCGTCACACAAACGGTTCCTTCGCCGGTGCTGGCGGCTTGGCTGAGCAGCTTGCCGGCATAGACCGGACGAGTCGCCACGACCTGACCATCCGCCACGCTCAATTCGACCACCTCGGACAAGATGGCGCTGTCGGTATCGGCGGCCACAGCAGCGGCCAGTTCGCGCCCTGCGGCGGTCGCTACGGCGACGAGCGCCTTCGGTGACCGGTCGGCCACCAGCTTGGACAGGATCGGGGCGTACGCCTCGAAGCGATACGTCGTCAGCGTCGGATCATCGCAGGCGAGCGCGCTGGATGCGCCGAACTTGAGTGCCTCTTGTGCGACGCCGGCCGCGTTCTCGCCGAGCACCACCGCGGTGACGCCGACGCCGAAGCCGTCCGCGATCAGCTTACCCGCGCCGACCGCCTCCCAACTGGTGGGCTTGGCCTTTCCGCCTTCTGTTTCAATCCATACGAGAACAGTCATGGTTAGAGCACCTTTTCTTCTAGCAGGCGGTCGACCAGCAGCTTGGCTTGCACGGCGGGTTCGCCGTCGATCATCTCGACCTCGACACTGCGCGGCGGCAGGTTCGAATAGGCGTTCACAACGGTGCGGCGCACGGGAAGCGATACGCCGAGATCGGCGAGCGACCAGACGGGAATGGTGGCCTTGCTCGCCTTACGGATGCCGATGAACGACGGATAGCGCGGCTCGTTGATCTCTTTGGTCACGCTGATGACCACCGGAAGGCTGCTTGTCACGACCTGCTTGCCGCCTTCGAGCGTGCGTTCAACCTGAATCGTCCCGGCGGCCGTGTCGATGGCGAGGATCTTCGAGACGCTGGTGAGAAGCGGGAAGCCCAGCTTGCGAGCGATCATCACCGTGTGCTGGTCGGTGCCGACGTCGACCGCCTCTTTGCCGAACAGAACCAGCTTGACGTCCTCCAGCTTGTTGACGGCGGCGGCGGCCGCAGCGGCATACGACAGGCCATCCACCGGATCAAGCGCCGGGTCTTCGATGCGTACGGCCTCGTCCAAACCCATGGCGAGGCTGTGCTTGAGCGCCTCGCTGTGCATCTCCGGCCCGATGGCGATGACGGTCGCCTTGCCACCGATGTTCTTGGCCTGAACGATGGCTTCTTCGAGGGCGTATTCGTCCCACGGGTTAACCACCGTGGACGCGCCGCCCCACGTTATCTTGCCGTCACTGCCGACTTCAACACGCGCGGCGGTATCCGGCGTACTGCGGGTAAACGTAACGATCTGCAAGGGGAATTCCTCCAATAGCACCCTACGCACTTGAAGACGTATTGTATCGTTAGGCGGCAGGAAATTGAACCGCGATTCGATAGTACTCGTCGGGACGGCGCTCCGCGCTGTGGGCAGTGCGCAGGGGTTGGCTCGCGGCGGGTGTCATCCCAAGCGGGAAGGCGCGTCAACAAGCTGGAATATCACGGATTGGCACACGGGAACAAAACTTGTGTCATAATCGTATCATGCACGGATGACGATCAATGCGGAAATGAGGAAAAAATATGCGCCGGCTCGCACTGCTCATCATTGTCGCGGCGGTACTTTGCGCCGGCGTCGCGCCGGCGGGGAACGCGCAAAGCGGCCTGACACCCAAAGCCATCGAGCAAATATCGCAGTCAGTCGTATTTATTTTGGAATACGTTAATGGCGAACCCGTATCTACGGGTTCGGGCACGATAGTCGAGCCGACCGGTCTGATTTATACCAACCGGCATGTGGTCGAAGCCGGCGGCGACTTTGAGATCTACCAAACGACCACACTGGGGGAGCTTCCGACCGTGATCGGTTGGGCGACGGTCGTTCAGGCGTTCAACGAAATCGACTTCGCGATTCTGCAGATTGACCGCGCGCCGGACGGCAGCCCAATCAACCCGACCTCGCTCAACCTATCGGTCATCAACGAGGCGGCGGGCGAGGTCGCGCTGGGTGACTCTGTGTACGTATTCGGGTATCCATCGGTTGGCGACGGGTATCTGGTCGTCACTCAGGGGTCGATCACGAGCGTCGAGAACGCCAACCTGTTCGATCGGCGCGTGCCGCTGTGGTACCGCACCGACGCCGAAATCTCGCCGGGTAACTCCGGCGGTCTGGTGGTCGATATCAACGGGCGCTTCCTCGGCCTGCCGACGATGGTTCGCAGCGAGGAGCGCACGCTCGGCAGGCTGGGCGGTATCTTGCCGTTCGTGGCGGTCGAAACCGTGCTAGGCGCGTATGCGCAGGGGCTGATCCCCGACACGGTGACGGTGACGCTCGATAACACGTCTTCCACTGAAATTTGCTACATCTACATCGCGCCGAGCAACGCCGCCGACTGGGGGCCGGATCGGTTGGGTAATACGGGTACCGTTCCTCCGGGGGCGACCTTCACAATCGACATTGAGCCGGGCATCTACGACATGCTGCTGCAAGATTGCAGCGCGACCGCGCTGGCGAATCTGCGCGAGCGTGACTTCACGGCCTCGTCACACGTGCGCTATCCGGCCGACGAGACGCAGCAAACGGCGAACCAAAGCCTCTCCATCAAAATCACCAATATCGAGTACGACGTAGCGGCCAACGATACCGGTGATCTCGGCTTCAAGATACACACCGAGATTCAGGCGGTCGGTTATCGCGATCAGGAAATCCGCGTGGCAGTGTTCTATCGCAACAATGATGGATCCGCCATTCCGTGTGAAAACATGACCGAGGACGAGTGCGATCCGGCCGGCGGCCTGACCGTACAGTCGGTACTTACGCCGTCGTTCGACGACACGATCTGGGACGATTACTGGTTCTGGATCCCGTACATCGGGCTGCCGGATTCGTTCACCGGCACGGTCAACTTCCAAGTCGTCGCCAATGTTGGCCCCAACGACGGCACGACGTTGTCTAATCCAAGTTCACCGTCGCCGGTGACGATTTCGCTGGGATCGGGCGGGCCGACGCCAACCTCGGACAGCGAGTTCTCGATCACGATCACCCGTATGGAGTTCGATGTCGGCGGCGATCGCAGTTCCGAGGAGGGCATCAAGACCTACGTGAACTTCGAGGCGACCGGATATCGGGGTGTGCCGGTGCGGGTGGCGTTGTTCTTCTTCTGGGCGGATGGCACGCCGATCCCGTGCGGGAGCGACAGTTACTACTGCGATCCCGGAGGCGGCCTCACGGTGCAGGAGGTGGTGACGCCAACCTACGACTCCAGCGCGTGGACAGATTACTGGATGCACGTGCCGTACTCGCAGCTCCCGCGCGGCCTGAGCGGCACGCAGCGTGCTTATGTCGTCGCCAACATCGGCCCGGACGGCAGCGGGACGCTCAACAATCCGAGCGGCGGCTTCAACTTCGAGCTGTACTACTAGACGACAAGACAGTCACGCCTGTGAACGGGGTGGGTGAGGGTCAGACAAACGGCCACGCCCACCCCGTATGGCTCCAACCTTTCAGCGCCTGCTGCCGTCACTGAGCAGATCGACAGCCGGTTATTGACTTAGCCGGACACCTGCCCACCGAGCGCAGGCTCATACGCAAGAACCAGCGAACGCCACGCGTCAGGGACGATGACCGTGGCGTTCAACGTGTAATCATACGCGACGACGACCGTGCGCGAGTCGGCGGTCACGACAGGCTGACCCTCGCGCATGACGGTGATGACGTGCGTCATGTCGAAGCTCTTCGTGCCAAGCCGGCTCACCCGTGTCCAGACGTATGCCTCGCGGTCATCGAGCGTCATCGGCGCGCGGAAGTCGATTTCGGCGCGGGCGATAATCAGCCCCCGTTCGGACAAGCTGCCGTTCCACAACTTCTGGTCACGGAAGTACCCGACGCGTGACTGTTCGAGGTACGTCAGAAACTTGGCGTTGTTGACGTGGCCGAGCGTGTCCATGTCGCCGTAGCGAATCGGGATCACCGTCAAATAGCGGTAGCCCTCTGGCGCGGGAATGTCGTATGTCATCGCGGGGTTCCTGTGACAGTCGCCAAAAATTCGAGGATGAGCGTAACCATATCTGGCCGGTTGAACAAGATTTGCGTGCCGCGCCCGGCGTCGTCGAACGGCTGAAGCAGCGCCGATCCAGTCGCGAGCTGGCGGAGCGTGTTGGCGGTGCGCAGCGATGCCGAGTCGACTTCGCTGGCGGCGAGCAGAATGGGCCGCGGGTTGTAGGCCTGCATGACGGCGTCGGCGTTCTCGGCGCTCTGCGGGCTGAGCAGGACGGAACCCAAGCACCGGCTGTCCCCGGCGCATGCCACAAGCGCGAAGTCTGCGCCGGCTTCCGCGCCGATCAGGATCACCCGCGCGGGATCGACGCCGGGCTGAAGCGCCGCTGCATTCACCAGCGCCGCGATGTCGTCTGCGGTGATGCTGCGCGACCACTGAAAGACGACGACCGAGTAACCGGCCTGTCGCAGCTGCGAAGGGAAGCCCGCCCACTGCTCGAACGTTGCGCCGAACAGCACGACACCGGGCGCGCGGCCACCGGGCAGCCAGACCTCGCCGTTGACGCTCACGCCGGAGGACAGCACCGTCTCGATCAGGATCGGGCGATTACTTAAGTCAGGTGTGGGCATGCTGGGAAGGAACGCTGAGTCCGCGGGGAGGGCCGCGGCGGTCGGGTTGGTGACGCCTTCGAGGAACAGCGGCCCGTCGTCCGCGATCTCCGTTGGCGGATGGATGTCGATGGTCGGGCTGGGGGCGAGGTCGGGAAACGCAGACGTCGGCGTCGCAGTCGGCTCAGGGCCGAACGCGACATCACAGCCCGCAGCCGCAAGCATTAAGATCATGATGAGGGGAACATACCGGTTCATGGGCGGAAGTATAGGTTGAGGGTGTGTGTTGGTCAAACGACGAATCACCCACTATAATCGAAGCGTTGCCTGCCGCTGTCTCGGGGAGTGGATCGATATGCAGCAGCTCAGTGCGCGCCGTGTCGCGTTTGTGGCATCCCTCGTCTTCGCTGCATTGATGGCCGGAGGATGTTTGTTGTCTGCCAGCGAAGGCGCAGCCGAACCTACGGCTATCCCCCAGCTGTTGCCCAGCCTGACGCCGACACCGACCGAGACCCACACGCCCGGCCCTACGCCAGAGCCGCAGGTCATTGTCGTCACCAACACGCCTGACCCCAACGAACTGGCGCAGCTCACGATGATCGCGCAGGTGGTCGAAGCGACCATTGACCCGATCATCTTGGACGTGACGCTGACCGTCGCGGCGGCGACCGGAATCCCGCTGACGCAGACCGCGGAAGCCGGGATCAATTTCCAACTGCCGACGCTGACCCCGACATTCGACCCGACCCTATCGGTGTTCCCGACCTTCACGCCAACGTTCCAGACCGGCGGCGCTGGCGACTGCGTGCATATCGTGGCGGCCGGGCAGAACCTGTTCCGCATCGGCTTGCAGTACAACATGTCGTACATCACGCTGGCGAACTATAACGGCATCGCCAACCCGGCGCTTATCCGAGTCGGTCAGGAAATCCGTATTCCGAACTGCGGCGCGGGCCAGCCCGCTCCGGGGTCTGTCCCCAGCTCAGGCGGCGGCTCGACCGAAAGCGGCGCGCTCCCCGGAACAGGCGCGGGTTCAGGGTTCGGGACGACAGGCAGCACCTGCGGGCCGTCCATCGTAGTCGAGCAGAACGACACGCTGTTCGCGATCTCGCTGCGCTGTAATGTCCTAATCCGCGACATTCAATCGCTGAACGGGATCACCAACCCGGACTTAATTTACTTCAACACGACGCTGCGCCTGCAGTAGAGGGGGCGGCATGAAAGAGACGCTGACGGCCTCGAAGCGAATCTATGAGGGCCGGGTGGTGACGTTAGACCTTGTCGACGTCACGCTGCCGGATGGCAACGCGGCCAAGCGTGAGATCGTGCGTCACCCCGGCGCGGTGGCGGTCGTCCCGATCGACGAGGACGGCAACGTGATCCTCGTGTCGCAGTATCGCACAGCGGCTGACCATGTGCTGATCGAAATCCCCGCCGGCACGCTGAACCCCGGCGAAGACCCGGTGGATTGCGCGCGGCGTGAGCTTCAAGAGGAGATCGGTTATATCCCGCGATCTCTGATGCCGATGGGCGCGTTCTTCGCCGCTCCCGGCTATACGACCGAGCAGATTCATCTGTTCATGGCGACGAACCTCGAATACTCTCCGCTGCCGGCCGACCATGACGAGTTCATCGAGGTGAGCCGGATGCCCTTGCGAGACGCGCTGGAACAGGCGCAGAACGGGATGCTGCACGATGGCAAGTCGATCATCGGCATCCTGCGCGTCGCGCGTCATCTGGGCCTGTGAGGCATAGACGTTGGATCGTGTCGCACAGTTTGGAATCGCGCTGGGCGCGTTGGGGCTGCTGCTGCTCATCATGGGGCTGTTCCCCGGCATTACTGGCCGCACGCCGACGCTGAACGTCGGTGTCGTTCAGTTGGCCGCCATGCTGATCGGCTGGTCGCTGATGACGTTCGGCGCGCTGATCTATGCCAAGTTCACGTATTTCGCGAAAGTTCAGAGCAACCTCACGCAGCAAATCGGCAGCCGGCTTGCGCTGACCGGGATCGTGTTCGCAGCGATCTGCGGCTTGGCGGATGTGCTCGGCTTCGGATCCAACGCCGGCGTGCTCGCCAACGACGTGGTGATCGGCCAGTTCCAGATCGCCGGGATCATCGGCAGCTTCGTGCTGTCGTCGCTGGGGGTGATCCTCTTCGCGATTGGCAACGAGCCGCGCTAGTCCCCGTTCAGCGGGAGATCGACCCAGTTTCCGGCGGCGTTTCCGGCAACATCCAGCACGTCGACGGCTTGAATTTCGCCGGTCTCTGCATCGAGGATGCGGTAGAACCCCACGCGCAGCACAGCCGCGTCCGTCAGGTCGAGGTCGACGTTGATGGAGAGCATATCCCCGGCGCACCAATAGCGGCCCGGATAGAACGAAGCGTCGCGCTGCGCGATGCGGTTCCCCGCCGCGTCCAGCGCGTGGAAGAACACCTGATAGTCGTAGTCCAAGCCGCCGTAGAATGTGCGATCCGGGCTGTTCGATACGCTAAAGACAGCCGAGCCGTACCCATCTTGGACGACAAGTGCCAAGAGCGCAGCGCTGTTGGAAAAGACCGCGATCGGCGTGTCCGACTGGCGGGGTAATGAGGGCTGTGCAGGCGTGTCCGCGATGCGCACCTGATAGTCGCCCTCGCCGATGCGACCGGCTACGACGGAGGAATCCAGCGCCGGGCCAAGCGCATCCCGGAACTCTTGTGGGGCGGTCGGCGCGACGATCAACGCCGAAGGGCCGGCGGGATGCAGCTGAATCCTCGGATCGACAGGACGCGGCCGGACGCACGCCGTCGTGTCGCGCAGCAGCACCGGCCAGCGCGCCGCGTCAACGTCGAACCACACGCGATCTCCGTCCGATGCGACGATCACGTCGTCGATGCCATCGGGGATCGCCCCGACGACCTCGTTCAGGATGCGGCTGGGCGTGGTGTAGCCGGACGTGCCCTCGCCGATTGGGATGTAGTTCGTGTAGGCGTACTGCATCACGGATTGAAAGCCGATCCACGCGAGGATCAGCGGCGCCGCCAGCCCGCCGAACGCCACGAACGCCGCGTTTCGCGCCGTCAGCCGGCTCGACAGCGTCCGGTACACGGTTTCGACGCCGAAGCCGATTAACAGCGCGAAGGCCGGAAGCTGCGGCACGTAATAATGCGGCCATACATCGGCCAACCCGATCTCGAACACGGCGGCGGGCAGCACGATCCACAACAGCAGCGGGATCAGCCAGACGCGGCGGCGGGTGAGGACAGCCCCGGTTCCGGCGACCAGCAGCGCGGTGCTGATCGCGACGACGGCGGCCGTTTCAACGGCTGGATGTGCAAACGGCGCGGGATCGACCGTCGGCGCAACCCACGACTCAGTCGCGACGCCGGTCGTCAGGCGGCTGATGTAGGCGAGGCTTTCGACCGACCCATCCCGATCCCCGCCGCTGCGTGAAGCGACATCCGCGATCCGTGTCGGGTCGTCGCGCAAGGTCTGCGTGAGTCCGAGGGCATACGGCAGCATTACCGCGACGCCGAGCGCGATGCTTACTGCGAACGGGAGCAGACGCGTTCGACTGCGCCCACGCCATACGATCCATGCGAAAAGCGGGACGAGCGCCCAGCCTGCGAAGTGAATCTGCATCCCGAACAGCATCACCGGCAGCATGGCCAACTGGCCCCAGCGCCGCCCGCCTTTCCAGCCCCACAGCGCGGCGGCCAGCGCCACGAGCAGAAACGGGAGCATGTAGTCCTGCGCCCAGATCTTCCGGCTGTACAGCACCGCCCACGGCGTGACGGCCAACCAGATCCCGGCGGCGAGCGCAGGCACGTATCCGATCCAGCGCCGCGCGATGGCCCACAACACGCCCACACCGGCGGCATTGAGCAGCGCGATGAACGCGGTCACGACGACTGGATTGTTGGTGAACACGTACGGAACCGCCATCACGTAGATACTGGTCGGCGGGTTGGGGATGCCGACCGATGACAGGATGCCTTGCAGCGGGAAAGTCAGGCCGTCCGCCATCTCCTGCGCCATCATGGCGACCATCGCTTCGTCGTGGAAGAACTCGACGTTCTGGATGTCAACGAGGCGGGCGATCAGCGCGAGCGCGATCACAGCCGCCAGTGCGATCATGTTCGCCGTGCGAGGAGTCACGCGAGATCAAAGTCCTCGGGGAGGCAGACACGCAGCACGCGGGCCAACTCATGCCCGATGAAGTGTGTGTCGCCGCGGATCAGCAGCTTCAGCGGCCCGTTGAACGGCGCGCGTTCGATCAGCTTGAAGTCAGCGCCCGTCACCATGCCCAGCGAGTCAAGATACCGAAGCTTTTCGGCATCATGCGAGTTGACGCGGCTGACTTTAAGCGGCACGTTGGGCGTGGCTTCGATCAACGGGAAGTCGCGCACAATCGGCATCACGCCGTCTGCGGAGGGGATCGGTTCGCCGTGCGGACAGCGCGCCGGATGACCGGCGAGGTCGGCCATGCGTTCGACCACCGTCTCGCTCACGACAGCGCCGAGCGAATCGGCAGCGTCGTGTACCTCGTGCCAGCCGAACGCCATGACGTCGGTCAGAAACCGTTCGACAAGGCGGTGGCGGCGGATCGACTTGAGCGCCTCACGCTCCCCGTCGACCGTCAGCGCCACGCCGCGGTACGGCTCGTGGACGAGGTAGCCCGCATCCTTGAGGCGCTGTACCATACGGGTGACGGCCGGCGCGCTCACGCCCAATACATCGGCAAGCGCCGAGGTCGTCACCGGCTGTTGTTCGCCGTGATAATTGGCGAGACGGTAAGCCTCGGCTAGATAATCTTGCATTGCTGACGTCAGCGCCATGCGCGTGGGTTTCGTCCTTTTTCACCAATCGCTTTCCTCAAATATACAGGGATTGAATTAAAAGTTGCAAGGGGTTAAACCCTTACGAATAAGTCCATGATGAGCGATGCGTGTGATGCCGCGCCGGTTGTCCACGATGCCGGTCATGGCTACAATGCGCTGCATGGACGACGTGGTATCGTAATGAAATGTCGAAAACACTAATCTACGAAATCAATACGCGTGTATGGCTAAACGCGCTGAGCCGCCACGCTGCACGCCCGGTCACGCTCGAATCGGTGCCTGACGGCGTGATCGCCGGGCTGGCGGCGCTTGGCGTGACGCATATCTGGCTGATGGGCATTTGGGTTCGCAGCAGCCTCGCCCGCAAATCCGCCCTGCGCTATCTGGATGAGTACAAGACCGCCTTGCCGGACGTGTCGCCGGATGACGTGATCGGATCGGCGTACTCCATCGGCAAGTACGAGGTCGCGCCGGAAGCGGGTGGACGTGCCGGACTGGCAGCCTTCCGCGAGGCGGCTCTGCGGCACGGCATGAAGATCATCCTCGACTATGTGCCGAATCATGTCGGGCTGGATCACCCGTGGGTGACGGGCGCGACTGACCTCTGCGTGCGCGGGACGCCGGAACTGCTCGATGCGCGGCCGGGCGATTTCTTCAAGAGCATCCGGCCAGACGGTTCGGCGGTCATTACGGCGCACGGGCGTGACCCGAACTTCCCGCCGTGGAACGACACCGCGCAGCTCAACGCGTTCTCTCACATCCTGCGCCAAGCGGCGATTGCGACGTTGAGCGACATCGCCGTGCAGGCCGACGGCGTGCGCTGCGATATGGCGATGCTGATGCTTAACGAGGTGTTCGCCAAGACGTGGGCTGGCCTCGTGACGACACCCGCGCCGGGCATCGACTTCTGGGAAGAGGTCATCCCGGCGGTGCGGCGAGTGAACCCGGACTTTTTGTTTATCGCAGAAGTCTACTGGAACCTTGAAAGCAAGCTGATCGAACAGGGCTTCGACTACGCGTATGACAAGCGCCTCTACGACCGGCTGTTATCGGAGGACGTGGCCGGGCTGAAGGCGCATCTCGCCGCGGCCGTGGATTATCAACGCCACATGCTGCGCTTCATCGAGAATCACGATGAGCCGCGTGCCGCCGTGGACTTTGCAGCGGGTGGGGGCGCGAAGCAGAAGGCCGCCGCAGCGGTGTGCCTGACGCTGCCGGGCGCTGTGCTGCTGCACGACGGTCAGCTCGATGGGCGTCGCATCAAACTGCCGGTGCAGATCGGGCGTGACCCGGACGAACCCCGTGACCCGGCCCTGCGCGCGTATTACGTGCGGCTGCTGTCGCAGATCGTGAACAAGCCGGAAGCGTGCGGGCATTGGACGCTTCTGGAGTCTACCGGGGCTGTGCTGGCCTACGTCTGCTCGACTCCCACCGAGGCGCGGCTGGTCGTTGCGAATATCACAGGCAGTTCGCAGCACAGCACGATCCGGCTGACCGAGGCGTATGGCAGCCATCCTCTCATCAACGTGTTCACCAATCAGATCTTCGCGCCGTTCGGTGACAGGCTCGAAGTCGATATGCCCCCTTACACAACGAATATCTACGAGGTCGAATTGGCGCGTCCGGCGCAGCCGACATTGGCGAACCGCCTTGTCGACGTCGCGCGGCGCACGGCGCGCTGGATCAAAGGAGATGGGCCGCGTGGCTGAGCGAATCAATACCGAGTGGATGTGGGCGAATGAAGACGGCGGTGTGAACGGATTGAAGGTTGATCCCGACCGCGAAGTGCTGGAATGGTTTGACGAGATCGGGTGTGCGTGTGAAGACGCCGACTACGTTCAGTCGTATGCGCACTACCACGAATACGGCCCCGCGTTCTCGAACGTTCCCGACGACGTAGTGGAGCAGTTAGAGCGCGCGCTGAAGCACTTTGCCCTGCGCGGCTGATCGGCTAGAGCGGGCCTGACAGAGAGAGGAACGTGGATGTCCAGCCAGATCGTACGAATCTACGGGATCCCGATGGACTTGGGACAGAGTCGGCGCGGGGTCGATATGGGGCCGAGCGCGATCCGTTATGCCGGGCTGAGCGACCGCTTGCGTGCGCTCGACTACCTACCGATTGATTCCGGCAACCTCGTCGTGCCGCAGGCCGAACAAGCCTACGAACAGTACGACTCGCACGCGAACGCGCGGTATCTGCCGCAGGTCGCCAGCATTTGCCGTGATGCCTATGAACAGATCACCGGTGCGCTTCAGCCGGGCGAGCGCGCGATCTTCCTCGGCGGCGATCACACGATCAGCATCGGGACGGTCGCGGCGGTTCGGCAGCGCGGCCGGGTCGGCGTACTCTGGGTCGACGCTCACGCCGATATGAACACGCCGGAGACCTCGCCGTCCGGGAACATCCACGGCATGAGCGTCGCCGCTTTGTTGGGCGATGGGCCGGCGGCGCTGAGCGAAATCAGCGGCCACCGGCCCGCGCTGGTCGCTGAAGATGTCGCGATGATCGGGCTGCGCAATCTGGACTTGGCCGAACGCCAGCGCGTTGCCCGCAGCGGGATGCGCACGTTCACCATGCGCGACATCGACGAACGGGGGCTGTACACCGTCGCGCAAGAACTGCTCGCCGGGTTCGCGCACTGCGACACCCTACACATCAGCCTTGACCTCGACTCGTGCGACCCGACCTTCGCGCCGGGAGTCGGGACTCCAGTGCCGGGTGGGTTGTCTTACCGCGAGGCGCACCTGCTGATGGAAATCCTCGCGGATACGGGCCGGGCGCTCACGGTGGACGTGGTCGAGGTCAACCCGGTGCTGGACGACGGCAATCGCACCGCCAAGCTCGCGGTCGATCTGGTCGCGAGTCTATTCGGCCAGCGCATCATGTAGGTTGACCGTCAGGCGAACCCACCGCTTTTCAGGCGTTATCGGGCGGAACGTGCGGATTGAGCTACCCGCGCGCTTTCGAGATGTTACACTGGGATGCGGGATTAGAAAGCCCGATCCGCTGGCTGGATGCCGGGGAACGAGATCTCCGGCGTCACACGGCGCAGCGCGGGAACCGCCAGTAAGTTACTCGTCACCCGATACTGTCCGCTTGTTGCTAACGATGGGGGAAATGGCAGATGACAGCGTTCACCAAGCCGACCGGGCCGTTCACAAACGATGAACTACGCGCCTACATCGAGACGATGATGTTGTTCGCGGTCGCCGACGGCACCGTGAGAAAAGCCGAACTCAACATGGTGCAGATGACCGTCGTCGGCTATCTCGAAAGCCACCCGTCGCTCAAAGGGATGACACGCCAACAGTTGATCGACCTGTGCTTCGAGTGCGCCAACGCGATTTACGACGAAGGCCCGGCCGTGCGCCTCACCAAAGTAGCTGCGATCCTCAGTACCGAGCAGCAGCGGATGTTCGCCTTGAGCATGGCCGCGGCTGTGGCTGGCGCCGACGGTTATATCCAGACGGGCGAACGCGCCGGTTTCGCGCTGCTTCAACGCGCCTTCGGGCTGACGGTCGAGCAAGTACGATGGGCGATTGAGGCGTTCGACTAAGACGGCGCCTTGAGGCCGTTCCCGGTGGCGATCAGGACTATCGGGCCATCCGCGCCGCCGAGATGCTGCTGTACGCGGGGTAGGGCGGCGAGAGTCATGGCGCTCGTCGGCTCGACGTAGAAGCCGCGTCGGGCCAACCGGTCGCGGGCGTTGAGCAGATCGTCCTCCGCGACTGAGAACGCCCAGCCGTTCACCTCACGGATTGCGGCGAGCACCTGCGCGCCGCGCACCGGACTCCCGACCAGCGTGCCATCGGCGGCGCTGCGCTGCGCGATCACCGGTTCGGGTTCAGCCGCGCCGGACTCGATCGCGCGCACGAACGGATCGCACGCCCACGGCTGAACGGCGTACAACCGGGGTAGGCGGTCGATGACGCCAGCAGCGTGCAGCGCACGGAACCCGCGCGCGATGCCGAGCAGCAGTCCGCCTTGTCCGGCCGGCGTGACGATGGCCGCGGGCGCCGCGCCCAATTGTTCCCACAGCTCCCACGCGAGGGTTTGCTGGCCTATGATCCAGTACGGGTTCCAGCCGTGGCTGGCGTATATCGTCCCATCGACGGCAGCTGCAAGGCACGCATCGTTGACGTAGTGGCGCGGGCCGGGCACGACGACCAGTTCTGCGGCAGCGGCAATCGCGCGCGTTTTGCCGGGCGGGGCGTTCTCCGGGACGAAGATGCGCGCTCGCAGACCACCGTGCGCCGCGTATTGGGCCATCGACGCGCCGGCGTTGCCCGACGACTCTTCGACGACCGAGGTCACGCCGCGGCTTGCGAGGTAGCTGAGGAGCGTTTCGGTGCCGCGGTCTTTATAGCTGCCGGTCGGATTCAAGTACTCACACTTCACCCACACGGACTCGTCGCCGGGGTGCAGCGGCACGAGTGCGGTCATGCCTGCGCCAAGCGTCACGCGCTGTTCGACTCCCAACGATGCCGCGTAGCGCCACATCGACCAGCGTTCGGCGTGGATCGCGCCCGGCGCAAACGGCGGCTGATCGCGCAGCTCCAGCGGGGCGCCGCACGCATGGCAGCGCCAGTCGAGCGGATCGGGAGGTGTGTCGCAAGCCGGGCAGTACAATACGCTCATGGGTTATGTCCTTAAAAGTCGCGATATGGATAAACCACAGCGCCCCTTGTGTGTGATGCGCAAGGGGCGCTGATCCGGCGAAAATGCGAACTTATTCGTCGGCCCCGACTTGCTCTGCTTCGCTGCAATCCTCGCAAACGACATCGTCCACCGGCTCGCCCTTCGCGAGGGCCGTCACCCAATCAATCAAGGGGACACCGTTGCTGGCGATGGTGTACAGATCGGGCGTGACCGTGACGCAGTGCCCGCTGCCGCCTGCCGTAAAGCTGTGGAAGTTGTCCTGTTGGAGGCCGGCCTTGATGTCGGCCAGATTGTCGGCCAAGAGCTGGGGCAAATCCGGCTCGGCAAGGCCGGCGAGCATGATGAATCCGACCTGAACCTCATCGTGCGCCGCGTTGTACTGCGCGAACTGGATGTCGGGGAACAGGTTGCCCGTGACGATGTAGAACTGCTCGAAGTTCATATCTTCGTTAGACACATCCGCGTAGGGTTCGCCGAGGATGTCGAACGTCCCCCAAGACCCCAAGAAATCGGTCAGCACGCCGGTCACGTTGCGATAGCCGCCCGCCGCGTCGCCGAGCTGAACGATCCGCGCGTCGCCATAATTCTCAGCAACCCACCACACGTAGAACGGTGACGGAATCGCGCCGCCCGAACATCCCGTGACGAAGACATCGCTAGCGGTCGGGATATTGGTGAACGTCCAGTCCAGAACGGCCGCCGCGTTCTTGTAACCGTTGTGGTTGATCGTGACTTCGGTCTCACCGCCGCCGTAGGTCGTCTGTGCGTCACCAATGTGCACGTCACCGGTGCAGTACGGCGCGAGAACCATGTTGTAGTCCGTGAACGGATTAGCGGGGTTTGTGAAGTCGAAGATTCCGCCGGCGCTGGTCGGGTCGTCCGACTCATCGACGAACGGATCATAGGTCGGGTTGGCGGTCAGGTCGCAGTTGCCCTGCATCCAGCACGCGCCGCCACCTTGAAAGTGAATCAGAAGCTTGTCGGACGGTTCGCTGGCCGGCCGCACGTAGAAACTATAGGGTGTGCCGTTTGAACAGATGGTTCCTTCGGGGCCGGGGATATTCGTCCATGCTCCCGCCTCAAGCTCATCCCAAGCCGGAATTTCAACTGGTGGCGCGTCTTGGGCCACGCCGACCGCCGTCACGACGAGCAAAAACGTGCAGACGAGTACAAACTTACGCATATCTTCGATACCTTTCACTCGAATAAATCGCAGAAATGCGATCGGGTAATAGATACCACGATTGGAACGAAGTTCAAAACGAAGGTGTGATTGTGTTAGCGCGGCCGCTGTTCGGTGGGGATATCCTGCCAGCGCCGGTTGGCGAGATCGCGCGGCGAGAGCGTAGCAGACGATACGCCCCACGGCACAGCCAGTTCGGAGTCATCCCACGCGACGCCGTGTTCGTCGGACGAGTCGTAGTAGTTGTTGACGAGGTAGGTCAGGGTGCAGTCCGTCAGCGCGTAAAAGCCGTGCGCGACGCCAATCGGCACGAACAAACCGCGCGGAGTCTCGGCGTCGAGATCAACCGTCGCGACGGTCAGGTACGTGGGCGATGTGGGCCGCAGGTCGGCAAGCCCGACACGGATGCGGCCGCGCGTCACGATCCAGTAATCGACCTGATGGAAGTGGAAATGCAGCCCGCGCAGCACACCTTGCGCGCTGTCGGAACGGTTGGTCTGGATGCGCGACCAATCCACCTGTGGGAACCACGACGACCGGAATGTCTCTGCGAACTGGCCTCGATCATCCTTGAACGCGCGCAGGTTGGTAAGGACGACGTCGGCAATGGTATCGTGCGGTTGGAGCAGGGGCAGGGTGGTCATAGGTCTCCTCGTCGTGTGCGGCGCAAGGATACCACAGCGAGGCGTTTTCCGGCATTCGGCGCAACCCTTGACCGGCCCGGGTCGTACAACTCACGGTTAAGCTATACTTTGCCGGGTATAGTGCTGCCGCCTATTCAATGAGGAGGTGACATGGAATCGATTGTGAGGGTGTCAGGCCTGACGAAGACGTACACGCGTCAGGATGGGTCGGTCGTGCAGGCTGTTCGCGGCATCGACCTCGATATTTATAGGGGAGAGGTATTCAGCTTGCTAGGGCCGAACGGCGCTGGCAAAAGCACGACCATATCGATGATCAGCGGCCTGATCCCGCCCACCGCCGGGGACGCGGAGATCGGCGGCCACTCGATCACGCGTGAGCCGCTGCAAGCGAAGGCGCTGATCGGCGTCGTGCCGCAAGAAGTGGCGTTGTATCCGATGCTGTCTGCCCGCCGCAACCTCGACTTCTTCGGGCGCATGTACGGCCTTTCTGGAGCCGAGCTGAGCAAGCGGATCGACGAAGTACTCGACGTGATCGACCTCAAAGACCGGCAGAATGACAAGGTTGAGACGTTCAGCGGCGGCATGAAGCGCCGTGTGAACATCGGCGTCGGACTGCTGCATCGCCCACAGTTGATCTATATGGACGAGCCGACTGTGGGCGTCGACCCGCAGAGCCGGCGGCGCATCCTCGATACTGTACTGCGGCTGCGCGGTGAGTATGGCATGACCGTGCTGTACACCACGCACTTGATGGAGGAGGCGCAGGAACTCAGCGACCGCGTTGCGATCATCGACAACGGGGCGATCATCGCGCTGGGGACGTTGATGGAGCTGATGTCGCAGGCCGGCGAGGAGGATATCCTCGTGCTGACGGTTGCCAAAGAACGCGCCAACGATTCGATTGTCGGCGTCTTGCAGGCGGTCGAGGGGGTCAGCCGCGCGCAGATCGAGCCGTCGGACACGGACAACGGCGAAGTGAAGTACGCCGTCTATGCCCGGCTTGGCCGGCGCGCCCTGCCCGGCGTGCTGACCGCCATGAACGCGGCGGGCGTCGATGTCATGTCGGTCAACGTGCGGGAGCCGGATCTTGAGACGCTGTTCCTCGCCCTGACCGGCCGCGCACTGCGCGAGTGACGGAGGCCGTCATGCGCAAGGCGTTCATCATCGCGTACAAAGACCTATATACGACGTTCACCGATCGCAACCTGATCCTGCTCATGTTCGCCGCGCCGCTGGTGCTGTCAGCGATCATCGGCGTCACATTCGGCGGCATCGCCGTCGGTGGCGGGGGCGGCGCGCTCTCGGATATCCCGGTCGCTATCGTCAATCTGGACGAGGGCGTGTCGCTGAGCTTCAGCGGACAGGACAGCGCCATCAACTACGGCGCGCTGATCGCAGGCGTGTTGAGCGGCGAAGGCGTCGGCGGCGCTGTGTCCGGTTTATCGCGTGACACCGCGGACTGTCCGGCTGCTGCTGCGGCGGAAGGCGGCGAAGGCACGATGACGTTGGAGCAGCTTCTCGCGCCGGTCATGCTGACCAGCGTCGAAGAAGCCCGCCGCCGTGTCGAGGCCGACGAGGTCGCCGCCGCTGTCATCATCCCCGCATCGTTCAGCGCCGACCTGCAAGTGTCGCCGGTAAAGCCTGCGCTGACGCCGGTGTCGATTGAGGTGTACAGCTCGCCGGAACGTCCAATCTCCGCGCAGATCATCCGCGGCGTGCTCGACCAGATCGGCGCGCAGTTCGCCGCGGGGAACGTGACGCTGTCGGCGCTCATCGCGTCATTGGCATCCGACCCGCTGCGCATATCGTCGGTGTTCAACAGCAGCGCATTTAACGAAGGGATCGGGTGCGTATTCGCCGGCGTGTCGTCGTCGGTCGTGATCGACCGGCAGTCCATATCTGGCGCTGAGGTCGTGATCAATCCGCTGGTCATGATCGGGGCGGCGCAGGCGGTCTTCTTCGGATTGTTCACCGCCAATGGGCAGGCGTCCAGCATCATCATCGAGCGCAAGAACTGGACGCTTCAGCGCTTGCTCATCACGCCGACACCTGCCGTGATCGTGTTGTTCGGCAAGATGCTGGCGGTGTTCATCGTTGTCGCCGTGCAGATCTTATTCCTCGTTGTGGGCTTGACGCTGTTGGCGTCGCTGTTGGGCGGATCGCCGCAGTTCATCTGGGGCACGAACATCCCCGGACTCCTCGCCGTGATTGCTGCGACGGCACTGGGCACGGCAGGGATCGGCAGTATCACCGCCGCCGCCGCCAAGTCCGCGGAACAGGCCGGAGTCATCGGCAGCATCGTCGCGATCTTCAGCGCGGTGTTCGGGGGCGCGTTCGGGTTCATGCCGCCGCCGGCGCTGGCGAACTTGTCTATCGTGTATTGGGGCGCGGATTCGTTCACCCGGCTGGCTGCGGGCAACAACGATATCCTGCTCAACCTGCTGGTGATGGTGTTGTACGGCGCGGTGACGTTCGCCATCGGGTTCGTGTTGTTCCGTTCGCGCATTGGCGACCGGTAAGGGGGACGACGATGAAAGCACTTTACATCGCGCTCAACGATATCCGCATCGCCTTCAGCGACCGGAGCATCTGGATCAACCTGCTCGTGATTCCGGCCGCGCTGATCTTCGTGATCGGCCTCGCCAACGGTCAATCACTCGGCGGCCCCAGCGCCGCGCCGCGCTATCCGGTCGATGTGGTCGATCAGGATCAGTCCCCGCTGTCGGCCGCGTTCGTCAACGCGCTGGTCGGCCAGCAGCCGTCGCTGGTGATCTGCCCTCAGGAGAACGACGCCGAAGATGTCTGCGCGTTAGGCTCCGACCCCGGCGTCATCTCGGCCGAGGACGCCCAGTCGCGGCTCGACCAGTCGCGCACGCTGGCCTATCTCGTGATCGACGCAGGGTTCGGCGAAGCGCTGCGGGCAAATCAAGCTGCGCACATCACCTATCGCTCAGGCGAGTCGATGACGGCCGAGAGCATCGCGCAGCAGGCGGTCGGCACGGCGGCGCAGCGGGTCGAAGGCATCGTCTCTGCCGAACAGCTCGCGCGCCGGATCGCAGACGATGTGCTCGACGGCGACGACGCATTCGTCGATTCGATGCGAGCGAACGCCGCCGAGCTGTGGTCACAGTCGCCGGTCACCATTCACGAGGAGGTCGCGCCGGTCGAGAAGCCGGACTTTCTGGTGGGCCTTCAGCAAAGCGTCCCCGGCATCGGCAGCATGTACGTGATGTTCCTGATCCTCGCCGGCGCCAGCACGCTCGTG
This sequence comes from Chloroflexi bacterium OLB13, assembly GCA_001567485.1. GTDB lineage: Bacteria > Chloroflexota > Anaerolineae > Aggregatilineales > Phototrophicaceae > Flexicrinis. The sequence continues at coordinate 116,942 of JZRA01000132.1, forward strand.
CAGGAACGGCGGTTGTGGACGCTGCAGCGGCTCTCGGCCGCGCCGGTCACGAAGGCGGACATCATCCTCGGCAAGCTGTTGGCGCGCTTCGCGCTCGGCATGATCCAGTACGGCGTTGCCTTCGCGGTAGGCCTGACCTACGGCCGGTTCCTTAACGTGTCGTTCGGCGATAATCCGGTGGCGCTGCTGATCGTCATGGTGGCGTTCTCGCTGTGCGTCAGCACGTTCACGCTGTTCATGGCGACGCTGGTAAAGACTGAAGATCAGGCGAGCAGTCTGGTCGTGCTGGTCACGCTGGCGCTGGCCCCCATCGGCGGGGCGTGGTGGTCGCTCGACCTTGAGTTCATCCCCGAGTTCATGCGCACGCTTTCGATGATCTCACCGTTCAAGTGGGTGATCGACGGTTTCCGCAACGTGATCGCGCTGGATCAAGGGATCGCGGGAGTCGTCGGCCCGTCGGCCGTGCTGCTTGGGATCGGCGCGGTGTTCTTCGTGCTGGCGGTGCGCAGGTTCAGGGTGATTGAGTAGAGTACAGTCGAACGCGGCGCTTCGGCGCGGGCAAGACCGAGAATGCCCGCGCCGTTTTTGGTTCGTGCCGCTACTGATTCAGCCGTGGATCGTTGGGGTTCACTTGATAGATCGCGCCCCACGGCAGATAGTGCGTGAAGATGTTGTCCTGCCGGATGATGCTGCCGTTCGCATCGCGCACGATGCGCCCGACGTTCACGTCAGCGCCCTCAGCGGCCCAGTCGACCTGTAGGACTTCGCCGGCCGCAAGGCTGGCGTTGGCTTCGAAGCGCGGGGTCTCCGGCGGAATACGGTTAGCGACGCGCGGTGTTTCGATCTCTACAATGCGGCCGGTGTTGGTGCTGTAGAAGCGGAAGGCGAGCTGATCGGCGCCGGGATAGACCGACGCCTCGATCAGCAGGTGATAGGGCGTATCATTCTGAAACCGGAAGTCGCGCTCAGGCGTGAAGATCGCCGCGTCAAGGCCGGGCGGGAACCCGCCTTGTTCGTAGAATCCGACCCGATAACCGTGCGGATGGCGTTCGATAATCGTGAATCCGCCTGAGAACGCCGCGCGGAAGATCGTAGTCGAGACTTGGCACACGCCCCCGCCGAGGCCGGTTCCGGTGCGGTCGGCAAAGATCACGTGCGATTCGACCCATCCCTCCTCCGGTTCGAGGTCGCCGAGCAGCCGGTTGAAGCTGAACTCCTCGCCCGGCCCGATGATGACACCGTCCATCTTGCTGGTCGCCAGCGCGATGTTGATACGCCGATTCGGATCTGAGCCGGCGAACGATGTCACCGCTTCGGCGACCTTCTCAACGATGCCGAGGTCGGCGGCACGGATGTTGTTGTGATAGGTCGGCTGAATGTACGTGAACTGCATCCGCGCGGTGCGCTGATCGGCCGGCAGGAACACGACGCGCCGAAGCTCGTCGAGGGTCGCCTGTACGTCCAGCCTGCGCCCGCCTACCGCCGGCTGAATCATCTCCAGCTCGCGCGTCGCCTCGTTGAAGTGGAAACGCCCGTCAACCGGCGACGAGATCAAGCCATCGGCCAGCGACTCAAGGTACGCGGCGAACGGCGAAAAGTCGGCATCGACCGCGTAGGAGACCTGTCCATCGAGGCCGGACACCATGCGGACGTCCAGAATTTGCGCGATCTGTTCCGGCGTGATCGTCCACGGGCCGAGCGGGTTCCCGAACGCGTCTTCGGCGGTGACGGTGATCGGAGCGGCGAGGGCGGTGTTCAACGCCGCGGCGGCCTCGTCCAGACCGGCTACTTCGCCGCTGACATCATGGACGACCAGCGCGATCGGGCCGCCGCCCCCGGATGCGATTGCAGCATCGACGGCCTGTAACGACGCCGCGATGTCCAGCACGCGCGCGGTCTGCGCTGGAGCCGCTTGCACGGTTGTGCCGGTCACGGTGAGGCCGCCGCCCGCGCCCGCCTGATTGACGTCCGCGCTGATGGCCGTCAGCACCGCGACGGCCGCCGCTTGGTCATACGAGATGCCCGGCGTGACTTGTTCGCCGTTGAGCCACGTCAGGGCCTGCGCGACTGCGCCGTTCACCAAACCATCGGCGCGGCCCGCGCGCGCGGCGTCGGCGGCGGCACGCTCGACATCGACCGCGATGCCCAACTCGTCCGCCGTAACTTCCCATGTGCGGTCGTCGTAGGTCAGCGTGTAGGCTGGCTGCACGGCGCTGGATAGGGCCGCCCGCATCGCGTCAGCCGCTTCCTGCTCGGTCAATCCGCCGAGCGGGATGCCCAGCGCGGAGACACCCGGCAGAATCTTGCCGTCGTAAAGGCGCGTCCCGACCAGCGCCAGCGTAATGACCGCGACAGCCATCAGCCCCGCGGCCCAGATCGCCAGCACGACGAGCCGGATCGGCCACGGGGGGTGGTGGGGCGGCAGCGGGAGCTTGCATCGATCACACGTCTCTATTCGGTGAACGGAAGTATAGCGCCGGCAGACTGCTGCGGCACAGGACTGGAGTCCTGTTATAATGGCACGATATGACTGAATCAACCCCTGCGGGAAGTTTCTCATTTGAGGTCGTCGCACAGGACGGGCGTGCGCGGGCAGGTGTTCTGCATACCCCGCACGGCGACATCCCGACGCCCGTGTTTGCGCCGGTTGGGACACAGGCGACCGTCAAGACGATGCCCCCGCGCGACCTCGCCGCAATCCCCGCGCCGCTGATCCTCGCCAACACGTATCACCTGCACCTGCGCCCCGGCAGCGAACTCGTTCGCGACATGGGCGGCCTGCATCGCTTCATGGGCTGGGACGGCCCGATCCTCACTGACAGCGGCGGCTTTCAGGTGTTCAGCCTGACGACGATGAACCACATCGACGACGACGGCGTGACTTTCAAGAGCCACATCGACGGCTCGCGGCATCGGTTCACGCCAGAGGTGTCGATGCAGATTCAAGAGAACCTCGGCGCTGACATTATCATGGCGTTTGATCAATGCCCGGCGCGACCGATCGCGCGATCGTGGAGCGCGCCGTGGCACGCACATCGGCGTGGATGGCGCGCTGCCGTGAGGCGCATCCCGACGACAGCGTGCAGGCGTTATTCGGCATCGTGCAGGGTGGAATCTTCCCTGACCTGCGCGAGCAGTCGGCGCGGGCTGTCACCGCGTTCGACACGCCCGGCTACGCGATCGGCGGGCTGGCGGTGGGCGAGGGTAAGGCCGCGATGTACGAGACGGTCGCGTCGACGACGCCGCTGCTGCCGCACGATCGACCGCGCTATCTGATGGGCGTCGGTGATCCCGATGACTTGGTCGAGGCGGTCGCGCGCGGCGTGGACATCTTCGACTGTGTGATGCCGACCCGCCTCGCACGGCACGGTTCCGCGCTGACGCCCGATGGACGCCTGTCCGTCAAGAAGCTCGAATTCAGCCGGGATGAGCGCCCGCTGCAAGCCGACTGTGACTGCTACTGCTGCCAGACGTTCACGCGGGCGTATCTGCGCCACTTGTTCAAGGCCGAGGAACTGCTCGGTTTCTACCTGCTCACACTGCACAACGTTACGTTCTTGATCCGGCATGTCGAGCGCATCCGCGCGGCGATTTTGAACGGCGACCTTGAGACTTACGCACGTGAGTTCCTGAACCGCTATTTGGGCAGGGTAGAAACGCGGCCATGACCAGCTTCCCAAAACGAATCGTCGTCTGGGCGGCTCTGTCGTCCACGCTGATCGGGTGCAGCGTGCGCGGCGTGCCGTCCACCGCGCCCTCCGACGCGGACGGGCCGCTGCGCATCGCCGCCACGACCTCGGCGCTGCCGCTGGTGTTGGAGGCGATCAGCACCTACGAGGGCGGCGCGCTCAACGTCGAGGTGCGGACAGGCAACTACCGGCAGGCGATCACAATGCTGCTCGCGGGCGAGGTACAGCTGGTCGTGACGACTCACCTCGACGCGGCCGATGCCGTTCGCGTGTGGGCGGCGCCGGTCGCGCAGGACGCGGTGACGCTGGTCGTGCACCCGTCCAACCCGATCGAGGATATCTCACTGTCGAACGCGCGCCGGTTGTTTCAGGGCCAGATCGGGTCGTGGGCCGAGCTGGAGGGCAGCGATCTGCCGGTGACGGTGGTGAGCCGGGAGGACGGCTCCGGCATCCGGTCGCAGTTCGACCAATTGGTGATGGGCACGCGGGCCACCACCGGCGCGGCGATCACAGCCGCGTCGACCGAGGGCGTGCTGCGGCAGGTTGCCGGCGACCCGAACGCCGTCGGCTATGCGTCGCTGTCGTCAGTGGATCGCAGCGTGCGCGCGCTGGCGGTTGAAGGCGTGCTGCCGTCGCTGCGAACACTGTCCGACAACACCTATCCGCTGCGATCGACGGTGTTTGTCGTGGCTGCCGCCGAGCCGCAGGGACAGGCCCGCGCGCTGACCGCATGGATGCAAAGCCCGGAGGGGCAGGCGGTCATCAGCGCGCTGTTTCAGCCGGTCGTGGCGACGCCCGACGGGCCGTGAGCTAGCCGGCGGGAACGAACCGCCCCGGCGCCATACCCAGTGTGGTGAGCGCCGCGCACAGCGAAACGACGACCAGCAGCCACAGCGTTACCGCCGCTAGATCGCGAACCAATTTCAGCCGGCCGCGACGTTCTGCTGCGACGATGTCCGTGGCGCGCAGCTGCATGAGCGCTTCGATCGCGCGCGCGTTGCCGGGGTTGATGCGCAGAGCGTTGTCGAGGCAGACCGCGCTTTGATCGAGCGTGTCGACGGCGAGGCTCATCCATAACCACGCGTCCTCGAAATCGCTGTTGGATTGAATGACACCGCGCAAGATCGCCCGTGCCTCGGCCCGTTCGTTCGCTTTGAGGTGTTCGATGGCGTCGAGCAGGCACTCGATGTCCTCGGCGGTGGCGGTCATGCGACCCTAGTCCTTGACGGCGACACCGTCGAATAGGTCGTGCTCGTCGATGCGGTCGCGCGCCGGTTTGGGGATCACCCGTGTGAAGGTCTGATACGGCGTGAGGACGGGGCGCAGGCGCTTGGGAATGCTGCGGAATCCGCCGCCACCCTGACTGACGTGCACGGCGCTAGCGCGATCCCAGATGTCGAACCAGTCGCGGATGTCGACGCGGGCGTGCGCCGGTTCTGCGTGTTCGAGGATCTTCACAACGTCGATGTCCTTGTTGCGACCCACCTTGCGCGGGTTTTCGCCGCGCAGACGGGTCTGCCAAATCCGCCAGCGCACCATCCACTTGGCGATGCCGCTGTAATACAACTTCTGCAC
>JZRA01000133.1 GCA_001567485.1 Chloroflexi bacterium OLB13
CGAGGGTTCAAACCCACGGCTAATAACGTCGGCGGGAAGCGCACTCAAGGCGCTCTGACCCGCCCGATCCCTCCGTGCGCGCACGTCTTATCACTCATCACTTTCCACTCATCACTTTCCACGTACCTCTTATCACTCATCACTTTCCACTCATCACTTTCCACTTTCCACTCATCACTTTCCACTTTCCACTCAGCACTTTTCCCTTTCCACTCGTCGCTCCCAAGTGTACCGAACCGGCGCCTCTCGCTGTCAGGAATCCGTCAGGATTGCTACCATGACGCAACCGGATCGCAAGGCATGTTGCAAACGATTCAGCGTGCGATATAGTTTACGGCACGGAACAGGAGCGATGCCTGCGCGTTCCTTCCCGTTGAGCAGTCGGATCAGATCAGGAGTGACAGAGTATGCGCACGATTCGCGTCGTCCTGCTTTTAGCGTTGATCGCGGTTCTTGCCGTGGTTCCGCTGAAAGCACAAGGTAAGTCGGCTACCGTGAGCTGGCTGCAGGAACCTGACTCCCTCAGCCCGCTGTATACATCAATGACGTTTGGATTCTATACCTATCAACTGTATCTCTCACCTGCTTGGACGTTTGACAAGAACCTGAACGCATCACCGGTGCTGGTGACCGAGATGCCGTCCTCAGAAAACGGGGGCATCAGCGAAGACGGCAAGACGTTCACGCTCAAGCTCAAGGAAGGGTTGACGTGGTCGGACGGTGATCCGCTCGACAGCGCCGACTTCATTTTCACCATCGACATGATTATGAACGACGCGAATGCGGTCAATTCGCGCAACCCGTATGACCTGCTCACCAGCTATTCGGCCCCCGACGCGACCACCGTCGTGCTCGAATTTGCCGAAGCCTACGCACCGTGGCAGGCTACCCTGTTCACGTCGGTGCTTCCCCAGCATGTGCTTCAGCCGGTTTTCGACGCGGAAGGCACGCTCGATAACGCCGACTTCAACCGCAACCCCACCGTCAGCAGCGGCCCGTTCGTCTTTGACGAGTGGTCGGTCGGCTCGTTCATGCGTTTCAGCGCCAACGAGAGCTTCGCGCTTGGCCGCCCCATCCTCGATACGATAGTCGTCACCTTCGTCCCCGACGACGTGACCTACGTGGCCGGCCTCGTCGCGGGTGATGCCGACGTCGGCACGTTCGTCGCGTTCAGCGATGTGCCGGTGCTCAAGGATGCCGGCCTCAATGTCGAAATCCTGCCTTCCGGCTACAACGAGGGCTGGTACCTGAACGTGAGCGCCGAGCGCGGCCATCCGGCCCTGCAAGATGTCCGCGTCCGTCAGGCGCTGGCGATGGGCTTCGATCGCTTCAGCTTCAACGAAGACCTGAACTACGGCGCGACCTTCGTCCCGTCGGGCTTCTGGGAAAACACCCCGTATGACAACCCCGACATCGAGCCGTGGCCGTATGATCCGGAAGCTGCGGCCGCTCTGCTCGACGAAGCGGGCTGGGTCGACAGCAATGGCGACGGCACGCGCGACAAGGACGGCGTCGAACTGGTGCTGCGCTTCATCACCAACACGCGCGGAATCCGCATGGACTTGCAGGCGCTGGCGCAGCAGCAGCTTCTCCAGATCGGCATCGGCACCGAGCTGATCAACTACCCCAGCGATGTCTACTTCAATGACTACGCCGCCGGCGGCCCGATCAGCACCGGCCAGTATGACATTGCGGAACTGTCGACCAACCCGGTCTTCCCCGATCCCGATTCTGCGCGCTGGCTGTGCTCGGAAATCCCCAGCGACGAGAATCCGACCGGCGCCAACGACAACTACTACTGCAACGAGGAACTTGACGCGCTGTTCCGTGAGCAGGCCGCCACGACCGACACCGCGGCGCGCGTGGAGATGTTCCATCAGATCGACCAGATCATGCACGACAACGTGATCTGGATCGGCATCTGGCATGACGCCGACGTGTGGATTCACAACCCGCGCCTGCTGAACGCCGAAATCAACGCCGCGTTTCCGTTCTGGAACGCCCATAACTGGGATATCGCCGGCTAGCCGTCAACCGCGTTCTCCTGCGCCTGCGAGCAAACCTTGCGGGCGCAGGAGACACACCGATGCCGGCGCTTCACCGGATTTGAAGGCGAACGTACCGAAGAAAGAGTCGCCATGGCCCGATACCTACTCCGGCGCGTCTTGCAGGCTATCCCGCTGCTGTTCATCATCAGCCTGCTGTTGTTCATCATCATGCAGGGAACCGGTGACCCGCTGGCGACACTCGGCGGACGCCAACCGACACGCGCAGCCGACCGTGAACGTCTGGCCCGCCAGCTCGGATTGGATCAGCCGGTGCTGGTGCAGTACGTCTACTGGTTGATCGGCAACGACTGGGTGCTGGTCGATCCCGAAACCGGCCGGTATGGCACGCGCAAAGGCGTGCTGCGCGGCGACTTTGGCGAGTCCATCACCCGCCGCCAGCCCGTGACGACCGTGGTCGGTGAACGGGTCGGCGACACGCTGCTGCTGACCGGCACGGCGGAGGTCATCATCATCATCACTTCGCTGGCGCTGGGCATGTACTCGGCGCTGCGAAAATACACCCTGTTCGATCAAGTGTTCACCGCCATCAGCTTCGTGCTGTATTCATTCCCCGTCTTTCTGATGGCGTATGTCCTGATCTACATCTTCTCGATCGGGCTGCGAAGTGCGGGGCTGCCCTACCTGCCCACCAGCGGCATCTTCGACCCGACGGTTGGGCGCACCACCGGACAGGTGTTGTGGCATTTGATCCTGCCGGTCACGACCATTTCTATGATTACCATCGCCGCCTACAGCCGCTACATTCGCTCGACCATGCTGGAAGTCATCAACAGCGACTACATCCGCACGGCGCGCAGCAAAGGTCTGAGCGAACGGCGCACCGTCTTTGTCCACGCCTTCAAGAACGCCGCCCTTCCGCTGGTCACGTTGGTCGGCCTCGACGTCCCCTTCTTGCTGGCCGGCGCGGCGGTCACTGAGACGATCTTCGCGTGGCCGGGGCTGGGCCAGTTGTTCATCCAGCAGATCGAGCGCAAGGATTATCCGGTGCTCATGGGCCTGCTGATGATGATTTCGCTCGCGGTCGTCGTGTTCCAGATCGTCACCGACGTGGTTTATACACTGCTCGACCCGCGCATCCGGTACTCGTAGGGACAGGTCATGAGCGCAGTGAAACCGGTCACATTGTCGTCAGAACGGGGCGAGCACAAGGCCAGCGAAAACCGCGCGCTGCGGCGATTCCTCGCCCATCGCGGCGCGGTGATCGGCGCTATCCTGCTGGCGCTGATCCTGCTGTACGTCACCGTCGGATCGCTCATCTTCAGCGAGGCCGACGCCAACTTCGCGGACTCGGGCCGGCGCTTGCAGCCGCCATCCGCCGAGCATCCGTTCGGCACCGACAATATCGGCCGCGACGTGTTCGCGCGCACCATTTACGGCGGGCAAATCTCGCTGATGATCGGCCTGCTCGCCGTCACGGTGTCGGTGTCCATCGGCGTCACCATCGGCGTCGTGACCGGCTACTACGGCGGGATCGTGGATTCGATCCTCATGCGTATCACCGAAGCGATGCTGAGTATCCCGACACTGCTTTTTCTGCTGCTGATCGCGAACGTGTTCGGCTCGAAGTTTCCCTCCGTGCAGCTGTTCGGCCGCACGTTCAGCGGCAGCGTGATCGTCATCATCCTCATCATCGGCTTCACAAGCTGGATGTATCTGGCGCGGATCGTGCGCTCGCTGGTGCTGTCGCTCAAAGAGACCGAGTACATCATCGCGGCGCGGGCGCTCGGCGCGCACGACGTACGCATTATCGCCAGCCACCTGCTGCCCAACATCCTCGCCCCGGTGATTGTCACGGCGACGCTGGGAATCGCGGGCGCGATTTTACAGGAGAGCTACATCAGCTTCCTCGGCGTCGGCGTCGGCCCGCCCACCGCGACGTGGGGCAATATCCTCGACGGGGCGCGTCAGTTCTTCGACCGCGCGCCGTGGTTGTGGGTCGCTCCCGGCACGCTAATCGTGTTGACCGTGATGAGCATCAACTTCCTCGGAGACGGTCTGCGCGACGCGCTCGACCCGCGCTCCGACAAGTCGGCGTAAGCGACCTACACGCCGCCACGGTCATTCCGGCCCGCGAACATGCAGTCAACCCAAATAAAAGACGACCCGGTGTCGAGCCGGGTCGTCTTGGTCTCAGATCGTGTCGGTGGCTAACTGGTCGTCGGGATCGCCAGATTGCCGGGATTTCGCACCGCCCCGTCCGCCGTGCGCAGCCAGCCGCGCACCTGTGTGCCGCCGCAGTCGGCGATCACGCGCAGCATGCTCACGTCCCCGTTGCGCCCGACGATCTCGTACTCAAGGTTGCCGGCGACCGTGCACAGCGCCGGAGACCCCGCCGATGGGTTGAGCAGCAGGCTTTGCGAGCTGTACAGGAAGAAGCGCGGCAGCGCGATCTCACCGGCAGGGATGACCACCGGCACGTCGGTCAGGTCAAGGCGCGCGATCAGATAATCGCTGATCGCCCAGCCCACCAGATTGCCCGCCTTCACATACCACCACGAGAAGTCGTCGTTACGCCCCAGCGCGATCAGCTTGTCGCCTCCGCTCACACGGCCGACGAGGGTGTATTCCGGACCATCGCCGCTGCGCAGGTTGAGATAGCTGGTGTTCACGATAAGGTACCCCGGCTGGCCGGCAATCGCCTCATCGCTGTTGACATCGCTGGGCGGCAGCACGTTGACCGGCACGCTCGGCGACGCTGGGCCGGTCGGGGTCGATTCGGCGGCTGTGCCAGTCGGCAGGCTCGGGCATGTGCCGGCGGCGGTGAAAACGACCTGCTCGCCGACCCCATTGCCTGCCGCGCTCACCAGCGACACGACAATCGGGTTGGCGGCCGGCGTCCCGGTGAACGTGGTCGCAAGGCCGGTCGGAAAGCTGATGGTGGCGCCGACGTAGAACGACTCGACTGGCCCGCTGTAGATGGTGGTGCCGTTGCCGTCGCTGGCGACGAACGAGAACCGTTCGCGGCCCGCGCCGGTGTTGTCGCGGTCGAGGGTGATCGACCCGCCCTGCGTCGTGAACCCGGTGCAGGTCACGGTCAAGCTGAGGTTGTTGCGATCTGCCGCGGCCGCTGGCAAGGCCAGCAGCACGGCCAATAACAGCATTACGATCAACGTGGCACGGCGCGTCATAGACCCCCCATAAGCGTAAGTGACAAGTTCGCGCGTTACCTAAACTATGGGGTCAAACCGGCAAAATTGCAAATTCCAGCCCGTCAACTCTTGCCGAAGACCTCGAGGTTCGCGCCGTAGACGCCGGTATCGCCACCGCACAGGAACGCGCACACCTCCGCTACCTGCGCCGCCGTCACCCATTTGCCCGGATCCGCGTTAGGCATCGATTCGCGATTCGCCGGCGTATCAATCGTGCTGGGCGACACGCCGTTGACGTGGATGTTGAACTCCTTGAGTTCGGCGGCCATCGACTCCATGACGCGGGTCGCGGCGGCCTTACTGGCGGTATAGGCGGCCATGTTCTTCGCGCCCTTCAGCCCCGCGCGGGCAAGGATGAACACGATACTGCCACCCTCGCCGCGGTCGAGCATGTGACGCGCAACTGCTCCACCGACCAGATACAGCGGGCGAACATTGAGGTTGATCATGCCGTCAAGCACGTCGAGCGACTCTTGATGGACGGGGTTGCCGGCCGAGAACCCGCCGACTGTATGCACCAGCGCGTCGATGCGTCCAAACCGGCTCAGCACCGCGTCGATCACCGCCTGTACGCCCTCAGGCGTCGAGAGGTCGCCGCCAAAACCCGCATGCGACTCGACACCGCCGGGCAGGGCCGCCGCGATCTGGTTAACGCGGTCAGCCTGCAAGTCGACCAGCGCCAACCGCGCGCCATACCCGGAAAACACCGCCGCCACCCCACGTCCGAGGTTCCCGCCGCCGCCCGTCACCATCACGACCTTACCGTCGAGAGACATCATCTATCCTCCGTTGAATACGCTGATACGCGAGGGCTTGCTACGGACGCCACACCGGGAACAGCGCGTCTCCGCCACGGGTCAGCACCCGCGCCGACTCGCGCATCGGCTCGCCACGTTCCGAAACATCCATAACCACAATGCGCCACTCCCCTTCCTGACGCCGCATCACCGCCACCTGCTTACCGTCGGCGGAGTACGTCGGGTCGGCTTCCAGCCCGTCAGCCGGTTCGAGCGGCACGACGGCGTCCTCGGCGCGCCCGGCGACCGCGTCGGCCGTGTCAATCGCGTACAGCGCGAGGAGTCCATCGCTCAACAGCCCGCCCCGTTCGCTGACGAACAGCAGTCGGCCACCGTCAAGTGTCCACACCGGGAGGATGTCGCTGGCGGCGTTCGCAGTGACCTGTGTGAGGCCCGTCCCGTCTGGATGCACGAGGTAGATATCCTCACTGCCGGCGCGGTCGCTGGCAAAGGCGATCCACTGTCCGTCAGGCGACCAACTATGGAACCAGTCGCGCGCGCCGGTCGACGTGAGGCGCACGGGTGAATCCGTATCACTGGCCGGGTCGGTATCAACGTAGATTTCGAGATTGAGGTCGCGCAGTGAGGCCCACGCCAGCGCCGATCCACCGGGTGCGAAGGCCGGATCCCAGTCGAGCCGTCCCTCGATTACCAGCGTCGTCACCGCGCTGAGGATATCGAGCGTACGCAGTCCTGCGCCGTCGGGCTGGACTTGCGTCGGCCCCAACGCACCGGCAGACATCCGGTTCGAGAGGAAGTTGATCCGTTCGCTGGCGAAGTCGAAGCTGGCGAAGTAGTCCTGAAAGCCGTCGTCCGGCGTGACCCGATGTGTCGTGCCGTCTGGTTCGACCATGCCGATGTCCCACGTCTTCCCCTGATGTGTCGTGAAGGCCAGCGCGCCCGAAGGTTGAGCAAGCCGGACGGGCGGTGCGCTCAGCCGGGCAGCAATCAGCACAACGCCTGCGATCAGGATGAGAATGGGAAGCGCGATCAGTACGCGGCGGCGCACCGGCTAAACGGCCTCGCCCCTCGCTTGAGCGCGGCGCGCAAGGAAGTCATGGATGAAGTCCCCGTGATCGCTCGCGACCAGCACGCCAGCGAGGCGTGAAATCGGCAGATCGCCCCACTGGCTGAGCAGCTGCACCACCTGATCGTTCACCACGTCAAGCACCAACTCCCAACTGACATCCGGCGGCAGGTACAGCTCGATCATATCACGCAGCGCATTCATGTACTGCATCAGCGGCTCAGCCGTGCTGAAGATCATCGTGGTCGGCAGTTCGGAACGGGCGACGGCATAAAAATGGCGCGACAGCATCCGCGTTCCGTTTTCGAGGCCGAACAGATCGCTGGCGGTGAGCGGCATCCGCACCGCCGACGGCGGCTGTTGAGTCAGGATAATCACCGCGCGGCGCAGCAGTGAGCGCACCTCCGGCATCGTCTGCACACTGTGGGTCGTCGCCATCAGCACGCCGTTGGGCTTGAGCACACGCCGGATTTCGACCAGCGCGCTGTCGATGTCCGCGACGTGGTACAGCATGTGATTCGCCATCACGACGTCGAACACGCCAGATGGATACGGAAGCGCCACCGCATCGCCGACCGCCAATCGGCTGCGCTGTGCCGGGTGACTCGACATCGTGCCGGCGAACAGATCGACGCCGTAGTACGACCCGTCCGGGATGCGCGCCATCACCTTGTCGTAGTACTGCCCGTAGCCACAGCCGACATCCAGCACCGACTCGTTCCCCTGCCAGCGAACGCTGTTCAGCGCCCAAGAGACAAAGTCGGTGGGCGGGACGGTGTACTTCTCCCGCGCTTCTACGATGTCTCGATCGAGTTTGTCTGACGCGTACTGCCGCTTGAGTCGGTTGGGGTCAAGTAGGCTCGTCATGCGTATAGATTTCAGCAGTCCATCGACCGGTACTGCTCAATACTATACTTCACATTTGCTTAATGCGCGCCATGACTTGCGGATTGCTAGCGTTGTCATACGCCGTACAAGGCGCGGTAGATCGTGAAAAACGTGTAGATCCGCTGGACGTACAGGCGTGTGCTGCCGATGGCGATGGCGTTGAGGAACGCGTCGTCACCGGGGCCAGCCGCCTCACGCCACGCAATCGCCCGTCCGGGGCCGGCGTTGTAGCCCGCCAGCGCAGCGAGCGCGTCCTGATCGAAGCGGTCGAGCTGTTCATCGAGATACGCCGCGCCGAACGCGATGCCGGCCTGCGGCTGAAACAGATCGCTGTGTTCGTAGTCCGGCCACGCCAGCAGTCCGGCGATGTACGCGCCCGTGTCGGGGATCACCTGCGTCAGCCCCTTCTCGCCTGCCGCTGCCGTCGCCGTCGTGTCGAAGAGGCTCTCGTGCCGGATCAGCGCGAACAGCAGCAGCGGGCTGAACTCGCGCTCTGTCGCCTGCTGCACGACAAGGTCGGCATACGGCGCCGGGAAGCGCAAACGCGCAATCGACCGCGGCACGTCCAGCGTGCCAACGCCCGCCGCGGCGATCAGGTTGGCGGCCGCCTGCTGCGACGGGTAGTACACGCCCATCTCGCTGAGCGCCAGCGCCAGCGCATAATTCGTGGCGAGGTCGTCCTTCACCGACTCCAGCAGGTCGAGGATTTCCGCCTCTGCGTCCTCATACAGACCGAGGCCCCACAACGCTTGGCCGCGCGTCCAACGCGGGTCGTTGACGACGGTTTGCGGAAGCTCGCCCACGGCCGTTTCGGGCGGGACGCCGGGCTGCGTCTTCAGCCATGCCGAGGCCTCGGCGATGCTGGCGGGGTCGGTGGCGGTCACGAGCTGCAAGTTCGCCGGCGGTTCGAACATCGCGCGTCCATCGAGCGCGTCGCGGGCGCGGGCCGCGTAGTAACTGTCGCTGTCCGCCGCCGCGGCTTGCGCGAACGCGTCACGGGCGACATCCGGAGCATTACGTGCCTGCGCGAGACGACCTGCTTCATACAGGGCCTCGGCGCGCGTCGTCTTGGTCGAAACACTGGCAAGCTGACGGTAAAGCTGCTCGGCAGACGTCGCATCTCCGTTGACCCGCGCTGCCGCCGCCGCGATCTCCAGCCCGCTGACGGCCTGCTCGCTGTCGGGATAGCGTTCCGCCAGCCGGATGAACACGTCCTGCGCTTCGGCGAACTGCGCCGACTCATTGTACAGATAGCCAGCGCGCCACAATGCCTCGGCCGCTGTTTCCGGCAGATTCGGATATGTCTCCGCAATCGATAGATACTGCCGGATCGCCTCCGGGATGTCGCCGGCGAGGAACTCGGTGCGGCCCAGTTCCAGCACGCTTCGCCAAACAGCGCATGCGTCGGGTACTGCTCGACGATCGTGCGGAACGCGACGCGCGCCGCCGCGCTGTTGCCCGCCGCGCGGTAAGCCCGGCCGAGGAACAGATGCAGTTCGGCGGGGATCTGGTCGAGCGTCACCGAGGTCGTGTACACGTTGAACGCCTCGATGGCCGCCGCGTAGTTCTCGGCATAGTAGTACACCTTGCCGCGCGTATAGGCGTTCACGCTCACGCCGCTTTCGAGCAGCGCGGCCAGCGCAGGGCCAGCATGGGCTGGCACGTCCGTGTACGTGTCGACGATACGCTGATACCGCACGGCGGCCCCGGCAGCATCTCCACTGGCGCGCAGGGCGTCGCCGGCCTCGTGTTCGATCGCGGCGCGGTAGGCGTGATTCTGGGCGTCGGCGAGGATCGCGTCGTAGATCGCGACCGCGTGCGCCGGCTGACCCGCCGCGCGGTAGATCTGCGCCGCCCGTTCGCGCAGCGCCGCAAGGGGCACGCGCGCGCGCATGGCGGCCACCGCCGCGTCATAGCTGGCGAGCGTGTCCGGCGTCATGTCGAGCGCGAAGAACGCGTCGCCGATGCGCTCATGGACGTAGCTGTCGATGACGCCGGGGCGCAGGCGTAGATACTGCCGGTAATCGTTGATGGCAGTCGTCCAGCGGCCGACGCGAGGTTCGCCTCGCCGCGCAGGAAGTACGAATCAGCCGAGCGCGGATCGTCTGGATTGAGCGTCAGCCACGAGTTGAGCGCCGTCAGCGCGCCGCCGAAATCCCCCTCGCGCAGCGCGATCTTGGCATACCCCGCCGACGCCTCAGGCGACACCGTGAACAGCGCGCTGTACCGCTGTTTGGCGCGCTCGTAGAAGCCGTCGTGCGCGTCACGGTCGGCGGCAGCCAGCGCCGCCGCTGGATCAGCGATGGGGGTCGCCACCGGCTCAGGCGACGACGTCGGCTGAAGCTGCGCGGCGGTCGGCGGCACAACTGGCGTGATCGGCACACCGCTGCTCGATTCACCGGCTGGCGCGGTGTTGGTAATCACCACGACCGTGACCGGCACGTCACCGGCAGCGCCCAGCGTGCAGGCCGCCAAACTCAGCGTTACAAACAGCGTAACTAGGACTCGAAGTTGCATCTTCATGCTGCGATTATCAGCGGAGCGTGCCGTAAGCGTCAACCGTGATCGGCCTACGGTCAACCAGCGGTCGTCAGGACAGCGAGCGCCTGCCGCACTTCGTCGTCCCAGTTGAACGCCCGCGACCGTTGATACGCTGCTGCGGCGAGGTGCTCCGCCAACGGTGCGTCGTCCAGAATCCGCTGAACGGCCGCGGCCAGCGCCTTCGGATCGGAATGCGGGACGAGCAGGCCGTCCACATCGTCCCGAATCACCTCAGGATTGCCGCCCACCGCCGACGCCACCGATGGCGTCCCGACGCTCAACGCTTCGAGCAGCGTGTGGCTCAAGCCCTCGATCACGCTCGACAGCACGTACACGTTCGCGGCGCGCATGTACTCCAGCACGCGGTCGTGGGTCTGTGCGCCGACGAACAACACCCGTCCCTGCGGCGCACTGCGTTCGAGTTCGGCCTGCTGCGGCCCCTCGCCAACGACAACCAGAGCGACATCCGCCGGCAGATACGCCAGCGCTTCAATCGCAGTGTGGACGCCCTTGATCGGGGTCAGCCGCGCGACGCTCACGAGCAGCCGACCGCTGGCGGGCAGACCGAGCTTGGCGCGCAGCGCGGCGCGGTCGACGGTATGTAGATCGCTTTCCGGCACCGCGTTGTAGATCACCTGCACGCGCTCCGCCGGCACACCCCACCCGGTGATAACCCGCGCAAGGTGCTGGCTCGGCGTGATGATCCGGTCAGCGCGGCGGACGCACCACAGATAATACGCGCGCAGGATACGCAGCGGCAGCGCGTGGCGCGCCGTCTGAAACTCGACCTGACCGAGCGTGGTCAAACCGCGCCGGCGGGCCATCTCCCACGACCAATCGCCGACGATCTTCATCACAATACGCCGTGGAGTCCTGCCGAGCAGCGGGATCAGCAGCACGGCGAACCCCATGACGAACACCGTATCGGCCCGGCGCGCGATGCGCCGCGCTGATCGGACGTAGCGCACGATACGCCGTAGAAATCCGGCCGACCGCGAGATGCGTGTGACCGGGTAGCCGCGCGCCGCGTCCTCCGGCAGCGGCTCACCGAACGTCACCAGCGCCACGTCATGGCCGGCGGCTTGGGCTTCAGGCAGAAAGTAATGCAGAAACGTCGACAGTCCGCCGGGTTCCGGGTAGAAACTTCCGGTCAGGATCGCGAAGCGCATGACGGGTCACTTGGCCGGGCTGAACCGGATGTTGAGGATGTCGCCGTCCTTGACAACATACTCCTTACCTTCAAGCCGGAACTTGCCGGCGGCCTTGATCGCGGCTTCGCTCCCCGCGGCGATCAGGTCGGCGTAGGCCATGACTTCGGCGCGAATGAACCCGCGCTGCAAGTCGGAGTGGATCGTGCCGGCGGCTTCGGGCGCGGTCGCGCCGACCGCCACCGACCACGCCCGCACTTCGTCCTCACCCACCGTGAAGAATGACTGAATGCGCATCAGCTCATAGCTCAGGCGGATCACCTTCGCGGCGCTGCGTTCGGTGATGCCGAACTCAGCCATGAACATCTCCGCGCCCTCTGCGTCCAACTGCGCGATCTCGGCTTCGAGCTTGCCTTGCAGCACGGTCGCGTATGCGTTCTTGTGCGGATAGTCGAGCAGCGCCGGATCAACCTGCTGACCGTCGCCGGCGTTGAACACCAGAATAACCGGCTTGAGCGACAGGAATCCGTACCCACGCAGCGACTTGACCTCGTCGGCAGTCAGGTCGAGGTCGCGCAAGGGGGTCTCCTCTTCCAGCGCAGCCTTGAGCCGGTTCATTAGCTCGATCTGCGGGCCGACCTCGCCTTCGGCTTTCTTGCCCTTGATGCGCAGTTCGTCGTTCAATTTCTGCAAACGGTTCTCGACGCTGATTAGGTCGCTGATGATGAACTCGCCGTCGATGATGTTCAGGTCACGCTGCGGATCGACGGTCTCGTATGGATGCGGCACGCTGGCCGACTCGAACGCGCGGATCACATGCACCAGCCCGTCGACCTGCTGTAGTTCGTTACGAAACTGCCCCTTCAGGCCGCCTTCCGAGATGCCTTTGTCCATGCCGGCGATGTCCGCAAACGTGATCGTCGCATAGATCGTCTTCTTCGGGTTGTACATCGCGGTCAGTTTGTCGATGCGCGCGTCCGGCACATTGACGACGGCGGTATGCACTTCGAACTGGCCGCTGCTGACGGCGGCGGTCTCGAGGTCTTGGCCGGTGAGCGCGTTGAAGATCGTGGTCTTGCCGCTGTTCGGCAGGCCGATGATGCCCAGTCGCATGAGTCATCCTGTACGTAGCTGGTTGAACTGCCGCAAGTGTAGCAGACGACACGCGCGTTATCAGGAGACAGTTTGGCGTCCCGCGCGCATCGAACGCCGCCTGCGGTCGGGCAAGCTCCACGGCCGCCGCCAAGAATAGGCTATGCAATCCGATCGTTTTGGGGCCATAATGACCTCGATGTGATTACTGTTATAATCCGCCGCGGTTTGGTATGGATTTGACCGAGTTGCACTATACTTTAGAATCATCAGCGCGACGCCGAGGGGTCAATTTCGTCACTTTTGACAATTGAGAATTTCTGCACAACTCAATACCGTTGAGTCAATAAGCGCAATCTCCACATTCAATCCGTTCAGTATGCTGGTGGATAGGCTGAGAACTGTCTGACCGGCATCAGCATTTTTTGGATTATGATTTATGGCTGCCTACCTGATCGTCGATTTGGATCGCCTCCTCAAGCAGTTCAAAGATCGAAGCTTCAACGTTGATCTGCAAGAGATGGCGGTTGCCATGCGAGGGCGCGCCGCGCTCGCCGCGGGCGTGCCGTCTGAACAGCTTCGCGCGATTGCCGCTGCCGATTGGGACGAACACCGCCGACGCGACGATACCCTGCTTGAGCAGGTGTTCCGCAACGCACGCTTCGAGCTGTTCGATGTGCCGGCGCACGATCAACTGGTCGACGCGCTGCAAATGCACTACTTCGCCTTCGACAGCGAACCCGTCACCGAGCTGATCCTCGTCACCGTCGGCAACGAGTTGATGCAGCTCTCGCGCCGCGTCAAGATGACCCGCAGCGCCCGCACGCGCCTGTGGGGCCTCGACAACGTGCTCACCGAGGACGACCTCGACGATGGCGCGATCTTCCAAGACTTGGGCGAGCTGCTCGGTATCGAAAGCCGCAACGTCGCGCTGTACATCGACTTCGAGAACATCGCCATCAGCCTGTCGCAGCAGTCGTTTCTGGTCAACCTCGACCGCCTGATTGCGGCGTTCGTCCGGCAGGCGCGGGCGCACGGCAACGTGACCAAGATGGCCGCCTACGCGCCGTGGGGCAACCGTGGCGCGCTCCCGCCGCTGATCGATACCGCCGGCAACGACGTCACGGCGGAAGCCCAAAGCCGCTTGGCGTTCGCCAATATCGACCCGGTATACCACCTGCCCGGCAAGAACAGCGCCGACGTCAAGATCGCCAATGACGTGCTCACCCATTCCACCAGCTCCGGGGCCGCCGATGTCTACATCTTGGCGACCGGCGACCGCGACTTCAACGAGGTCGTCAACACGCTCGCCAGCCGGGGCAAGTCGGTGATTATCTGGGGCGTGCATGGCGCGCTCAGCCGCCAGTTGAGCGCCAACCCGAACCTGCTGGTCGAGTACATCGACGAATTCACCAACCTCGAAACCTACGCCAGCCGCGCGGTGGCGGCGGCCGCGCCAGAAGAGCCGGTCGAGACGTTCGCGCCGTCGCAGTGGTCAAGCCTGATCGTGCAGTTCGACCGGTTGACCGCGGGGACGACCGCGCGCACCGTCAAAGACCGCGCGCTGCTCGATCAACTGCTGGCGACCAACGCCGTCCTGACCGATCAGCGCGGCGAGGACTTGATCGCACAGGCGATCTCGCTGGGGATCCTGCGTCAGGTCGATACGTCCGGCACGCTGGCGCTCAACGACAGCCACCCGATCGTCGACAAGACGCGCCTGATCCGCGACCGCGTCACCCTGCGCGTCGCCAACACACTGCAAACGCGAAGCTGGAACTACGTCAACTACGGTTTCCTGCTCAAAGGGTTGGCGATGGATCGCGAGCTGGAGCGCCCCGGCCTCAATCGTGACGATCAGTGGCGGTCGCATTGGATCGACTTCCTCGTACGCGAGGGACTGCTCGTGCGCGAGCTGACGCCGCATCACCTCAACCCCGAAGACCTCGTGCCGGTGATTCGCATGCCGACGCCGGCCGCGCGCGCATCGACGGATAGCCTCGCTGTTCCGCCGCGGCCGCTGGACGCTGATGCGCAGGAGGGCGATTCTACGCTGCGCGCCACGCCGGTGCCGCTCGAACTCAACCTGCGTGAGCTAACCGCCGAAAGCCCCGGCACCGCGTCAATGCTGCGGCGAATTATCGTCAGCGTCGAGCAGTTCACCAGCTACCGCCGCTTCGAGTGGTGTCCGCTCGGCAGCCTGCATCAACGCCTGCGGCCCTATGACATCGGCATGACATTTCAAAGCGCTGTCGAATACCTCATCTATCACGAGGCGGTAGCGGTCGCGGAGTATCCGAACCCGCAGAGTCTTTACAACACCAAAGGCATTTCATTGATCCTCGACTCCGAGCTGGTCACAACCGTGTTGACGGAGCGCGACGCGTTCATTCGCCTGCTGTTGGCGCTCTATCGGCGCGACGTGTTAATCTCAGTAGCGGCTGCCCGTGAAGCAGCGCCCATGTGGGATCACGATCTGTGGTTCTCGATCATGGAGCGCGAAAACGTGTTGAACGCGCTCAACGGGCGCCCGGGGTTCTACAGCTTGTTTCGCACCCATCACACCGTGGCTCAGGTCGCGTCCCAGATGGGTGACACGAGCGACTCGAACGCTCAGGATGGCGGGAGTCAGGCAGACAGTGCTCGTAAACGGGAGTTCAGCACTAGAATAGTCAGGAACCGTCGCGAGTGGATTTACAGCAGATGACGCCGACAGAAAAGGATACAGGGTACTTGGCCGAGGTCGCCCGCCTCGCCTCCGAGCCTGTAACCGAACGCGCAATCGAAAGCATCCTCGATCTGCTGCTGCATGACTTCGGCCTCCTGCACGCCAGCGTGAAGTCCGGGGGCGGGGAGATGTGGCAGGCCGGCACAGATCCCGGACATGGCCCTGTGCGCACGTTATCCCTCAACCACCGCGGCCGTCCACTCGGCGCCCTGACCCTGCGCTTCACTGAGGACAGCACCGGCGAACGGCAAGATCATCCTATTCTGCACGTCACGGCGCGCCTGCTCGGCAGCCTGCTGCGCGACCGCGAGCTGGATTTGGCCGAGCGCGAGGTCGAAGCCTACCGCGACCGCATGCTGCGGCTCGTCACACACGACCTACGGACACCACTCGCGCAGATTATCGGCTACGCCCACTTGATGCAGATGGACGTCGCCGACAACGCCATGCTGCTGCGGTTCGTCAACGGCATCATCAACGCCACCAGCTCGATGGATAAGCTGCTCGAAAGCCTGCTGCGGCTGGAACGCATCCGCCACTCCCCGCGCGAACTATACGAGCCAGTGGCGGTCGTCGCGCTGGCGCAAACCGCGGTCGAGGACTGCATGGACGGCGCCGACCAGAAGAATATCACGCTTGTGGCGCACCTCGACTCGCACACGGACGCGTTCGTTATGGGTGATGCGTTCCTACTTCAACGCGCCATGGAAAACCTCGTCACCAACGCGCTCAAGTTCACGCTGCCGGAAGGCACAGTGACGGTCTCCTTGACCTTCAGCGACAGCACGATGGAATACCGTGTGAAAGACACCGGCATCGGAATCCCTGCCGAGCAGCTCGACAGCGTGTTCGTGCCGTTCTACAGCACCGGCAGCCGGCGCGCCAAATCGACGTCTGGCGGCTTTGGCCTCGGCCTCAGCCTCGTCACCAGTATCGTGGAAGAACATCAAGGCTCGGTGTTCGTCGAAAGCACGGTCGGCGAAGGCAGCGAGTTCGGCTTCCGCTTGCCCCTCGCGCGCGATTAGCGCACCTCAAACGTCACGCTTCCCGCCAGCGCCCCGCCGACCAGCAGGTCGATCCGGTACGTCCCGGTCTCGAACGCGAAGTCCGACTGATTCGCAAAGAACCAGATGCACGCCCCGTTGACCGCGCTGCCCGGCGCGAACTCGAAGCTCGTCAACGGCGCGTCCCCACGCAGCCAATTGGATTGGATCGTCGTCCCTGCCGCGATGTTGAAGCCGGTGACGACGACGTAGATCTCCGTGGATGTCGGGCTAAACTCGGACGTCGTGCCGGCCGCGCAGTCGTCATCCCCGACACCGGCCGCCGTCACGATTCCCTCCAGACGCGGCCCGTTCGGATCGAGGGTCGGCGCTGCGGTCACAGGGGCAGCGGTGGGCGTCGGCGTGATGTTCGGATCGGTCGTCGGCGGCAGCCGCGTGATCCCGCCCGCCGGCGCATCACGAACGTCGACCGTCGGCGTGAACAACGGCTGGGCAGCGTCGGGATTGGGCGTCGCCGGCGTGATGAGCGAAAGATCAGGCGCCGGATACCCCAACTCGACCAGCGTGCCGACGATCTGTCCGCGCTGGCGGGCGATCTGCGTCGCCCGGCCTTCCGCCGCCGACTGCGTAATCATCCGCCGGTCAGCCTCGAATGTCGCGGACGCGCGCGCCGCCGCCAATTCGACGTCCAGCGTGCCCCCGACAACCTGCGCCGTTTGCTCCGCGCTGGGGTCGGTCATGCACGCCGTCAGCGCCAGCCCCGCCGCGATCAGCAGCAGCAGTCGCCTCACGCCATCACCTTGAGCAGCAGCGCCAAAGCGGCGTCCGCGCTGTGCGCCTTGTTCTGCTCGCGGTCATCGGCCCAGATATGCCGTTCGACGGTCACACCGGCCGGCCCCGCAACCCCGATGTACGTCAGGCCTACCGGCTTGTCCGCAGAGCCACCGCCCGGCCCGGCGATCCCAGTCACCGAGACCGCATACGTCGCTCCGAAGGCCAGCTGTGCGCCGCGCGCCATCTGCTCCGCCACCGGCGCGCTCACCGCGCCGTGTTCGGCCAGCACCGCCTCATCAACGCCGAGCAGCGCGTGCTTGGCCGCGTTGCTATACGCCACCACTCCGCCCAGCACATACGCTGAACTGCCGGGGATGTTGGTCAGCCGGTGCGCGATCAGCCCGCCCGTGCAGCTTTCGGCCGTCGCGACGCTCGCGCCCTGTGCCGTCAACCGCCGGCCAACC
This sequence comes from Chloroflexi bacterium OLB13, assembly GCA_001567485.1. GTDB lineage: Bacteria > Chloroflexota > Anaerolineae > Aggregatilineales > Phototrophicaceae > Flexicrinis. The sequence goes on from JZRA01000133.1 coordinate 17,682, forward strand.
TCCAACGCCGATTCATCCGCCATGTTCTGTCCTTTGGCACGTCATCAGACGCCGCCAGTATACCGGGAATCAACACACACGATGAGGTCGAGTCGCGCTATACTGTGGGATAACTCTCGCAATTTTTGGGAAATTGAGGGTTATTGGCCCGTGGGTTTCTGGGGGTGGCGACAAGCGGCATGGATCGCGTTCATCAGCGTCCTCGTTGTCGCATGCTCAGACGCCAGCCCGGTGGCGACCCTCGTCGTGACGCCGACTCCGGCCCCAACGCTGATTATCCGCCAGAGCACGTCCGGGCCGCCCATCACCCCGCGCCCGACTGTCGAGGCGTTGATCTCGCGTCCAGCAGACGAGTCTGACCCGGCCGTCCGTATCGAAAGCGCACACTGCAGCGATTCGAGCGGCGTCGGACTTGCCTGCATGGGCGTCGTTCGAGTCGTGTCCGGCCAACCCGTCGGCCCGATTGAGATCGCCGCCGCCGTTTTCGAGGGCGAGCAGGTCGTCGATACACTGCGGGTAGCGCTGGCCCCACGCATGCTGACAACCGGCCAAGCCGCGCCGTTTCATGTACAGCTCGCCGCGGCCGTGTCTGGGCCGGTGCTGTTCTCGGTCGCCCAAACCCGTCCGCCCTCGGCCGGCGCGGTGATCCTCGATGCCGAGACGCGCGAGCTGCAACCCGTGGACGGACGCCGCCGCATCAGCGTGACGGTCTTCAACCGCTATCTCGCCCAAGTGCGGTCAATCCGCGCCGTGGTGTCGCTGTTCGACGGCCCCCAGTTGGTGACCTACCGGATCGTCGAGTTCGACCAGCTCGGCTCGCGTTCGTCGCTGTCGTTCATGGTCGAGCTGCAAGGCAGCGGCGACCCGGCGTCCAGCACGCAGCACACGCTGACCGTCGATGCGATCTTGAACCCGCGCTGACGGCCGCACGAACGAAAAAAGCCTGCGTAGATCGCAGGCTCATCAGGTTGCCGGAGGTGGGAGTCGAACCCACACGCCTTTCGGCAAACGAGTTTGAGTCGTTCGTGTCTGCCATTCCACCACTCCGGCGTATCGACCAGTATACTTGCATGCCGAATCATACGTCAATGCCCGCCGTCCACCCGCCGCAGTACCCCGAAGCCGCAATTCGGCGCTATGATAGGAGCCGAAGCGGGCGTCGCTGCGCCCGCGATCGTCTTGCACCGGAAGCGATGCGTTTCGTATGCCCTCCAGTTCTCCGCCGCCGGACGACCTTCCGTTGATCCTCGCCGCCCAACGCGGGGATCTTGAGTCGTTCAACGGCCTTGTCACACGTTACCAGAACATCGCGTATACCGTGGCGTACCGCTTGTTGGGCGAACCGTTCGCCGCGGCAGATGCCGCCCAAGATGCGTTCATCAGCGCCTATCGCAAAATCCGCGAATACCGGGGCGGCAGCTTCAAGGCGTGGCTGCTGCGGATCGTCACCAACACGGCGTACGATCAGATTCGTTACGACAAGCGCCGGCCCGCGACAGGGATCGACGATCTGCCGGGCGCCGAGTATGACGACGGCCCGCCCCTCGCGAGCGATGACGCGCTGCCCGAAGATGTCGCTGAACAGCGCGATACGCAGCAGGTGATTCAAGACTGCCTGCAAACACTGCCCGCCGATCAGCGCCTCACGCTCGTGATGTTCGACATGCAGGACTACAGCTATCAGGAGATCGCCGAAGCCAACGACGTACAGCTCGGCACGGTGAAATCCCGCCTGAGCCGCGCCCGGCTTGGGATGCGCCGCTGCCTCGAAGGTAAACGGGAACTTTTCGATGCGCCCCGGCGTCTTGACTCCTAACAACGTACGGATTGACGATTATCATGCCGCTTTCTAACCGCGACTACGATCTCCTCTCAGCCTATCTCGACGGCGCGGTCTCCAACAACGAACGCCGTGAGATTGAGGGCCGCCTAGAGACCGACGCGGAATTCGCTTCCGAGCTTGCGGCGCTGCGGCGGACGGTCGAGCTGGTGAAGGGCCTGCCGACGCTGGTCGCCTTGCGCGACCTGCGCCTGACCCCAGCGATGCTCGGCGAAGAGCAGCCCGTCCCGCGCACCGAGCCGACACGCTATCCCCCGCTGCGCCCCACCTTCCGTCAGCGAGTCTTCCGCTACGCGCCGAACTTGGCAGCTGCGGCGGCCTCGTTCGTGCTCGTCGTGGCTGGCGCGATCACGCTGCTGCGCCCTTCCGCAGTTCAGCCGACGACCGCGCCCGTCGTCGCCCTGCGGAACACTGAGATCATCGCGACGGCGACGGTTGAGCTTAGCGAGGGCGAAGACCGCGATACATTCGCGGATGCGGCGATGGAGAGTACCGACGAGTCGCAGCAAGAACCGGGCGAGATGGCGTTGGAACGGCAAGCCGCGGATGATCTCGCCGAGAGCGAGGAAGCCGCGGACGGAGCCGGATATGCCGAATCCCCGATGATTGCGCGCGCCGTCGAGCCGATGGGGACGGTGACTGCTGCGTTCCCCGACGCGCCCACCAGTTTCACCTTCGCAGCACCCAGCGCAAGTGAGGGGGCGGGGGCGCCTGCGCTGATGCTCACCGCCGAGATTCCAGCCGATACGCTGCCCGCCAGCGCCGCGCAGTCGCCGGGTGTTCTCGATGTGACCGCCGTCGAACTGGAACCCACAGCGCCGGCAAGTACGCCGCTGCCGATGTCAACCGCGACCGCCGCGAAGACCACCGCAGCAGCGACCATCGCGGCAACCACCGTTGCGGTAGCGCCGCCGCTTCAGCCTGACCTCAGGGCGCCTGAGCTGCAAACCGTCGCCGCCCCGCAGCAGACGCCCATCGCCGGGATCGTTCTCATCGCCGCTGGCCTCGTGCTCGGCTTGATCGCCCTGCGCGTGCGCCCGCGCCGGCGCTAATCCCGGCGTTGGTCACGCCAATCTCCGTCTAACACAGCCGCGCTATACTCGGGCGCATATCCCGGTCACTCTTCATTGGACGCCATGCACGACTACGACTTCCGCTGCAAAGACTGCCGCACGCGCTTCACCGTGACGGTCGCCACCTACGCTGAATACGATGCCCTCACACCGTCCTGCCCATCATGCGGAAGCATGTCGCTCAGCCGCCTGATCTCTGGCGTTTCGATCCCGCGTTCCAGCCGTGACTTCACCAAACTATCGTCCAACGAAATGCTCAACGTGTTTGAATCGGGCGAGTCCAAGCAGGTCGGCCAGATGTTCCAGCAGTTCGGCGATCAGTTCGGCGGCGCGTCTCCTGACGAGGCGCTGCCCTATCACGACGCGGCCAAGCAGCTCCTAGCCGGAAAGTCAATGGACGCCGTCGAGCGCAGCTTGGCCGAAGCCACACAGCCGCCCCCATCCACAGCGGTAGAGGATTGACCCACCGTTCTTCAAGCATTAAGGCTGACGTTTGACGCCGCTAGCGGAATCTGCTATATTCCGCTCAGTCAAGGTAGATTCTGCCTGACTACACCTTCGGAGCCGGGTTTCCCCGCCTCACTGCGCGTTGCGGCGCACTGCTGCTCATCGCGCGCAGGATACCCTTTTGACCGGATCGTATATGCGTTACTGCCCAATTTTGGCATAGATCACGCATCTCTGATCGCCCACTTTAGCAGCCCGCCGCGACTCCTCCGGACGGAACGATGGATATTGCACAACTCGAACAACTCACGCTAGATGAACTCCGCCAGCAGGCACGCGATGCGGGCATACAGCGATACAGCCGGCTCAAGAAGCCGGATCTGATCCTGCAGCTCATGCGCGCCGACGCCGAACGCCGCGGCCTCAAGCTGCGCGGCGGCGTGCTCGAAATCACGCATGACGGGGTGGGATTCCTGCGTGCTGACAAGTATCTTCCGGGGCCGAACGACATCTACGTCGCGCAGGCGCAGATCAAGCGGTTCAACCTGCGCACCGGCGATATGGTCATCGGGCAGGTGCGACCTCCGAAAGACAACGAGAAGTATCACGGCCTGCTGCGGGTCGACGCGGTCAACGGCATCGCGCCAGACGAGAACAAGGTGCGGCCCAATTTCGAGGATCTGACGCCGATCTTCCCTGAAGTCCGCTTCGACCTCGAAACCTCGCCGCGCATCCTCTCCACCCGCCTGCTCAACCTGATCGCCCCCATCGGCCGCGGGCAGCGCGGGCTGATCGTCTCGCCGCCCAAGGCCGGCAAGACCACCATCCTCAAAGAAATCGCCAATGCCATCAGTCGTAACTACCCTGACGTCCATCTGATGATGGTGCTGATCGGCGAACGGCTGAAGAAGTCACCGACATGGATCGCTCGGTCGATGCCGAGGTCGTCGCGTCGACGTTCGACGACCCCGTGCATCATCACGTACAGGTCGCCGAGATGGCGCTCGAACGCGCCAAGCGGCTGGTCGAAGGCAAGAAGGATGTGGTGCTGCTGGTCGACTCGATCACGCGCCTCGCCCGCGCCTACAACCTCGTCGTCCCGACCAGCGGGCGCACGCTCTCCGGCGGCCTCGACCCGATGGCGATTCAGCCGCCTAAGCGATTCTTCGGCGCGGCCCGCAACGTTGAGGAAGGCGGCTCGCTCACCATCGTGGCGACCTGTCTGGTCAACACCGGCAGCAAGATGGACGACTTGATCTACGAAGAATTCAAAGGCACCGGCAACATGGAGCTGCATCTCAGCCGCAAGCTGCAAGAGCGCCGCGTGTTCCCGGCCTTCGACGTCGAGCAGTCCTCCACCCGCCGCGAAGAACTGCTGCTGGGGCCGGACGTGCTTCAGCGCGTGTACCTGCTGCGCCGCATGTGGTCGCACTTGGCCGAGGATGAAACAGTCGGTCAGGCAGGGGCCACCGAACAGCTCTTGCAGACGCTGCGCCAGTACGACAGCAACGAGGAATTCCTCAACAGCCTCACCAGCAGCGCCTCGACGGCCGGCGCGATGGCCCGCGCTTGGCGCTAGGCCGCGCTTCTGCTTCAACGGACACCGGCCCGTGCAGCGCATGGGCCGGTTTTGATTCCCGGTCACAACCTGCGGCAATAGCATCCCCCAGTAAACGGAGGCGCGGATGCCGAAGCACCGGATATACTGGTGGGTATCGGCCAACACGGTCTGCGTGACCTAGAAAGTCAACCGGCGTGCACACTTTCGCCCGCCCACCCTGCTAGTCGTTCGCTAGCGCCACCCCCGACGAACGCCCCGCGCCGGCTCAACTCCGGGCTTATTTGGCGTTCCTCCCCACCCACAAGAAACCTACCCCCGACGACCTCGACGGCGCTTGACCTCGCGCCGGCCCTGAGGCGTTCGGTGCTGCCCGTGCGCCACCTCCTCTGCCGTCTCTGTCCGCTTTCATCCGACAAGACCGCAGAGGAGACCCCCGTATGGAAATCATGCAAGGCAAACGCACGGCGATTCTGAGCGCCGCAGCATTCGCGCAGCACGTGAACGCCTGTGAAGCGATTCATCTCGACATTGGCACCGGTGACGGGCGCTACGCTATCCACCTCGCGCAGGCGAATCCGCAGTGGCTCGTGATCGGGCTGGATGCGTGCCGCGAGAACCTCATCAGCCGTTCGCGTAATGCACCCGCCAACGCGCTGTTCATCATCGCGAACGCCGGGAACCTGCCCGTGATGCTGCGCGGCACGGCGGCGCGCGTCACGGTCAACTTCCCGTGGGGCAGCCTGCTCGACGGCCTGCTCACCGCCAGATCGTCCGTGATCGGCGGGTTGGCCGCGGCCTGCCTGCCCGGTGCGCGAATCGACGTGCTGCTCAACGGCGGCGCGCTGGCGCAGGCGGGACGGTCGCTGTTCGACGGCGCGTGTCAAATGCGGGACAATCTCGCGGATGCTGGCTTCGACGTGCTGCGTTCGGCCAACCTCGACGCGGCGGCGCTGCGCGACATCCCGACGTCATGGGCCAAGCGGCTCGCCTTCGGGCGCGATCCGCAGGGCATCCACCTGACGGCCGCGGCGCGCGCGCGCATCCACGCCGCCTGTGCGCGATCGGAGTAATCCGCGTCGTCTCGCATCCGACGTTGCGCAAGGTTACACTTGTCTGTCGCCCGGGGCCGCCATGGGGCAGCCCCGGCATTCACTCGGTCAATGAATGGAGAGACTATGCCCCGCATCGACTATCCCGCATCCCGCACGACCGACCACGTCGACACCTATCACGGAGAAACCGTCCCCGATCCGTACCGCTGGCTTGAGGAGATGCAGTCGCCGGAAGTGCTCGGCTGGGCAGAGGCGCAGACCGCCATCACCGAGTCGATCCTGCGCGATGATCCGCGCTGGATTCACCTGCGCCAGCGCCTGAACACGCTCGCCAAGTTCAACAAGGTCACGCCGCCGATCATGGCCGCGGGCAAGCTGTTCTTCTTTGAGAACGACGGCACGACCTCGCAGCCCAAGATCGTCATGCTGGACGAGTCGACCGGCGAAGCGCGCATCGTGCTCGATGTCAATACGCTGAGCACAGACGGCACGGTGGCTGTCCCGATCTTCAAGCCCAGCCCGGACGGCGCGCTGATGGCGTATGCCATCGCGGATGGCGGCTCAGATTGGAACGTGGTGCGTGTCCTCAATGTCGCCACCGGAGAGAACCTGCCGGACGTGCTCGAACGCACGCGCTATACGCCGATCGGCTGGCTTGAGGACGGCAGCGCGTTCTACTATGCCCGCTACCCTGAGAAGAGCGGCAGCGATATGCAGTTCAGCCAAGTATGGCTGCACCGGATCGGTACGCCGCAGTCCGACGACACGCTGATCTTCGAGACGCCCGACCGTCCCGAACTCAACCACGTCCCGCTGTTGACCGATGACCGGAAGTACATCGTGCTCAACACGTGGAAAGACCTGAACGGCAGCCGGATTTGGGTGCTTCCGCTCGACCGTCCCGGCGAGGTGGTGAAGCTGATCGACGACGATTCACAAGCCAGCGCCTTCTCCGGCAATATCGGCACGCGCTTCTACATCGTGACGCAGCACGGCGCGCCGCGCGGGCGTGTCGTTTACATCGACCTCGACGCACCGGGCGAGATGCACGAGGTGATCCCCGAAGGTGACGGCGTGGTGTCCGGTTACTTCGGTGGCGCGGCGCTGTGTAACGGGCATCTGGTCGTCCTCAGCCTCAAGGACGTGACCAGCCGCATCGACTACTACACCCTCGACGGCCAGCATGCGCGCTCGGTCGATCTGCCAACGCTGGGCACCATCGGCATGCACAGCTTCGGCGAGGCCGACCGCGCCGACTTCTACATCCGCTTCGAGTCGTTTGCCTACCCGCCGACCGTGTTCCGCATCGGCGTGCCGGATGGCGGCGTGAGTCCCTTCCGCCCGCCCAAGCTGGATTTCGATCCGTCGTCCATTCTGGTCGATCAGGTTTTCTATCCGAGCAAGGACGGCACGAACATTCCGATGTTCATCGTTCACCGCGCCGACGTGCCGCTGGATGGACGCGCGCCGGTCTACATGACGGCCTACGGCGGGTTTGCCGTGCCGGTCATGCCGTCGTTCGGGGTACAGGGCGCGCCGTGGATGGCGTGGCTCGAACTCGGCGGCGTGGTGGCCGTCCCCAACCTGCGCGGCGGCGGCGAATACGGCGAGGAGTGGCACAGGGCCGGTATGCTCGCCAAGAAGCAGGTGGTGTTCGACGATCTGCACGCGGCCGCCGAATGGCTTGAGGCCAACGGCGTCACGCACCGGTCGCGGCTCGGCATTCAGGGTGGCAGCAACGGCGGCCTGCTCACCAGCGCGGCGATCACTCAGCGCCCCGACCTTTACGGCGCGGCGGTCGTGGCCGTCCCGCTCACCGACATGCTGCGCTACCAGTATTTCACGATCGGCCGGTTGTGGATCGGCGAGTACGGCAGCAGTGAAGACCCGGAGCAGTACGCGTGGCTGAAGGCGTATTCACCGCTGCACAACATCAAGCCGGGCGTCATTATCCACCCACGCTGATCACGACCGGATCGCACGACGACCGCGTTGTGCCGGCGCACGCGTACAAGTTCGCGGCGGCGATGCAAGCGGCGCAAGGCAGCGACGCGCCGATCCTGCTGCATGTCGAGACGCGCGTTGGACACGGCATCGGCAAGCCGCTGGCGTTCATTCTCGACTCGGTCGCCGATCAGTTCACCTTCTTCGCCCGGCAGTTCGGGGTGGAGTTCTAGGGGGAGCATTGTCAGGGGGGCAGGGGGTCAGGGGATCGAGTTGATCAGGGGGCAGTGGTCAGGGATCAGGGAGTTAGGTTGCAGGGGGCAGTTTGGTCAGGGGGCAGTGGTCGGGATCGGGGGT
>JZRA01000134.1 GCA_001567485.1 Chloroflexi bacterium OLB13
ACTCGTCAAACGCGGCATCCTCTTCCGGCTTGCCGCCGCCATCCAACACGCTTCGCTTCCTATTCCCGCTTTGTACTTTCCCGCTTTGCCCCCTTCCCCACTCCTTGAATTCATCCCTCTATTAAAACCTACCCCTGACAGCCCGGCCCCTCTCCCTCAGGGAGAGGGGAGAACGACGTGCGTGGGAGTTTGAAAGTCGCTCTGTGTGGTCGCGGTTGCTCTGTGTGCTCTGTGTCCGCTTTTGCTTCCCTCACGACTCATCACTTGACACTCAGCACTCCGAGAAACCCTCACCCCCGGCCCCTCTCCCTCAGGGAGAGGGGAGAAGGACGTGTGCGGTGGGGTGTGAAGGCTCCTCTGTCTGCTCGAATGCTCTGTGTCTGATCGGGTCTTTTGTGGCTCACTCCGTCGCCGAGCCAATCCATTCTCGCCGTCCAAACAGCCTCTTTAGTAGGCTTTGAACGTATTAGCCGTGCGTTTCAACGCTCGGCGGCCAGCGGCGTGAGGGGTTCCACGCGGCGGACGGGCCGTATTCGAGGATCCCCTCTGTGGCCTCTGTGTCCTCTGTGGTTCAGTCGGTTTGCCTGCGTTTTCTACGGCGCGCATCACTTCGTCGGCGTGAAGGTGTACTCCGTCAGGCCGAGGCCGATCACAACACGCGGATCGCCGTCCTCGCCGAGCGTGAGGCGCACACGGTCTCCGGCCAGCGGCGGATCGGCCATGAAATACACGTCCGCGTCATCCTGCTCGGTTGAGCGCCACAGCGCAGTGACGAACTCGCCGGCGTCGAACGTGAGACCGTTATCGCGGGTTACGGCCACCGTAACCTCGCCCAACACCGGGTTGGCGTAAACGCCGGCGAACGGTGCGATCGTCTCCGCGTCAAACGTGCGGATGAAGGTATCCTCGGCCCTTGCGCGATTTTCTGCGATGGTCGTGGCGATGATGTCCACCTCTCCCGGCGCATCCGGTTCGGGATCGGCCAGCGCACTGCTGAAGAAGCCGGACGTGATCAGGCTGGGCGCGCCCGATGCCTGCTGATTGACCAGCACGACGATGCCGATGCCTCTATCCGGCATGTACGCCATTGATGCCGAGTAGCCGAGTGTGTTGCCATCGTGAAAGTAGACCGGCACTTCCTTGTAGTCACCCAGTATCCAGCCCAGACCGTAATCGGTGTTCGAATCGATGGCGACCTGCGGCGTTTGGACACGCGCCAGCCCCGCTTCGCTGACGATTCGCGTGCCGTCCGCGGTGACACCGCCGTTCATCAGCATAATGAGGTATGCCGCCATGTCGTTGGCGGTCGACCACACGGCCCCTGCCGGCGCAACCGAGAGCAAGAACGATTCGGCCTCGATCGAAAGCGGTTCATGCACCAGCACGCCGCGGCCATACGGCAGCGGATAGCGCTCGCCGGCTGCGATGACGTCGAAGTCAAACGTCGTGTCCGCCATGCCCACCGGCTCGAAAATGCTATCCTGCATCCGCGCGATGTACGCGCTGAGCAAATCGTCGGCGTCTGGATCAAGCGCGCGAGCGGTCTCATAGCCGGCGGCGGCAATCAGCTGATTGCTGTACTGGAACGTTTCGCCGAAGTCCGTGAAGAACTCGAACGTCTCAAGCTGGTCGAGAATTTCGCTGGCAGGCACGGCGGGGTTGTAGATCAGCTCGTAGTCACGCCGTGGCACGCCCGTGCAAGCGCACACCAGATTCGACATCGTGATCTGCGCGGTGACGGCTGGATCGGCGACGGCAAACTCCGGATTGACCTCGACCACCGGCGTCTCCCACGTGAACACGCCTTGATCGACCGCCTGCGCCATCAACAGCGTGGTCATCGTCTTGGTGATCGACCCGATCATGAAGTGCGTGTCCGCAGTCACCGGGCTGCCGTCAACCTGCGTGCCGGATCCGTTCACATGGACGACCTCGCCATCGCGCACGACGGCGTATGCCAGCGAATCGACCTCAAGCCGGGCCTGCACATCGGCCGCGAACGCGTCCAGCTCGTCGAAGAAGGCGTCGTCGAATGCCACGACCTCGGCGGCGCTCAGGTCGTCAGCGCCGAAGTCCGCCGGCAGAAATCCGGTCGAGAGGAGTTGCAGTTGAGCCGCCCGTCGCTGCACGGTCGGCAGATCGGTGTCGATCAGGATGACGTAGGCGATTCCGTTGAACGACTGCACCGCGGCCTGAACGACCTTGCCGTCCGCTCCAGTTCCGTCCGCGTAGGTGATGATACCGGCGCTGTCGTAGCCGAGCAGCAGCACCTCGTCGGTGATGCGGTGGACGTCGCTCGGCTCGTAAGTCAGGTTGAATTCGGGATCGACAATTGCCCATGCGTCGGGCGCGATGTCCTCGATGTCGCCGTCCGGGAACGTCAGCACGAACAAGTCCATGCCGTCGCCACTGGAGAACTGCACGTAACCCTCACCTTCGGTCGTCGTCCATCCACCGGGTACCGGAACCGTCCATCCGCCGTCTGGCGCGGTGTACGTCGTCTCGCCCTGCGCCGCCGCGCTTGAGGCAATCAGCATCACCAGCACGAGCATGAGCGCACACGTACGCCGAACGTGTCCGCTTGACAGCAAATCCTGAGTCTGTTTCACGAGAGAAGTCTCCTCTGAATCGCTTGACGAATCTGTGCGGCCGCCAGAACGCATCCCAGCGGCTACCACTCCGCGAAGCTGTACAGTACGTCAAGCTCGGTCGAATAAATGATGACGCTGGAATAGCGGCTGAGATCGGCCTCGCGCGGGACGTCGTAGGCTTGATTGCCGGTGTCGTAGCGCAGCGGGTCGAGCAGCAGTTCGTTCAGGCTAAGGCGGAAGTCGCCCGGCTCGTCGTCATCAAGCAGCTCCTCAAGCGCCGTGCCGTCGAGGTCGGACAAGAACAGCCGCAGCCCCGGGCCGGGGATCACTGAGAAGTCCTGAAGCCACAGGTACCGGCTGCCGTCGGGTAGTTCGTACAGCGTGACTGTCCCCTGTGCGCTGCGGTTCGGCGTGATCGTCTCGAACTCTCCGTCGCGGATCGCCACCTGTCCGCTGCGCTCCGGGTTGGCCTGCTCGTCCTCCGGCACAACGCGCGGCGGCTGAAGCGCGAATGCCGCCATGTTCGCGGCGATCCGCACATCCTCGTCACGCAGTTCGAGGTAGTTGTCGCGGCGGTCGGCCGGCAGCGCCTCGAACGCGTCATACAGCGACTCGGGGAGTTCCGGGAACAGCACGATCTCCGATGGATCGAGCGTCAGCGGGAACCATACCGGGAACGCAAACGCGCCGGCGACGATCATCGCGCCAAGCAAGATGATGAGGATACGAATACGGGCGCTCATGGGAGGGTGGCCCTCACCTCCGGCGTTGGAACCCTCACCCCTAGCCCCTCTCCCTCAGGGAGAGGGGAATAGATCGTGGGGGCGTGATACGGGCGTGTCTGCCGTGTGCGGACGTTGTGCCGCGCGGTACCGCACTCACGACTCATCACTCGGTACTCAGCACGCCGCCCTTAAAGGCCGAGGGCTTTCTTGACCAATCCGCCGATTTCGGTCGGGTTCTGGGCGACGAACGCGCCGGCGGCGGTCAAGGCTTCCATCTTGGCTTTCGCCGTCCCCTTGTTGCCGGTGACAATCGCGCCCGCATGGCCCATCTTCTTTCCCGGAGGGCGGTCACACCAGCGATGTAGCTGACGACCGGCTTGCTCACGTTGTGCTTGATGAACTCGGCCGCTTCTTCTTCCGCCGTGCCGCCGATCTCGCCGATCATCACAATCGCCTTCGTCTCCGGGTCGTTCTCGAAGGCACGCAGCACGTCGATGAAACTGGTACCGGGGACGGGATCACCGCCGATACCGACGCAGGTCGTCTGGCCGATGTCGCTGACGGTTAGCTCGTACAGCGCCTGATACGCCAGCGTTCCCGACCGGCTCACGACGCCGACCGGGCCGGGCTTGCTTACCGACGTCGGCGTGAAGCCGATATTCGCCTTGCCCGGCGACAGGATGCCGGCGCAGTTGGGGCCGAGCAGGCGCGTATCCGGGTGCGTGTCCTTCAGCCAGTTGTAGATCCACGCCTGATCTTGCGCCGGGATGTGTTCGGTGACACATACGATGAACTTGATGCCGGCGTTGGCGGCCTCCATGATCGCGCCTTTGCACAGCGCCGGCGGCACGATGATGAACGACGTATCCGCGCCGGTCGCGGCCATCGCATCCGCCACCGTGGCGAAAACGGGGACGCCGCCGACATCCGTGCCGGCCTTCTTCGGGTTGGTTCCGGCGACGATCTGCGTGCCATAGTCACGGTTCATCAGGCCGTAAAACTGCCCTTGCCTACCGGTCAGCCCTTGCACGACGACCTTGTTGTTCTCTGTCAGCCAAATTGCCATGTGTGGTTGTCTCCGTGGGCTACTGGGCGGCGATGGCGACGGCCTGCTTGGCCGCGGTAAGCATATCGGGCAGCATGCGGAGCGTATCGCTCTGGTGCTGTTCGAGGATGGCACGGCCTTCCGGCGCGTTGGTGCCGTCGATGCGGATAATCAGCGGCGCGGTGTGTTCGATCATGCCGAGCGCCTGCACGATTCCGCGCGCGACCTCGTCACAGCGGGTGATGCCGCCGAAGATATTGATGAAGATCGACTTGACGTTCGGGTCGGTGTTGATGACCGTCAGCGCGTTGGCGACGACATCCGCATCCGCGCCGCCGCCGATGTCGAGGAAGTTGGCCGGCGCGCCGCCGACCTGATTCACGATGTCGACCGTGCTCATGGCGAGGCCGGCGCCGTTGGCGATAATCCCGACCGTGCCGGACAGGCCGACGTACTGCAAACCTTTTTCCTTGGCGAGGCGTTCGCGCTCGTCCAGCACCTCGAGGCCCGTGAATGCTTCCCACTCAGGATGACGATCCTCGGCGGCGTTGTCGAGGCTGACCTTTGCGTCCAGCGCATGCACCGCCCCGCTGGTCGTCAGGATCAGCGGATTGATCTCGGCCAGATCGCAGTCGCCGTCCTTAAAGCACGCATAAAGCTTGAGCAGGACGTTGACCGCGCCTTCAGTGGCGGCCGGGTTGAGCTTGGCGCGAGCGACCCAATCGCGCACCGCGTCCTCGGTGATTCCCTTGTACGGGTCGACGTACAGCAGCGCGATGGCATCCGGATCCTTCGCGGCGACCGCCTCGATGTCGATACCGCCCTGCGCCGACAGCATACCCATGTGCTGCTTGCGCGACCGGTCGAGCGTGAACGACGCGTAGTATTCCTCGGCGATGTCGGACGCCCGTTCGATCCACAGACGGCGCACGACGTGACCCTTGATGTCCATGCCGAGAATGTTACCGGCATGGAGGCGGACTTCGTCGGCGTTATCGGCCAGCTTGATGCCGCCGGCCTTGCCGCGTCCGCCCACCTGCACCTGCGCCTTGACAACGACCGGATAGCCGATCTTTTCCGCGGCGGCTACCGCCGCATCGACCGTATCCGCGACCTCGCCGGCCGAGGTTGGAATACCAAACTGCCGGAAGTACAGCTTGCCTTGATACTCGAATAAATCCACGGGACTCTCCCTGCACGGTAAGTGATGAGTGTCGAGTGTGGCGTGATGGGCTGTGTGTCACATGGATGCAGGACACCAGACTCTGCGCCTTGGCGCACACTCGAAGCACAGCGAACGAAGCAGTGACTGTGGATGAGTATATATCGCAGGCGGGGATGCGGGTAGACGCGGTTAGCGCGGGGAAAGCAGGGAGAGGGGATCGACGCTATTCCCCGGCGGCGTCGGGCGTATCGGCAGGCGCTGGCTCAGGCGCGGGTTCGTCCTCGGCGCGCCATGTGATGATGAGCAGCGCGATGACCCCGGCGACGATGGCATGATCGGCGAGGTTCGACACGTTCGAGATCACGCCGGGAATACGGTAGTTGATGAAGTCGATCACGTAGTCGAAGCGCACGCGGTCGACGACGTTGCCGAGCGCGCCCCCGATGATGAACGCCATCGCGAGGCGTTTGCCCCAAGCGGCACGATCCATGCGCGCATGAGCGATCAGCATGACGAGCGACACGCCCACGGCGATGATCGAAAACACCCAGCCCGCGCTCGGCAGCATACCGAAGGCCGCGCCGGTGTTCTGGCTGTAGGTCAGCCGGAAGAAGTCGGCCAGCGGCTCGATCACGACGACCGTCTGGCCGGGCGCGAGGCGCGCCACAATCAGCGCCTTGACGATCTGGTCAGCCGCGATGATGGCGGCGATCAATCCGAGAAAGACGGCCCAGTGGCGGAGTGCAGGACGATTCGGCACAGCGGTCTCCGTGTCAAAATGCGACCGCCCCTGCGATGAGGCCGGGGCGGTCACACGATGGAGGTGGCGGGTTCTGCCCCCCGCGTCCAACAGATTCGAGCAAGTGCTTCTACAAGCGTAGTCCCCTGTTGAGTCTTGCTATCCGTAACCCCAGTGGACCCGGTACGCGGACAGCCAGCCAATGTCACTTAGTTCGCCTTTATCGGCGTCAGACGAACGCACGCCTATCATTTATGACGCCCGCAAACCAAACCGGATGGCGACGATCTGGACGGACGGCTGACCATCTTGGGTCAGCGACTTACGTTATGGCCGCTTAGGCGGCGTAGGCGTAAGCCGGAGTGTTGTTGTTCGCACTTACGTGCTTGCCCGTTGGTCACGCGGCCTCGGGCGCGCGGCTTGCCACACAGACTCAGCCTCCGCTGTCGAAGCTATTTCACCCCCGGAGTTGGTCTTGCACGACGAATGATAGCACCGAACGCGTCCCACGTAAAGCATCGGAGATTGGGGGATAGCGGGATTGAAGTGCCGAGCGCCAAGTGTTGAGTGCCGAGTGATGAGGAAAAGCGGCAAAGCGCGTTTTTTGTCTACTTTTCACAAAAAACTTTCCGTGACTTTGGCGCTCCGCCCTGATGATGCACATTTCACCCTGCCTTACACTTAGGAACGTAGGCAGGAGATCACGCATTGTACGCGCTTCAACCTCAACCCCGCAGCACACCCGACCGCTTGGTCACCACGCACCTCGAAATGAAGTCGCCGCAGCAGCTTCGCGCCAGCTTTGCCGAGACTCCGGGCGTGGAAGTGCGTGTGCTGACGTCGGTGGATGTGGAGTTCTACCGCGCGCTGTACCGTTCGGTGGGCGAGCAGTGGAACTGGCGCGACCGCCTGCTGATGAGCGATGAAGAACTGGCCGAAGCGCTCGCCAAGGCGGAAGTCAACGTCCTGTACGTCGACGGCGAGATCGCCGGCTACGTCGAGTTGGCCGATCAGCACGACGGCAGCACCGAGGTCGCGTACTTCGGCCTGCGCGAAGCGTTCTTCGGGCGCGGGCTGGGCAAGCACCTGCTCAGCTACGGCGTGAAGAAGGCATGGGACAAGGGCGCCAACCGCGTGTGGGTACACACCTGCAACCTCGACGGCCCGCAGGCATTGAAGAACTACATGGCGCGCGGTTTTGAAGTCGTCCATGTCGACGAAGAGCCGATGCCCGACCGTTATAAGTAATGCACAACGGGCGCTGACCAACCTGCCCAAACACGACATCTCGCAGCGCGGACTCCCCGTGCTGTTTTGATTCTGCTCCGGGGCGCTGCCCCGTACCCCGGCAGGAGTTTGCACTCCTGCACCTCGCTTCTCGCGAATTCGTCGCGCTTGCGCGACGAATTCGCAGACAAGGGAGTCCAGAGGGCGTAAGCCTTTGAGAATCCCTGCTCTCCCTACCTGCGCGCAAACAGCAGCAGTTCGCCGACGCGGGGCGCATCGCCGGCGCTCATCACGATGACGATGTCGCCGGGGCGAGTCTGCTCGATCAGCAGATCGGCCGTGTCGGTGATAGAGCCGCTGGGGCGCGCATGCGGATGTTGCGCGGCGATGGCAGCAGCGGTGGACTCTCCGTCGACGCCGGGGACGGGAGCCTCGCGCGCGGCGTAAATGTCGGTGACGAGGACTTCATCGGCGTCGGAAAAGGCGCGCGCATAATCCGCGAGCAGCGCCTGCGTGCGGCTGAACGTGTGCGGCTGCCAGACGGCCCAGATTCGCCGGCCGGGATAGCGCATACGCGCCGCTTCGAGCGTCACATGGATAGCGGTCGGGTGATGCGCGTAATCGTCGATGACGGTCACGCCGCCCGCCTCGCCGCGCACCTCGAAACGCCGGCCGGTGCTCTTGAAGCCTTCCAGCGCGTGGGCCGACTCCTGCGGGGCGAGATTCGCGCCGTAGTGGGCGGCCAGCAGCGCGGCCGTGGCATTGGCGGCGTTGTGTTTGCCCCATTGGGCGAGGCGAAGCTGTGCGCTCCAGCCAGCCCGCGCCGAGATAGTGAACGTCATCCGGTCATCGCGGCCGGCGGCTGGCTCAGAGATGCGAACGTCGCCGTTCGCGTTGAAACCGTAGGTGAATGTGCGTCCGGCGTGATGGGATGCGAGCGCCAGCGTGCGCGGGTCGTCGCCGTTGACGATGAGGATGCCGCCCGGTTTGATCTTGCCGACGAACGTCACAAACGAGGCCGTCATCTCCGCCTCGGTCGGGAAGAAGTCAGGATGATCCCACTCGGCGGAGGTGATGACAGCGAGGGATGGCGTCAGACCGTGGTACATGTGGTCATATTCATCGGCCTCAATCACGAAGTGGCGCCCTGTCCCGGCGGCGGCATTGGCGCCGGTATTCGCCATCACCGAGCCGACGATGTAACCGGGGTTCAGTCCGGCCTCACGCAGGATATGCGTGGTCATGGCGGTGGTGGTCGTTTTGCCGTGGGTGCCGGCGATGGCGATCCCGTCCAGCCCGTCCAGCAGCGCCGGTAGAAAGTCGCGCCGCTTATAGACCGGGATGCCGGCCTTGAGCGCCGCGTCGATCTCAGGGTTGCTGCGCGCCGCCGACGTGACGAGCAGCGCGTCCGCGCCGGCGATGTGGGCCGCGTCGTGGCCGATGTACACCGTCACGCCGTCACGGGCCAGCGCATCCGCCAGTGGGCCGGGCGACCGGTCGCTTCCGGTCAGCATATAGCCGCGTTCGAGCAGCACGCGCGCAATCGCGGACATGCCCGTGCCGCCGATACCCACAATGTGCAAACGCAGATCGGGTGTGAGGTTCACGGGACGTCGTTACGCGGAAGTCGCTGCCAACACCAGCGCGGCTAACGCGGCGATCAGCAGGAAGGTCGGCGCGCCGCCGCCTAAGCCGCCGGTCAGCAGCACGACCGGGTTCATGCCGAGCGCGAGCGCCGTGGGCGAGGTGGCCGACGGCGCGACGATGAACGGCGACAGCGGGTACTCGTTGATGTCCATGAGGAACCACGCCGTCCCAGCGATCAGCCACCCGTTGATCCCGCCGAACAGCAAGCCCAGCCAGCTCGCGGCGGAGTTGAGCTTGAACACGACACGCCGCCCACGCTGATAGTACGCGGCGGTGCGAAAGCCATAGCCGAGGTACACGATCAGGCCGAAGATGCCGATCTGCACGATGAATGTCAGCTCGCGCCCTGCGCCGGTGAGGAACGGGATACTGCGCAGCAGCACGTCCGCTTGAATCAGCAGATACGCGCCGAAAAGTGCGGCGACCATCACCGGAGTTTCGCGCCGCCAACCGCGCAAATAGCCTGCGACGGCGGCCATCAGCGCGGTGAGCCACATCAGCGAAGACAGTTCAATCACACGACACCTCGTCCGGCGAACCGCGCGGCGCGGCTTAGATCAGGATCAACACGATCAAGAACGCGACGATCACCATGCCCGACAGCAGCGGATCAAGCCCGCCGGGGCCGCCCGCCAGCACATACAGCGGAAGCCACTGCACGAGGCTCGCGGCGTCCGACCCTGTCACCGGCGCCCGGATATACGGGCTGAGCGGATAATCGTTAATCACCATAAGATACCACAACGTTCCCCACACCAGATACCCGTTGAGGATCCCCATCAGCAGGCCGAGGATGCGCGTTTGCAGTTCGTCACGGCCCTCCGGCGGCCCGGTCTGCTGCGCCTGCTTGACGTCACGCCCGATCAGTGCGCGCGTTTGGTAGCCGAAGAACACGATCACGCAGAACACGATGGCTTGCACGAGAAAGCGCGTCGTGGGCGGCGTGTTCGCCAGCAGGGTCAGCCGCAGCAGGCCGTCGAAGCTGTGCAGCGTGAACAGCGCCAGCACGATACCGGCCAGCGAGATAACCTCTTTGTTGAAGCCGCGCTGGAACCCGATCACGGCGAAAATCCCGATCAGGATGAACAACAAGACGTGAAGCTGCATCATGCGGCGTCACCTGCCGCACGGCATGCATCGGGCAGCCCGTGGGTCATCGCGGCGCACCCACCTTTAGTAACAGTTCGGCGATTGCGCCCGCGGCATCGTCGCAGCGCAGAGCGAGCGCCGCCGCGCGCATGTTGGCGAGCTTGCCGGGGGCGTCGAGCAGCGCGCGGACTTTCGACGCCAGTTCGCCCAGCGATTCGTCGGGCAGGATTTGCGCCGCGCCGCGCTGCGCGAGGTAATCGGCGTTGACTTTCTGATAACGCCACGCATGCGGATACGGCACAAGCAGCGCAGGCAGCCCAAAATACGGGAGTTCGCCCAACGTGCTCGCCCCGCTGCGACATACGCACAGATCGGCTGCTGCCATCGCCAGCCCCATGTCGTCGTGTAGATACGCGTATGGATGATACCCCGGCGTGCCGCGCACCGCCTCTGCGCGTTGGGCGTCCAGCTCGCCCGTGACGTGGATGATCTGAAGATCGCCTTTGGCGAGCAGATCGGGCAGCGCGTCGATCAGCCCGATGTTGATGCTGCGCGCGCCCCGGCTCCCGCCGAACACGAGCAGAGTCTTCTTCGCCGTGTCGAGGCCGAAGTGCTCGACCGCCTGCCGGCGCTGTGCGCCCGCCACCGACTGCCGCAGCGGGTAGCCGGTCACGATCATCTTGGACTCCGGCACGTACTGCGCGGATGCCTCGGTGGTCACGGCGATGGTCTTAGCGAACGGGCGCAGGATTTTGATCGACAGCGCCGGCTCGATGTCCGGCAGGAAAATTACAATCGGCACGCGGCGCAGCCACGCGGCCACCGCCACGGGCAGGCCGACCCACCCACCGGTCATCAGCACGACGTTAGGCTTGCGCAGGCCGAGGATGCGCCATGACTGTACGATGCCCGCCAACGTCTTGAAGATGCTGGTGACGACCTTCAGCGGGTTGACGCCGTGCAGCGGCCCAGCTTGAACCTCGTCAATCGACTCCAGTGGGACGTCCGATTTTTCCAGCAGCGGGCGCTCGAAACCGCCGACCGTGCCGACAAACGCGATCGTCGAATCGGTCGTGATATGCAGCAGGCGCTCAGCGACCGCCAGTGCTGGATAGACGTGTCCGCCCGTTCCCCCGGCTGCGATCAGCAGACGCACGTTGCCCCCTTCGTTCCGCGGCAAATTCGCGCACGTTGTTCGCACGCTGCACACTCAATATCAACCCGACGCCGACCAAGACCGTCACCATCGACGACCCGCCAAAGCTGATGAACGGCAGCGCGATCCCCGTCGGTGGAACCAGCGCGAGCATGACCGCGATGTTGAGCAGCGCCTTTGAGATGATCCACAGCGTGACTCCGGCCGCCAACAGCGCGCCAAACGGGTCGGGAGTTCGCCGCGCGATGGTAAAGCCGCGGGCGACGAAGATCGCGTAGAGGAGGACGACGAACGCCGCGCCGAGGATGCCAAACTCCTCGCCGATGATCGCGAAGATCGAATCGGTGTGCGGGGCGGGGAGCGCGTTGTTGAACTTTTGCTGACTCAGACCGAGGCCGACGCCCGTCCAGCCGCCGTTGGCGAACGCCACATACGCCTGAAACACCTGATAATCGGCGCGGGTGATGTCGGTGATCGAATCGAGGAACGTGCCGACCCGGTTTTCAGCATAGCCCAGCCCGCCGCCGAACACCACCAGGAGGCCCATAATTCCGGCGATGCCTGCGATCACGCCGATCTGAATCAAGTCGGCGCCGGCGAGGAAGAACATCACGCCGCTGACGCCCACGATAATGACGGCGGTCGAGATGTCCGGCTGCAAGACGACAAGCCCGCTGATGATGCCCAGCAGCGCGGCGAATGGCAGCAGGCCGTAGGTCAGGCTTTTGACGCGGGTGTTCTTGCTGCTCAACCACGCCGCCATGTAGATAATCATCGCCAGCTCGGCCAGCTCGCCGGGCTGCAAACTGCCGCCGATCAGCGAACGGCGCGCGTTGAAGACGTCATCCCCGAACAACAACACGGCGATCAACGCGGCAATCGTGCCGAGCAGAATGACGACGGACAGCCGCCGGATGCGCCGATAATCAAAGACGATCACGATGGCAAGCCCCACGAGGCCGACACCGACGTTACGCGCTTGTTCGAGCACCTTCTGCGCCGGGTTGCCCCACTCGCTGTACGACCAGTCGAAGGTCGTGCTGTACACCATCATCAGGCCAATCGCCAGCAGCAGGCCAGACACCGCCATCAACGGCTTGTCGAGTGTTTGCAGGAAGCTCTGCGTGCGTTCGTTCTGGCGCGACATCGTGCGCGGAAGCGCGTCGAACGCGGGCGCAGGGGCGGTACTGCGCGGCTTACGCACCGGGGCCGGTGGAGAAGCCGTGCCTGTTTCGTCGATGAACTGCGGATGAGTCTGTTCAGCCATGTGCGCGTGAGATCCCGACCGGCGCGGACGCGCCCTCTCTGTGGGATTATACCGGATAATGTAGGTGTGGTGAGTGAACAAACTTGTAAACCCGGCGAGACGCTATTGAGACATCGGCCGCGGCGGGCTAGAATCACCGGCGGTACGGATCACATTAAGCGAGATGCACATGGCCTTTTTGGATAAGAACGAACGGCAGAAACTCGCCCAAGAGTTGAAAGACATCGGGTTTCGCCCGGCCAAGGGCAAGCTGCGCCGGATGGATCCGCAGTGCCGGCTTGCGTTCTACCGCAACGTGCAGTCGGTCAATCACTGGGTGACGCGCTTCGAGCTGAAAAGCCTCGGCGCGCGTGTGACGATGATCGAGAAGCTGGCCCAACACGAGCACAAAAGCGGCAAGATGACCGCCGATTATGAGCTGGTCGAGGTCATTGTCGAGCCGACGCCCGAAAACAAGACCTAACCACATCGACTTTCAACGGGGAGAACTCATCATGCTGTTTGCGCCTCCTGTGCCGCGCCGCGCACTGGCGTGGCAGCGCGCGGCCGGTATTGTCGCATTCGCGGCATTCACCGCCATCGCCGCGCGCGTGACGATTGAGACAGGCGGCCCGGTGCCGTTTACGCTGCAAGTACTGCCAACCCTGCTGGCCGGAATCGTGCTGGGCTGGCGTGACGGCGCGCTTTCGCAGGCGGTTTACGTCGCGGCGATTGCCGCCGGCCTGCCGCTGGATGCGCGTGCGCTCGGCACTGCCGCGCTGGCTGGCCCCACCGCCGGCTTTCTCGTCGGGTTCATCCCAGCCGCGGCGGTCGCTGGTTTCATCGCGCAGGCCGGCGGCGGATCGGTGTGGATGCGCTGGGTCGCCGGTGTCTACGGCCTGTTTGTGCTGTACGTCATCGGTGTGCCGTGGCTGTCCATCAGCGCGGGGCTGCCGCTCACCGACGCCTTCAACGCGGTCATGCCGTTCCTCGGCTTCGATCTGATAAAGGCGCTGATTGCCGCCGGCCTCGCCGAAAGCGGGCGCGCGCTGCTGGGGCAGAGTCCGCGCTGATGCCTGAACCGATTCGCGTTCTACACTTTGCCGACCTGCACATCGGCGTTGAATCATACGGCCGCACCGACCCGGACACCGGCCTGTCGACGCGCGTCATCGACTTTCTGCGCCGGCTCGACGAGGTGGCCGAGGCCGCCCGTCAGCGCGACGCCGATCTGATTATCTTCGCCGGCGACGCCTTTCAGACCCGCACGCCCAACCCAACCTATCAGCGCGAGTTCGCCCACCGCATCCTCGACCTGAGCGCCATCGCGCCGGTCGTGCTGTTGGTCGGCAATCACGATCTGCCCCCTGCCGTGATGAAGGCGTCGAGCATCGAAATCTACGACACGCTCAACGTGCCGAACGTATGGGTCGCCGGGGACTATGACGGCCGGATCATCGAGACGAAGCGCGGGCCGGTCTTCGTGGCCGCCGCCCCCTATCCGATACGCGCGCGGCTGATGGAGGACGAGCGCACGCAGGGCAAGACGATTCGTGAGGTAGATGAACAGCTTCAGCTCACACTGGCGCGGATGCTAGACGACCTCGCCGAGCAGGCGGACGCCCATGCCAGCCCGCGCATCCTCACCGGGCATTTCACGGTCAGCGGCGCGGCGTTGGGCAGCGAGCAGAACATCATGCTCGGCCGTGACATCGCCGTGCAGATCGCTGACATCGCCGACGACCGCTGGGATTACATCGCGCTTGGGCATATCCACCGGCACCAGAACTTGACGCGCGATCGCGCCGACGTGCCGCCGGTCGTCTACGCTGGCAGTTTGGAGCGCATCGACTTCGGTGAAGAGCGCGACGTCAAGGGCTACTGCTGGGCGGAGGTCTCACGCGGGAGGGCCGTATGGGAATTCGTGCCGGTGGCGGCGCGCCGGTTCGTCACGCTCGCCGCTGATCTGCGCCGCAGTCCACAGCCCACGCAGGACGCCGTCGCGCTGATCGAAGCGTCCAACGTCCGCGACGCTGTCGTGCGGATGATCGTGCAGCTCACGCCAGAAACGCAGGCGTCGTTCAACGAGCCGCTGGTGCGCGAGTCACTGCGACGGGCCGGGGCGTTCTATCAGGCGATCCGCAAAGAGGTCGAGAGCTTGGAGCGCGCACGGCTGGGCGGCAGCCCCGAAGGACTACGCCCGCGCAGCTGCTCGACCGCTACCTGATGAGCCGCGATGTCGAGGCGGGACGGCGCGAAGATCTGCTCCGCGCGGCGGAATCGATCTTCCACGGCGACTAGCGCGTCGATCATCGCAGCACCACCCATAGGCGCAGACCGTCCCCGTTGTTACAATGACAAGCTCACTATCAGCTGGCGAATACCTGCGCATCGTGACGACATCACAACCACGCCGCCGGGTCTTGGTGACTGGGGGCGGCAGCTTTCTGGGGGATTACATCGCGGCGGCGCTGGTGGCCGAAGGCGCCGACGTGACGCTGCTGGTGCGCCCCGGCGCAGAGGATCACCTCGGCGGGCTGGCCGAGCGCGTGCGCTGGGCGACCGCCGACGTGTGGAATCCGGCCAGCTTGCGCGGGCGGCGCGCGCCCATCAATGCGTCGTGCATACCGTCGGCAGCCTGACGGCCGACCCGGCGCAGGGGTTGACGCATCAACGGTTGAACTTCCTGTCGGCGCGCAACGTCATCAATATGTGCAGCAGCGACGGCGTGCCGACCTGTATTCTCATGAGCACCACGCGCGCGCCGTGGCTCAACCGTGGTTACGTGCATGCCAAGCGTGACGCCGAGGAATATGTCGGCCGGGTCGGGGTCAGCGCCTTGATCGTCCGCGCGCCGCTGGTGTACCGCCGGGGCGCGCCGCGGTCGCTGTTCTGGCGGCTGATCAGCGGGCTGCGGCACGTGCCGATCCTCGGCTGGCTGCTCAGGCTGAACCGCATCGCGCCGATGCCGGTGGACGTGCTGGCGCGCGCGGTCGCCCGTGCCGCGCTCAACCCGCGCCGGGTCGCCAAGCCGATCCTGTACGCGCCCGACCTGCGCCGGATGAACACGCGCGACGAGCGCCGGGGGCGGGGGCCGGAGATTTCGGTAGAGAACGTGCCGCCGCCATTCGACGCGCTGGACGACGTGCCGATTGGCTTCACGCCGCGACAGTCGTGACGCAAACGGGGCCGCCCGGTTGGGCGACCCCGTGAAAAGTGTCGATGATGTCACGCGCCGGCAGGCTATCCCTCGGCCGGTGACAGCACACCGTACGCGCCATCGCGCCGCTTGTACACGACGTTGACCTGCCCGCTGCCCACGTCACGGTACATGAAGAACGTGTGGCCGAGCAGTTCCATCTGGTCAATCGCCTCGTGTTCATCCATCGTCGAAACGGGGATCTGCTTACGCTTGACGACCTCGACTGGCTCGAACTCGGCCGCGGGTTCGTCAATCGCCGGAAGGGTCTCGGCCGTCTCAAGCTCGGCCAACGTCATGCTGAAACGCTCGCTGCGAGTACGCATGGCCTCGCGCTTGCCTTTGAAGCGTGCGATGCGAGTGTACATCTTGTCGAGCGCCTCTGTGATCGACGCTTCGATTCCGTCGTGGTTGAAGCCACGCGCCCGTTCTTCGGTGCGCAGGATCGCGCCGCGCTCGTGCGTCAGCGTGACCTGCGCGATCACTTCGTCCTCGCCACGTTTATTCTCCTGTCTCGTGAGTTCCAACCGAATTTCGCGGATATTCGGCAGGTACTTCTTAAGCCCCTCCAGTTTGCGTGTGGCGAATTCTTCCGTATCTGATTGCAGGCGGAAATTCTGGCCGCGAACCGAGAGCTTCATGACATAACTCCTTCTATCGTGATCACCCGCTGACGGCAGCCCACCTGCCGCCAGAGAAACACACAGGCGCCCGGTATGTCCCCGCGCGCCCCTGTGGAGTTCTACACGTTGTACGCTCCCTAATACCCCGACATGAACACGTTCTTCACCTGAATGATGGCCGGCCCAAGCAGCACGATCCAAATCGACGGGAAGATCAAGAGCACCATCGGGATCATCATCTTGATCGGCGCCTGATGCGCTTTTTCCTGTGCGCGCTGGCGGCGCTTCACGCGCATCTGATCCGACTGCACGCGCAGGATCTTGCCCATGCTGACGCCGAGCTGATCGGCCTGAATGATCGCGGCGACGAACGCATTGACGTCCGGGACGTCCATACGGTCGGCCATATCGCGCAGGGCGTCACGGCGCTGCTTGCCGAGTTGGATTTCCTTGAGCACGCGGCCGAACGCCAGCGCAAGGTCGTTGTCCCACTTCTCGTACACCTTGCCCAGCGCCTGATCGAAACCGAGGCCGGCCTCGACGCAGATGACCAGTAGGTCAAGCGCATCGGGCAGCGCGCGAATGATTAAATTCTGGCGCTTCTTGATGCGGCTCTTCACCGACGACATCGGCAGCATATAGCCCAACATGCCGAGGCCGATCGAATATAGGAAGGCGTTTAGCGGCGCGGGGTTGCTGATGCGCATCACGACGAACAGGATGATGCCGCACACGAACAACGCGATCATGAAGACAATGCGCGAGGCGAAGAAGGTCGCGGGTTCGGTGGTCATGCCTGCCTGATCGAGCAGCTTGCGCGAGGTATCGAGCTGCGACTGCGGCGTAAACCGCGTGAGCACGGCCGCCAAAGAGCGCACGATCGGCACCACAACGCGGTCGCGGAACGACAGCGAAAGCTCGATTTTCTCCAGCGACTCGGGGGTATCGTCGATGCCGAACTGCGCGAGGCGTTCTTGCAGCGGGTCACGCCCACGGCTGTCGCGTAGGGCGACGTAGCCAAACGCGGCGACGATCAACGCGAAGGCGATAAAGCCGACTCCTATCAGGACACTGGGTTCCATGAATCCTGCTCCTTACGCCACAAGAACGGCCTAAATGTCGATGTCGACGATCTTCTGAATGGCGGCCGAACCGATGCCGATCAAGGCCAGACCAATGCCGATCATCGGCCAGCCACAGCCGCGATCCTCAAACATCTGGTTCATGTAGGCCGGGTTCATGGCACGCAGCAAAAAGCCGAGGCCAATCGGCAGGAAGCTAATCAGGTAGCCGGTATACCGCCCCTGTGACGTCATCACACGGATTTCGCCCTTGAGCTTGATGCGCTCGCGGACGGTGTTCTGAATCACGTCGAGAATTTCGGACAGATTACCGCCGACCTCGCGCTGGATGTTCACCGCCGTTACCACGAGATCGAGGTCTTCCGACTCGACGCGTTCAAGCATGTGATTGAAAGCTTCTTGCAGCGGGATACCCAACTGCATCTCCTGCACGACGCGCTTGAACTCGGTCTTGGTCGGCTCTGGCGAGTCGCGGCCGATAGCGTCCATCGCCTGCGGCACGCTGTAGCCCGACCGGAGCGCGTTGACCCACAGGCCGAGTGTGTCCGCGAGCTGGTTCTCGAACATGATCAGGCGCTTGCTGATACGCCGCCCGACGAGGATGCGGGGGAAGAAAAATCCGAGGCCGGCGGCGAGGATCGACGGGATCAGGTCGCCCCGGAAGATGATGAAGAACGCGGCCGCGAAAAAGCCGGCCATCGACAAAAACTGTGCGACGAAAAATTCACCGATGGTTAGGCGCAGGTCGGCGCGCGCCAACTGAAGACGCCATTTCTTGCCGAACTTGCCACCTTCGAGGCTCTTGTCGAGTCGACGTGTCAATTGGCGACGATCACGCCGGCTGGACTCGTCATCTTCCAGTTCGTCAGTGGCGATGATCGGCTCGTAGGTATTCTGGGCCGCCAGCGTGCCTAAGCGCTGATCGACCAGAGCTTGGCTGCGGCGGGTTGCAAAGACGCCGACGACCAGCACCAACAGCGCAACGACAATCGACCCGACGAGGATCAGAATCTCTGGACCCATACGCGAATGCTCCCACCTCGTCCTGCTTGTGTGCATTGTATCGCGGTTCACGCGGATTGACTATAAACGTACGTCAATGATTCTCACGTCATAGGTCATGAGCAGGCGTGTATCGGCCGACAGCGCGGGTGCGTCAATCGGAGAGCAGGTCGGTGAGATCGGGGTCGGTGGCCTCGCGCACGACGACTTGCGGCGTCTCGTGCCATACCGCGCAGGCTGCGAATCATCGCCAGCACGTCGTCTTTGGTGGCGGGCGGCTGCGGCGTGTCGATCAAGCCCTGCGCCGCGATCATCAGACCGCGTACCGCTTCGAGAGAGAGTGGCTCCATCGGGCGTGCTGCTCCACACCTACGGATGATGTGCGCGGAGTACAGCGCCTAGAACGCTTGTTCGCCAATCCCCCCTTGGGTTCGCTAAGGCGCGATTTTGTGCGTTATCCTTTACGAAGGGCAGTTTTGGAACCAGAAAGAGAGGATCTCTCATGCTTAATCCACAGCGCACTTTGGATGAACTCAAAGACCTGCGCCGCCTCACCGGCGATGACAACGGCGCGCAGCGCGTGGCGTTTACCGAAACTTGGGCGAAAGCACGGGCGTGGCTGCGGGCCAAGCTCGAACAACTGCCGGTCGAAATCGAGAACGACGAGGCGGGCAACTTGTGGGCGACGCTGCGCGGCGAATCCGACAAGGAAGTGCTGATGGGCGGGCATATCGACAGCGTGCCGAACGGCGGCTGGTTGGACGGATGCCTGAACACGGTCGCCGCTTTGGAGGTGCTGCGCAACATCGCCAGCGAAGGCAAGCCGCCGGTCACGGTGCGTCTGGTCGACTGGACGGACGAGGAGGGCGCGCGTTTCGGCCGCAGTCTGTTCGGGTCGAGCGCGGCATCCGGCACCATGATCCCTGACGAGCTGCGCGCGCTGAAGGACAAGGACGGCATCCTGCTCACCGACGCCATCGCCAAGTACGGTATCAGCCTCGACAACATCCTCGACGCGCACAAGCAGCTCAAAAACGCGAAGGCTTACCTCGAACTGCACATCGAACAGGGGCCGGTGCTGCTCGACCGCGATGAGGCGCTCGGCGTGGTGATCGGGACATTCGGCGTCGAACGGCACAGCTTCCGATTCACCGGCCAAGCCGCGCACTCCGGCTCAACGCCGATGAACCGGCGTCGCGATGCGTTGGCGGCCGCGGCGAAGCTGGCGCTGGTGATCCGCGACATCGCCAACCGGCACGGCGGGGTCTGCACCTGCGGGCGGGTCGATACGCGGCCGGGCATCGTGACCTCAGTCGTGGCCGAGTGCGACATCACGCTCGATCAGCGGCACATGGACGCCGACGCGCTGGCGGCGATGTGGCGCGAGGCGCGTGAGTCCGCACAGCGCTTCGCCGAGGAGGAGAAGTGCGAGGTGACGTGGAGCAAGCTGTGGGATATCCACCCGATCCCGTTCCACCCGCAGCTGCTCGACTTCTGCGAGGAGGCCGTGCGCGAAGTGACCGGCACCGCCCACCGCCTGCCGAGCGGCCCGCTGCATGACGCCGCCGAGGTCGCCCGCGCTGGCGTGCCGACCGTGATGATGTTCACGCAGAGCCTGCACGGCATCTCGCACAACAAGATCGAGGATACGAAAGAAGAGCACATCCTGATGAGCGTTCAGGCGTTCGACAAACTCGCGCATCGAACGATGGCGTGGGTCGCCGCGCAGTAGGGTTCCGCGTTTAGGTTCGGGGCGGTATAAGGGCAAGGGCAGCCACCGCCCCGAAAACTATGTTAAGCTGGTGCTAGAACATCAGGAGATCATGTTCCTTCCTCCAGCGTGTTCACCGAGGATTTGGTTACAGCGTTATCTCATCACCCGATACCCGGCGCCTTCAACGTGTTGATTAGCGAGGTCGTGACCGCGTATGTGCTGCCCGCATTGTGAGAACGCTGACGTGATTTTCGACTCCGGAACCGCCAGCGCCAACCTCGACGACTACCGCCGATCCGGCCCTGCCCCGATGACCGCGCGCCTGCTCGCCATCCTGAAAGCCGCTGGTGTCACCGGACTCAGCCTGTTGGACATCGGCGGAGGCGTCGGCGTGATTCAGCACGAATTGGCCGGCGCGGGGGTGAGCGGTATCACCGACGTGGACGCGTCACGCGCCTACCTGAGCGCCGCGCGCAGCGAGGCCACAAGGCGCGGTTACGCCGATCATGCGACGTATCTGTTCGGTGACTTCGTCACGCTGGCCGATCAGGTAGGCGAAGCCGACATCGTCACGTTGGATCGCGTGATCTGCTGCTATCCTGACGTAACCGCGCTGATCCATGCGGCGGCCTCCAAGCGCGCCGTTATCTCGGTGTGATCTACCCGCGCGACACCGTGCTCGCAAAGGCCGCCATCCCGTGTCTGAACTTGTGGTGGCGGGTGCGGGGCCGGACATTTCGCAACTTCATTCATCCCAGCGCAACCGTCGACGGCATCGCGCAGTCACACGGGCTGCACAAGATCGCGCAGCATGACGGCATCATGTGGCAGTTGTCGGTGTTCGCGCGGGGATAATACGACGGGATCAAGCTCCGCGCGTTATTCGTGCACCGCTAGCGGCTGTTTCTTCGATTCGTACTTGCCGGCCTGACTGCGGAACCCGACCGCGAATCGATTCCAGCCGTTAATCAGCACGATCGACAGGGTGAGGTCGACCAGCTCCTTCTCGGTGAAGTGCGGGCGCACGGCCTCATACACCTCGTCGGGGACATGATCGACCGCGATGAGCGTGATGGCTTCCGTCCATTCTAGCGCCGCGCGCTCGCGTTCGGAGTAGAACGGCGCTTCACGCCATGCGCTGAGCGCGTACAGCCGCTGCTCCGTCTCGCCCAACGCGCGCGCATCCTTGGTGTGCATATCCAAGCAGTACGCACACCCGTTGATCTGCGACGCGCGGGTCTTGACCAGTTCAATCAGAAGCGGCTCCAAGCCGCAGGTATCGGCGTAGCTTTGCAGCGATGACATCGCCTTGAGGGTATCGGGACTTACCGCACCGTAGTTCAAACGCGCTTTCACTTTGACTCTCCTTGCAGTGAACGATCAATCCGCCGCAAGGTGGCCCGGTTCAGCGGTACGGGGCGATTCCCGTCATCTCAATCCTGTGCCGGGTCACCATTCGCCGGCGTACTGGATATCATACCCCGCCAGCGCGAAAGCGATATAGCCATACTTGAGTTCGACCAATTGGCGCAGGTGCAGCAGGTCATGCGCAACCCACGAGGCCAGCACATCTCCCGCCCGAAAGCCGAACCACTTGGAGAACGGAACGGCGGTCGACCAATCGGCGTCCGCCTGCGTATGGAGCCATTCCAGCGACCTGTCGCGTTCCTCTCGAAACTGTGTCACGAGTCCGCCCAGATCACGCTGATTGTAACCGCGCTCTAAGATCCAAGCGCCCGGATCGTGGGGAGTCTTGGGCTTGCCCTGAAACGTCGTCGTGATGAACGGGCGGAAATCTTCGCGTTCTTCGTCGACGAGATGCCCCATGACCTCCAAGACCGACCATCGACCGGCGTCCGGCTTCCAGCGGGCATGATCGGCGGGAAGGCCGGCGCACAGCGCTTCGATCGTCTGCGCGTTGGTCGTCAACTGCTCGACACAATACGCGAAATCCATCGCTCAAACTCCTTCAGACCGGTTTGGCCGAGGGTGAGGTTGGTTCCGGCGGGGCTTGCAGCCGCGTCCCAACTCCGCTCCGGCGAAAAACAACAAAGGGCGACTCGTGAGCCGCCCTTCGTGAGAAGCCGTGTGTGAGACGCGCGTGATCCTAACGACGCTGGCCGGTGCCGAAGATTTGCGGTGGCAGCACGATGCCGGCGTCTTCCAGCCGATCCATGAACTTCGGGCGCAGGCCTGTCGCGCGGATGCGGCCGATGATCTTGCCCGCCTCGAAGCCGATCTGCTCGAACTCGAACAGGTCGGACATCGTAATCATGTCGCCTTCCATGCCCTGCACTTCGGAGATTTGGGTGATCTTACGGCTGCCATCACGCATGCGGCTCTGCTGCACGATCATGTCGACCGCGCCGGCGATCTGCTCGCGGATCGCGCGCACGGGCAAGTCCATGCCGGCCATCAAGCACATCACTTCCAGACGGCTGATGCTGTCGCGCGGGCTGTTGGCGTGCAGCGTGGTGAGCGATCCGTCATGGCCGGTGTTCATGGCCTGAAGCATGTCGAGGGCCTCGCCGGAACGGCACTCTCCGACGACGATGCGGTCGGGGCGCATACGCAAGCAGTTGACGACTAAGTCCTGAATGGTGATCTCGCCCTTGCCTTCGATGTTGGCCGGGCGGCTCTCCAGCGTGACGACGTGCTCCTGCTGAAGCTGAAGTTCGGCCGCGTTTTCGACCGTGATGATACGCTCATGGCCGGGGATGAAACCGGAGAGTACGTTCAACAGGGTCGTCTTGCCAGAGCCGGTGCCACCGCTCACGATCAGGTTCAAGGCGGCGATAACGCTGCCACGCAGGAACTCTGCGATCTCAGGCGTCATTGAGCCGAAACGGATCAAGTCCTGATAGGTCAGCGGCTGTTTGGAGAACTTACGGATGGTGATCGTCGGGCCGTTCAGCGCCAGCGGGCGGATGACGATGTTCACGCGCGACCCGTCCGGCAAACGCGCATCAACATACGGCGAGCTTTCATCGACGCGGCGGCCAAGCGGCGCCACGATACGGTCGATCACGCGCAGCACGTGGTCATCGTCGTCAAAGGCCACCGGCGCCCGTGCGACGTTGCCCTTACGCTCAACGAACACGTTCTTGGGGCCGTTGACCATCACTTCCGTGATCGTGTCATCGGCGAGCAGCGGCTGGATCGGGCCGAAGCCGAGGATGTCCGCGACGATAGCCTCGAACAGACGCTGGCGTTCGCTGCGGCTGAGCACCATGCTTTCTTCGGCGAGGATCGCGTTGAA
Organism: Chloroflexi bacterium OLB13; assembly: GCA_001567485.1. Lineage (GTDB taxonomy): Bacteria > Chloroflexota > Anaerolineae > Aggregatilineales > Phototrophicaceae > Flexicrinis. The sequence continues at coordinate 23,510 of JZRA01000134.1, forward strand.
CAATTCCTCGATGTGCGAGCGAATTTCGTTGGGGCGCTGCTTGTCGAGCTGATCCATTTCGGCCAGCAGCTTGTTCTGCACCCGAACCTTGAGATCAGCCTGTGTACCTTCTGCTTTGCCGCGGTTCGGATCACCGGGGCGCTGCTGGGGTACGACCGGACGACGCTGCACTTCGCCACCGCCCTGTCCCCCTTGTCCGGGCTGTTCAGCGCTGCCGCCGCCACCTTTGGTGTTGATGCGCTCAAGTAACGACATTGTGCTTGATCCTCACCACTCTGCGGAAGGACTCCGCGTTTTCGAGACAGAACCTGTCAGACTGTTTGTGTTTAGCTTCGGCGGAACAGACCGCCGCCTTTCTTTTCGTCCTTGAGTTCGGCCAGCGCCGGCACGCCCTCCCCATTCAACGTCTCTTCAAGCACTTTCGCCATGTCGTACATCTGTTTGACCGGCGGCTTGCTGCGATCGCGCTCGGCCAGCGTCACCGGCACGCCTTTGAGGATTGCAGCCATAATCATGCGCTCGTCGACGACAGGGATTTCGACGCTGACCTGCCGCTTGAGAAACTGCTCGATCCGGTCGCGCGCCAAGGTCGCGCCACGGCGGTCGCGTTCGGAGTAGACCTTGTTGAGCACCAGCATCGTGCGCGGCGCGTCGTATTCGAGCTTGTCGAACAGGTCGAGCACAAACTTGGTGTTCTTGACCGACGGCAGCGACGGCGTGGTGACGAGCACGATCTTGTGCGCGATATCCAACAGCGCCAGATTCACGTCGTTCAACGCGTGCGACGTGTCAACCACGATGTAGTCGTAGTTATTGCGCACCTTCGAGACGATCTGGGCGACGACGCCGGGGCGCTTGAAGAGTTCCTCTGCCATCTCGGGCCGCTGCGGCGCGACCAGCACTTTGAGGCCGCTTGGATGAGTCGCCACGACATTGTCGAAGTGTTCAGGGTCGAGGTCGTCGGCATCCTGCGCCATCTCAATCGTGGTGATCTGCGACTGAATAGCAAGGAACGTGGCGACATCCCCGAACTGCAAGTCGGCGTCGACCAGCAGCACGCGCACGCCTTTCTTCATCAGGCTGGTAGCGAGGCCGGTGGCGACCGTGGTGATGCCAACGCCGCCCTGCGGGCTGTAGACCACGATGATATTGCCGGCCCGTTCGCCGATGCCTTGTTCAAGCGCCTGCGCGACACGCGCCGCATCGGCGGGTGTCATGGCCGACGACATTTCGTACTGCTTGCGAATCGGCTCGTGATTCTTGTAAACCGTGCGGATCGTGTTGGTCAGGTCGTCGATGTTGACCGGCTTGGCGAGGAAGTCGCGCGCGCCGGCCAGCATCGCGCGGCGCATGTAGTCGGCGTCATCCTGAACGGACATCATAATCACGGCGGACTGCGGCACGCTCTTGTTAATCATGGACGTCGCTTGCAGGCCGTCCATATCCGGCATGTTGATGTCCATGATGATGATATTGGGCTTCAGCAGCGAGGCTTGTTCAAGCCCTTCGCGGCCGTTGCTGGCAACCCCGACCACCTTCATGTCGCTCTCGAACGCAAGCAGTTTCTTGATGTTTTCGCGAGTCTCGGGGATGTCATCCACGAGCAGAATCGTGATCTGCTGCAGTTTTGATTCTCCCGAGCCTTTTGCATTGGAACTCATAGGCTTGGTGGTCTCCTGCTGCGTACGGAAGGTTGGACACTGCGCCTTATTGTATCCGAAATCAGGCTGCGTTGAGTTTAGACACGTCGGCGAGTTGTCATAATCATACCGCAAAAAGAAATCGCCGGGTTGAATTATCGAAGTCAACCCGGCGACGAAACGGTGAAGGCGCGCGGTACGTTACGGCGTCGTAGAGGGTGTGGTGACCGTATCACGCAGGCTGATGGTGTTCGACGCGACAAGCTGGCGGATCGAACGGATCGCCGGCTCGATCGAGTACGGCAGCTTGCGCGGCAGCACGATTCGGTACTGATCCATGATGTAGTCGAGGTCGACCTGCCGCACACTGGCGATGCCGGTCTCGTTGGCCGGGCGCAGCGCGAAGGTGATGGGGATCTTGGCCTCAACATAATACGCCAGCACGACGGCTTCCTGCGGGGACACGGCAATCGCGACGATGTCCGGGCGCGGCGGAAGCGGGGTCGGGGTCGCGTTCGTGCCGCCGACCGGGGCCGGCGCCGGCGTGGGGGCCGCCTCAGGCGCCGAGGCGCTGCTGGCGCGGAACAAACGGCCGTTACGCGGGAAGTCGCCTACGTTCACGACCAGCGCGTCTTGAATGGTCATCTGCGTGACGAGGCGCGGGCGTGGGTCTTCGCTGGGGGCGATAATCACCGGAAGCTGCGAGATGCCCACGTTACCGAGCGGCACAGGCAGCGAGTCGGTGCGGCCATCGACCGGGGCCAGCACGTTGTAGCGAACGCCGCCGTTCTCCACCGCCTCGACTGAGATGATGCGGATGTCGTTCGGCAGGGCGGACTGGAACTCCTCTCGATATCGACGAACAGCAGCGACGTGATGATGTCGACACGATCACCGGGCTGCAAGGCGTAAGCGGCGCTGGTCAGGCGATCCATCGGCAGCGCGACCATACGCGAACCCGCAGGGATGACAGCCGCGGCGTCGGAGCCAGTGGCGCCGAGGTCGGCGAGGTTATCGGTCAAGTCGCTGGTTTTGACGGGCGACTCGCGCTCGATGTCGTAGCGCGAAATGGCGCCGATCACCAGCTCGATGTCGGTGATCGCGCTCAACGGGGCGTAGGGTTCAGGCCACGTGCGATAGCCGACAACGTCAGCGGTGATGACTTGACCACGATTGATCTTCTGCACCGCGACCACGATGTCAATGGTCGGCAGAGGGGTGGGCATCGGTGTGATGGTCGCTTGTGGCGTGCTGCCCGGCTGCTGCGCGACGACCGTCGGCGTGCCGGGGCCAACCGTAACCTGCGGCGTTACCGTTTGGTTCTGACGGCTGATCACGAACGCAGCGATTGCGCCTCCTGCGACGATCAAGAGCGCCAGAACGAAAATGATGCGTCTGCTCATCCATGCCTCCCCATCGTGGGCGCGTAGCGACTACACTATAGCGCGCCCGTCCCCCAAGACCAAAAAATCGTGTTGCAAAAGAACTAACCTGCTGGCAGCTCGAGGCGTACCTGCGTGCCATCCTCGCTGCTTTGAACCACGACCGTGCCGCGCACCAGTTCGAACTTGTCCCGCATGGTGATCAGATCGCGCATACGCGCGGTCATCTTGCTTTCGTCGCCGGCTTCCATAACCAACACATCGAACCCGCGGCCGTCGTCCTCGACCAGCACTTTGATCGGGTCGCCCGTGATGTCCATGCGCACCCGCACGTTGGACGCGCTGGCGTAATCGCGGCCGTGGACGATAAGTTCTTGAATACCACGGAAGATCAGGATTTGGCGGTAATCTTCCAAGCGCCGTTCTTCGCCCACGACCTCAAATTCGATCTCGAGGTCGCTGCGATCCTTGAAGCGCGATGTGTACCGCTTGAGCGTTGGCAGCAGGCCGAGGTCGTCCAGCATCATCGGCCGCAGGTCGAAGATGAAGTCGCGCACTTTGCTCAGGGTCGACTTGGCGGAATCTTTGAGATTGCTTAGTTCGTCGGAGGCGCGCTCTGGATCGCGGTCGAACTCGCGGCTGCAAATATCCGCCTGCAAGATGAAGTTCGTCAGCGACTGGGCCGGGCCGTCGTGCATTTGACGGGCGAGGCGTTGGCGTTCTTGTTCCTGTGCCTCGACGATGCGCTTAATGCTGACGACCGCCGCTTTCGCGCCGCTTTCGCTGTCGAGATCATCGGCCGAGATGTCCACTCCACTGATGCGCCCTGCGATGGTCTGCAGCAGGGTCAGCTGGCCGTTCATCAATTCCAGCCCCGCCTGAAACCGTTCAAGCTGGCCGCGCATAGTCGCCAGCCGCTGACGGGCTTCCATCGCCGAATCGTAGCGGTCGCGGATGTCTTCACGGGGGGTCGTATCAATGTTCTGCCGCATGGCGACCAGACCAGCCGCGATGTCGGTATTGCGCTGCTCTTCGCGGTCGACCATCGTCTGCTGCGTGGTGATCTGGGATTTGATTTCACTGATTCGCCGCTTCAGGTTCCCCAGTTCATCATTGACCAACTGGATCAGCTGCTGTTTGGAGTCGGCAGTCACATTAGACGGATTGTCAAACATTCAGGGATCCTGTGCGCGGAAGCTACCGGCTCACCCAGCCATTACGGAGGGCCGTAAGCGCTGCCTGTGTGCGGTCGTTGACATTGAGTTTGGTCATGATCGAGGTCATGTGGTTCTTGACGGTCTGCTGGCTGATGTTGAGATGAGTGGCGATTTCCTTGTTGCTCATCCCCATCGTAAGGCAGGTGAGAATCTCCAACTCGCGCGGGCTGAGCGGGACGTAGTGGCCGGTGGATGTCTCACGCGTGCCGCGGCTAGCCTGCTGAACCTGCGAGTTCAGCCACGTATCGAACTGTTCGGCGGACAGGATTTGGTGATCGATCACGTAACTGCCACGGCTCACCGCTTCGATGACGTTAATCAACTCGATGGGGCCGATGTCTTTTGAGCAGTAGCCGTGCGCGCCGGATCGCATGGCGTACAGCGTTTGATTCGGATCGTGATGCGCCGTCAGCAGGATGATCCGCGATGGGATATGCTCCTGCTTGAGCTGGCGCGTGAGCTGAACCCCGTTAATGTCCGGCAGGTTGACATCCATCAGCACGATGTCGGGCCGATAGTGGCGCACGCCCTGCATACCGGCGAGGCCAGTCACGGCACGGCCGACAACTTCCATGTTGCCGGCTAACTCCAGCGCGCGCACAAGGCCGTGCTGGAATATCTCATGGTCTTCGATAATTTGTACGGTGATCGACTTGGCTCGCAGCTCCATCGCGATCACCTCCTTTTCTGGTTGCCTTCCGACGAATCAACGAACGCACCTATCCCATCGATGGGCAAGGTTCCCCGTTTGAAAGCAGTATAAACCTAAGTTGAGAGTTCGTGCAATAAGGGACGGCGGGGCGCGAAAACTGGTGTCAAGACGGCCCACAATTTGCGATTCAAATGGTTGACAAAACGCCATTTTCCGGCGAAAATAAGAACGTGCGTTCTAATCGCCAAACCGTCAATTGGAGGGCATTTTATGAACCTGATCGTGCAGCGAACCATTAAGCTTGGTCTCGAATGGCAAATCGTCCTGCCCGATCAACCCGACCGGAGCCGGCCCTCTCACAGTGAGTACGAGTTCCCTGACGACCCGTTTGGCGACGAATGCCCTACGCAGGAGGCTGTCATCTTGCCCGAATTGAAACCGCGCAAGGTGGTTGTGCGGCGGTAGCCCCTACCGCTGGCCTCATCTCTACGGAAAGCCCCGTGCTGCTGCGCCCAGCACGGGGCTTTTCCTTAATTCACGGGATTGGCCGGCGGGTGGGTTACTGGCCTAGTGGCAGCGGAACCGGCAGCGGCGCGGGCAGCAGCATCCGCGGCCCCACCGCATCCAGCACGAGGCTCAGATCGTCGACGTACACCTTGCCGCTGACGCTAAAGTGCTTGATCTGTACCTTCAGCTTCTTCACCGGGCCGTCGGGGAAGATGTTCAGCGGCGCGATCGCGGCGAACGCGCTGTTTTGGGTGATTGTCCGCGTGAATTTCTCGGTCGGCAGCCCGCTCGTGTCGCTGTAGATCACCTTCACGACGAACGTCGCCGTCGGGTTGGGCTTGGGGGCGTAGAACTGGGCATTAAATTGCAGTGAGTCGCTGACGGAGATCGCGTAGTATTCGACCTTGATCGTCTGCTTGATCTGCGCGCTTTCGGCCGCGCTCCCCTTGAACCGGAACCCATACGACCCGCCAACGCCGTCGCCCGCGCGGACGCTGTCACCGGTGAGGGATACGCCAACCCACGGTGTCAGGCTTCCGGTCTCGAAATCGCCGTTGACGATGAACTCGGTCGCGCCACGGGTCACGCTGAACAGGATCGGCGCGTTGGCCGCTTCGACAGTTCCGCCTGACGTGGTCGCTTCGACCGTCCACGCGAATTGGCCGTTGTCGATCAGCGCCTGCTGCGGGCTGGTCGGCGTATAGGAGCAGGTCGCGCCGCACGCCCCCGCCAAGATCGAGCTGGTGAACACCGGCCCCAGCGGGGTGTCCTTGATGTTTGTGCTGATCTTGAAAACCGAGATATCGTAAGCAGTCGCGCCGGTCAGCGGCTCCCACACGAACGTGAGCGGCGTCGTGTTCAGGTTGCGGATCAAGATGCTGCCATCGGGCGAAATGAGATCGAAGCCATCTTGCGCGCCCGCCAGCGGAGCGAAGGCCGCCGTCAAGATCGCGGCTATGAGCATAAGGGTAAGGCGCTTCATCGGGGTGCTCCTTGGATGGGTACGACCGGATCGCCGCGCGCACGACGCTGTGCGATCCAAAGGTAGACTCTATTGTACGGATTACAGCAGATTTTCCGAGGTCAACCGGCGTTGCGTCAGGATGGCGGCGGTTTGCGGTCGGTCGGGGCTGTGCTAGTATCGCCTGTCATGACTCATCTACGTTCGCTGGCCGTGATCGCCTTGTTCGCTGTTTTGGCGGCGTGTTCACCACGTCCAGCGCCAGACGCGGGTACCGGGGTGCGCCTGCTCACCGACGTGACGCTTGTCCCTACCACCCCACCGCCTACCGTAACGCCAAGTCACACCCCACCGCCGGACGCGACCACCGCCTCCACTGAAACGCCGACTCAGAACGTCGAGCGCGTATCGCCGCTGCAAATCGTGACACAACCGGCCGACGCGGTGCTGGTCACGCCGACCCTGCCGCCCAGCAAGACCCCGTCGCAGACCCCGACCTCGACCACCACGCCGACCGTCAGCCCGACGCCGACCGTGACCGTCACCGCCACGGCGACCACCCTCCTGTTCCCGACGGTCGTGTTCACGCCGATTCCAGCCGTGGTCATCCAGCCAGTCGACGAGCTGTGCCTGAATCAATGGACGTTCATTCAGCCGCCGCCGTCAGGCTGTCCGCTCGCCCCCGCCACGGTCGGCCAAGGCGTCTATCAGACCTTCGAGCGCGGACACATGATCTGGGTCGGTCAGCAGGACGCGATCTACGTCATGTTCTCCGATGGGCTGCAACCGTACTGGCGGCGCTATGTCGATACGTTCGACGAGAACATCCACCCGTGGGACGACCCGGCGCGCAACAGCGATCCCGCGCGTCCGCCTAACACATGGCAGCCCCGGCGCGGGTTCGGCAAGCTGTGGCGCGAGGCCCCACCGGAAGAAATCCTGAACCGTGTCGGATGGGCGACGATGGAATGGGAAGAGCCGTACAGCGTCAAGATCGTAACGCGCAGTGACGGCACGATCTTCGTCAACGACAGCCTCGGCCGCGTGTTCATGCTGTCGCCCGGCGCCGGCTGGACGTACTACGCCGGGTTCGCCAACTAAGGCGCCACTAATCCGAGGCGCCACAATTTACATTCAATTTACAGGTTGTAAAAAACCAAGCAAAACGGCGCGGCTAATGTAATCGTAGTGCAAACGTGTAAAGGAGAGCACTACAGCCATGAAACGTATTCGTGTACTACTCATCGCGGGGGCGCTCGCCGCAGTCGCCCTCGGCACAGCCGGCCTGACCGCCGCTCAAGATCAAGACTCAGCGCCGACGCCCTTCTTCGGCATTACCTTTGATGCAGCGGACGCGGGCGTCGCCGTGATCGATGTGGTATCCGACAGCCCCGCCGACGCCGCCGGCATCCAATCGGGCGACGTCCTCACTGCGATTGACGAGACCGCCGTCACCGTTGAAAACCTGCGCGACACCGTTCTGAGCTACGCGGTGGGCGACACCGCCAACGTCACCCTGCTGCGCGACGACGAAGAATTCACCGTCGAGGTCACCTTTGCCGAGACGCCGGACGACATCGTCATCACACGCGGCCCGCGCTTCGAGTTCCGTGACGACCGCCGTGGGCCGGGCGACGGCCCGATGTTCAAGTTCTTCTCAGCACAGCGCCCGATTCTGGGCGTGAAGCTGACCGATAGCGACGGCGGCGCGCTGGTTACGGAAGTCCTCGCGGACAGCCCGGCTGAGGCCGCCGGCTTTCAGGTCGACGATGTCATCACCGCGATCAACGGCGCGGAGACGACAGACGCCCGTGCGGTGATCGAAGCAGTGCACCACGCATGGAAGGATGCTGAAGTCGGCACGGTCGAGATCGCCACGACGGTATCCCGCGCGGGCGAGACGGTCGAACTGACCGCCACCGTCGAAAAGACCGAAGACTCGATGCTCCCGAATATGCAGGATCTGATGCCGATGATGCCAGAGATGTTCGGCCGGCGCGGGTTCGGCCTCGGCATGATGCTCGTCCCGAACGAGGCGGGCGATGGGCTGGAGTTCCGCCTGCCGTTCACCCCGGCTGACCCCGCCGCGCTGACCCCTGAGGCCACCGCCGCGCTGGAGGCGCTGGGCATCCGCTTGGTCGAGCATGAGGACGAACCGGGCGTGTACGACCTGTACATCCCGGCCGACGCCCTGAAGTCCGGAGGCTTCGACTTCACGCTCCCCGATCTCGAGAACTTGATCCCGATGCCCGCCGACCCGGCCGCTGGGGATGCCTCAGCCTAAGTTCAGCCAGCACGATCACCTCACAGCAAAAGAGGGCGGCCACGCGGTCGCCCTCTTTGTGTTTTCAACGCGTCCTTACGCCGGATGCGGTTCGCCGTCAGCCTGCTTGACCGCGACGGTGCCCGCCGTGTCACGCGAATAGAACGCGATTCGATCCTTAATCATCTCGAATCCGGGCTTTGGGTTGTTGTACACCCACGCGATGTTCTTCACCTTTGCGTCCGGCGAATCGAGGTCGATCCAATAGCACACGCCCTTGTACGGGCAGGTGTACGTGCGCTCGGTGATCTCAAGATGCGTCATGTCGACCACGGAGGGATCAAAGTACCAGTTGCCCTCGAACACTTGGGCGGTCTGATCAGCCGGGCTGCCCTCGGCGATGATCGCATCACTGTTCTTCTCGCGGATGATTAGCGGCATTCGTTCGACTCTCCATTACAGCTGTATCCATAAGCGGATCGGTATCCACACCCCTGACGGCGGGCCGCAGCGGCGTCTTACCCCATGATAGGCGAGACCGTGCCGGGTGACCGTTAACGTTGCGCTCAGGGAATCCGAATGTTCTAGCCGTTTGTAAGGGGGAGCCAATCCTCTAGTACCGGAGTATGGAAAGGGGATAGCCGCCTATGCGCGACTCCGGGCCGGTCTGCGTGTTCACAACGCTTCGTCCGGCCTCACCGGTATCTCGCTTGGCCGGTGCTCACCGCGTTCCACATCTCGCTTAGTCAGGAGATGCGGTCTTGGCCGCTTGAATTTGCAGTTGTTCGAGCAGGCGTTTATACGTCTCGTTTTCCGGCGCTTGCTCAACCAGTGTCCCGGCCAGCGCGATCGCGTCGTCGAACTGGTTGAGGCAGGCGTGGCAAATCGACAAGTTGTACAGCGTTTCCAGCGCGTCGCCATGCGTCTCACGCGAGCGATGAAAATACGGCAGCGCGTCCTCGTAGAAGCCCGAGCCGCTCAAGAGCGAGGCACAGGCGAACGCCATGTCGTAAGGTTCGCCGATCTCGTAGTAGTTCTCGTATGTCCTGTGTGCGATGACCCGCAGCTCATCGCGCTGAACGTGCGTGGTCGACTCAAGTTGTTCGAACAGCTCGGTGAAGTGATGCAGCATGACGTGTGGATCGTAGCCAGACAAGCGGATATGCGCGATGATCTCGTCTGGCTTGACGCGCTCGGTCTGCCCCGGCCGAGCGTACACCTTCAGGTGATAGAAGTCGTCCGGGCTGAACGCTTCGGCGTATTCGTAGTAGGCTTGCCGCGTCTCGACGTAGCTGCCGGGCGTTTCCGGGCCGGTCAGCGCGCAGATGTCGATGGCGATGGCGGTATGCGAATTGGTGATGATGTCCCCGCCCCAGCGCCGCATCATCTCGCCCAGCGCGTGGTAGTTCACCATCAACGAAAAGCTGCCGTGCAAGTTGAAAAACGGCTGATGGCGCTGCGACGCGTCCTCCCACCGATGGTAGCCCTTGTCGGCCGAAAGCAGCAGCAGCCTGCCGCCGGACAGCGCGTTGAGGCCCCGCAGCACCTCAAAAGCCGTGGTCGGGAACAGCACCCACGTATCATCGCCGGTTTCGGTATACGGCTTGAGCACCGCGGTGTAGTCCGGGTCGGGATAGTATGTCGCGGCATCAACCGGGGCGAGTTCAAAGCCGAGTTTGAGGTTGTCCAACCCGGCCGACTGCTCGCCTTCCTTCACGATCCGGTTGACCTTGACGCGCCCCTCGTAGAACGTGCCGGCCTTGAGCGCGAACGTGTCCTGCGGCAGCGAGTCGAAGAAGTAATTGGCGAGCACGACCAGCGGATTGGCAAGCGCGCCGATTTGCATCGTTTTGCCGGAAGCGCGCAGATCCAGCGGCCCCGGCCGTGTCGCGTCGAACGTCGCGAAGTCCAGCTGGCCGGCATCCACAAACGGCCTGAGCGCCGGGTGCTGCTGCCAGAACCGGACATTTTCCTCGGCGAAGTCGGTAATCACGTACGTGATCTTGAGATCGCACAGGGCCGACTGAGGGAAGAAGGTCAGCCACTTGCGCAAGAACCCGAACGCCAGCCGCCCCGTCCCGGCGCCCAACTCAACGATATACACCGGCTCAGAGCGGTCGATCCTGTGCTGCCAGTCGCGCAGGAATCCGTACACGATGCGGGTGTACGCCTTCGCCAAGAACGCGCTGTTGGTGATGACATGAGGGACGCGATCGGTCTTCCACGCCTTGATGCTCTCCCCCGCGTAGTAATCGCGTTGAAGCTGCCACAGGATCGACTCGGACAGCCGCTTGGCGTCCTCTACCAGCACGCGCTGCTCACTCATTCGCCGCCTCACGCCTTCACGGATAAACCGGCGTCCAGTGTAACGCAATTTTCAGGAAGCAGGAGTCAGGGGCCAGTTGTCAGTCGTCAGGCGTCAGTCGTCAGTGGTCAGGGATCAGTTGTCAGGTTTCAGGTTTCAGGGGGCAGGAGGCAGTTACCAGTCGTCAGTCGTCAGGGAGCAGTTGGCAGGGGGTCTCTAAGTGCCGAGTGCCGAGTGACAAGTGATGGGTGATGAGTGAAGGACAAACCGACTGAACCACAGAGGACACGAAGGACACAAAGGGGTCAGTCGTCAGTTGCCAGTGGTCAGATTTCAGGCGTCAGGGGGCAGGGAGCAGTTGTTAGAAGTCACCAGCCCGCACAGACAACACCACCCCACCGCACGCGTCGTTCTCCCCTCTCGCCCTCTGTGGGAGAGGGGCCGCTGTCAGGGGTAGGTTTTTAATTGATTGAAGGATGAAAGAGAGGGTGGATAGAGCAAGAGAAACGATGTACAGATCAAGTCGCCAAAACAAGACTGTATGTCGAGGTCAAATGCTCTATCCACAAGAATTGTCAGCATGGACAGGGACGGTGTCAAGCCAACTACCGCATTTGACGCGGCGTCAGGCAGCGGTGTTGGCAGCGTACAGCTTTGCGGTGATGCTGACGCAAAGCAGCGGGATCAGTCATGTCAGCTATTTTCTGGCGTGTCTGCTGCGCCAGCGAGAAAACACGGTACGGCAGCGGTTGCGGGAGTGGCTGTACGACGCCCAGGACAAACGGGGGGCGCGGCGGCGAGCTGTAGCCGTGGAGCAGAGTTTTGCCGCACTTCTGCGCTGGGTGGTGCGCCTGTGGCAAAGCGTTGACGGGGATCTGGTGCTAGCGCTGGATGCCACAACGCTGCGGCAGACCTTCACCGTGCTGAGTGTGAGCGTACTAGTCGGTCGGACGGCGATCCCGGTGGCATGGGCGATTGTCCCGGCCACACAAGCGGGGGCATGGAAGCCGCATTGGCGGCGCCTACTGCGGAGCCTCAAGGGGAGCACCGGT
>JZRA01000135.1 GCA_001567485.1 Chloroflexi bacterium OLB13
TATAGGCGTTGAGCGAGCCGAACTCACCGCTGCCGGAGTCGTCGTTCGAGGCGACCTGCGTGCCGTCCGGCAGCGAGATGTCTAGGCGCGGGTCGAGCGTGCCGCGCGTCAGCGCCACCATGCTCACGCGGATCGTTTGATCGGCCGCGCCGTCGAACGTCCACACGTCGGACGGGTCTTCGGTCGTAAGGCTGCCGGTGATCGGCACGCCGCTGGCGAGCGCGCTTGGCGTCACAGCAGCGGTCTGCGGCGAGTCCGGCGTGGCCGCCGGTGACGGGTCAGATTGAGCGAACGTACCGAACACGGACACGGCTAACGTCAGCAGCACGAGTACGACCTTCACGAGACTGTCCTTTCACTTCTGCAAGCCGAGGCATCCCGTGCATGTCACCGCGGGTACGCGCTCTCCGCACAGTGTATCGTGAACCACCTTTGCTGGCTGTACCGTTTACGAAGCCAGCGCCTGCCAGCGCGGCGCGAGCAGATCGTACAGGTCGCTCAGCGGGATATCCACGATCTGCGGCCCCATTGCGTGCGGCCCGACCTGATACGGCGGGAAGTACACGCGAAGCACGCCATCCGCCAGCGCCCAATTCTGGAAATTCACCGGCTCAGGCGCGGTGCCGTCGGTGACCCACTGCGCATCGGCCATTTCGCCCATGCTGTTCAGGATCGACTGCGCCGCTAACCCCGACACCGCGAGCAGGCCGGTGTCCACGTCGCTGAAGATGTCCGCCAGCGTCAGCAGTTCACCCGTGTTCGCGTCGACCGAATATGTCTGGAAGTAGCCGTTGGGATGCGCACCGCCGGTGTACTCGGAGATCGTGAAGACGACCGACCGCGCCTGATCGGCCAGCGCGGTTTCCTCGAAGGAGATGTCGAGCGAGTAGCTAAACGTGAACGTGTCCCAATATCCGGCGGCCGCTGTGAGGAACTGCGAGCGCACTTCGCCGATCCAGCCCGTGACCACCTCGGCCGTCGCCGGATTGCCAAGGATCCACGTCGGGTAGGCAATCGAAACCTCGACACTCGCCTGACAAATCTCCGGATTGTCGTAGTTCTGCCCGCCGGCTTGGCACGGCATATCCTGTGCGGCCGCCGGTATCGTGACAATGAGCAGCGCCAGAATTCCAAGCAGCACGATACGTTTCATGTCGCCCTCCACTGTGAGATCAACCATTAACAGTGTAGCCCGAAACATGCGATCGAGGCTGGCGGGATTGGTCGTCATATCCTACGGGCCAGCACCGACTAAACGACTCCTGAACATCGTCGTGATAGTGTCGGTGTCAATCCGGCCGGAGATACGCCCGCCGCTGTGGTAGGCTTATTTCGGATCGGCCATCTGCGCGTGACAAGGCAGCGCTATGAGCAAACTCATCCTGATCGTGGACGACAAACTGAGTGTGCGGACTCTCCTGCGCGACTATCTGACCGAACAGGGATATGCGTGCGTCACAGCAGGCAGCGGGCGTGATGCGCTGTTCACGGCCCGCCACGAGAAACCCGATCTGATCCTGCTCGACATCATGATGCCTGAGATGGACGGCTTCGATTTCCTGCGTCAGTATCGTAAAGAACGTGATACGCCGGTGATCCTGCTCACGGCGCGCGTCGAAGAAACCGACAAGGTGATCGGGCTGGAGCTGGGCGCGGATGACTACGTGACCAAACCGTTCGGCATGGCGGAGCTAGGGGCGCGCATTCGGGCCGTGCTGCGCCGCTATGACAAAGCGGCGGTCTCCGCGCCGGATGTGCTGCGTGCCGGCGGGATCACCCTCGACCGCGAACAGCGCACCGTGGCGGTATCCGGCCAGCGCGTGGATCTCACCCGTTCCGAATTCGACCTGCTGGCTGTGCTGATGGGCAGCAGGGGCCGCACGTTCTCGCGCATGGATCTGATCGAGGCGCTGCACGGTGAAATCGCGCAGGGCGTCGAACGCACGATCGACGTTCATATCCGCAACCTGCGCGCCAAGCTCGAACCTGACCCCGCCGCGCCGCGTTACATCCTGACCGTGTTCGGGGTTGGTTACCGGTTTGCCGGCGAGGACTGATGCGTGTTTCGTTGACCGCTAAGTGGGTGCTCTCGATCGCGCTGGCGAGTCTGGTGGGGATGGCTGTGGCCGCTGTTGTCGTGAACAACGCCACCTCGCGCGATTTCGACCGTCTGCGCATCGAGCGCGAGGTTGATAACGTGACGACCGCCGCACTCCTCTACTTCGCGCGAGAAGGATCGCTCGACGGCTTTTCGGGAATGCTGGGACTCCGGCGCGGAGCAGGGTTGGGCGAGGCTTCCAGCCGCGGGGGACTGCCTCCCGGCGTCGTGCTGCTCGATGCTGAGGGGAATATCGTGACGGGAATGCCACCCCTTGCGGGCGGCGTCCCTCCGGCCGGGATGGCGTTCAATACGCTCAGCCCGGTGATGCTTGATGACGGCACGCTCATCGGACAGGTGGCGCTGATCGCCTCTGGCCCGCCGCTGGATCCGCGCGACCAGATCTATCTCGACAACACAGCCCGCGCGCTGATGATCGGCGCGTTCGGTGCGGCGGCGGTGGCGGTGGCCGTCGGCGCGGTGCTTGCGCGCGTGTTTCTGCGGCCGCTGCGCGCGTGAACACGGCGATCCACGCGGTCGAATGGGGCGATCTGAAGCAGCATATCGACGTGCGCGGCAGCGACGAACTGGCCGACGTGATCCGCGCCTTCAACCGGATGAGCGCCGAACTCGCCCGCGTCAATGCGCTGCGCCGGCAGATGACCGCGGACATCGCCCACGATCTGCGCACGCCGCTGACCGTTATACGTGGCTATCTCGAAGCCATGACCGACGGGGCGCTCACACCGTCTCCGGAACGGCTCGCTGCCATCCGGGGCGAAGTCACCATCCTGCACCATCTGATCGAAGATTTACGCACGCTGTCGCTGGCCGACGCGGGCGAGCTTCGCCTTGAGCGTCAGCCCATTCAACCGGCGGCGCTGCTGGCCGATGTGCGCGAGGCGTTCGCGCTGCAAGCCGAGGCGCGCGGTGTGACCTTGGAAGTCGACGCAGCGCCGAACCTGCCGCCGGTGATGGTCGATCCGCTGCGGATGACGCAGGTCTTCGGCAATCTGGTCAGCAACGCCCTGCGCCATACGCCGTCCGGCGGCCGTGTGACGCTGCGCGCGGCTTCCGCCGGCCCCGGCGTCGAGTTCACCGTCGCGGACACGGGCGAAGGCATCCCGCCAGAGCAGCTCGCGCACGTCTTCGAGCGCTTTTACCGTGGAGAGGCCTCGCGGCAGCAGCGAGAAGGCGAATCCGGGCTGGGGCTGGCGATTGTGCGCTCGCTGGTCGAGGCGCATGGCGGCGTGATCCGCGCGGAGAGCACGCCCGGCCACGGCACGCGCATGACGATCACGCTGGCTCCGCAGGTTTTGGGTTCCCGTTAGAACCGTCGCGGCGCCGAACCGCGCGCCCGTGCGGACATGCTATACTTCGTGCATCGTCCGGCCCACTTGTCGGGAATACTGCTGTATGTCCGCCGCGCCGCAAAGCCTGCCGTCCACTCAAGAAGCCGCGCTCACGCCGCGCGAACGGCAGCTCGCCGTCAGCGCGACGTGGCTGATGATCGGTGTCGCGATACACGGCGTTATGGCGATTTTGCTGACGCTGATCGGCGTCGTCACGGCGCTGAACGGCGCATCGCTTGACAGCATCGCGTCGGCGCTGATCGGCGGTTTCGGCCCACCTGCGGATTACGCGTGGGTCGCGGCGTTGGGACTCGTGCTGCTCGCGGCGATTGCGCTGCTGCTGATCCGCACCGGCGTGCAGGCCCATGAGTGGTGGACGTGGATCACCGCGGTGGGCACAATCGCCGGCATGGTCGCCGCGATTGCAAGCTGGCGCTATCTCCCCGGCATCGTCACGATTGTGACGGTTGTTTGGGGGCTGCTGCCAGTGGCGCTGTTTCGCGGCGCGCTGCGCTCCAACCCGGTCGCCTCGAAAGAACTGCGCGAACGGATGCGCGGTGGGCGGGCGTTCGCTGTCCTCACCGTCTATCTTCTGCTGATGAGCGCCTTCGCGGTGCTGCTGTTCCTCGCCAACGCGCCGTTCAGCCGCGGCTTGGCGACATCCGTCACCGGCGACTTGGGCCGCACCGTGTTCGCCGGTGTGGTCGGCCTCGAACTGCTGCTGATTATGTTCATCGCCCCGGCTTTCACAGCTGGCGCAGTCACCGGCGAACGCGAGCGCCAAACCTACGATCTGCTTAAGATCACCCTGCTGCCGCGCGCCACGTTCCTGATCGGCAAACTCGAGTCGGCGCTGGGGTTCATCGTGCTGCTGCTGCTGGCCGCGCTGCCGCTGCAAAGTATCGCGTTCCTGTTCGGCGGCGTCAGCGAGGTGGAACTTTTCGTGTCGTTCGTCGTCTTAATCGTGACGGCGATTGCCTTCGGCGCGGTCGGCATCTACTTTTCGACGTTGACTGACCGCACCGTAACGGCCAGCGTGCGTTCGTATGCCACGGCGCTGATCGTGCTGGTCGGCGGGCCGGTGCTGGCCGCGTTCTTCGGCGGGCCATTCACCGGGGCGTACACCGGCAGCGGCACGGGATTCAACGGGTCGCCGGTGCTTGAGGCGTTCTGGGTCTATATCGGCGCGATCATCTCAAGCCTGAACCCGTTCACGGCCAGCAGCGCCAGCCAGACTCTGCTGCTCAATCAGGGCCGCACGGGTTTGTGGTCAGCGACGCTCAGTTCGACCGGCGGCACGATCCCGCTGGTGTCGCCGTGGATCAGTTACAGTGTGATTGCGCTGGCGGTGGCCGTCGTGCTGATCGCCCTCTCAGTCCACCGCATCCGTCAGGTCGAGGATTAGTCCAGTGACCAAGTCGTTCAAGTGGCAACCTATCCGTGATCTTGAGCCTGAGCTTTGGTCGTTCAAGAACACGGAGCTTCATTCTCTCGTGAGTGTGTGGGGGGAACAGCGCCAGCGCCTGAACGAGTCCGGTACGCTTGCGCCCTTTCTTGAGCGTCTTGTCCGACAGGTTGCGATTGAGACGGGCCTGATTGAGAAACTCTATTCGATTGAGCGTGGCATCACCCATGTCATGATCGAGCAGGGTATCGATGCGGCGCTCATCCCACACGGCGCCACCGACAAGCCTATCGCGACGGTCGTCGCACTGATCCGCGATCAGCAGAGCGCCGTTGAACAAGTATTCAACTTTGTTGGCGCGAATCGTGCGCTGTCCACTTCGTTTATTAAGCAGCTGCATCAACTATTGACCAAGAATCAGGAGACGACTACGGCGGTCGACCCGTTTGGGAACTTGGGGGAAGTCGAACTACTCAAGGGAGACTGGAAACGAACCCCCAATAACGTGCATCGTCAGGACGGGACAACTCACGAATACTGCCCGCCTGAACACGTCACCGCTGAGATGGATCGGCTTATTGCATGGCACAGTGTGCATCTTGATCGGGATGTCGCCCCTGAAGTTGAAGCGGCGTGGCTTCATCACCGGTTCACGCAGATCCACCCGTTTCAAGACGGAAACGGCCGGGTAGCGCGCAACCTCGCTACGCTGGTGTTCCTGCGGGCCGGATGGTTCCCGCTGATTGTGCTGCCTGATCCCGGTGACGATTCCGGCCGGGTTCGCTACATCGAGGCGCTCGAAGCGGCAGACCGGGGCGAACTGATGCCGCTGATTGATTTGTTCGCAAAGTCGCAGCAGCGAGCCTTTCTCGGCGCGTTGAGCCTTTCTGAGACCGTGCTGTCCGAGCGACAGACCGTCGAGTCGCTGATTAACTCGGCACTCAACCGACTGCGGGCTAGCGGTATCGTCCCGCCTAGCGAACGACGTCAACTGGCAGAGGAGAGAGCGGATTCCTTAGTCGGCCAGACCTCGGAACGGTTGACTTGGCTGCGGCTTGAACTGGAATCGTCTTTTCGCACAGCGGGCTACATGACGCAAACACTTCGTGTCCACGTTGACGAAGCCCGTAATGGAACGGATCGATCTCCGTATTTTCGGCAGCAGATTATCTCGATTGCACGAGGTCACGACTATTTTGCGAACCTGTCGGGCTATATCGCGTGGGCGCGTCTGCGCATTGTCATCAATTCGGTGACGACTCACGTCATTTTATCGTTTCACGAAATCGGCCATGACAACACCGGGGTTATGGCCGTTTCCGCTTTTGCATTTCGTAAGACCAGCGGCGAAGAGGCATCCGACTCGACATGGCATGACTTGGAGCCATTAAGCGAGCTTCCGTTCAACTTCTCGTACCTTGACGACCTTGGAACTTTGACAACGTCGTTCGGTATATGGCTGGAAGACGTGCTCAAACTCGCCCTGATCTACTGGCAGAAAGGCATCTAGGCAGATGTCCGCTCAAGTGACTTTACAGACCGTCGTCCGGGCGTGGGAACGCCGCCGCCGCTTGAGCGCGTTTGTCGAGTCTCTTCCACGCGCGATGATCCCCGGCACGATGCTTGGCGCGGGGTTGGCGCTGTATTCACGTCTGCGCCCCGGCGTCGAAGATGTCACCGCCGTGACGATTGCGCTGGCCGGCGCGGCGCTTGGCGTGCTGGTGCTGGCGGGATGGGTGTGGCTGCGGCCGCGCACGCTGATCGACTCGGCGCGCTGGTTCGACATGCGCTTCGGCCTCAAGGAACGCATCTCGACGGCGCTTGAATTGATCGACGGGCGGATTCAGGCCGACGCCGGCCTCGCCGCGCACCAGCTCGACGATGCGCAGGCCGTCGCCGGCGGCGTGCGCGCTCAGGTGTTACTGCCGTTTACATCCGACCGGCGCGCATGGATCACGGTCGTCGCTGCGCTGGCGCTGCTAGCCGTTCTTATCATGCTGATTCCGCCGGTGTCCGCTGCTGATGCCGCCGACCGGGAACGCGCCGCCATCGCCGCCGCCGCCGATCAAGTGGCGGAGATCCTCGAAGACATCGCCGCCGACCCGAACCTCTCCGACGAGGAGCGCGGGCCGCTGCTGGAAGCCCTGCAAGCCCAGCTTGAGACCATGCGCGACCCGAACATCACGCTGGACGAGGCGCTGGCGACGCTGAGCGAGGTCGAGGGCACGCTCAGCGAACAGGCCGAGATGGCGCAGTCCGAGATTGAGGAACAGCAGGCCGCCGAGGACGCCGCCGCCAACGCGCTCGGACAAGGGCGCGAGGCCGCCCCCGGCCAGTCACTTCAGGAGCAGATCGAGTCGTTCGAGCAGTCATTGGGCCAGACGACTGACGAGCAGCTCGCGCAGGCGGCAGATGCGCTTGAAAACGCAGCCGACGCGCTGGAACAGACTCATCCCGAAGCGGCACAAGCCCTGCGCGAAGCGGCACAAGCGCTGCGTGAGGGGGATCGGGAAGCCGCTGCCGAGGCGCTCCGTCGCGCGGCAGAGCAAGCCGGGCAGTCCGCCGCCGAACAGACACAGCGGGCGCAGCAGCAGCAGTCGATGGAAGAGCGCGCACAGCAAGCCCGCGCCGCGCAAGAAGAAGCCGCCGAGTCATCGAGCGAACCCGCCGCATTCAGCCGTCCTGAAGAAGGGCCGGAAGGCTTGGGGGATGCACAGGATGGCGCCCAAGGCGAGGGCATGTTCGGCCAGCAGGCCAGCGAGGGCGAGACCGAAGGCGAAGGCGGCAGCTCGCAGTTGGCCCCGCCTGACGACGCCGCGCAAGGCGAAAACAATGACACGGGCGAGGCGGGCAGCGGCAGTCAGGGCATGGGGGACGGCGCCGCCGACTTGGGCGACGACGCATCAGCACAGGGCCAGCAAGGTTCACGGTCGGACAATCCGGACGAGAACAACCCCGACGGAACCGGCGTTCGCACGTATCAGCCCGTGTATTCGCCGCGATTCTCGGTGGAGGCGGGCGATGGCGAGGATGTGCGCCTGCAAGCCGATCCGGGCGCTGCGCCGCTCGATCAAGGCGAGTTCGACGACAACCCGCTGGGTGAATCGGTCGTGCCGTACAACACGGTGTTCAGCGACTATGCCGACGCGGCGAGCCGTGCGCTCGAAAGCGGCTATATCCCGCTGGGCATGCGTGACGTGATCCGCAGCTACTTCTCGTCGCTCGATCCAGCCGCACAGCCGTAGCGCACTGCCTCGTCCCTGTGAGAGTGCTGAGTGCCGAGTGCTGAGTGCCGAGTGTCAAGTGATGAGTCGTGAGTAAGGGCAAACCGATCCCCGATACAACGGACAGTCAGAATGTCAGGCGGCAGGCGCAGCTGCTCGAATTCGGCAGGGCTGAGATAACCCAAGGCAGAATGCCGCCGCTGACGGTTGTACCACACCTCGATGTACT
>JZRA01000136.1 GCA_001567485.1 Chloroflexi bacterium OLB13
TGAGAGCCTCACCCACCTCACGACACCGGCGGAATCGGCACGTCTTCGAGAATCAAGTTCTCGGCGATGATCGACGAACTCAGCACGCCCGGCAGTCCCGCGCCCGGATGCGTCCCCGCCCCGACGAAGTACAGTCGGTCGATGTCCTCGCTGCGGTTGTGCGGCCGGAACCACGCCGACTGCGTCAGGATCGGCTGGATGCTGAACCCGGCCCCGAGGTAACTGTTGAGCGTCCCCTCAAAATACCGCGGGTCGATGGAATGCTCGACGGCGATGTTCTGCTGTAAGTCCGGCAGGTAGTTCGCTTCGAGGAACGCCATGATCGCGTCGCGGTACGGCTTGGCGCGCTTGGCCCAATCAACGCCGGACGCGAGGTTCGGGACGGGCGACAGCACGTAGAACGTCTCGCCACCCTTCGGCGCAAGCGACGGGTCGGTGATGCTCGGCATGTGCAGGTACAGCGAGAAGTCATCCGCCACAATCTGCTTATTGAAGATGTCGTTGAGCAGCCCCTTGTAACGCTCGCTGAGGATGATGTTGTGATGCGCAAGCTGGGTGTCGTTGTAACGGCGCTTGGTACCGAAGTAGATGACGAACAGCGACATGCTGTGTTTCATCCGCGCCAGCTTGCGGTCGGTGAACTTGCGCCGGTACACGGACGGGATGAGGTGCTGGTACGTCCACGCCACCTCGGAGTTCGCCACGACGGCGTCCGCCGTGTGGATGGATCCGTCCCGAAGCCTCACGCCGGTCGCTCGGCGTGAGGTCGGGTTGATCGTGATCTCAGCAACCTCGGCGTTGAGGTGGATCCGGCCGCCAAGTTCGGTAAACAGGCGTCCGAACGCGGCCACAATCGCGCCGGTTCCCCCCATGGCGAACCACACGCCCCACTGCCGTTCAAGGTAGTGGATCATGGCGTAGATCGACGGCGCATCGAACGGGTTGCCGCCGATCAGGAGGGGATGGAAGCTGAACACGCGCCGCAGAAATTCGTCTTTCACGAACTTGCTGGCGTACTGATAAACGGACAGATACGACTGCATCTTGATGAGATCGGGCGCAACTTTGAGCATGTCGGTGAACTTCAGAAACGGCTTGTCGGCTAACTCGACGAAGCCCTTCTCGAAGATCGGTTTGGTGCTGGCGATGAACTTTTGATAGCCCTCGACATCGTTCGGACTGCGCCGCCGGATTTGGTCGAGGATGAACCCCGCGTCGCTGTTGTAGTCGAACGCCTCGCCGTGGTGATCGAAGATGCGGTAGTACGGCTGACATTCGACTAGTTCAAAGTAGTCTTCACGCCTGCGGCCGGCCAGCGACCAGATGTCGTCAAACATGAACGGCGCGGTGATGACGGTCGGGCCGCTGTCGAACGTATAGCCGTCGATGGTGTGGACGTATGCCCGCCCGCCGAGCTTGTCACGTTTCTCGAACAGCTCGACGTCGTAGCCGCGCGCGGCAAGCCGAACCGCCGCGCCCAAGCCGCCGAATCCGCTGCCAATCACGATGACCTTCTTGCTCATACACGCAGCTTTCGCGGTACAGGCCGACCTACTTTGTGCCAATTGTAACAAACTCTACCGGTCGTGAGAAAACACCGGATTCACGCCGCATGAGCATTGGATGATTCCTCGCGGTGGTTCATCAACCGCTGCTCACGCCTTTGGGGTGTCCTTCGTCGGCCAATCTCCGGCTCACACCACCGCCCCCGCCTGCGCACTCTCCCCTGATACCTATCTCCTAGAATCGGATTCGCATAGGGTGAACGGATGACAAGCCGCGCGCATACTGCCTATAATCGCAGCATCGCGGATCACGAAATGGGACATCGAATCATGCGCCGAATGCTTATCACGCTGATCGCCGCTGCGCTGCTTTTGAGTCCGGTTTTTGCACAGCAGCCGCTGCCTGTACCGGGGTTGGCGCAGCGCGATCCCCTGCCTTCATTTACCGAAGAAATTTACGCAGACGGGTTATCGTCGCCGACGGCGATGGCGTGGGCGCCAGACGGCCGGCTGTTCATCGCGGAGAAGGGCGGCGATGTACGGGTCGTGTCTGCCGCCGGCGTGCTTCTGCCGACACCGTTCGTGACCCTCACGGTCGACAGCGCCGGCGAGCGCGGCTTGATCGGCATCGCGCTCGACCCGGATTTCGCCAATAACGGGTACGTGTATCTGCACTTCACCGAGCCGGCCGATAACGGCAACCCACCGCGCGGCCGGATCAACCGCTACACGGCAGCGGGCGATGTCTCTGCGCCGGGCAGCAAACAGAACATCGTCTTTCTCGACTACTCCAGCGGCGCGACCAATCATAACGGCGGCGCGATCCACTTCGGCACGGACGGCAAGCTGTATATCGGCGTCGGCGATACCGCCAACGGTGCGAACTCGCAGTCGATGACCACCCGACACGGCAAGCTGCTGCGCTATAACTCCGATGGCACGATCCCGACCGACAACCCGTTCTACGGCACGGCCACCGGCGAGAACCGGTCGATCTGGGCGCTCGGCCTGCGCAATCCGTTCACGTTCGCCGTGCATCCAAACACCGGGCAGATCTTCATCAACGACGTCGGCCCCAGCGGCGGCAGCTTCGAGGAAGTCAATCTCGGCGCGGCGGGGGCCAACTACGGCTGGCCGGACTTCACCGGGCCGAACAGCGACCCGGCCTATACCGACCCGATCTACAGCTATCCGCACGGGTCATCCGGCTGTACGTCCATCGCGGGCGGCGCGTTCTATGTGCCGGGTTCGCCGTACTATCCAGCATCGTATCTGGACGACTACTTCTTCAGCGACTACTGCTTCGACGACATCTGGGTGCGCGACAGCGTCACGGGAGATGTCTCAACGTTCGTCGAGGACACGCTAGGCGCGGCGCCGGTCGATTTGCAGGTGGGGCCGGACGGCGCGCTGTATTACGCGGCCTACGGCAGTGGTGAAATTATTCGCATCGCCTACACCGCGCCGCCGTCTGAAGGGGAGTTGGTCGGCAATGGCGGTTTCGAGACGGCCATTCCACCCGGCCCCAGCACGCCGTGGCAGGAATGGAAGCTCACCGCCGGCGCCAAACGTTCATGCGGCAGCCCGATCTCCGGCACATGCTCGCTGCGGGTGAAGGGTTCGGTCGCTGGCGCCAAAGCCACGCAGAAGCTGTACACGTCCGGGCTGGTGGCCGGGACGACGTTCGCGTTCAGCGCCATGGCGAGCGGCAAGAACCTTGCTGCCGCGCCGATCCTCAAACTCAAACTTGTGACCGACGCCGAGACGAAGAAGCTCGTGCTCGTCGCGCCGACCGGCACGTTCGCGGCGACGCTGCTGAGCCTTCCGGCGGAGGGCATCGCCGGGACGACCTTTCTCAAGGCCAAAGTTCAGATCAAGGCGCCGGGGGGCAGCGGCAAACTATGGGTCGACGACGTATCGGTGTTCGCTGACGCGCCCGATCCGCGCTTATCCACGTGGCGCGGCGGATAGAGTCGTATCCGCCGCAACTGCTGGCGGTGGGCCGGAGCGCGCGGGCTATCCCGGCTGATTCGAACGCAGGACTTCCGCCGTGCCGGCCAGCTTATACGCGCCGACGGCCGCCGGGATCAACACCGACTGCCCGACGCTGATCTGAAGCTGTTCGCCGCCCGCGCTGACGGATGCCGCGCCCCGGATGACGCTCAACACATGGAAGCGCCTGCCGCCGGTGTCCAGCCCGACGGTCTCGCCCAACAGACGGTGTAAGCGCGTCTCGAAATACGGCCCGGCGAATACCGGCTCTTTGTCCGACATGTGCCGCACGTCTGGCCGCAGATCGAGCTTCGCCGCTTGCAGCCCCTTGTCGATGTGCAGCGCGCGCGGCTTGCCATCCAGCCCCATCCGGCCCCAGTCGTACAGCCGGTAGGTTTGATCGCTCGACTGTTGAATCTCGTACACCAGCACGCCGGGGCCGAGCGCGTGTACCGTCCCGGCGTCCAGATACACCACATCGCCGGCCTGCACGTCGACCATGCGCATCAGGTCTTGCAGGGTGTTGGCGGTGATCGCCGCGGCCATCTGCTCCCGTGTGACGCCTTCCTTGACCCCCAGCGCCAATTTCGCCCCGGCGTCGGCGGCCAGCACGATCCACGCCTCGGTCTTGCCGCGCGGCTCACCTTCGAGCTTTTCGGCCAGCGCGTCGTCGGGATGCACCTGCACCGACAGCCACGCGTTGGCATCGAGAAATTTGAGCAGCAGCGGGAACCCCTCGTTCGGATTGCTGGCGTCGCCGATCAACGCCGCGCCATGTTCAGCCAGCAGCGCGCCCAACGTCTTGCCGGCGTACGGGCCGTTGGCGACCGTCGCCGTGTCGTGCATCTCCCACGATTCGCCGTAGGGTTCCGGGGTGGGCAGCGCCTTGTTCAGGCTCGATTCGAGTTTGCGCCCGCCCCACACTCGGGTGTGCATCGCAGGCGTCAGCAGCATCGGGTACATGGGGACTCCTGTGTCTTATGTAAGAAGTTGAAAGTGATGAGTGATGAGTGACTACCAGCCTTCACCGCTCGTAGAACCCCCTGAAGCAGAAGATTGAGCCTGCTGACTTTCGATAACCTACTTTAGCGCCTAGCGCAGCGCGTCGACGATACGCTGGCCGGCGTCCAGCCCGCTCAGCGCGGCGCCTTCTACCCGCGGGCCGCCAAACGCATCACCGGCGAAGATCAGCGGGAAGGGCGTCGGGGCCGCGAGCGAGCGTTCGTGATAACCGGTGATCGGCAGGCTGTACTGCCACCGCTTCACCTGCGCCTCAACTACCCTGCATCCGCGAGCATACGGCCGCCATTCCTCCTCAAGCAAGGCGAAGATGTCCGCGTCCGACGAGTTGAAGTGCTCGCGGCTGAACGCCGGGCCGGTTTGCAGCGTAAGCACCGGCTGTGTGCTCACACCCTTGCGCCGGTTGTCGGCGAGCCAGCTCACCCGGTGGCCGGGCCGCTGAATCGCGCCCGGTTCGGGGAGCTGCGCGGGCTTGTCGAGCAAGATCAAGCCGCACAAGCAGGGTGCATAGTCGATTCGAGAGAGGGCCTCGTGCGTAGTGCAGTCAAGCGACGTGCCGCCGTCCTGAAGCAGTTTGAGCGACTGCGGCGCGGGTGGCGTCATCACAAGCGCGCGCGCCTTGTACTCCGCGCCCGACGTGTCCACCACGCGCCAGCCGTGCTTGCCGGCGGTGACTGACGCGACCTGCACGTTCACACGAATATCTGCCGTGAAGCCCTCAGCGAGGGTCGCCGCGAGCCTGCCCATGCCGCCTTTGAAGGCGTAGCGCGGATGACCGTCGGCGCGGCGTGCGTCATCGAGACTGCTGCGGCTCCAGCCATGCGCCCAGACGTAGGCGAGGCCGCGTTCGCGCCACGCGGTGACAAAGGTCTCGAACGCCGGATCACGCACGGTGAAGAACTGCGCGCCGTGATCAGCCAAGCTCTCACCGATGCGCCGTGTCGCCAGTCTGCCGCCGACGCTTCGCCCCTTGTCGAGAAGGGTCACTGAACGGCCGGCGCGCGTCAGGACATGGGCGGCCATCAGGCCGGACATCCCTGCGCCGATAACGAGAGCGTCGATCATTTGGCCGTCCACAGTTTGCGCATCCATGCCAGCAGACTGCGGGTGACTTCAGGCGTCAGGCGGACGCTGGCCGCCACACCCGCCGGACTAAATGCGTACACGTTGGTCTGGTACCGCTTTAGAACCCAGATCAGGTAATCGCCTTCCCAGCGCGACGCGCCCCACAGGAACGTCAAGCCGCCCTGCCGGCGATCCATCGCCTCAAGCCAGCGCGGACGGTCGATCGAGCTGGGCCGGTCGAGCGTGTAGGTTCGGCTGAACATGCCGCTGATGGCGAACGTAAATTGCGCAAGGTCTTTCGGCGCGTCGATATCGACCACCATCGAGGCCGCATCGTCCGGCGCGCTGAGCGTGGCGACTTGATGCGAGCTGCGTTCGTACAAGTTGCGGGACTTAAACACGGAGAGCAGAGGCAGGTGCGGATAGCGGTCTGCCAGTTCCGCTTCGAGGTCGATAAGGCCGTCGAGGAAGCGCTGCAGCAGCCACGGCGTGACTGGCCCGCTGGGGCCGTCAGCTTGTTCCGGCGTGCGGTCGGCCGCGTTGGCTTGTTCCAAGCCGGCGATCACGCGGCGCACTAACGCATTGCTCGGTCGTCTACGGGTTGCTGCTCCGGTCGGATCGTTAGGCTCAGACATTTATGGGCGAGATTGTGCGGACGTTGCCGGTCATTATACACCGGGCCGTGAGAATCGCGGAAAACTGCTGGCGGGGCGCATGCTATAATCGGCGGCCGAGCAGAAAGCGACACAGGGGGCAGTCCAGTGGGATTCTTTCGGCGGCTCTTCGGCGGCGGCCGCGCTGTCGACCGCTACGTCACGTATTATGTGCGCCCGAAGCGATGCAGCGAGGTGTTGGCTGTTCGCGTCGACCGGTACAACGACCTGAGCCTGAGCGATGACGGCAAGTCGTATTTTGTGCGTAAAATCGCGCGCGGCGAACGCTGTCCGTTCCCGGCCGAGCTGTTGATCGACTTCAACGGCAGCCGCGTCGAAGTGCACGTAGACGTGCAGGACGGCGAACTGGTGGACGAAGCCGCGTATCAGGCGTATCTCGGACAGCGGGCGTAGCCGTGCGTATCGCATTCTTAGGCGCGAGCTTGACCGAAGGCAAATACGGCGGCGATTGGGTGGCGGCGGCCCGGCCGCACCTGCCCGGACACACGCTGCTCAATCACGGCATAGCAGGCAGCACGATCAACCGGCTGGCGGAGCGTGTCGGCGATGTCGCGGCGGACGGCGCCGAGGCGTGCTTTGTGCTTCCCGGCAGCAACGATGCGCTGGCGTATGTCTTTCCGGCCACGCGCCCGTACTACAAGGCGCAGCAGGATTTGCCCGACGGCTATCTCGAACCGGGCGACTACGCGGCGTATCTGCGCGACCTGTTCAACCAGCTTGCCCTCAATCAGATCCACGCGCTGGTCGGGCTGCCGCCGATGGAATACAGCCCGGAGGCCGTCGCGGCGTCGGCGCTGTTCAACCGCCACACGCGTGAGGTCGCGGAGGCGCTGAACGTGCCGGTGCTCGACATCGCCGCCGCGCTCAACCCGCCGCAGGTGCTCGTGCGCCCGCCGCTTTCGCTGCAAACCGTGTTCCGCATCGGCGACCGCATCCAGTCCGGCTGGCACGACTACGACTCCGAGCGCGCGGCCGGTGGCTACACATATTCATTCGACGGCATCCACATCACGCCGGCGGCCGCGGCTGACTTAGGCTGGCGGGTGGCCGACTGGCTGCGCGAACAGCTCGATCTTTAGCGTGAGAAGTTGAAAGTGGTGCGTGATGAGTCGTGTATCACGCCGCGAGTCGGATAGTCTGGCCCGTTGACCTTCGACAACCCACTTACGCCAATAGTCGAGAGTCGTCAGTTCCCTGCTGCCAGTCAAGATGCAGCACGTCCGCTCAAGAGCTGATCCGTAACGCAAAACTGGAGACTGGAATCGAATGACTGGTAGCTGAGACTTCACACCGGGCATTCAGATGCGGACGGGCGCGACGCTGCTATAATTCCGTATAGTCGACTTGGAGGTATGCGACCTATGGGAGTGCTAGACACACGCAAGACCCGCCGTGAACGTGAGGATGAACTGCGCAAGCAGGGGCGTCTCCCTGCCGGCCAGTCGCTGACCGACGAGTTTCCCGTCCTGACCTACGGCCCGACCCCGCGCTTCAACCCCGCCGCGTGGGATCTGCGGCTGTTCGGGACGATCACCCACGAACTGCGCTGGGATTGGGAGACCTTCCAGCAGCTCCCGACCGTGCAGATCACCACCGACATCCACTGTGTGACGCGCTGGAGCAAATTCGACACGGTGTGGGAAGGGGTGCAGTTTAAGCACATCGCCGAGCTGGCCGGCATGAAGCCGGAGACCAAGCACATCATCGCCCACTGCGACTATGGCTACACGACCAACGTGCCGGTCGAGGACATGCTGCGCGACAACGTGCTGCTGGCCTACAAGTTCGACGGTCAGCCGCTTGACCCTGAACACGGCGGGCCGCTGCGGACGCTGGTGCCACACTTGTATTTCTGGAAGTCGGCCAAGTTCGTGCGCGCGCTGGAGTTCAGCGTTGAAGACAAGCCGGGTTTCTGGGAGGTCAACGGCTATCACAACTACGGCGACCCGTTCAAAGAGGAGCGCTACAGCCGTCGCGGATTCTTCTAGGGGAGGGGTCGGGCTGTCAGGGATCAGTTGCCAGTGGTCAGGGATCAGGTGTCAGGGATCAGTGGTCGGGGGCCGGACGGCGGCACTATGGGAACACTCGGCTTCATCAGCAAGCTCTGATCGTGTGGGTCGTGCATTTCAACGCGCGGCGCGGCTGATGTAAGGAGTTGAAAGTGATGAGTGATGAGTGACTCCCAGCCTTCACCGCTCGTGGAACCTTCTGAGGCGGAAGATTGGGTTTGCTGACTTTCGATAACCGACTTGAGTGTATCAGATGTGGGGAATAGAGTAAGGCGAACAGGTTCGCGAAACAAAACGCCCCTAACAGGCGGTGTCAGGGGCGTTTAGGCGGTCAGGGCGCAGCGCGTCTAGTTAGGGCAGCTTGAACGGTAGGGCGTGGCATCCACTCTCCTGTTGATCATTGCACTGGTTGCCCCGTCTGTGCGTCCCCAGTAATTATCTTCGGCGTCGAAGCTGCCGCTTCCACGGTAGATCGCGTCGCCGTCGTCGTTCGCCGTATTGCCGCTGAAACAGCTGTCGTTCGCGCTGTTGCTGCTGTCCGAGTTGTCGTAAATCGCGCCGCCGTCATCTCCGGTCGCATTGTTGTTCGTGAACATGCTGTTGGTCACGGTGAGCGAACCGGTGGTGTTGTAGATCGCGCCGCCGTCATCCCCGGAAATGTTGCTCCCGAACGTGCTGCTGCTCACGGTGAGTGAGCCAGAGTTGCGGATCGCTCCGCCGTCACCCGTGGCAATGTTGCCCGTGAACGTGCTGCTGCTGATGGTGAGCGAGTCGGGCGAGTCGGAACTGTTGATCGCGCCGCCATAACCGCCGGCGGTGTTGCCGGTAAAGGACGTGTCCGAAAGCGTGAGCGTGCCGCTGTTATAGATGGCCCCCGCGTTGTCGTAGGCCGAGTTATTCGTAAACGACGTACCGCCGGAGATCGTGACCGTGCTGTTATTGATGTAAATTGCGCCGCCATCGTCACCGCTGCTGCTGTTTGACGAGAACGTGACGCCCGAGATCGAGGCCGTGCCTTCGTTGATATAGATCGCGCCGCCATCTAGGTTAACAGTGTTGGACGTAAACGATCCGCCGGTGACTGTCAGCGTGCCTCTGCTGTAGACCGCGCCGCCTCTTTCAGCGCTGTTCCCGCTGAACGTGACGCTGGTCAGCGTGAGCGTGCCGCTGCTGTAGATCGCGCCGCCGTTATTGCTGCTGCCGATGGTCGCGTTGCGGATCGTCATCGATTCGAGGGTCAGCGATCCGCCGCCCGACACGTTGAACATGCGGAACGTATCCCCGCCCGAACGTTCCAGCGTCGCGCCGTTGCCTTTAACCGTGATCGGCGTCGAGACCTGCGGCAGGGCGTTGCTTCCAGAGGCGGAGGAGAAGCTGTACGTGCTGCCCGCCGTAAGACAGATCGTATCCGTCGAACTGCCGTTGTTATTCGCCGAGGTCACGGCGGCTCTGAAGGCGGCTGTATCTCCGGCCGGAATCGAGTAGTCGCAGCCTACAGGCAGAGGGGTCGGCGTCGGGGTGTTGGTCGGCGGAACCGGGGTATTCGTCGGCGGAACCGGCGTGTTCGTCGCAGTCGGGATCGGCGTGTTGGTCTCAAGCGGAATCGGTGTTTCGGTCGGTTCCGGCGTTTCGGTGGATTCTGGCGGCTCAGGCGTCTCGGTCGACTCGGGTGGCTCTGGCGTGTCGGTGCTGCCGCCGCCGCCGCCCCCACCGCCGCCGCTGCCGGAGTTGGTCGCGCTCGGAACCGGCGATCCACCCGGCGGCACGGATGTCGGAGCGCCGCTGGTGCTCTCCTCGGTGGGCGTCGCGGTCGGCTGATTCGTGGGCGGAACACTGGTTGGCCCGCCGGGAGTGCCGCCGGGGCCGTCCGATCCCGCGTCGGCGATGCTGACCGAAAGCGCGTTGTTGACCTGTTCGAACGAGTTCGAGACACTGCTGCCCAGAACAGCCAGCGTGCCGATGGAGACAATAGCCACCAGCACGAGGATGAGCGCGTACTCGACAAGTCCTTGACCTAGGGAAAGAGGGCGGGATTTTCGTGCGGGGTCAGCTGATCCTTCTGCGGAGTTCGTAGAGTGAAGTTGTGGCATGATGATTTCCTGTTGTGTGTCAGGTCTGCATCCGGTTCCCTCATAAGGTGAGGGGCGCGGGGGCCGCCAGCGGCCGATCCAAGCAGAGACAACGCATCGACAATCAATCAGCCCTCATTGCCACGTTTTGCTCGAATATCTGTTGGCCGTTGGAGTTCCAACCTGAATGATTTGATGCAGTATAGCACCGCGGTACCGGTAAAGCATTAAGGAAGCATTGTTTTGTTACGGGTTCCTAATGTTTTGAATCAGTACCGGCAGCACGCGGCCACGGCATAACAGGCATCCGCCGCCGTCGCTGTGGAAATGGGGGTGAACCACGAGACATGAGATCCATGACGACGCAATCACACTGACCGCCGAGTCAACGGAAATCCACGGGAACGCCCGGTGCGATACCACGCGATAACGGACTACAATCGATTCCACGAGGCGCGCAATGTCCGACATCCCCTGCGCTCAAACGTTTCACCTCCGGCCGTGCTCGACGCTGAAGCCGTAGATCAGCTTGAACAGGTATACCGGCCCGAACCACAGCAGCAGGCGCGGGACATCCAGCAGCATCCACCCCACCACGCCGACCGCCATCAAGGCCGCC
This sequence comes from Chloroflexi bacterium OLB13, assembly GCA_001567485.1. Lineage (GTDB taxonomy): Bacteria > Chloroflexota > Anaerolineae > Aggregatilineales > Phototrophicaceae > Flexicrinis. The sequence goes on from JZRA01000136.1 coordinate 10,954, forward strand.
GCGATCTGCCGCTGCATCGACGCCTCGCGCACGCCCAGCACGATAAGGCCGGAGGCCAGCATATAGCCATACAGCGCGGCAAACGGTACGATCGGCGCGCCCAGCGCCACCACTGCCAGCGCAGGATGGAAGGCGTGAGCCAGTAGGAACACGATCCGGTCGCGCAGCGGCTTGGCGGCATACGTTGCGTTGGTCGAATCGCTGACGTTGGCTACGCACCCACCGATCAGGTCGGCCGCGAGCACAAACACGACTACGGCCACACCCGCTGTAAGCGCGTCATCCGCCGCGTAGGCAGCGCACAACGCGATCCCGCCCATCAGAGCTGCCATCAAGATCACCGCGACGCTGCGCCGGTTGGGGGTCGCGCCGAACAACAACTTGCTCACGCTTTCGAGCATCACTTCTTCTCCGCAAGTACACTTTGCCCGTTATCATATCGCATCGAAGATCCTCTACCGCCCTGACAACTGACAACTGACACCTGCTCCCTGCCCCTGACACCCGCCCTCTGCCCCTGACACGGCCCCTGACCCCCTGACCCCTGCCCCCTGATAACTGACAACTGACAACTGATGACTGATGACTGACAACTGACAACTGACAACTTCCCCGCATTTCTCACACACGGGAACAAAAACCCGCATATAATCGTCTCATCTAGTACTCATCGGAGTACTCATCGGAAAGCCGAATTGAAAGCAAGGAGACGGCCTACTATGTCGCGCACGATTTCCCGCACCATCGTCATGTGCCTGCTTCTGATCGCCGTCATCCCTGTCTTAGCGCAAGGCGACCGGCCCGATCCGACGCCTGCGGCCACCAAGAACACGTCCATCCAAGGCGACCGGCCCGAACCGACGCCAGCCACCAACAAGGGCGGCACGATCCCCAATCCGACCGGCCCCGGCGGCCCGACCTCGAACACCGGCATCATCCGCCAATGGGCGATTGAAGCGGCGGCCAGCACCGAATACAGCGCGGAAGGCTGGAGCGCCAACCAAGCGCTCGGCGCGCCAGACAGCTCAGGTTGCCGCGATCAAGCGACAGCATGGGCCTCGCTTGAGGCGAACGACGGCGAATACCTTGTCGTGCGCTTTGAGCAGTTCGTCCTGCCCACGCAGATCAACGTGCATGTCGTGCATAATACGGGCACGATCGCCAACGTACTGGTCGCCAACTCCAACTTCACCGACCGTTTTATCTCCGTGCCGAACAGTGCTGAAGGACGCGGCTCGCCTTGCCCGAACATCCACAGCGTGAACGTCACCGGCATCGACTTTGCGGTCGACAGCGTGATTATCGTGGTGAATCAGGCGGCGTCCGGCAACTGGACGGAAATCGACGCGGTCGAGCTGGTCGGCGTCCCGGTCGATCCCAGCCAGATCACCCCACCGCCAGCGACGACACCCGTTCCGCCGCAGCCAACCACTGTGCTGGGCCTGAGCGTCACCTGCCCGGACGGCATCGCGTTCAACAACGGCGTCGAGGTGGTCGTCAATATGCGGCCGGGCTTCAGCTACACCGCTACGGCTATCGGCATCGGCGACTTCGACCCGATCATCGCCGTCTCGGACGAGAACGGCAACATCCTGTGCAACGATGACGACGCGAACGGCGCCAATTACATCGCTAACCTGCCCACCACCGGCCCGATCGGGCCATCGAACCGCACGGCGCACAAACCGTTCACCTACAGCGGCAGCGAACTGGGCAACGTCAGCTTTATCGTCGGCAGCTTTGGCAGCACCGCCGGCGAGTTCGTCCTGCTGATCGAAGGACTCGCCGTCACTCGCGCCGACGGCAGCGGTGAAGGCGCTGGCGATCCGTTCCTCATCAACGTCACGCCCAACATGGTCGCGTCGGGTGTCGACTACACGTCCTACATGATCGCCGTGACCAACGCGCTCGACACTATGATCACCGCCGTCGACGCCAACAATACCATCATTCGTCTCTCGGACGGCACGGCGGTCATGTGCGATGACGCCGGCACAACCAACTGCTTCGGCTTGAGCGAGGATCTGACGCCCTATTACGTCAGCCGCGAAAATGGGCGCACGCTCGGCGGCGGCCGCTACGACTCGATGCTGCATATCCCGAACGATACGTTCACGGTCGAAGACGGCGGCATCATCAACTACCGCTTCACCAGCAGCGGACAGAACACACTGGGCGATTATGTTGCCGCTTTCCACTTCGGCACCACCGCCGGACAGTAGCGCGGCATCCCCATCCCCCTCTCCAGACCTCGACTGCGCCCTGCGGCCGTGGTCAGGAGAGGGGGGAAATCGGGCCGTGCGCCAGCGCCCCGACGACTCCTAACCCTGCACGGCGGGAATCTGCGTGCCGTCCTGACCTGCGATGGGCATGCCGCGCCACTGGCGGAAGGTGAGCGCGATGACACGCGCGACAATCCGTGGGGCGAACAGCGTGGTCGGCGGCGCGGCGAGGTTGAGCACCTTGATGAACGTGAGCGTGAGCAGTTCGTCGTTGAACGAGACCTTCGCGTACTGATCGACGTAGCGCTGAATCAGCCGCGCGGCGAAACCGGGCCGGTCGCCCTCGGTGCCGGGAAAGCGCAGGTCTTCGCCGGTCGCCAGCACCCACGCATTAGCGAGCGTCTTCGCGACGCGTTTCTGAAACACGCCGGCGAATCCGGTCAGATTAGCCGTGCCGTGCCGGTGGAGTGCCGCGTCAAGTTCGCGGGCTTCGAGCGCCGCAACGGTGATGCCCTGCCCATAGATCGGGTTGAACGAACACACGGCGTCACCCATGGCGATGAACCCTTCCGGCCGGCGGGCGAGTCGATCGTAATGCCGCAGGCGGCTGCCTTCGATCCGATAGCCGACGATCGGGCTGGTCGGCTCGGCGCGCGAAAGCGCCTCGGCCAGCGTAGGCGAGGGGATCTTGCGGGCGAACGCCATGAATCCGTCGTCGTCGGTGGGCGGATACTCTTTGTTCAACCCGCCCAACGAGACCATCCATTCCCCGTGGCCGACGTCGAAGATAGCGGCGCCGCGCGGGTTACCTTCGGCGCTGCGCGCGTTGATGAACAGCACTGTCCAATCCGGGGCGTCGGCCGGCTTCTTGTACATGCGCGTGGCGTACCCGACGTATGACTTGACCGACGTCTCGCGCGGGGCATCATAGCCGAGCGCGACAAGCCACTCCGGCGTCTTACTGCCGCGTCCAGTACAGTCGACGACCAGATCGGCGGTGTGCTGTTCGACGTCCTGCGCGCCGCGCACAGTGACTTCGATCCCGGTCACGCGCAAATTGGCGTCGTCAGCCAGCAGACCGCGCACATCACGGCCGGTCAGAAACGTCACGTTCTGGCGCGCGCTCACGCGTTTGCGAATGCGATATTCGAGGTCGACACGCCGGATCATGTTGGTCTGAATCTTGCTGTCAAAGCGCTTGATCCACCCGCCGGGGGTGAAATAGCAGGTGTCACGGCACCATGTGAAGCGCGGCGCGCCGCTTTCGGTCAGCTCGTCGGATAGGCCGGGAAAGAATTCCTCAAGCAGATGTTGGCCTTGCACCAGCAAGGCGTGGACATGACGCGCTTGCGGAACGCCGCTGCGGATTTCCGGCCCATCGGGCAGGGTGTCGCGCTCGACCACCGTCACCCGATCGAAGTGCTCAGACAGCACGCACGCGGCCAACAGTCCGGCCATGCTCGCCCCGACGACAATCGCTGTTTTCTCCGCCATGTTCCCTCCTCATCGCCGATCAGCGTTTGTCCGATCTGCTAGATCGTAGCACGGTCTCCGTTCCAGCGCGCACCGCCCCCGCCGCGCACGTCGTTCTCCCCTCTCCCTGAGGGAGAGGGGCCGGGGGTGAGGGTTTCGTCAGTGACGAGTGATGAGTGATGAGAAAAACAAACCGATTGAACCACAAAGGACACAGAGAACGGAGAGATCACGGAGGAG
>JZRA01000137.1 GCA_001567485.1 Chloroflexi bacterium OLB13
GGTCGACGAGGACATGCCGCCGATCCCGTCGCCGTATGCGTACACGCGCACGAAGCTGGCCGGCGAACACGCCTGCGCGAGGTGGCGAACGCGCGCGGCATGGAATACAGCATCCGTCCGCCCCGGCATGATCTACGGCCCGCGCAGTGGTCTGTGGACGGCGCAGGTGTTCCGCCTTGCGGCCGCGCCGGTGACGGTGTTCCTCGGCAGCGGTGAAGGCTACGCGATCCCGATTCACGTTGACGACGTGTGCAGCTTGTTGATCGCCTGCGCCGAACACCCCGCCGCGGCAGGCGAGGCGTTCAACTGCGCGCCCGATCCCGGCGTGCCGTGGCGCGTGTGGCTGAGCGCCTATCGCCAGCTGAAAGGCCCGGTGCGCTGGCTCGGCATCCCCCCGCTTCCGGTCAGGCTGCTCGCGCCGCTGATCGCCGCGCTCTCCCCGCGTGACAGCCTCGGCCGCGACTTCCCCGCCGTGGTCGAAAGCTATCTCCAGCGCATCACGTACTCGACCGCCAAAGCACAGCGCCTGCTCGGCTGGTCGCCACAGCACACACTCGAGTCGGGCGTGCAGTCATGCGTCCCTTATCTGAAACGGATCGGCCGCCTGTGAACCGACATGCTCCCTTGTGGCGCAAGATGAATCCGCGCCGGCTGTGGCTGCTGATGGTCGACTGGCGCGCGGACTTCCCTCCACTATGAAGTCAACGCTCGTCGGGGAGGCGTAGGCGCGTGGGGAATCAGGCAGGTGGCCGCCCATTTCCGGCGCAGTTCCCGCCGTCCATGCGACCAGCGCAGACGCCGGTACGTATTGTATTCTGACAGAGATTAATCACGAACAGTCTTCGCCAGACACCCGATACGCTTACGGCGGAACCTTTCCGCCGCGTCCGACGTCAACGCAGCAAGTACCTGCGCGCATGGCGTACCAACAGGACACACGATGATGATCGACCCGCTTTCGAACCTCTCACACATCCCCGGCACGGCGGCGCTCTCGCCCGATGGCTGCAACGTCGCCTTCTGGGCGTGGGGACGTGGTGATCACGCTCGCATCGCAGCGTTCAGCGTCTACGGCGTCGACCGTGACGTGCAGCAGGTCGCCGCGCTGGCTGTCCCGCATGGGCTGACGCCTTTCGTCCGCTGGATCGACCATGCGCGCTTCGAGTACGGATGTATTCTGCCCGACGGCACACCGGCAGTCGAGATCGTCGAGTTGGGCGGCACTCCCGCGCCCGTGTCGACGCCGGCCTTTATCCGCGTCCGCCGCACCGGCTGAACACGGCGTGGGAGCGTAGGGGCGCAAGACGCTGCGCCCTTACGATTTGCGTCACCTTCCGCGTCGGGGAAACGCCTCCTTGCCGTCAAGCGCTCAAGCGCAGGGCCGAACCGGTCAGAGCGTATGAAAGGGGCTGAATTGCCGCCGCCGTGTTAATGCCCCCTGTCCCCTGACAACTGACCACTGGCAGCTGACTACTTTCCACTCATCACTCATCACTTTCAACTTCGCGCTTAGTACCTGCCACGGCGGGCAATCTGAATGAAACTGTAACGTGTAGTACTTTGATACTATATCCCGCATCTGACAGTGTGCGATGAGTTCGCTAGACTTCCGCGTGTTGATCGGCTGGTGGTTCCCTTCGCGCAATACCGGAAAAGCGAGGCAGCCACTTCGCGCTGGGACGAAACACCCATGGCACGCATCCTCGATGAGACACAGCCTACGCTGGCGACCGCGGTGCTCGCACCCGGCGGACTAAACGCGGTCTATTGGGAATGGGCGGGTAAGTTCGCGGTCAGAGTCGCTCGTTTCATGCTCTACGGCGTCGATCGTGACGAGCAGTTCATCGCCGCGCTCACCATCCCTCATGCGTGTGTCCCGTTCGTCCGGTGGGTCGACACCATTCACTTCCAATACGGATACGCGCTGCCCAACGGTATCGAGATCGCGACGACTATCCGCCTACCGCCTCGCGTTGTAGATAAGTCGCGGCGGTTCGCCATACCCAACAGCGACCCGGCGACGCGCGCCTAAGCGCGAAGTTGAAAGTGTTGAGTGATGAGTGATGAGAAAACGCCGCGCCCTATAGCTCGACTAACGCTGCAAGATGGGAGACCGAATCTCTCGACTTACGAACACCGGCTTAGAGTAGGTTATCGAAAGTCAGCAAACCCAATCTTCCGCCTCAGAGGGTTCCACGAGCGGTGAAGGTTGGTAGTCACTCATCACTTATCACTTTCAACTTCTTACATAAGCCCGGCAGCTCTAACTGCGCCGGTATGGATTAAATTAGAATCGCACCGTGATACGTTGAAATTCGGTTGGTTTCTCGAAATCTCACATGGCTACGCCGCGCATCGTGCTTGATGGCGGTGGAATCAAAAGGCGCTCCAAACCTGAGCGCCTTTGAATGGACACACCTCAGCGCGGTTACAGCGGCAGGCTCGTGACCACAATCGCGATCACCACGCGATCCACAGCCCCCGTCCGCCGACGCCCGGATAGATACGGCCCCAGTGCCGGTGCAGCAGCAGCGCCGCATACACTGTGACGGCAATTGAGATGATCAGGAAGATCAGCCCAAGCCCGTTCGCGTTGAAGCTGAACGACTGTAGGAAGCCCGTCAGCGTCATCACGTAATCGCGCGTCAGGCCGCTGATAAGCGTGATCACGGCGAAAACACTGCTGGCCGGCGCCCAGACACGCACGAACGTCATCGTGTGGTCGAGCAGGCTGGCCGCGCCGTCGCGGTACGTCTTGAGGTACCAGTGCGAGAGAAACGCACCGGCCCCGACCGCGATCACGGACATGACAATCGTGAGAAGCGGCACGGTCACGATCGTCACGATCGTCAGGAACGACCGGAAGCGCATACCGGCAATCGCGATGCACAGGCCGCTGACCAGTCCGACCAACACGACCGTCAGCACGGCGTTCCACCAGCTTGTCGGCAAGTCCGCGGACCCGTCGCCCTGTCCGCTCAACACGGAGACCATCGAGCGCAGCAGCCGCCGTACGAAATCAACCCCGTAGTCGGCGTTGAGCTTTTCAGGCGCGCCCTCGATGCCCTTCGGCGCTGGCACGTCCGGGCCGCCGTAGGTAGTGCGTGCGCCGGCGCTCGGCGCGGCACTGCTGCGAAGTGCTTCAGCCGCGGGCGCTGGCTCGGCCGCAGGGGATGGGCTTGCTGACGTCTCGTAAGAGTCGGCCGGCGCATCGCCCAACGCCGCAAGCAGTTCGCTGGCCTCAGCGTTCAGCGGGTTAATCTTGAGCACGTTCTCGTAGCACTTGCGCGCGCGCTCAGGATCCCCCGGGTACGTCTTCGCCAGCCCAAGCCATGCGTCCTCATTGGCGCTGTTGACCCGGATCGCCTGCTTGAAAAAGACCTGCGCCTGATTGAAATCGCCGTCGCTCAAAGCCTCGTACGCATGGTGCATGTAATCCTGCTCGTTAGAATCATCCATTGGAAATCCCCCCATCGCGAGCGCTAGTGGCCGAGCAATAAACTTCTCTTTGGCTCAATTATGGCACGGTTCCACCTGAGCGCAACTCAGCGCGCAACCGATGTGTCGATACCGTTATACCGCCGGGCGCGCGCCGGGTGTCCCACTGACCGTCCCGGTGATTCCGTCTTGCGTCACGACCTGCACGCCTACGTGCGCGAATTCGGGCTTCAGCACGCCGATGCCGAGCGCCTGCCCGTAGGGTGTCACGGCGAGGCTCGTGAGCGTGCCGGCGCGTTTGCCGTCGATCAAGAGGTCGGCGGGGACAGCGGCCGGCGCGGTGAGGGTGAGCGTCACGATGGTCTTCGCCAGCTTGCCACGGCTTTCCATGCGGGCGATGATCTCCTGCCCGGTGTAGCATCCCTTGTGAAAGCTGATCTCGTCCCACAGCCCAAGCTCAAGCGGAATGAACGTGTCGGACAGTTCGCTGCTCGCGGCAGGTGCGCCCGCCTCGACGCGCAGAAGGTGATATGTCTCCGAGCCGGCGGGCAGCCCGCGTATCTCCGCCGCGGCGCTCACGATGACATCCCATGCCGCCTGCGCGTTCGCCACCGGCACGATCACCCGCAGATGATCGCCGATCAGGGGCTTAGCGCGCGCGATCCATGCCGGGCCACCTGCGATCTGGGCGCGGGTGTGGCCGAACAGCGCAAGGCCGGAAACATCGACGCCGACGCTGTTGAGCACCTCCGGCGCGCGCGGGCCATGCAGGGCGAACATCGCGGTTGCAGCGGCCATGTCGTGCGCCTTGACATCGTCGCGAAAGAAGATATTTCTGCGGATCAGGCGCTGCAGCGACGCCGCGCGCTCCGGCCCGCCGATCAGCACGGCGTGGTCGTCGGCGGCGTAGACCTCGGCGCGCTCAAGGATGCGGCCGATGGCGTTGAGAAAGATCGTCGGCCTGCCCGAGCCGTCCGTCAGCCGTTCGACCTCGTTGGTGCTGATGCGGTGGATCAATGCGAGCCGGTCGGCGCCGTCGATGCGCAGCCGCGCCTCATGACTGCGGTCAAACACGGCGGCGGTACGATGCGCTGCTTCATACTCCGCGTATGGACTGCCAAAATGCTGCGGGATTCCACTGTCTGTGACTAGCGCGCCCCAACGGGCGTGGTGTGCGGCGAGCACGCTTGCGGGGGACAGTCAAGCGTGTACGGGCTTCGGATTACGCAGGCGTTCGATCAAGCTGCGCAGTTCGTCCGCTGCCTGCGTCTGGATGTCGTTTACAACAAGCGCTTCACACTGTTCGGCGAAGGCGTACTCGCGTTCGGCCCGATCGAGCCGTTCCTGAATGTCTTTCTCGCTGGTGCCGCGCGCGCGCATCCGCTCTGCGAGCACGTCCTGATGCGCCCAGATGAACACCAGTACGACGTTATCTGGATAGGCCGCCTTGATCCTCTCTGCGCCGGCAATCTCGATGTCGGCGATCAGGTCGCGCCCTTCGGCAAAGGCGCGCTCCAGCGCGATCTTCGGCGTGCCGTAGTACTTCTCCGGCGTGACCTCTTCGAACTCGACGAACCATCCGTTGTCCTTCCACTGCTCGAAGGTCGCCAGATCCATGAAGATGTGTTCGCGCCCGTGCTGCTCGCCGGGGCGAGGATCGCGTGTGGTTGCTGTTGCGAGCTGGCTGAGGTTGTCAAGCTGCGGCATGACCGCTTTCATGAGGGTGTTCTTTCCCGCGCCACCGGGACCAACGAGGATAAATATCTTGCCGGGGCCAAAGGGGGAGACAGCCATTGGGGAGATACCTCGGAGACGAACCGTGATGTCGATTCCGCCTATTCTATCACAAGAATGCGCCTATCGGCGCATAATTGGGCTGTCTTGGACAATATCGGAAACCAAACGCCCCCATTCTTCGCCCTGCTGCGTATGGCGAAGGGTGGGGGCGTTGGACTTTACAGGTTGTCTATCTTCGGCCGTTCGCGAAGAGATGCCAGCCACGACACTGACCTCACCCCCTCACTGTGGTCGAGGGGGGAGGTCAGAGCTGTGAACCTCTTTTGGAGGTGTGAAGGCCCCCTGAGGTACTCCTCAAACGGCGATTTTAATCTTCGAGATCGACGGCCGGGTCGACGTGCTGCACCACGAGGCGCGGCTCATCCGGCGTGCCGACGACAGCGATCAGGTAGTAGCCACCGTCAGCGAATTCGACGTCGTGGCTGAGCAGCGCGTTCTCCGGGCTGGCCGCGAACGCGCTGGTGACGGAAACCGTGACCGCACCCGCCGCAGCCGAGACCTCGCTGACACCGTCGTTGAAGCCGCCGGCCGGGAGTTGGAACGAACCGGCGGGCGCCAGACCTTCGACCAGCTTGACATCGCCGGCCCACACGTCGACGGTCGGGCCGCCAACGATGCCGTGGTAGACCGTCACCGCAGCGCCTTCGTCCACCGCCGTGTTGTCGTTCAGGACGACCCAGTCCACGCCTTCGTTGCCGTCATCAATCACGGCGAGGGTGTAGAACCCACCGTCTTCGAACGTCAGGTTGACCGGGCCGACTAAGGCGTTGGCGATCTTGCTGTTCGGGCCGACCGCGATCTCATACGTGCCGGGTTGGAACGGCAGGAAGCGGGTCACGGAGCCGTAGCGCAGGCCGCTGAGGATTACGACGCCGTCCTTGAAGATCTGGAGTGGCGCGGTCGCAGCGGAGAAGTGCGCGACCCGCACGCGGGCTTCACCTTCGGCGAAGTTCGGCGTAGAGAACTCGGCCTGATCGGTGTCAACCACCACCAAGTGCGGGCTGTCTGACGTGCCGATGGCGGCCACCAGATAATTGTGATTGGCGGCGATCTCGCGATCGGCGTCTTCCACCAGAGTCGCGCCGGAGCCGAACCCGATCACAGCCACGCCGGCGCCGGGGGCGACTTCGCCTGCGGCCCAACCGTCAGCGCTGGCGACAGCGCCGGGGAAGTTGACATACTCGAAGCTGCCGCCGCCTACCGAGAAGTTGACCGGGGCGCCGTTAATCGCGTTGACGACCGTGGCGCGTGCCTGACCCGTGCTGATCCGCGAGAAGTCTTCAGGGATGACGACGCCCTGCAGCGCGTCGGCGCTGCCAATCGCGGCCAGCGTTGTGAAACTTCCAGGGGCCAAGTCGAGGCTGAAGGCCGGAACCTCTGCGGCAGCGGGATCGCTCTTGCTGCCGAGCGCAAATTCATACGTGCCGGGGGCCATATCCAGCCAGCGTGTCACGCTGCCGAACTGAAGGCCGCTGATGGTCGCGGTACCGTTCACGAACGCCTTCACCGGCGGCGTGTCCGACGACAAATGCGCAATCCGAACGAACGCCGCATCGGGCGCAGGCTCAGGCAGCTCGAGCTGGGCGAATGTGCTAATCGAGGTAAACACTACCACGATCAGCACCACCATTAGGGTGAGAAATTTCCGCATGGGACTACTCTCCTCGTCGTGCAAAAAAAGGGGTGTGCTCGAGACGCAAAAAACAGTCAAGACGCACAAGGCGACTAGAGTATACTGTAACGCGAAATTGCACACAAACTCATCTTTGGAAATTCTTCAAATCGTTCTCTAATGCGAGAACGATCACGCGTTAGAAAGGGCGCCAAGTGAACGACGATATCGGGGTGCGGGTCGGCGGGTCGCCGCTGGTGCAGGGTGATCCCCCCGGCGGCTTCGGGCTGTGCATGTATTTCAACGCGGAGACCGGCCGCACGACCGGCAAACTTGTTTTTGACCCCAGTAAAATGGGGCCGCCCGGCCATGCCCACGGCGGCGCGGTCGTCACTGTGCTGGATGAGGCGATGGGCGCGGCGGCGTGGGCGTCGAATCTCACCGTGTTGGCCGTCAACCTCAACGCCGATCTGCGCATCAGCGTGCCGATTGGCGTCGAGATCACCGTTGTCGGGCACGTCGAACGCATCGAAGGGCGCAAGGTGTACACCGCCGCCAGCCTCATCTTGCCTGATGGGCGCGTCGCGGCGACCAGCCGCGGCCTGTTCCTGACCGTCGACCTGCCCGGCGACATGACCGACAACCCGTTCAGGCCGCTGTAGGCCGCGCTTGCGGGGGACACTCAGCGCCACGATCGCCTAGCGTTGGCACAGCGCCGTGATAGGCGGAATTTCGAGGCGTGTAACGTGCATCCGAACAGCGTTCTCCGAGAACTATACGGCCATCACCGGCATTGTGACCGCCAGCCCACCCGATCCGCAGATCGGGTGACCGGGTTTGCATGCTCACACCGAACTTGACACGAAAATTGAAAATGGTCGTATCCTTACAACGTACATGACAAACCTCCGGGCGCCCAAACCCGCGTCATGTGCTGTCGGCCGTCGAAGGGGAATGGTCGATAACTTCCGAGGGGGAGGAAGGTGTCATGCGTATTACTCGTGTTGTGCTTTTTGTAGTCCTTCTAACACTGGCGCTGCCCGTTGTCGCGCAGGAAGGCCCGCCGCCTCTGCCCGGCGAGCCAGTCGTGATGGATCTCGGCGCGCCGCGCGGCATCGCGTTTGATGCCGACGGCAACCTGCTCGTCGCGGACGCCGGCACTGGCGGTGAAGTCGAAGTGACGATGGCCGGCCCTGAAGGCGAAGCGCCAGCACACATTGGCCTGAGCGGGCGTATCGTCTCGGTCGCTCCGGATGGCACGGTCAGCGACCGTATCGCGGGTTTCCCAAGCTATGCGATGGCGACGGAAACGATGGGTGTTTATCGGGCAATCCCGCAGGGCGACTCGCTGTGGGTGATCTACTCCGGCAGCGGCGCGGCGACCACCGGCGCGTTCTGGATGGACTCGGTCGTCGAGTATGACGCCGCGACTCTCGCCGTCAAGACGGTCATCAACCTCAACGACTTCGAGGCCACCCACGATCCCGACGGTAACGGTTATGACACCAACGTCGCCGACATCGCGTGGACGGCCGACGGCACGCTGCTGATCGTCAACGCCGGCATGAACGCGCTGCTGGCATGGACGGAAGCGGACGGCCTGAGCGTCGTCACGGCGTGGCCGGACAACAGTGTGCCGACCAGCGTCGAGGTCGCCGAGAACGGTGATGTCTACGTCGGGTTCCTCGGCGCGGGCATCGCCCCCGGCGCGGGCAAGGTCGAGCGGTGGTCGGGCGGCGCGCTGGCCGAGACGTTCGGCGGCCTGACCGGCGTGACGGACATCCTGCTCGCGGGCGACACGCTGTACGCCGTGCAGTTGTTCGAGATGGGCGCCGAAGGCCCCGGCCCGGGCAGCGTCGTGAGCCTCACAGCGGACGGCGCGGAAGTCGTCGTAGGCGGCCTGCTCGCCCCGTTTGGCATCGCCATGGGGCCGGACGGCGCGCTGTACGTCAGCTTCGGCACAATCGCCTTCTTTGAGGGCGCGCCTGCCGGTGTCGTTCGCGTCCCGATGATGTAACACGCTTCGTCAGCGACTCGACCTCACCCCCCAATCCCTTCTCCCAGCGGAGAGGAAGCGCCAACGTTCAGGCCGATTCGAGGGGTGAGGTCTTTCCCATTCCCATTCACGATGAGACGCTTTGGAATCGTCCTTATCTGTCTGTGCGTTTTGAGCGCGTGCGGCACGTTTGCGTCCGTTCGCCCTCTATCACCAACGCCAACCGTCGAACCGGCCGGGCCTGCCGCGCTGACGTTGGATGGCGACCCGGCGCGCGGCGAGCAGTTGTTCCGCGTCGGGGCCAACAACGCGCCGCCGTGCCTGTCGTGTCATGCGCTGGCCGAGTCGCGCTTCGGCCTTGGCCCGGTGATGCTCGGCGTCGAGCCGCGCGTGTCGAGCCGCCGCCCCGGCATGACGGCCAAAGAGTACCTCTATCAGAGCATCACCGACCCGAAGCAGTATGTCGTGCCGGGGTATCGCGATATCATGCCCGGCGTGTACCGTGAGCTGTACGACGATCAGTCTATCGCCGACCTGATCGCGTTTCTCCTCTCGCGCTGAGGCGCTGCAGGCCGCCTACGGGAGCATGATCGGCGCTCACCCTGCCCCGCGCCGCCGTCTGCCGGTACAATACAGGTTCCGGAAGCTTGCGGAGGAAGCAGCATGACGGCGATGTATGACGTCGAATCCGTGCGCGCACAGTTTCCGATTCTGTCGCGCGCGCATCAGAGTGGTCAGCCGCTGGTCTATCTCGACAACGCGGCAACCAGCCAAAAACCCGAGCGCGTCATTGACGCGATGACACGCTATTACCGCGAATACAATTCCAACGTTCACCGGGGCATCCATCAGCTCAGCGAAGAAGCGACCGCCGCCTACGAGGGCGCGCGCAAGGCCGTTGCGCGCTTCATCAACGCGGGGAGCTGGCGCGAGGTCGTCTTTACGCGCGGCACGACCGAGGCGCTCAACCTCGTCGCCTACGCATGGGGACGCGCAAATCTCGGCCCCGGCGACCGCGTCGTATCGACGGTGATGGAGCATCACGCCAATATCGTCCCGTGGCAGCTCTTGGCCGCCGAGCGCGGCTTCGACTTGGTCTTTGCGCCCCTGACGCCGACCGGCGAACTCGACATGGACGCGCTGACCGCGCTTGTCAGCGGCGGGCGCACGCGGATGCTGACCGTCGCCCACGTCTCGAACGTCCTCGGCACGGTGAACCCCGTGGCCGAACTGGCGGAACTGGCCCACAAGCACGGCGCCCTGATCTGCGTCGACGGCGCGCAGGCGGTCTCGCATCAGCCGGTCGACGTGCAGGCGATGGGCGCCGATTTCTACGCGTTCAGCGGCCACAAGATGTGCGGCCCGACCGGCATCGGCGTGCTGTACGGGCGGCGTGCCGTCTTAGACGCAACTCCGCCGTTCATGGGCGGCGGTGACATGATCGAGACGGTCGCGCTGACGGGCAGCACGTTCGTGTCTCCACCGTACAAGTTCGAAGCTGGCACGCCGTCGATCGCGGAGGCGGTCGGTTTGGGCGAGGCCGCGGCGTTCCTCGAAGAATTGGGCCGCGAGCCGATACAGGCCCACGTCGAGCTGTTGACCGATTACGCGACTGAACGCCTTTCGACGCTGCCGGGCGTATCGCTGGTTGGCAGCCCGCGCACCCGCAGCGGGGCAGTCGCGTTCACAGTCGAGGGCTTGCACGCGCACGATGTGGCGCATTGGCTCGATATGGCGGGGATCGCTGTGCGTGCCGGTCATCACTGCGCCATGCCGCTGCACACCAGCCTTAACCTCACGGCGAGCAGCCGCGCCAGCGTCGCTCTCTACACGACGGTGGCCGAGATCGACGCACTGATCGACCGGCTCGCGCTGGTTCAGAAGGAGCTGCTGTGATGTTTTCCGCAGACGATTACCGCACGATCATCCTTGAAGAAGCGCGCAGCCCGCAGCACTACGGCCTGCTCAAGCCGGCCGACCTCGATCACGAGGAACACAACCCACTGTGCGGCGATCAGGTGCATCTTACGCTGCGCATTGACCCGGACGGCATCATCCGTGAAGTGGGTTGGGAAGGGGCAGGCTGCGCCATCAGTCAGGCGTCCACGTCGTTCTTCAGCGATCACCTGCTGGGGATGAGCCTTGACGACGCACGCCGGATCACGCGCGAGGACGTGCTCGACTTGATCGGCCTGCCGCTGATGCCCAACCGCCAGCGCTGTGCGCTGCTGCCGCTTAAGGCGCTGCTGCTCGGCCTGCGCGATACCCACGGATGGGAACAGGTCGAGGACTCGATCGAGTAAAGCGCCCTCCCGCGAGGGGTGTGCGGACGACCTCACCCCCCGGCCCCCGAACCCTCCACCCCCGGCCCCTCTCCCTCAGGGAGAGGGGAGAAGGACGTGCGTGTGATGGTGGGAATGTGAAAGTCGCCCAGTGCGCTCGCGGTTGCTCTATGTCCTTTG
>JZRA01000138.1 GCA_001567485.1 Chloroflexi bacterium OLB13
CGACGGTGATCGGACGGCGGCGGCGCTGGCCGCGGCGCTTGGCGCGCGCACCCTGCTCATCCTGAGCAACGTGCGCGGGTTGTACCGCGATCCGGCCGATCCGGACTCGCTGGTCGTGCATATCCACCCGCAGGCGATGCCGCAAGCGCTGGACTGGGCGGCCGGCCGCATGAAGCGCAAGGTGATCGCCGCGCAGGACGCGTTGGCGGGGGGCGTGGCGCGCGTCGTCATCGGGGACGGGCGGCGTGCATCTCCTGTACGCGACGGGTTGGCCGGCATCGGAACGGTGTTCAGCGCAGTAAACAACGGAGTGGAGGCCTAGGCCCATGAGCGACGCAATCTTATCCACAGCGATATCCACCGAAGACCAGTTCACGTCCGGCGCGTACACCAAACGTCCACTGACGCTCGTCCGCGGACAGGGCTGCACAGTCTGGGACGATGAAGGCCGCCCCTATCTCGACCTGACCAGCGGACAGGGCGTGGCGCTGCTCGGCCACGCGCATCCGGCGATCACGGCGGCGATCAGCGCGCAGGCGTCGACCCTGATAACCTGCGCCGAGGCGTTCTACAACGACCGCCGCGCCGAGCTGTATACGCTGCTCAACACACTGCTCCAAGCGGACGCGCAGGACGTCACGTCCGGCTGGCGTTTCTTTCTGTGCAACAGCGGCGCCGAAGCGAACGAGGCCGCGCTCAAAGCCGCCCGTCTGCTGACCGGACGCTGTGGAATCGTCGCCGCTAAACGCGGGTTCCACGGGCGGACGCTGGGCGCGCTGGGCGCGACATTTAACCCGGACTATCGCGGGCCGTTCGCGGGGTGGACGCCAGACGTCGCGCATATCGCATACAACGACATCGACGCGGCCAGAGCCGCGATCACGGATCAAACCGCCGCCGTGCTGATCGAGGCCGTTCAGGGGGAAGGCGGCGTGCATCTCGCCGACGCAGACTGGCTGCGCGCGCTGCGGCGCATTTGCACCGAACGCGGCGCGCTGCTGATCGTGGACGAGGTGCAGGCCGGATTGGGGCGCTGCGGGCGCTGGTTCGCCTATCATCATGCCGGAATCACGCCGGACATCGTGACGCTGGGCAAGGGGATTGCGGGCGGCGTGCCGATGGGCGCGGCGGCATGGCGCGCAGACCTCGGCACGATTCCGCCGGCGACACACGGCAGCACGTTCGGCGGCAATCCGCTGGCGTGCGCAGCGGCCATCGCGGCGATCACCGCCCTGCGCCAGATCGACGCGCCAGCGCGGGCCGACCGCGTCGGCGCACGGGCGCGCGGCTGGCTGGCGGCGCGTGATCTCCCCGGTGTGCGCGACATCCGTGGCGTGGGACTGATGATCGGCATCGAACTGCGGACGCGAGTCACGCCGGTGCTGCAAGCCTTGCAAGTACGCGGGGTGCTGGCGCTTCCGGCAGGTAAAACGGTGCTGCGCCTGCTCCCGCCGCTGGTGATCGACCCGTCCGAGCTTGACCACGCGCTGATCCAGATCGAGGCGGTGCTGCATGACCTCGCCTGATGCCGCCGTCGATCTGCTGGAATCGCTGGTGCGCATCCCGTCCGTCTCCGGCGACGAGGCCGCCGCCAGCGCGCATCTCGTGACGTGGATGGCACAGCACGGCGCATCACGCGCGTTCGTCGACGGCGCGGGGAACGCGGTCGGTGTTTGGGGTCACGGGCCGCGCCAGCTCGTCCTGCTCGGACACATCGACACCGTTGGCGGATTCCCCACCGTGCGCCGCGACGGTGATCTGCTCTACGGACGCGGCACGGTGGACGCAAAAGGGCCGCTGTGCGCGTTCGCCGCCGCCGCGAGCATGGCGGCCGTGCCGGACGGCTGGC
The DNA here is from genome assembly GCA_001567485.1 of Chloroflexi bacterium OLB13. Taxonomy (GTDB): domain Bacteria; phylum Chloroflexota; class Anaerolineae; order Aggregatilineales; family Phototrophicaceae; genus Flexicrinis. Next base: position 1,850 of record JZRA01000138.1, read on the forward strand.
AGGTCGTCGTGATCGGCGCGGTCGAGGAAGAATGCCCGACCAGCGCCGGCGCACACTTCGCCATCGGCCAATACGCCCCCGACCTGTGCGTGATCGGCGAGCCGTCGCGCTGGGATCGGCTGACGCTAGGCTACAAGGGCCGCCTGATCGCGGATGTCACACTGACCTGCCCTCACAGCCACAGCGCCGGCCAATCCGCCACCGCCGCCGAGGCCGCGTTCGCCGTATGGCGTGATGTCTCGGACTACGCGAACCGGATCAACGACGGCCGCGCGCGGGTGTTCGATCAGCTTGACGCGGCGCTCATGCGCATCAACACGGCGGATGACGGCCTGACTCAAACGGCGTCGCTGAGTCTCGGTTTTCGCCTGCCGCCTCCGGCCGATCCGCACACGCTCGAACGCGATCTCCGTGATCTTATCGCGGCATCTACACCGGACGCCGCCGCTGTCGATCTGCGGTTCTCGTCGCACACGCCGGCCTTTACTGCCGAACGCGATCATACGCTGTCGAGACTGCTGCGCGCCGCGATCCGCGCCGAAGGTGGCACGCCAGCCTTCGTGATGAAAACCGGCACCAGCGACATGAACCTCGCCGGCCCTGCGTGGAACTGTCCGATCCTCGCGTATGGCCCCGGCGACTCGGCGCTCGATCACACGCCAAACGAGCATATCGACCTGAACGAGTATCGCCGCGCCATCCGTATCCTGACGCACACGCTCAACGCGCTTCCGCGTGAATTGTCCGTCCAGCCTGCTTCGGAGACCCCCTATGCCCTTTGATCGTTTCGCCATCATCGAAAGCACCCTCCGCGAAGGCGAACAGTTCAGCACCGCCACCTTCACCACCGCGCAGAAGATTGAGGTCGCCGCGATGCTGGATGCGTTCGGCGTCGAGATGATCGAGATGACGTCGCCGGTCGCCAGCCCGCAGAGCGCCGCGGACGTGCGCGCTGTGGTCGACCTCGGCCTCAACGCGCGCATCCTCACCCACATCCGCTGCAAGCGCGAGGATGCGCTGCAAGCGTTGGAGACCGGCGTGCACGGCATCGACATCGTGATCGGCACGTCACCTCAGCTGATGCAGCACAGCCACGGCAAGTCGGTGCGCGAGATCATCGACGCGGCGCTTGACGTGCTGTCGTTCGTGCGCGAGCAGCAGCCCGGCGTCATTCTGCGCTTCAGCACCGAGGACAGCTTCCGCAGCAAGGAGTCGGATTTGCTGCGCGTGTATCTGGCAGTCGCCGACAGCGGCTTGGTCGACCGGCTCGGCGTCGCCGACACCGTGGGGATCGCCACGCCCAGCCGCACCTTTGAGCTGGTGCATCAACTCGTGCGTTTGACCGGACTCGACATCGAGTTCCACGGCCACAACGACTCATGCTGCGCGGTCGCAAACGCGACGGCAGCGCTCGAAGCGGGCGCGACCCACATCGACACCACGATCCTCGGCATCGGTGAGCGCAATGGAATCACGCCGCTGGGCGGTCTGATCGCGCGGCTGTACACGCTCAACCGGGACTACGTCGCCAAGTACGATCTGCCGCTGCTGCCGCAGTTAGATGCGCTGATCAGCCGCCTGTGTGACCTGCCGATCCCGTTCAACAACACGATCACCGGCAGCAGCGCGTTCATCCACAAGGCCGGCATCCATGCCAAAGCGGTGCTGGCCGATCCGTCCACCTACGAAGCGATCAACCCGGATGACTTCGGGCTGATGCGCGAGATCGCCATTGGGCATCGGCTGACCGGCTGGAACGCCGTGCGCGACCGGGCGGCGGCGCTCGGCCTCTCTATCGACGATGCGACGATTCAGGACGTCACACGCGTAATCAAGTCCCGCGCCGACGAACGCCCGTTGACCGGCGTAGAGATCGACGCGCTGCTGCGGGAGACGGCGGGGATTACGCCCCCTCACCTCCCGACCCCCTTTCCCTCAAGGGGCGAGGGGGAGAACACCTTAAGCGAGGTGAGGGCCTAGCCATGTATACGTTCGCTGAGAAGGCTCTCGCGCGGGCCGCCGGAATCACAAGCGCACGCGCCGGGGACGTCCTCGATATTCAACCGGATGTCGTGTTCAGCCACGACAACAGCGCCGCCATTCTGCGCATCTTCAACCAGATCGGCGCGCCAGCGGTAAACCGGCCGGAACGCCTCGCCATCACACTCGATCACGCCGCGCCCGCGCCGACCACCGCCCACGCCCAGAATCACGCCGACATCCGGGCGTTCGCGGCGCAGCACGGGATCCGTCTGTTCGAGGTCGGACGCGGAATCTGTCATCAGGTCTTGAGCGAGGAAGGCATCGTCCTGCCCGGCGAGGTCGTGATGGGCGCGGACAGCCACACCCCTCACTTCGGCTGGCTGGGGGCGTTCGGCATGGGGGTTGGCCGCACCGAGGTCGCGGCGCTGTGGGCGACCGGCACGCTCTGGATTCGTGTCCCTGAAACGCTTCAGATCACGCTGGCCGGGCATATCCCGATGGGCGTGACGGCGAAGGACATCGCGCTGGCGATCCTCGGCCGCTGGACGGTCGAAGGCGCAGCATACCGCGCGGTCGAGTTCGCCGGGGATGCGCTGGCCAGTATCCCGCTGGACGACCGCCCCGTGCTGCCCAACATGATGAGCGAGTTCGGCGCGATCAGTGCGTTCATGCCACCGGATCAGGCGGTGATCGACTACGTATCGGCGCGCGCATCCCGCCCCTTCACCCCGCTGTACCCGGATGCGGATGCCGTCTACAGCGCGCAGAGCACGCTCGACGTGTCCACGCTGGAGCCGCTGATCGCCCTGCCTGACCAGCCCGACCGCGTCGTCCCGGTGTCACAAGCGACCGGCACGCCGATCCAACAGGCGTTCGTCGGCACCTGCACCGGCGGGCGCTACAGCGATCTTGCGGCGGCGGCGGCGGTCGTCCGCGGACGGAAACTGCGCGCGCGCCTGATCGTCATTCCGGCCAGCGCGCAGGTGCTCAGCAGGGCGGTGCGCAGCGGCGTGCTGCAAGACCTGATCGACGCGGGCGCTGCGCTGGGGACGCCGGGATGCGGGCCGTGCATGGGCAATCACTTGGGCGTCCCCGCGCCGAACGAGGTGACGATCAGCGCCGGAAGCCGCAACTTCAAAGGCCGTATGGGGACGGCCGGCGCACCGGTCTATCTGGCGAACGCGGCCGTGGTGGCCGCCAGCGCCGTCGCCGGCCAGATCGTCAGCCCGCAGGACATCATTGACGGCGAGACGTTCCGCGCGGAGGGTTCGGCATGAGCACACATCGCGTATGGGTTTATGGCGACAACGTCAACACCGATTTGATCTACCCCGGCAAATACACGTACACACTGCGCGCCGATGCCGACATCCGCGCCAAGGCGCTGGAAGACCTCGATCCGGGGTTCGTGTCGGCGGTGCAACCCGGCGACGTGATCGTCGCCGGGCGCAACTGGGGGTGCGGCTCAAGCCGTGAGCAAGCCGTAACCGCGCTGCGGCTGTGCGGCGTGCAGGCGATCATCGCCGCGTCATTCGGCGGGCTGTACTTCCGCAACTGCATCAACCAAGGCGTACACCCGATCGTCCTGCCGGAGATAGCCGGGATCGTTCACACCGGTGATGTCATCGAGATCGACCGCGAGGCCGGTGTCGTGCGTGCCGCTGGGCGTGAATTCGTCATCCCTCCGCTGCCGGACAGCGTGCGCGCGATCCTCGACGCCGGCGGTCTGCTGCCGATGCTGCAAGCACGCTTCAGCGCCCTATCAACGCCGGTGAAGCCAGAATTCGCGCCGTGATTCAAAAGGGCCGAGGCGGTGATTCAACCTCGGCCCTGTGCAGCGCTCAGCCGCAGGATGCTACTTCGAGACGCGCGCGACCTCTTCGACAGCGTGCGCCGTTTCGGCGTCTTCGTGCTTGCTGCGCACGATCACCCAGCCGACCACGCCGAGGAGCGCGAGCATCACAACCGTAACGAGCAGGTTGCTCTCACCGTTTGCGGCGTTCGCTTCCATAGTCACGACCAGCGGCGCGACGATCAGCGCGACGAGGTTCACGACTTTAATCATCGGGTTGAGCGCCGGCCCCGCAGTGTCCTTGAACGGATCGCCGACGGTGTCTCCAACGACGGTCGCCTTATGCGGATCACTGCGCTTGCCGCCGTAGTTGCCCTCTTCGACGTACTTCTTGGCGTTGTCCCACGCGCCGCCCGCGTTGCTCATGAACACGGCCATGAGCTGACCGGCGAGGATGACGCCCGCGAGGAAGCCGCCCAGCGCCGCCGCGCCCAGCAAGAAGCCGAGGATCACGGGGGTCAGCACGGCGATCAAGCTCACAGGCAGCAGTTCCCGCTGCGCCGCCTGCGTGCTGACGCTGACCGCTTCGGCGTAGTCCGGCGTCGTTGTGCCTTCCATCACGCCCGGAATGCGCAGCTGGCGGCGCACGATGTTGATCATCTTGAAGGCCGCGCGGTTCACCGACCGGATGAGCATGGCGGAGGCGAGGAAGATGAGGCCGCCGCCGATCAGGAAGCCGATGAACACCAGCGGCGACGCGATGTTGATGCCGGTCGCGTACAGCGTTTGCGAGCGATCGACGCCCAGACCCAACTGAACCACGCGCGTATCGGTCAGGAACGACCCGAACAGCGATACCGCGGCGATCACCGCCGACCCGATGGCGACGCCCTTCGTGATGGCCTTCGTGGTATTGCCCACGGCGTCGAGCTGTTCGAGGATCTTTCCGCCCTCACCGCCCGACTCGCCAGCCAGCTCCGCCACGCCTTGCGCGTTGTCGCTGATCGGGCCGAACGCGTCCATGGCAACGTTGTTGCCTGTCAGCGTGAGCATGCCGATACCGGTCATCGCCACGAGGTACAATACCTGCGTAAAGACGTCGACGCCTTGAATTGGCGCGACCGCCGCGATGCCGATGCTGCCCAAGATGCTGATGGCGATCACGATGATGGCCCAAGTCGAGGACTCGAGGCCGACCGAGATGCCGCTGAGAATGACCGTCGCCGGCCCGGTTTGGCTGTTGCGCGCGATGTCCTTGACCGGCGGGTGCTCGGTATCGGTGAAGTAGGCCGTGACTTTGTCGATGACAATCGCCAGCAGCACCCCGATCAGCACGGCCGCCAATGGCTGCCACAACAGCGCGCCAGCGTTGATGTTGTCATCGCGCATGTACAGCACGGTAAACACGGCGAACAGCGCGGTGCTGATCGCGGCCGCCTTATAGAAACCGCCGGTGATCGCGGCGAGCGCGTCGGCGCCGGCCTTGGTGTCGGTCTGATCGGACTTCACCAAGTACGTGCTGATAACCGATGAGAGCACGCCGATCCCGCGCACGACCAACGGGAAGATGATCCACAACGGGCTGCGGGTGATGGTCGCCAGCGCCAAGCCGAGGATGAGGCCCGACACGATCGTCACTTCATAGCTCTCGAAGATGTCCGCGGCCATACCGGCGCAGTCACCCACGTTGTCGCCTACGAGGTCGGCGATCACCGCGGCGTTGCGCGGATCGTCCTCAGGCAGGTCGGCCTCGACCTTCCCGACGAGGTCAGCGCCCACGTCCGCAGCCTTCGTGAAGATACCGCCGCCGACACGCATGAACAGTGCCAGCAGCGTGCCGCCGAAGCCAAACCCGAGCAGCACGTCCGGCGATGCGATCCCGTAGATCAAGAAGATGATCGTGCCGCCGAACAGGCCGAGGCCGTCGGTGAGCATGCCGGTGATGGTGCCCGACCGGTAGGCGATGCGCAGGGCGTCCTTGTAGCCGCGCTTGCTGTCCACCGCGGCGGCCGCAACGCGAACGTTGCCCTGCACCGCCATGTTCATGCCGACAAAGCCGACCATGGCACTAAAGACCGCGCCCATCAGGAACGCCCCGGCGCGCCCAATCGCGGTCTGCGTGCGTGCCGCTTCACACGCCGGCTGACCGTTGATCCCTTCGATCCCGGCCCGCACAATCGCCGCCTCTTCTTGGGCGACAATGGCGTTGTTTTGCAGCAGCACCAGTTCCGCCGCATCCACGTTGGCGTTGGCGGCGGCGACTTCGGCCCGGATCACATCGGGGTCGACTGCCGCGCGCGCCGTCTGGGCGAGGTCATGGCAGTAGTGTTCAATCGCGTAAGGCGTCGGGTTGACGACGTACACGCTGAAGAACAGCACGACCACCAGCACCGCGATGAGCACGGCGACGATGCGGAACTGCGAACGCAGGTAGGCGTTGGCGCCCGTGCGGATGTAACCCCACACTTCCTGCATCTTCGCGCTGCCCTTCGACTCGGCCAAGATCTGCCGGACGAGGTAGCCCGCGTACAGTAGGCCGAGTACGGCGATACCCAGCACGATATAGATGAGGAGATTTTCCGTCGAATTCAAACCACGCATAGAGACTCCGGATAGAGAGCGAGTAAAGCACTACATCATCATCCCAAAAGGTTCGGGGGTTTGACAAGATTAGCACTGTCGGGTAGCGCACGCTAGAGACGGATTGCGGGAAAACTGACGGCTTGGGACAGCGCATCAATGAGCCGCGTCTCGTGGCGGCGATTCCGGCGCGAATCTGTGCGCGCAGCGCTTCGCCCAGCGCCCTGCAGAACGGCGGGATCACCGGCGCGCAAGCCCCCCGGCAGCGCTGCGCTTACACCGCGCTCACGGTGACGACCAGTGAGGACAGATCGGGGTGCGCGCGCAAGAACGCCTCGACGGCAGCGTGACGTGCGCCGGTGCGTGCGGGGTCTGCGATCTCGATGCCGCTGATGAGGGGCGCGACGCGATCCTGTTTGGCGAGCGTCGGCCAGTGATCGGCCAGCGTGTCAAGGTGATGGCGCACGAACGACTCCAGCGATTCGGCGCGTTCGTCCCAGCTCGTCAAATCGATCATGACCGGCAGCGGCTCGGCGGGGTCGGCCAGCGCGCGCTTCATCTGCGCTTCGAGCGCCGTCCACACGACCGCGCCGGATTCGCCTGCGCTGTCCGCCTCGACAATCGCACGGCCCATCGTCTGCCAGAGATCGCCCGTGATGTCCACCGGATGCTCTACGGCGTCCTCACGCGCGCCGAATATCGCGTCGCCCGGCAGCTTAGCCCAGCGCACACGCTCGTCGTCCATGTCGGCCTTGCCGCGTTCCTGCATCGTATTAAAGACGACCGCGAATTGGCGCTGGATGAACTGCAATTCATCGGCGCGGCTGACCGGTGAACGCATCATCGGGGCGGCGTGCGGGGCCACCGCCTCGGCCGCAGATTCCTCTGGGCCGGGAACTTGTACGGCATCCTCCACCGGGACACGGCTCGGCGCTGGCTCGCCCTGTTCGCGCGCGCGCCGCTCTACCGATGTATCAGCCTCCGGCGCGGGATTCGCTGTTTCGCCGCCGAATAGGCCGCTCAGCCGATCAAGCAGCCCTCCGAGCATCCCGCCCGGCCCGCCTGCTTTCGACTGATCGGGCGACGATGCTTGCGGCCGCATTATCGGCGCCGGCGCGGGTGGAGGGGGGGACATCGACACGGGCGGCGGCGGAACCACCTCCTGCCCTTCCGGCGGCATCTCCACCTGCGGCGCCGGCAGCGCGGCGATCAACTCACGCAGGCCGTCCGCGTAGCTCTCATTCAGCATGATGACCTGACGGTCGATCATCTGGAACGGGATATCTGCCTGACGCGCCATCACCGGATAGATCGCCTTGCCGAGGTTTTCGGCCAGCAGGTATTCGCGCAGCACCCAGCGGCTCGTGTTGGCGTCCGGGCTGATAAGCGTGACGAACGCATAGCTGTTGCGAATGCCGTCCGCGATTGACCTGACCCACGCGTCACCACCCTTGATGCTCACGGTGTCGATCCAGATCGCGTGGCCGGCGTTTTGCAGGTCGGAGATCAGCTTCATCGCAAAGGCATCGTCCGCATGCGCGTAACTGATAAAGACAGTCGGCGTGCGCTCGTCCTCCGGCGTCTCGATAGTTTGCAGCGGGTTGGATGGGCGCTGCATGGGAACTACCAGCTTGGACGAAATTTTGGCCTTGGGATCACCGCTGCACAGCGGCTTGAGCAGGGACACCAGCGAGTCGATCTCGCGGTGCATCGGTTCGGGCGATCCGAGCTTCACGGCGCTGAGCAGAGCCGCCAGTGCGTGCATTTTGCGGCCGGGCAGGCACGCGGCGTTGAGCAGCGCGGTGATCGTCCGCGTGACGGTCACAATCGGTGCGCCCTCCACCATGCGCAGATCATGGTACAGCCGTGGATCGCTCAGGAAGAATGCCTGCGCCAGCCATGCCTCACGTTCGTCGGCGGCGTTGAAACGCGGCAGCAGAATGCGCGTAGCGCGGGGGAGAAAGTCAGGCGGAAGTGCTTCGATCATCAGTTATCCGTGGAGCACGTTGGTCGGGCGCGGGGCTGCGGTGGTCTCTAGTATTGTACGCGTCAACCTGCCGGATGATGCGTTTCATCAAAAGCCCGTAGATAATATATACATGATGGACACAATCGCACAACGCGAGGCGCGCGCATGGCTCATGTCCGCCCGCGGAATGGACAAGCATGAGCGAAAACGAACGCAGTACCAACAATAAGGCGCGTCAACCGTTAAATGCGCGTACGCGCCAGCGCGGTCTGTATGGGCAGATCACCACCGCCCTGCTGCGCCCCGCCCTGTTCTTCCGCACCCTGCCCCCGGCCGGTGAAACGCGCCAGTGGCTGTGGGCTGCGTTGATCGTGCTGGCCGTGGTCGGAATCGCCACGGTGCGGTATGCCGCATTGTCCGCGGATGTTCCCGGCGACAGCGGCATCGTCGCGCCGATTGACCCCGTCTTTGATGGCGGCGGTGGTGGCCGCGGTGGTGGTGGTGGCGGTGGTGGTGGCGGAATCCCGTCCTCCGATACGGACTTCGGCGGGCTGCCGCCTGAAGGTATCCCCGACCCCAATACGCCATCAACCGGCGCATCGGCCACCGTGACCGAAGACCTTACCACCGCGCTGCTCGCCGCCAGCAGTGTCATCTTGGGCTGGCTGATCCTGACGATTATGCTGATCGTCGTCCCGATGCTGCGTGGACATGCGCCGCGCATCGGCATGAATTTGCAGGTCGCGGTGTGGTCGAGCCTGCCGCTGGCCGTCATGGCGGTGATTCAGTTGATCTACTATGCGGCGGGCGGCAATCGCGGCGCCCCCGGCATCGAAGGCGTCGTGACCGCGCTGCCGGAGTTCTCGACATGGGAGCCGACCGTGCAGGCGCTGGCGATCTCGCTGGCATCACGCTTCACGATCTTCTGGCTGTGGAGCTTGATGCTGGTGTACTTCGGTATTCGCTTCAGCCTGAACGGCTGGCGGATCGCAGCGCTCGTCATCGTGCTGATCTGGGCGGTGATTCAAGTTGGCGCGCCCGTGCTCACCGGCGCGATCACCGCGCCCGCGCCCGAAGTCGTCGATGTCTTGACCGATCTGCCCGGCGACGGGGGCATGCCGCTCGACATGGGACAGGATATGCCTGAAGACCTCGGCATACCGTCGGACATGGGCGGCGGGCCGGTGGACGAGCCAGCGGGCGACGAAGCGGCGGATGCGCCGTCAGAGACGCCGCCGGCCGAGGAGACGCCTCAGCCATGATCGACCACGACGCACACCCGCTCGTGATCGCCGAGGATCTCCACAAGACATTCACCATCGGCGAGCAGGTCGTGCAGGCGCTGAACGGCGTCAGCTCGAAGTCCCGGAAGGGCAGTTCATCGCCATTATGGGGCCAAGCGGCTCCGGGAAGTCCACGCTGCTGTACGCGCTTGGCGGCCTCGATCGGCCATCATCCGGCGCGATCGAGATCGCCGGCTACCGGCTCGACAGCATGAGCAGTGAGGAGCTGGCGCATTTCCGGCGCGATACGTGCGGGTTCGTCTTTCAGGCGTTCCACCTCGTACCGACGCTCACAGCGCTTCAAAACGCGGCGCTGCCCGGCGTGTTCAGCCGCATCCCGACGGAAGTGCGGGAAGACCGCGCCGCCCGTTTGTTGGACGCGCTGGGCATGGGCGAACGACTCGACCACCGCCCTAATCAGCTCTCCGGCGGGCAGCAGCAGCGGGTGGCGATCGCCCGCGCGTTGTTCAACGATCCCCCGCTGATTATGGCGGACGAGCCGACCGGCGCGCTCGACAGCAAGATGGGTCGCACCGTGATGACCATGCTGCGAAAACTGTGCGACCGCTTTAACAAGACCCTACTCATCGTCACCCATGACCCCTCGGTCGCCTCGTATGCCGACCGGATCGTCATGCTCCACGATGGCAAAATCGTTGAAGACCGGCTGCAAGCGCCGGAGGAGCGATACCTCAATGCATAAACACAGACGATTGCTGATACTCGCCGCAATCACGACCTTCTTGGTCATGGTGTGGCCGGCGGCATACGCACAGGATACCCACCAAGATCCCCGCACGACGGCGGTGCGCCGCGTCGAACCGCGTTCGCTGCAAACCGGCATCGGCGGCACGATTTCCGTGTACGGATCCGGGTTCACTGGAGATTCGGTCGTGCGGCTCAAGGGCATCGGCCTGCTGAGCACGACGTTCGTCAACGCGCAGGCGCTGATGGCGGTTGTGCCCGGCTCGGTGCCGCCCGGCGAATACACCGTCGAGGTGCGCGATCCGGTCAGCGGTGACAGCGCGTGGGATCGCACGCTGTTAATCACGGCCGGGCCACAGCCCACGCCCGAACCGCTGCCGACCAGTGCGCCGATTCCGACGCAGGAGCCGGTTCCCCTGCCTACCCCGCTGCCCGGTGAGCCGCGCCTTACTGCGCGCAGTTACAACGTCACGCCCGGCGTGATCCGGCCCGGCGAAGGGTTAGCCGTGACGTTCGAGCTGTATAATCAGGGCAACCGTACCGCGCAAAGCGTCGTCGCGCGGCTTGACCCCGCCGGCAAGTTCCTGCCCAACGGCGGTCTGGCGGCGCTCACGCTCCCCGACATCCCGCCCGGCGGCACGTTCCTCGTGACACTCACGGCAATCGCCGCGCTCGACCTGACAAGCGGGCCGAACGTGGTTTCGATCGCGCTGACCTACCGCGACTTCGACGGCAACAATTACGATAGCACCGCGACGTTTAGCGTCACGGTCGAGGCGACGACTCAGGCGACACAGCTCGTCGCCAGCGGCACGTCGACGACCCCGAACCCGGCGCGGCCCGGCGACTCGGTGTCGGTCGAGCTGACGATCACCAACACCGGCACCGGCGTCGCGCGGCAAACACTGCTGCGCCTGACCGGTACCGACGGCGTGCTGCTGGCCGGCGCGCAGGGCGACAGCTTCCCCATCGGCGACCTACAGCCCGGCGAATCGATCACTGTCACCGCCGACATGATTGTGCGCACCGATGCCAAAGCCGGCCCGCAGCCCCAGCCCTATACCCTCACGTATTTGCAGGGGACGGAGGCCAAGGAGACCACCGGCACGCTGACTCTGAACGTCGCGCAGGTTGAAGCACGCGCTCCGCTTCTTCTGCTCGACTCCTATCAGATCGACGCCGAACGGCTGGCCCCCGGCGACCGCTTCACCCTCACCGCCACGATCAAGAACGTCGGCAACGGCGCGGCGGACAATGTCCTGCTCACGTTCGGCGCCGTCACCGAAGATACGTCAGGCGGGTCTGGCAGCGGCGGAACGACCACGACCAGCAGCACTTTCGCGCCGCTGGATACCGGCGGCTCGTTCTTCGTCGGCACGCTGGAGGCGGGCGTCGGCCAAGCCACGCTGATCCAGCCGTTCATCGTCAGCGGCAGCGCCAAGAGCGGGATCTACAGCCTGCCAATCACGCTGACGTATCCCGGCGCCGATGGAGAGCCGGTGCGCACCAACTTGAGCGCCAGCCTGATCGTTGTCGTGCCGCCTGCGTTGCAGTTCAACGACACGCCGCTGCCGCCGGAGACGTACATCGGCGAACCGCTGCCGGTCGGCGTCAGTTTCACCAACATCGGAAGTTCAGAGATCAACTTCCGCGCCGTCGAGTTCACGGCGGAGAATGCCGAGGTGATGGATCCGGCGTCGACGTTCCTCGGCAAGCTCGCGGCGGGCGACGAAGGATCGGCGTTCGGCACGGTCATGCCAACAGCGCCGGGGCCGGTCACGGTCACGGTGACGATCAACTACATCGACGAGATCAACCAGCCGAACGCGATTGTCAAGACGTTCACGACGACCGCCGTCGAAGCGCCGCCGATGCCGCCCATCGACCCGGATTTCCCGCCGATCGAAGAACCGACGCCGGAACCGCCGCCCGAACCGACGTTCGCCGATATGCTGGGCCGCTTCCTGCTCGGTGTCCTCGGTCTGGGGAGCTAGTGAGGAGGCAGCGCCATGGAACTGCTGCAGCTCGCGTTTGGCAATCTACTGCGCGCCCGCGCCCGTTTCGTGATGACCGCCGGTGGTGTGCTGGTCGGCACCGCCGCCGTCATCCTGCTGATCGCGCTCACCATCGGCTTGCAGAACGCGGCCGAGGCGGGCATCGGCAGCAGCACGGCGCTGACCGAGCTGGACGTGTGGCCGTCGTGGAACCCGAACGTCCCCTCCGACCAAGCGCCGCAGCTCACGATCGAGACCGTGCGCTCACTTGGAAGGTGCCTGACGTGGTGCTGGTCATCCCGTCAGCCAACCTTGACGGCGGCGGCGAGATGACCGCGGGACAATACACCGGCTATTCGGGCGGGGTCGGCATTGACCCGCGCCTGCTGCCCTATCTCGGCCTTACCGCGGCGCAGGGCGAACTCAGCCTACAGCCGGGCGAGGTGATCGTCGGGTCGGAGGTCGGGCGCAACTTCTTCGATCCGAAGGCCGAGGAATGGTCGCCGGTCGAGGTCGATATGTACAACACGCCGGTCAAGATGAAGATCTATCAGTGGGCTGGCGAGACGCCGGCAGACCGGATCGTCAAACTGAACGTCGTGGCCGTGCTCGCGCCCGGCAGCGCCTACGATTATTCGATCCTGATGCCGATCGAGGATGTGATCGAGTTCAACGAGTGGACGAATAACACCGAGTTCGACCCGGAGACGTTCGTCTTTGGCCGGGTCGTCGTCCGCGCGCGCGACCGCGACACGACCAACGGGGTCGCCGAGGCGATTCGCAAGATGGGTTTCGAGGTCGGCGGCATGTCCGACTTCATCAATCAGCTCAACCAATTCTTCGGGACGATGCGCCTGATGCTGGGGGGGATCGGCGGCGTGGCGCTGCTGGTCGCGGCCTTCGGCGTCGCCAATACCATGACCATGGCGATCCTCGAACGCACCAAAGAGATCGGCTTGATGAAGGCCATCGGCGCGACCGACCGCGACGTTATGACGATCTTTCTGACGGAGGCCGCGCTGGTGGGCTTCTCCGGCGGCGTCGCCGGCGTCGGGCTGTCGCTGTTCGTGCAAAACGTGGTGAATACGGCCCTAGCGAACGTCCCGCAGGATCAAGGCGGCATCACCTTCCTGCCCATTGATCCGAGCCAGATTCAAGGGAACCTGTTCGTGATTCCGAGCGAGTTGATCCTGTTTGCGGTCACGCTGGCGACGCTGGTCGGGATCGGCGCAGGTCTGTTCCCGGCCCTGCGCGCGGCACGCCTGCTGCCCGTGCTGGCGCTCAAGTCCGAGTGAGAATCACCGCCGGCGGACTCAGTGAAAATCTTTGAGTTCGCCGGTCGCAAGGAAGATCGCGCGTTCGCACACGATGACCGCGCACATGCCGATCTGGCGCAGGTTGTACGCGACCCGCAGCAGGAGTTGTCCGTGCTCAGGCGGGATTCCACTCTGCTCTGGGGGTTGGATCAGCACGGCGTTGATGGCGTCGAACGTATCCATTAGCTCTTGATCGCGGCGAACAGCCGCCTCTGCACGGCGCGCGTCCTGTTGGAGCAGAGCGTTACACGCTTGTTGAGTTATCTCTGTCGCTGTGGACGCCATCTCAGCGATCAAGCTGAAAACGGACGACATATCCACCGTGGCTTCCAGCCGCTTCATACTCACGGCGAAATGCGCGATGTTCGCCGCGTGATCCCCGACCTGCTCAAGCACCCGCGTCAGCACGATCATGCCGACGATGCGGCGTACTTCCGAAACCGCCAGCTTGCGTTCGCTCAAGAGTGAATAAGCGTATTCCTCAATGTCGAACTGCGCGACGTTGATCTGCGCGTCATTGGCGCCAACCTCGCGTGCCAGCGCCTCGTCATCTTCAAGCAGAGCCGTCAAACTGCGGCGTATGGCTTCCGTGGCCTGTTCACAAAGCAGAGTTACACGGTCTCGCAGTGTCTGCATTGCAGAACTCCTCAGATGCAGCGTTGGAAAACAACGTGCTGCGGACGAGGTTGTCCGCAGCACGTTACCGAGGGAGGAGGTTGTCATACGCCGTTAGGCTTCGGCGCGACGTGTGCAGAATTGAGAAAAGCACCGTTGTTCAAGAAAACTCTGTTTATCTGCACTTTCTCGAACACCGTTAAACACAGTGTAAATTCTGCAATCGCCGGGGCGTAGTTACATTACTCAGGGACGCGTGGTGACAAGTGTCATATTGAGCGCCCGCCTTTGAGCCGTGGACAGCCGTTTGACCGCCAGTAGACGCCGTTTCCCCCTCAGCGATACGACTTTGCGAAACTTTTCTCGATCTACGCTGTTTTCACCACTGAAACCACCTTGTACACCGATTTGGGGGACACTTATGCGCGTAATGATTCTCGGCGGTGACGGCTATCTGGGTTGGCCGCAGGCCGCCTACTTGTCTCAGCGGGGCTACGACGTCGCGGTATTCGACAATCAGGCACGGCGTCATTTCGATCTCAAGCACAGCATCGACAGCCTGCTGCCCATCCGCCACCTTCATCAGCGGGTCGAACGGTGGCATCAGCTCACCGGAAAGACCATCACGGTCTATCACGGTGACATCACCCACTACGACGCGCTCGCAAAGGCGATCACGGAGTTCGCGCCTGAGGCGTTGGTACACTTCGCGGAACAACGTTCGGCGCCGTTCTCGATGATCGACCGCGAACACGCCTTCTATACGCAGTACAACAACGTGCTCGGCACGCTCAACGTGATGTACGCGATCAAGGACATCGTGCCGGACTGCCACCTCGTCAAGCTGGGCACGATGGGCGAATACGGCACGCCCAACATCGACATCGAAGAGGGTTTTATCGAAATCACGCATAAGGGCCGCAAGGACGTGCTGCCCTTTCCCAAGCAGCCGGGGTCGTTCTATCACCTGACTAAGGTGCACGACTCGCACAACATTCAGTTTGGCTGCCGCATTTGGGGAATGCGCGCGACGGACTTGAATCAGGGTATCGTGTACGGCGCTGGCACCTACGAGACCGCGCTGGATGCCGACCTCGCGACGCGCTTCGACTACGATCAGGTATACGGCACGGCGCTCAACCGCTTCTGCATTCAGGCGGCCATCGGCTATCCGCTCACCGTGTACGGCAGCGGCGGGCAGACGCGCGGGTACATCAACATCAAGGACACCGTGCGCTGCATCGAACTCGCCATCGAGTCGGTTCCTGCGGCGGGTGAATACCGCGTGTTCAATCAAGTCACCGAGTGGTACTCGATCAACGACATCGCCGAGAAGGTGCAGCGCGTCGGCGGTCAGATGGGGCTGGACGTGCAGGCGCACCAGATCCCCAATCCACGGGTCGAATCGGAAAATCACTACTACAACGTCGTGCATACCAAGCTGCTCGACCTCGGGCTGGAGCCGCATCTGCTCAACGACGAGGAGATCGAAGGCATGATCCGCCTCGCGCTTCAGCACCGCGACCGCATCGACGAACGGCTCATCAAGCCCACCGTGAACTGGCGCAGCACCGCCAATCAGGTCACTCAGGCTGCCGTGGCGCAAATCGAGCCGGCCTAGTCCCTCGCAACCGACACATCGCACCGCGCGGCCGGGGCGTCACACACAGCGTCCCGGTCGTGCGTCGTCACACGCTTGGATAACCGTTGATGTACAGCTACGTCACCCTTGTCGCCAACGCCGACTACGTCCTTGGCGCGATTGCCCTCGCCCGCTCGCTGAAGAGGGTCGGCGCACAGGCCCCGCTCACCGTGATGACCACCGGCGACTATGAGCATCTGGAGACACTCGCGGCGCTCGGCTGTACGCTGCTGCCGGTCGAGCCGCTTCCACTGTCCGAGGCGTTCCAGTCACGCCATGCCCGCGAGTCGATACACACGCAGTCGCCGTATCTCAAAGGGAACAAGCCCGCGTTCCATGATCCGCTGCTGAACTTCGCCAAGCTGCGCCTGTGGGAATTGGATCGCTTCGAGCGCGTCGTGTTTATTGATGCGGACGCGCTCGTCATCCGCTCGATTGACCGCCTTTTCGGGTATCCAGAGTTCTCGGCCGCGCCGAACGTGTACGAATCGCTGGCCGACTTTCACCGTTTGAACAGCGGCGTCTTCGTCGCGCAGCCTAACCGGAACACGTTCGACTCCATGCTCGCGGCGCTGGACACGCCGGACGCGTATTGGCGGCGCACCGATCAGACCTTTCTTGAGACGTACTTCCCGGAGTGGCACGGCCTGCCCTACACCGACAATACGCTGCAATACGTATGGTTCAACCTGCCGCAGCTGTGGCGCTGGAGCAGTATCCGCCTCATCCACTATCAGTACGAAAAGCCGTGGGAGCCGAATCATCCCAAGCAGGATGTCTTAAAGCCGCTGATCGACGTGTGGTGGTGTGTGTACGAAACGGGCCGCATGCCGGATCGCCTCCCTGAGCCGCCCCAGCCCACGAACCAGCAAGCCCACTGATCCGCCGGTGTCCGGCCAAGCCTCACACCGGAATCGCGAGGGGGCTATCCGCCGTTCGTCTCCCCCGCTGGCGGCGTATGGGCCGAGGTGGGCGGCGACGTATGCGGGATATCGGCGCGCAGGGTTGCCCCATGCCCCGGCGACGAGTCGATGGTCAGTGTGCCGCCGAGCCGTCCAACGCGGCTTGTCATGTTGTCGAGGCCGCGGCCGCGCTGTACCGTCGCCGGGTTGAACCCGATTCCGTTGTCGGAGATGGTCAATTCGGTGCTGTGGCCGTTGTCGACCAGTTCGACGTACACCTCGCTGGCGCGGGCGTGGCGCGCGATATTGGAGAGCATCTCGCGCGTGAGCTGCACCAGCACATGAACCTTGTCCTCGGTCAAATGTGTCAATCCGGGTTGGATGTCGCTGACCAAGCGCGACGACGACACACTGCGGAATCCCTCGAACACTTCCCTGAACTGGTCGCCCAACGTGACCGCATAATCCACGCCCCGATTGAGATCACGGATGTACATGCGCAGGTCTTCGATCACCCGGTTCAGCTCGCTGGCCGCGTTCTTGAGCTGCTCGGCGATTTCATCCGGCGGGTTCTGGGTTCGCCGCGTGATGTCGAGACGGATGCCGACCGAAAAGATCTGCTGGATGATGCCGTCATGCAGTTCCATCGCGATGCGGTCGCGTTCCTCGATGATCGCCAGCTTGCGCAGCTGTTCGTTCAGACGCGCGTTCTCGATGGCGACGGCGGCATGCCCCGCCAGCATCGTCACGAGGCGCTCGTCCTCGTCGCTGAAGGGCTGATTGTTCAGCCGGTCGCACAGGTACAGGCTGCCCAAATGCACACCCTTCGAGATGATCGGAACGCCGAGGAAGCTGGTCATCGTCGGGTGAGCCGCGCAGAACCCCGCCGACCGGGGATCCTGCCGCAGGTCTTCAAGCCGGATCGGATTGGTCACGCGCAGCAGTTCGCGCAGCAGGCCGTGACCCACCGGCAGGTGATCCATGCGGGCGACCTGCCGTTCGGTCATGCCATACGTATAGAACTGCGCCAACCCGCCCATCTCGCTCGGCACACCAAGCGCGGCATAACGAGCGTTAACGAGATGCGCGGAGATCTCTGCCAAGCGGCGCAGCACGCGCTCGATGCTGATCTCCGTCGTCAGCGCTCGGATCGCGTCGCTAAGCGCATCCAGTTGACTTCGTGGCGCGGAAGGTCCACTCACCATTACACTATTCCATCTACCAATACGTTTCGATCGATTGGCATGCTAAGATCATAGCACTCAAGGCCGGCGGTCGTTAGGGGAAGGAACGCGGATGTCCCAGATTCGGATCGTAGTGGCGGACGACCATGAAGTAGTGCGCATGGGCATCAAGGCGATGATTCAGCAGAATCCCAGCATGGTCGTCGTCGCCGAAGCGGACAACGGCGAAGAGGCGGTCAAGCAAGCGCTCAAGCACCGGCCCGACATCGTTGTGATGGATGTGCGTATGCCGCAGCTCGGGGGCATCGACGCCTGCAAGCAGATCACCGAACGCGCGCCGGAAGTACGCGTCGTGATGCTGACGACCTTCGCCGAAGACGACCTGCTGTTTGCCGCAATCCGCGCCGGGGCGGCAGGCTATGTCCTCAAGCGCATCGGCAACGACGACCTTGTGCGGACGATCGAACAGGTCGCGCGCGGGGAATCGGCGATTGATCCGGCGATGGTGTCCTCGGTCTTCCGCGAGGTCGCGCTGGCGGAAAAGCAGAAGGAAGCATCGGTGTTCTCAGACTTGTCGCCGCAGGAACTGCGCGTGCTGGCCTCAATCGCCGACGGCATGACCAACCGCGAGATCGCCAGCAAGCTGTTTCTCGGCGAAGGCACGGTGCGCAACTACGTGAGCAGCATCCTCGGCAAGCTGAACCTGTCAAACCGGGCGGAAGCCGCCGCGTTCGCCGTGCAGCATCACGTCAAGGACATCATCGGCTCAGAGTAAGACGCTGTCCGGTGTGACTCGTCGCGCGCCTTCTGGGATCAGCCCCCGCCATCCTCCACCAGCAGCGCCTCAGCCACCGTCAGCAGATCGGCGCGGCAGGCTGGCGGAATGGCGTCGCCGGGCAGTGCGTTGATACGCTCCACGAGCGCGCCGATCTCCGCAAGCGAATCCACGACGAACGGATCACGCGCAAATGGATCGAGTGTGCCTTCGATCCACCAATTGCGTACGTTTCCCGGTTTTCGTGTGTCAGTTGACCCACTCTCTTGGATGTTCTTGAATCCCTGCTTGGAGGTGGCGCGTCATAAGTCAGGGGGTCGAATCGAATAGGGGGATCGTCGGCCGGGGAGCCGCCGACGATCCCCAAACCGTATTCGAAGAATGTCCGCTACTTGCCGCCTCCCCGCTTCATGGGCGGGATGACCAGCACAGGGCACGGGGCTTTGGGCAGCACGTCAGACGCGACACTGCCGAGGATGACCTTGCCCAACCCGGTGCGGCCGTGGGTCGCCATCACGATCAGGTCGTACCCCTGTTCCGCCACTGCGATGATCGACTCGACAACGCTGCCGGTGACGACCTCCTGCTGGACGGTCACGTCTTTGCGGGTGAACGATTCCTGAATACCGCGCAGATATTCGCGCTGCGCGGCGAGCGCCCGTGGGTCGCTCGCGTAGCGGGGATCGGACGCCATCGGCACAGGCTGGCCGATCATGCCGGCCATCACCAGCGACGCCGCCCAATCTTCTTCCAATACGGACAACAGGGTGATCTGGCCGCCGGGCGCGACGATCTCCTGCGCGTACTTGACCGCCGTCTCCGCGATGTCAGATCCATCGAGGGTTACGAGGATTTTCTTGAATGCCATCGTGTCCTCCTCCAGCCTATCAGGATATTTCTATTGTACATCTCATCCTGATCGATCTATGTCCAATCACAGCATAGCCTAGGAGTACTACACGGGGCATGTGACGAATTGACCGGCACTCCGCGCGGTTTGTCACTATTGCATAATTTCAGGAACGCGGTACAGTCAGTGTAACGTACGTGCAGCGTCAGGACACCGCCATGAGCGAACGACTGAGCACACAAGAGCTTCAGACGGTGTATCAAAGCAACGAGGTTGTACCGTATACCGGTCAGTATGCCCTCGTTGGAGACAAGCCGCCTGAGCGTCGCGTTCGGCAGACGGGCCCGTTGGAGGAGTACGAACCGGTTGTTGTACACCTCACCAAGGGCGACATCTTTCCAATTCACGAGGGTCGGCTGGTCTGTTGGCGGTTAGCCAGCGTCGATGGCACGCCGCACTACGCCAGTTAACAGCCTCCAACGGCCCGTGCCCCAGCGATGACGGCGTACCCAAGCCGCTGTCGGTCGATGTGGGTACCACACCAGACTCAGGTATACCGCTGGGGCGGGCCAATATAGCGCGCGCGGGGTGTGATTCAGCCGGCGCTCCGCTGGTTCGTCATAACGCTGGAGCACGCAATTCACCCCGCCGCGCGCCGTTATCCGAAACCTCAATGTGAATCGCACAGCCGCAGAACAGCGGCTGTGTGGTTTTGTGCGCATTACCCAAACGCGCAGCAGGATCGACCGTGCGAATGGTATGGCGCGTGGTCTCAGCCTTAGCGTGAAATCTGCCGCGTATGCGCTAGAATGAAGCCTGTCGAAAAACAGGCTTAACACACCGATATGACGGTATTGGTAGGGGGACGCTACCAACTCGAGGCGCAAATTGGTCAAGGCGGCATGGGAATCGTGCATCGCGCCGTCGATACGCGCACCGGCCAGATCGTCGCCATCAAACAGCTTCGCCGCGATACCACATCAGCCCGTCCCGAGCTTATCGAACGCTTCCTACGTGAAGCGGAAGCTCTGCGCGAACTCAACCACCCCAACATCGTGCGCGCTTTCGGCACCGTCGTCGAAGGCAAAGAACACTTCATCATCATGGACTACGTCAAGGGGCGGGATCTGCGCCAGTATTTGCAGCAGTACGGCCGCCTGTCCATCGTCCAGACGGTGCGAATCGGGCTTGAGGTCGCCGACGCGCTGACCCGTGCGCACTACCTCAAGATCGTGCACCGCGACCTCAAGCCGGCCAACATCCTCATCACCGACGACGGCGTCCCGCGCTTGACCGACTTCGGCGTCGCTTATTTCACCGGCTATGAACGCGTCACCGACGCCAGCGTAGCGCTCGGCACGCCGCATTATATGGCTCCCGAACTGCTGCGCGGCGACCTGCCCGACTTCCGCGCCGATATCTGGTCGCTGGGCGTGATCCTCTTTGAACTACTGGCCGGAAAGCACCCCTTCCACGCTGACTCGATCACCGAACTGCTGATGAACATCGTCGCCAGCGACCCGCCCGACCTTGAGACGATCCGCGAGGATGTGCCGGTCGCGCTGGCCGATTTGATCTACCGGATGCTGATCAAGGATCACGATGCGCGCATTCCGAGCATCCGCCTCGTCGGCACCGAGCTTGAGCCGATTTTGCAACTGCTCACCCTCGGCGGCAGACGCATCACACCGCTTGCGACGCCCGTGATCTCGCCCGGCGGCGCCGAGACGACGCCCGACTCGAAGCGTTCCGTGCGTAACAACCTGCCCGCCATCCCCGCCCCATTCGTCGGCCGTGACAGCATGATCGGGGAACTCGTCAGCCTGCTCAACCTGCCGGATGTGCGCCTGCTGACCATCACCGGAACGGGCGGAGTCGGCAAGTCACGGCTGGCGGTCGAAGTCGCGCACCGTATCGCCGAGTTGAGCGCCGACTCCAGCGATCCGCTGCTCGCGCGCTATTCGCACGGCGTGTTCTGGGTTCCGCTGGCGAACTTGAGCCGGCCCGAACTGCTCTCAGGCGCGATCGCGTCGGCCATCGGGCTGCGCTATGCACCCGGCGGAGACCAGATCGAGCAGCTTACCAACTACCTGCGCAGCAAGTCGATCCTGCTGGTGATCGACAGCGCGGATCAGGCGTTGGGTGGCATCGGCTTGCTAGCCGACCTGCTCAACATCTCGCCTCACCTCAAGATCATGGCGACGTCACGCACGCGCTTGAAGCTGATGGGCGAGACAACGTACATGCTCGAAGGGCTGTGGATCGAGCCGGACGCGACCCCGGAGCAGATCGTCGAGACCAGCGCGTATGCCCTGTTTCTCGTCAGCGCGCGGCGCGCCAACCCGAACTTTTCACCATCGACGCACGACGTGCGGAAGATCGCCGAGATCATCGGCGCTGTGAGCGGGCTGCCGCTTGGAATCGAGATGGCGGCCGCGTGGGTCAATCAACTGTCCATCGACGAGATCGCCGCTGAGGTCGCTGAAAGCCTCGACTTCCTGAGCCGCGACAACGATAACCGTCACGGCAGCTTGCGGGCTGTCTTCGAGCAGTCGTGGGCGCTGCTGTCCGACGACGAACGGCACACGGTGACGAACCTCGCCGTGTTTCGCGGACGGTTCAGCCGCGCGGCCGGCCAGAAGGTCGCACAGGCGACGCTGCGCCAGTTGATGAGCCTTGTCAACAAAGGCATCCTGCGCCGAAGCCCGGACAGCGACATCTACCACATCGACCGGCTGACGCGCCAGTTCGCCGAAGAACGCCTGAACGATTCACCCGACGCGCCGGCGATCCGCGACGCGCACATGGAGTATTACTTGCACGCGCTGGCAGACCGGCTTCCACGGCTCTATACCGGCGACCAGCGCGAGACGATGCGCGCGATCCACTTGGATACCGGCAATGTGCGCGCCGCGTGGTTCCGCGCCGTCAAGTATGCCCGCTACGAGCTGCTTGACATAGCGGTGGCGACGCTGGCCGTCAACTTCGAGATGGTCGGCCAGTATGACGAGGCCGAAAACGTCGTCAGCGCCGCGGTCGAAAGCGTCGAACGGCTTGACGCCACCCCTGCGCGGGACGCGGCGCTCAGCCACCTGCTGATGTGGTACGCCATCCTGCAGAGTAACGACGGTGATCCGGTCAAGGCCGAGGCTGCGTTGGAGCGCGCCGAAGCGCTGCTCAACGAGGAGTCGACCGAACTGCATCTAGCGGTGCTGGCGCTCGCGCAGGGGCTGGTGTATCTCAACTTCGGCAACCCCGTCGATGCGCGGCCGTGTCTCGCGCAGGCGGTCGATCTATACCGGATGTTAGGCCCCCGCCCCGAGGTCGGCCGCACGCAGATTTTGTTGGGCCGCGCGTACTACTTCAGGCTGGGCGCTGACGCGATGGATCTCAACGAGGCGCGTCGTATCCTCACCGAGGCCCGCGACGAATGCGAGCGAATCGGTGACGAGTACGGCCTCGCCAACAGCCTGTTCTGCCTCGGCACGGTCGCGATGTACGCCGCCGAGATCGAGCAGACGATCAACCTGCTGCGCAGGGCCGAAGCGGCCGCGCGGCGATTCGGTGGGCTGCACCTTGCCGCTAACGCGCTCAACAATCTCGGTTACGCGCTGCTCGACGCCGGGCGGATTTCCGAGGCGCGCGAAACCGCCGAGAAGAATCTCGCCATCCGCCGCGATCAAGGTATTCCGCTGCTGATCGCGTGGGCGTTGTTCGCCTGTGCGCAGATCGACTTCGCCGACGGCACGTATATGCAGGGCATCGCGCGCGCAACCGAGGGCCTCACGCTGGTCGAACACACCAACCATCTGGATTGGGTGGTCAACATGCTGTATGCGCGCGGCCTGTGCCAATGGGTCGTCGGGGACTTGGCCGGTGCGGCGAAAGGGTTCGACCGGATGCTGGACGTTGCGCGCGAGATCGAGGACATCGATAATCAGTGCCTTGCGCTCACCCAGCGCGGCGCGGTCGCGTACGCCGAGGACGACCTCGCGGGCGCGCAGGAACGATTCGCCTCCAGCGCCGAACTGGCGCGCTCGATCAACGACCCCAACCTGATCGCCTACAACCGCGTATGGTCGGGGATCGTCCTGCTCGACATGGAGGACTACGAGGAGGCACAGCGCAGCCTCATCGACGCGCTTGAGTACCTCACCGACGATTCAGCGCAGCGGCTGTCGTACACATGGATGGAGATGAACCGTTACGATACGATCACGCTGGCGCATTCGACGCTGGCGAACATCGCGCTGCGGATCGGCAACCTGACCAGCGCGCGCGAACGGCTTTGGCTGGCGATGCGCGCGGCGCAGCGGATCGGCGGGGCGCGCATCACACTGCGCACGCTGAGTAGTGTCGCGGAACTGCTGCTGCTGCGCGGCGATCTGCTGCATGCGCTCGAATGGTGCGGCGCGCTGTTATCATCCCCGGCGGCAGGCGCGATTTACCAGCGGCCGCTGCTGGCAATCGTCGACCGCATTCAGCCGCTGCTGTCGTTTGAGGAATTCGACGCCGCGCTCGAACACGGCCGTATGTTATCGCTCGACCAGTTGATGAACAAAGCCAACAGCGTGCTGCGCCATGGATAATCCGAACACCCCGGCGGCGCTCATCGTTGGCCGATACACGCTCGACCGTGAGATCGGAAGCGGCGGCATGGGGACGGTCTTCCTCGGCACGGACACGACCACCGAGTCCCGCGTCGCCATCAAGCGCCTCGATGGCCGGCGCGTCGCGCTTCAGCCCGAATTGGCCGAACGATTTCAGCGCGAAGCGGATGCCCTGCGCGCGCTCAATCATCCCAACATCGTGCGCATGCACGAACGTGTCATACAAGATGGTGACCATTACATCGTCATGGATTACGTCGACGGCCCCGATCTATCGGATGTGCTGGTGCAGCACGGGAGCCTTCCCATCGACCGCGTCGTCGACATCGGGATCGAACTGGCGGACGCGCTCACCCGCGCCCATTACCTGCGCATCATCCACCGCGATTTGAAGCCGGCGAATATCCTGATCGACCGCGACGGAACGCTCAAACTGTCCGACTTCGGCGTAGCGTACTGGGAACAGAAAGACCGCATGACGCGGCAGGGTGTCATGGTCGGAACACCGGCATACATGGCGCCGGAGGTCATCAACGGCGGCACATCGGAGCCACGCAGCGATCTGTGGAGCTTGGGTGTCGTGTTGTATGAAGCGCTGGCGGGCAAGCACCCGTCTACGAAAAATCGCTCAACATGATGTTGGTCAACGTCCTGATCAACCCGACGCCCGACCTGCACGCGCCGCGGCCCGACTGCCCGGACGCGCTGGTCGACCTGATCGAGCGTATGTTGGAGAAAGACGCCGCCGCACGCATCAGCAGCGCCCGGTTGGTCGGCGCGGAGCTGGAAGCAATCGCACAAACACTCGCCGGAGCCGTGAACATCCGTGATCGCGCGACCGCCGCCGCTGCCGTGACGCGGTTTTCGCCGGAGTCCGAACCCGCGCCGCCGATCAAGCAAAACCTGCCTGCTCAACCCACGCCGTTGATCGGGCGCGACGCCGAACTCGTCGAGCTAACGCAGGTGCTGTTCGACCCGGGCACGCGCCTGATCACCGTTGTCGGCCCGGGTGGCATGGGCAAGACACGCCTCGCGCTGGGCGTCGCCAGCAGCCTGCTGGAGCGTCACCGCGCGACCGCGCCGAGCGTGTTCGCCGACGGCATCCTGCTGATCGAGCTGGCGCCGCTGCTGTCCGCCGAGCCGCTGCTCCCGACAATTGCGAACACACTCGGCTTCCAGTTCGCCGCAGAAGGTGACCCGAAAGCGCAGCTTCTCGATTATCTGCGTGAGAAGCGCATGTTGTTGATCGCCGACAACTTCGAACATATTCTGGACGGCGCGCCGTTGATCGCCGACATCCTCGGCGCGGCGCCGGGCGTCAAGGTGCTGGCAACGAGCCGTGAACGACTGCAACTTCAGGCGGAATCGGTCTACGCGCTGACCGGCCTCGACCTCCCCGACGACACAGCCGATGCCGCGACGCTGGAATCCAACAACGCGGTGAAGCTGTACCTGCAAGGCGCACGGCGTATTCAACCCGGCTGGAAACCGGCCGCGGACGACCTGCGTCAGATCGCGCGAATCTGCCGGATGGTCGATGGGCTGCCGCTGGCGATCGTGCTGGCCGCCGGCTGGATGCAGACGCTTTCGGCCGCGGAGATCGAGGACGAGCTTTCGCGCAGCATCGACATTCTGGAATCCGACCTGCGCGACGTGCCGGAGCGCCACCGCAGTATGCGCGCCGTGTTCGATACGTCGTGGCAGACGATCTCCGACGACGAGCGCACGCTGATGATGCGGCTGTCGGTGTTCCGCGGGGGACTGTCACGCAGCGCCGCGCAGACAGTCGCCGATGCCAGCTTGCGCACGCTGTCGACTCTGGTGTCCAAGTCAATGCTGCGCCGCGATCCCGATCACGGCAGTTATCACGTTCACGAACTGCTGCGGCAGTACGCCGAAAGCCGCCTGAACGACAGCGGCGGCGCGGATGCCGTCCGCACGCGCCACAGCGCCTACTACCTCGCCGCACTGCGCGACATTCGCCCCCGTCTCGACGGCGCGGCACAACTTGACGCCCTGCGCGACATCGACAGCGACCTCGAAAACGTGCGCACGGCATGGCTGTTCGCGGCGCGTCACGGCACGCCGGCGCTGCTGCGTGATGCCGCGCCGGTGATCTGGCAGTACGCAGAGATGCGCGGGCTGTACGAGGTCGGTCTGGCCCTGTTCGATCAGGCGATCCCGCTGCTGCGAAGCCAACCCGCCGCGCTCCAACGGGATGTCGCCCTCGGACGAATGCTGGCGTATGGCTCGATCCTCGCGACGGTGCTGCATTCGGGGGATGCCGCCGGACGCGATGCTCGACGAGGCCGCCACGCTGCTGGACGCGGCTGAAGAACGCGAACGCCCACCGCTGTGGTTCGCGCGCGGGTTCAATCACCTGACGCTCAAGACCCCTTCCGATGGACGCGCCGATCTGCGGGCCGCCGCG
>JZRA01000139.1 GCA_001567485.1 Chloroflexi bacterium OLB13
AGCCGGCGGCTTTCAAGACCTGCACGCAGAGGGCCAACACGTATGCCTTCAGCCGTCAATCGCCGGATCAGCACGTCATCGTCATCGCGCGATCGGGGCGACGGGCCGTATAAGGCGTTTCAGCTTACGTGCGCGCGGCGGGCGTGGCGGACGGGGCAGCGCTCACTGACCTGATCGGCGGCGCGGTGTACACCGTCGTGAATGGCTACGTCACGCTCGCGTCGATGCGTTCTCGGTGGTAGTGCTGGAGGTCGGGGGCTGACCGCTTATCCCGCGCTGTGCAGCAGCGCTTCGACCTCGGCCATTGACGGCAGGGCCGGGATCGCGCCGCGCTTGGTGGTGGTGATAGCCCCGACCGTGTTGGCGAAGTGCAGTACGTCGCCGAGGTTGGTGGCGGTTTCGAGCAGGCCGTCCAAGTCCCCGGATGACAGCAGCTTGACGAGCAGTGCGCCAACGTATGAGTCGCCCGCGCCGGTGGTGTCTATCGTCGGGACGCCCTGCGCCTCGGCCAGCAGAAAGGTGCCGTCGCGGGTATACGCCGCCGAGCCGTGCCGCCCGCGCGTCACGACGATCAGCCGGGTGTACTCGCGCCATAGGCTGTACACGTCACCGCCGGTGAGGAACTCAAGCTCGTCGTCGCTGACCTTGAGGATCGAGGTATAGGCCAGTGCCTTCATGATCTCGGCGCGGGCGGTCTGTTCGCTTGACCACAGGTCGCGGCGCAGGTTCGGGTCGTAGCTGACCAGCGCGCCCTTTTCGAGCGCGTAGCTGGCCGCTGCAATCGTGGCCGAACGCATCGGCTCGGCGACCAGCGATAGGCTGCCGAAGTGGAACGCCTGCGCATGGTCGATCAGCGCGTAGTTGACGTCGTCCGGCGTCATGAGCATATCGGCGCTGGGATGGCGGTAAAAGACGAAGCTGCGGTCGCCGTCCGCCTTCAAGCTGACGAACGCCAGCGGCGTGCGCGCCTCCGTGGTGAAACGCAGGCCGGACGCATCGACCCCGTTCTCGATCAACACACCGGCGAGATAATGCCCGAACGCATCATCGCCGACTTGGCCGATGAACGCGCTGTCCATGCCAAGCCGCTTGACCGCAACCGCGACGTTGGCCGGCGCGCCGCCCGGCGCTTTCACGAAGCCCGATGCCTGCCCGACCTCAACGCCCGTTTCGTTGGCGACGAAATCGATCAGCAGTTCGCCCATGCACACGACGGTCATGGCCCGCCTCCTGTCCCGACGTCTCACGTCCCTAGCGTGGATTGTGGCATACGCGCCGCGTCGTGTAAAGCGATCCGGGGCAGAGTGTTGAGGGTGTGACGGTCACCCCTTCAAGAATTGACGGCTTGGGCGTGCGGGGACATCGGTTAAACTGGTAGGAGCGTCGCTGATCTTCGACGGGGGACTCATGACACTTTCCAACAGCTCTGCGCCCGACCGCTGCCCGAACTGTGACGCCGTGAAACCGTTCCGGTTGAGCGGCGGTGTCATCTCATGCGTGTGGTGCGGATATGTAGCCCGCCCCGAGCCGCCGGCCCAAGCCGCGCCCACCGACGAGGAACTTGACGCCCTGTTCGGCGATGGCGGCGGCAGCGCTGAACCACTGACCGCCGTGGACGAACTGCTGACCCAGCGGCGCGAACGGTACCGGCCGTCGTACATCATCAAGCACAAGGGTGGCGTGTCCGCGCATGCTGAGGCGATCTTCAGCACGGCGATGGATCACGTGCGCCGTAAGGATTGGGAGGGCGCGATCCGCCATCTGTACCGGGCGATCGACAATGAGCCGGAATTCACCGATGCGCACCTGTGGCTCAGCCGGCTGTTGGCCGATGAGTCGGAGCGCCGTAAACACCTCAAGGCGCTGCTCGCCGTCGACATGCAGCACAGCGAAGGCTTACGCGAGCTGATGATCCTTGACGGTGAGCTGGACGCCGACGACGTTGTCGACGACTTCACGATGCCCGACGTGGCGCAGGTGGACAGCGTAGAAGCGAAAGCCCAAGCTGCGCGCTGCCCGCGCTGCGGCGCCCCCAAACTGACTCATGATCCGGATCGGCCCGGTGTGCTGCGCTGCGGCTCGTGCGGGCATACCATCGCCAATCGGCGGGACGGCGCGGCCCACAACATGGCGCGAGCGATGCTGAAGAAGCGCGCTCAGCCTGTTGTCTGGGTGGTCGATCAGCGCGTCCTGCACTGTAATGGCTGCGGCGCGGAGCGCACGCTGCCCGCGCAGCAGTTGTCGGAGTCGTGCCCGTTCTGCGGGTCGCGCAACGTCATCACGCAGGATGCCGTCGGGTCGCTGTCTCAGCCCGATGTCGTCGTCCCGTTCCACTTCGACGAGGCGCGCGCCCGCGAGTTGATCGCGGACTCGCTGGATGGACGGATGGAGCGCCTCAAGGCGTTGTTCTCTGATCGGCGCACCGACCGCATTAGCGTCGAGAGCGTGTATCTGCCGTACTGGGTGTTCGACGCCGCTGTGGATGTCACCCGGTCGTACCGCATCCGGGACGACTCGAACGCCGCGGTCAGCCCGCTCTCGGCCGGCGGCCTCGGCCAAATCCTCACCGAGCAGTTCCCGGATGCGGCGCTCAGCGTGCCGATTCCGGCGATCTCGCAGCCGCCGGCATGGATGCTGGCGCGGCTTGGCAAGTTTGAACTCAGCGGCGCGCTGGCGTACTCGCCGGAGGTCATTGCGCAGCACAGCGCCGAAATCTACACGATGGACTTTGACGCGGCGTCGCTCGAAGCCTATGCCGTGGTCGGTCAGGCCATGCGTGAGAAGCACAACATCGACACGTCGACCGAGGTCACGCTGTCGGTGAGCACGGTCATGCGGCCGATTTCGTTCCGCCTCGCGCTGCTGCCGGTCTGGGCGGTGTCGATCTATGAGCGCGATGGCGATATGCGGCCCGCGCTGATTAACGGCCAATCCGGCAAAGTCGTGTTGGGCAAGGCGGCCAAAAACGGGAAAAAGGCGACGTGACGGATGATGCGTGAAACCGCGTGATCGGACTCATCGCGCGTGATTCGCCGCATGGCGATCACGGCACCAGTTCGATCACCATGATGCTGTCCGCCGGCAGTTCCGGTACCGGTTGATAGCCGGTGATCGTGCCGTATCCGCCGAGTTCAGGCGCGGCTACGATCTCGCCGTCAAGCAGGCTGACCGCCTCGACGAACGTGACGTTCGGCAGCGAGCCACTCAGCGCGTAATCAGTCGTCGGCTTGTCGTCCATGTTGATCAACACGATCAGCGTCTGTTCCGGCGCGTGGCGCGCGAAGGCCAGCACGCGGTTGTCGGCGCTTTCAAACAGGATCATATCCCCGTGCTGTAGGGCCGGCGATTGTGCGCGAAGCTGCGTGAGCGTGCGGTAGGCGTTCAGCACCGACGCGGGATCGGCCTGCTCATCCGCCACGTTGACGTCGGGATACTCCGGGTTGACGCGGAACCACGGCTCGCCCGTCGTGAACCCACCGTGAGCGGAGTCATCCCACTGCATCGGTGAACGGCGCTCGTTGTCGGTGTTGGGCAGGGTGCGCCGTCCGCTCATACCGATCTCCTCGCCGTAGTAGATGAACGGCACGCCGGGCAGCGTGAGCAGCGTGTACGCGCCGCGCCGGGCCGCCTCGATGCTGCCGTTGGCCTGCGAGATGAACCGGTCTTGATCGTGGTTGGTGATAAACGTGGCGTATTGCAGCGGCGGATACATGCGCAGCACCGGATCAAGCGCGCGCAGCAGCGTCCCCGGCAGGCCGAAGCTGGCCGATCGCACCAGCCCGGCGGCGAGGTCGAACTCGAAGGCGATGTCCACCTCGTCGCCGACATACGGCGCGACCAGCGGCGTCCCGTCCCAAATCTCGCCGACCAGCACGGCGTCCGGCTTGATCTGGCGAATGGCGGCGTGAAACGCTTCGAGCCACGCGTGGGTTGAGGACGTGTTCTCCAGCGCGCGCCCTTCTTCAACGAGATACTTCACCGCATCGACACGAAAGCCGTCAATGCCGACGTCTTCGAGCCAGAAGCGCGCGACGTCAATCATCTCGGCGGTCACGTCAGGGTTGGCGAGATTCAAGTCCGGTTGAGACGGTGAGAACAGCGCGTAGTAGAAGCGGTCGCCCTTCGCATGCCACACGGTCTGCGCGCCCGGCCCGCGAAAGCCGGGATTCTCGTCTGCCCAGATGTAGTAATCAGCATACTGCGGGTCGCCGGCAGCAGACGCGATGAACCATGGATGCTCGACCGACGTATGATTAATCACGAGGTCGATGATGACGGCGATCCCGCGCGCATGAGCCTCCGCGACGAGCGCGCGCATCTCATCGAGCGTGCCGTAGTCTGGATTAACGTCCTTGTAGTCGGTCGCGTCGTATCCGTGGTCGCTGGGCGAGGGTTGAATCGGCATCAACCACAAGCCGGTCACAGCGAGGTCGTCATGCGTGGCCGGATCGCCATCGTTCAGGTAATCGAGCTTGTCGATGATGCCTTGAAGATCACCCGTGCCGTCGCCGTCGCTGTCGTAGAAGCTGCGCACGAAGATCTGGTAGAACACGCGCTCGTTCCACCAGTGCGGCCCGCCTTCGCTGTCTTGCCCCGCGACAGGGACGGACAGCAAGGCGGCCAGTAGTGCAGTCACGACCACAGCGCGTAGGACTCGGTTTGGCATCACGGCATCTCCGCCACTCTCACCCCGGCCGGGGCGCTCACGATACGGTGCGCAGTGTAACGAACCGGGTAGGGATGCGACAAGCGGCCGGCCTGTGATCGTCGCAATCGCTGGGCTATCCACAGGATAACGATTTCCGTTATACTGGGTCAGTCAAATTTTTTCAAATGGAGGGCAGGACGTGTCTGAAACCCTGACCAAACTCAAGTCGCACTTGCAGCAGGTCACCGATCTCCAAAACGCGGCGGCCGTATTGTACTGGGATCTGGAAGTGATGATGCCTGAAGGCGGGGCGGCGCCGCGCGCGCGTCAGCTCTCGACGCTCTCGCGCATTGCTCACGAGATGGCGACCAGCGACGAATTGGGGACGCTCATCGACGCGGCCGAGCGCGAGCTGGCCGGCGCGGATTATGACAGCGACGATGCTGCGCTGCTGCGTGTCGCCCGCCACGACTTCGATGAAGCGACCCGTCTGCCGACCGATTTCGTCGCCGAGTTCACGAAGCTGACGGCCGAGTCGCATGAGGTGTGGGCGCAGGCGCGCGCCGAGGACAACTTCAGCCACTTCGCGCCGTACCTCGAACGCATCCTCGAGATGACGATGCGCCGCGCCGAATACCTCGGCTACACCGATCATCCGTATGATGCGCTGATCAACACCTATGAGCGCGGCATGACGGCCGCCGAGGTCAAGCGTATTTTTGACGCGCATAAGCCGGCGCTGATCGACTTGATCGGGCAGATCGGCGAGGTCGAGGGGCGGGTGTCGAACAAGCCGGTGCATCAGCACTTCGACACGAGCAAACAGCGCGAGTTTGCGTTGTGGGTGGTCGAACAGTTCGGCTTCGACTTCAAACGCGGCCGGCAGGACGTGTCGGTGCATCCATTCTGCACCAACTTCTCGCGGTATGACGTGCGGCTGACGACTCGCTTTCACGACGATTTCCTGAATCCCGCGCTGTTCGGCTTGATGCACGAGTCCGGTCACGGCATGTATGAGCAGGGGAGCGCGCCAGAGATCGACGGGCTGCCGCTGGCGGGTGGCACGTCGCTGGGCGTGCACGAGTCGCAGTCGCGCATGTGGGAGAACATCGTCGGACGCAGCAAGCCGTTCTGGTCGTGGGCTTATCCGCGCTTGCAGCAAACGTTCCCGGCGCAGTTGGGCAGTGTGTCGCTCGAGGACTTCTGGCGCGCGGTCAACACCGTCGAACGGCAGTTCATCCGTGTCGAGGCCGACGAGGCGACCTATAACCTGCACATCATGCTCCGGTTCGAGCTGGAGTGCGACATGGTCAGCGGCAAGGTGGCGGTCAACGACCTGCCGCGTGAGTGGAACGGACGGTTCGAGTCGTATCTGGGCGTCACGCCGCCGAACGACAAAGAGGGCGTGCTGCAAGACGTCCACTGGTCAGGCGGCATGATCGGCTATTTCCCGACCTATGCGCTGGGCAACTTGCTGAGCGTGCAGTATTTCAACGCCGCGCTCAAACAGCATCCGAACCTGCATGACGAGTTCGCCGTGGGCAAGTTCGACACCCTGCGCAAGTGGCTGGTCGAGAACATCCACCGGCACGGGCGCAAGTTCACGTCGCAGGAACTGACCGCGCGCATCACCGGCGGACAGATCGACCCATCGCCCTACGTTGACTATCTCCAGACCAAGTACCGCGAGGTCTACGGGCTGTAGGGGAAAGTGGTCAGATGAAAGTTGGCAGGTGTCAGCTGCCAGTGGTCAGGTGAAAGTTGACAAGCAGCGGGGATCAGATGGCAGGTGGCGGGCGTTGGCTACAAGCCTCTGCCATCCAGCCCCTTCAAAGCTCTGAGCCTATTAGCCGTGCGCTTGAGCGCGCTTGAGCGCACGGCTTTAACGCTCCGCGTCTCAGTGTCACCGCGTCACTCGCCGTAACCGTTCTAAACGCGGAAGTCCAGCGGCTCGTACAGATCGGGCCGGCGGTCTTCAAACACCGGGATCTTCTCGCGAATAGCGTTCACCCGGTCGAAATCGACCTCGGCCGTGAACAGCCCCGGCTCTTCGCCGCCCGCCACCACGACCTTGCCCCACGGATCGACGATCATGGATTGGCCGGCAAACGTCGTGCCGCCTGACTCACCGACGTTGTTTACGGCGACGATATACATCTGGTTCTCGATGGCGCGCGCCTTGAGCAGAGTCGTCCAGTGTTCAGCGCGCTCAATCGGCCACTCCGCCGGGATAATCACCATCTTGGCCCCTTCGACGGCGTAGCGCCGGAACAGCTCAGGGAAGCGCAGATCGTAGCAGATCGCCACGCCGGTCGGCCCCCACGGCAGATCCATTACCAGCGGCGATGACCCCGCCTTGAGGTGGACGTGCTCGTTCATCAGACGGAACAGGTGAATCTTGCGGTACACGCCCATCAACTGGCCTTTGGGCGAGAAGAATACCGCGCTGTTGGTGACTTCCATGCCGCGCTTTTCGAGCATCGACCCGCACACGCAGATGTTGTGGTCTTTGGCGAGCTTGGCGACCTGCGCGAAGATGCCGGCATTCAGCGCAGATGAAAGTTCGTTGGCGCGTTCAAGCGCATAGCCGGTCGACCACAGTTCCGGCAGCATGATGAGGTGCGATCCGCGCCGTGCCGCCTCCGCGATCAACCGCTCTGCTGCGGTGTAGTTGCGCCCCACGTCGCCGACCGCAATGCGCATCTGTCCCAGCGAGATGACCACTTTCGACATAATCCGACGCTCCCCAACCGGTTCAAGTTGTGACTAGCATACCGCAAAAGCCCAGCAGATGAATGTATACTTCGCTCAGAGTCTGCCAAGATGAGGATATCGATGATCCGTCGGATGATCGCCGCCGTCATCGCAATGTGTGCGTGGACGACCGTGCTGGCCCAGTCCACTGATCCGCTGCCTGCGATTCCCCCGCGTGATCGTGCTGCGCTGGCCCGCGAACTGCTTGGCGTAACCGTCACCGAACTGCCAACTCCCGCGCTCGCCACGGTTGGCGACCGGCGGACGTTTTATGCGATGGACATCGAGTCGGGCGAACGGCGCGGCCTGCAAGCCGAGATGATCGCTGCCGGCTCGCATGCAACGCTGTGGGCCGAGACGCCGGACAGTATCGACGTGGACGCGGCGGCGTCGCTGCTTCAGCAGTTTGACGATGTCGTGTATCCGGCCGTTCGCGAGATGTGGGGCAGTGAGGATATACCCGGCATCGACGGCGACCCGCGCCTGATGATCGTGTTCGTGGAGGATGTCGAGTCGGGAACGGCGGCGTACTATTCCAGCAGCGACCGCTATCCGTCCGAGATCGTGCCGCTGAGCAGTGAGGCGGATCTGTTCTTCGTCAGCAGCGCGTTGGTGGGTAACCGGCTCGACCGGCCGCAGGTCGTCGCGACACTGGCGCACGAGTTCCAGCACATGATCCGCGATCATCGCGGCGAACGCCCTCAGACGTGGTTGAACGAAGGCTTGTCGACGTATACCGAACTGGCGCTGGGCCTGCTGCCCTCGGATTGGGCGTTTTCGACCTTTCAACGCAGTCCGGGCATCCAGCTTACGGACTGGAGCCTTGAGGAGAATCGCGGCGCACACTACGGCGCGGCGGGCTTGTTCGTGACCTATGTGGCGGATCGTTTCGGGCGTGACGGCGTTACCGCGCTGGCGGCAGGCGAAGGCCCCGGCCTCGCGCCGGTGCGCGCCATGCTGACGATGGTCGATCCCACGCTGGACGCTGAGACGGTCATCGCCGACTGGACTGCTGCTAACTTCCTGCGCGCGGAGGGATCGGCGGCTTATGGCTATCGCAGCGTGACGCTTCCCGTGCCGGACTCCCGTCCGGTCGAATGGGGCGAGACGATCAAGACATCGCTGCCACCCTACGCGGCGGCGTATTACACCCTCGATCTCGCCGGCGCTGGAGTCCTGACGGTCGACGTGAACGCGGATATCGCCGTGCCGATGCTGCCCGCGTCCCCGGCGTCTGGTGATCACTTCTGGGTTCCGCTGCGCGCCGACGACAGCGCAGCCGCGCTCACGCGAGAGTTTGACCTAGCGAGCGCGTCGACGCCAGAACTGCGGTTTGATGTGTGGTATGACCTCGAAGACAACTATGACTATTTGCTGTTGACTGCGACGACCGACAGCGGCGCGACATGGCAAGTCCTCGAACCTGATTCAGCCGTGGACAGCCCGTACGGGCCGGCGCTCACCGGATACAGCGGCGGATGGCGCACTGAACGTGTCTCGTTGGAGGACTACGCGGGGCAGCGAGTGCGGGTGCGCTGGCTGGTCGTCACCGACGATGCGCTGACCGAGCCGGGTGTCGCGCTGGACGACATCGCTGTTGACGCCATCGGGTTCCACGACGACACCGAGCAGGGCGTTGGGGATTGGTCTGCGGCAGGGTGGGTGCTGACGGACAACCGCATCGAGGCGTCGGTGTGGGTTCAGGTGATGCAGCGCACCGGGTCGGGTGTGCGGGTCGACCGGCAGCGCGTATACGGCAGCGGACGGCTTGACGTCGCAGTCGCCCCGGATGCCCGCGAGGTGGCGATTGCGGTTACGCCGCTTGCCGACATGACGACCGAGCCGATCTCCGTCGCGCTGACGGTGCAGGCGCTCCCCGACTGAAACGCAAACAGGCGCCCGAATGGACGCCTGTCTGTTGGGTTGATGCGGCGCGAGCTAGGCGTGCTTGCCATTCTCGCCGACCAGTTGTTCCAGCCGGTCTTCGAGGCGCTCGCGTTTCTGATCAGCTGCCTGCTTGCCCGCTTCGACCGCCTCATCAACGCGGGCGCGCATCTTTTCGCGCTGCTCCGGCGTCAAGCGCGTCGCGTAGATCCAGCGGGCGACGACGACTCCGACAATCATCACGAAGGTGGCGAACAGGATACCGCGAATGGGACGTGGCATGATGAGCCTCCTATAACCTATAACCAAAACGGGACGTCTCCACTGTCCTGCGTGAAGGTTCCGCCTTTTTCCAACCAGTACGCCAGCGTGTCGGTGTTTGCGACCGTCGCC
Source organism: Chloroflexi bacterium OLB13 (assembly GCA_001567485.1). GTDB lineage: Bacteria > Chloroflexota > Anaerolineae > Aggregatilineales > Phototrophicaceae > Flexicrinis. The sequence continues at coordinate 9,680 of JZRA01000139.1, forward strand.
GGAACACCGGTTGGACGGGCGCTGTAATCCAGCAGCGACCAGCGAATGACACTCTCCACAGCCTGCCTCAACGGGATGCCGTCGGTTAGGACGTGCACCGGTTGCGGCGTCAACCCTAAGTATATGTGATTTCTGTCACCAGCGCGGCCTGATATGGCCTCACGTCCCCGAAGATTGGGGGCTTGCGCCGGCGTGAGGGCATACGGCAGCACGACGAGCGCCTCGCTGTCGCTCAGGATCAGCTGTGAGCCGGCCGGCGGAGCGACGACGCGCCCGTCCTCCAGCGCGTACAGGCGAGGGATGTTCCGGCGTACGATCTCCACAATCGCGAAGTGCGTCTTGATGGCCTGTCCCCACGTCTTTATCGCCGCGCGCATGTCCGCCGGAAGCCGCCCGTTGACATGCACGACGATCCGTTTGCCGCTGGTGTCGCGCTGGCTGAACAGCTCGCGCATGAGCAGGTAGGGCGGATGATGCGATGAGAGTTCGCTCGACCGCACGACGTAGCGCCGGAACGTGCCATCTGCGCCATATATGCGAGCGACGGCGTGCACGGTCGTCACGTCGCCCGTTGTGCGCCGCACACGATCCAGTCCGACGACTTCGTGAAACCCGTCAATCGGATCCGCGAGCGCGGCAGGCGTATTGCCGGTGCGCGCAAGCAGTTGGACGATGACCTCGGGCATCGCGTCTGGATCGTCGATCATGCGCTGGGTGACGATCTGCGCGGGCAGTGCGCGGCCCAGCGTCAGCGACTTCGCGTAGTCGGCGTGTTCGGCGACTGCTTCGTCCGGCAGGAACAGCAGCACGATATCGGGCGCTTCCTTCTCAACTATCCGCACCGCGGCATCGAGTGTGTCCTCCTTCAAGATGCGCACCTGCCGTTCGCGGGCGATGTCGAGCCGGAAGCCGATCAGGCGTTGAAGCTGGCGCTGCATCGCCTCGACAAAATCGTCCGACTTTATCGACAGGGCGTTGACGATACACGCCCGGATCGGGGACTTCTGGAACTTTTCGCGCAGCCGATACGGCCCGCACGCCAGAAAGTCAGCCGCCAGCCGGCCGGGGATCGCCGGGCGCGTGCGCCGGTCGGCGAAACGCAGATAGGGGATGTCGTCGTCGGTCGGCGTGACGAACAACGCGGCGCGTTCACGGCTGGCGTAGGCGCGCCCGATCTGGTTGGCGTCCTTGAGCACGTCGCTGAGCGAACGGATCAACGCGGCGCGGGTCGGCGGATCGAGGCGGACGACCTGCTCGGCGCGCTCGGTTTCAACGCCGAACTTAGCGAGGTCTTCCAAGCGCAGCGACAAACCAAGCCCGTTGGCGGGCATGCGCAGCGTCCCGTGCTCGTTCTTGAGCCGAAGCACCGGCGAGTCGGCGGGCGCGGCGCGGATCGCCTCGCGCAAGGAGTCCGGGATTCGCTGGCGCAGGAGCTTCTCGCGGGCGGCGCGCAGCGAACCCTCAACCGAGACGATCTGCGCGGAAAGGCCGGCCGGGCCGGAGACGCGCAAACCCGTGAGATCGCGGCCATCGCCGAGCAGCGCCGCCGCATCGCGGCTGTGCCTGATGCGCGACGTCACGCTGATCGACAGCGCCGGTTCGCCGCCGACGGCCCACGGTTGCAAACGGATGTCGCGATCGATCACGATGGTTCCGTCCTCGGCCGGGATCGTCTCGCCACCGCGTTTCAAGGCGTGATCGAGCGCGTTTCGCAGTGCCGGCGGCAGGGTCAGGACATAGAACTCGGCCAATTGGCGCGGGCTTGGCGCGTCCGCCGCTTCGATAGCCCGCACGTGATGGAACCGTTCCGGCTCGGCGTCGCGCAGAATATCCAGCGCGATCATCAGCTCGACTTCACCGCGGGCGACCGCCGTCACCAACTGTCCGCCCGACCACAACCACGGCGATGCCAGGGCCTCGCGCAGACGGCGCGCCAACAGCCGGCCTGTGCGGTCGCGGTCGCGCTCCTCGCTCAGGCGCACCGTATACGCACCGATTGACTCGACGACAGCAGGTTCAATAGGGAAGACTTCAGCGAATAGATGCATCGGCTGTACCGGAGATTCGGCGGCCTCTGGTATACTTCGGCGTGTATCGTGCAAACCATTGAGGGTCGCGCGTGAACCAGAAACAAATGACGAATGCCGTCGTTGCCGGGGGCGTGCTGGCCGTCCTCGCGATCGGGATGTTCATCGTGCTGTACGTGATCCTCGGCTCGGCCGGACTGGACGCCGCGCCCCGCCTGTTCGTCTCGATGTGCGCCCCGCCGGCCGTGCTGGCGTTGATCGTCGGCGGCTACGCGCTGACAAGGCGTCGTTAGACCCCCAGATACCAGCTCACTACCGCCGAGGTTAAGACCGCCTCAAGCACCGCGGCGATCAGCAGGCCGGGGATGACCACCCCGACCGCCAGCTTGATTGTATCACCCAGCGCTTCGATCCACGCCTGACCGACCGTCTTGCCGCGCGGAAGCCGCGTCACCACCGCGCCGAGACGCACCGCGGCGGCCGTTGCGATTAGGATGACCGGGATCTCCACCCAACCGTGCGGCAGGATCGTCGCGAGGATGATGCCGGGGTCGTTGCCGGTGATAATCAACTGGCACGTCAAGAAGCCCAGCACGGCGAACGTGATCGGGTTCAACACCAGCGCCACGACTCCGAACGTGATCGCCGCAAGAAAAGTCGACGCGATCAGCACGCGCCCGTTCTGCTGAAACAGGAACGAGACGGTATTGGTCGACTCGAACGGAATAGCCGAGACCGTCGCCCCGACATCAACGCCCCGGCCGATTGTCCCCGGCTCAAGCGGCAGACGGAAGTCAGGGTTGAAACCGGCGAGGAAGCCAAACACGAAAAACGCAGCGAACACCAGCACCGTCACCAGCGCCGCCCCGCGCAGTTTGGCGAGGCTGTACGGGATCGCGCGGCGGTACCAGTCGCGTAGGCTGTGGGCGCGGGCGCCGCTGTCGTCAACGGCGAGGACGTGGCCCCAAACCCGGCGCAGCGTTCCGCGCAAATTTACCGTGTCAATCGCGCGGCCCAGCAGTTCCTCACGGTTGAAGATCGCGGCCCCGACCCGCAGTAGCAGCAGCGCGACCACGATCATGCCGACGATGATGACCCACAGCGCGCCGATCCCGTTCGGGGACTGCGCGTCTTCGGCGAGGAACATGATGACGCTCTCGCCTTGAATCACGAACGCCATCGGCACGATGATGAAGCTCGCAAGCAGGTTGGCGGCGCGCGTGCTGGTGGCCTGACTGCTGACGACCACCGCGCCAGTGACCATCACCAGCGCCTGCACGCCGGTCAGCAGCATGATCTGGACGACTTGCAGCGCGGGCGGACGCCATTGAAGCTCGCCGAACAGCAGGCCGATCAGATACACGCCCATCCCACCGTAGCTCGCCAGCAGCGGCGGGATCATGGCGGCCAGTGTTTTGCCGACGTACAGCTCGATGTTGCTCAGCGGCGTGCTGAGCAGCGGCTCAAGCGACCGGCGTTCTTTCTCGCCGACGAATGTCTCCAGCGCGATCACCAGTGAGATCGAGATCGGGAAGAAGCCGACGATCATCAGCAGGAACGGGATCGTGCGCTCACCGATGACTGGCGCGCCGAAGCCTTCGACGAACGCGCTGAAACGCGCCGCGACGAACTGCGCCAGCGCGGGAAACAAGAACGTCAGGATGACGATTGGCCCGACGATGCGCCAATCACGGAAGCTGTCGCGCACCTCACGCCGCGTGATGATCAGGGCGTTACTGAGCAGTGGCGCCATCGGTTGCGGTTCCTTCGTCCTCTTTGACGACCTGCAAGTAGACATCTTCGAGCGTTTGAGTCACCGGCGCCAGCGTGACGACATCGACGCCGAGGCCAGTCAGGGCGCGGATCAGGTTCGGGTTGTCACGTTCGGGGATGGGCGTGGTGTAGCGTATCCAGTCCTCGCCGGTCTCGCGCACGGTGACGATGTCGCGGACGGCATCGACCATGCCGTTGAAGCGGCCTGCGATACGCAGTTCCATACGCGGCTCACCCACGAACTGCCGGCGCAAGGCGTCGAACGTGCCGTTGGCGACCAGCTTGCCTTTGCGGATAAACGCGATGCTGTCCGCCAGCGTTTGTGCCTCGGTGAGGTTGTGTGTGGTGATGAGGAATGTGCGCTGATCGCGCTGCAAGTCGATGATCGCGTCGCGCACCTGCTTGGCCGACAGCGGATCCATGGCGCTGGTCGGCTCGTCAAGCAGCAGCACCGGCGGATTGTGGAGCAGCGCCCGCACCAGTGCCAGCTTTTGTTTCATGCCCTTCGAGTATTCACCAAGCCGTTTGTCGAGCGCGTCGGACAGGCCGAAGCGATCCATCAGCGCGAGCGCCCGCGACTGTGTGAGGCTGGCGTCCATGTGATACACCTGCCCGAAAAAGCGCAGATATTCGAGCGCCTTCATGCGCTCATAGAGGCCGTGCTGTTCGGTGAGCACGCCGACGTGCGCGCGCACCTGCTCGGCTTGCGTGACCACGTCGAAGCCGGCGATGGCTGCCGTGCCGCGTGTCGGCGCGAGGATGCTGGTCATCATGCGGACGGTGGTCGTCTTGCCTGCGCCGTTCGGGCCGAGCAGCGCCAACACCTTTCCTGCGCCGACTGTCAGCGAAACGTCATCAACGGCGACGAACCCATCGAACACCTTCGTGAGGCCGTGGACTTCGATCACGAGGCACACTCCTGTGCGGACATCACAGCCATTATCGCATCAGGTTGGGCTGCGAAGGATTAACGGATACGGGTGTCGTGTGGATCACGGCGCGGAGGCGTGTATGGAAGGGGATACGAAAATCCGCCCGGCTATCTTGTCATTGAGACGAACAGCCGGACGGATGAGTGTGCAGCGGTGGTGGGTGTGGGCCTAGTGCTCGGCGGCGGTTGAGCTGGCCCCCTGACCCTTCCCGCGCCGGAAGACCTTGCCCCACTGGACCGAGCCGAGGCGCGGCAGCAGGAAGAATCCGCTGCCGACGAACGCAACCAAACACAGCGCCTGCGTGACGTTGATGCGGGTGGTCACGTTGCCCTCGCCGTCGTAGATGCGCAGCAGGTTCAGCTCGATGCGCAGGAACTCCAGCAGATAGCGGATGAACGCGTATGACGCGACGTACAGCAGGAACAGCGTGCCGGCCTTGAGGTTTTCGCGCTGAGTCTGCCACAGGCGCAGCAGCACGAAGAACGTGAGCAGCATCCACAGCCCTTCATAGAGGAAGAGCGGGTGGAACAACGTTTCGTCCACCGGGAAGTTGATCGTGCTGGTGTACGGCGCGACACGATACGCCGACTCGATCTTGATGCCCCACCAGTTCACGCCGGTGGGCAGGCCGTACAGTTCCTGATTGATGTAGTTGGCCCAGCGGCCGATGAACTGCGCCAGCGGCAGCGCGACTGCCGCGATGTCGAGCCATTCCAGCAGCTTGAGCTTGTTGCGCACGATATAAATGTAGGCGCCGAGGAACCCGCCGACGAACGCGCCGAAGATGTGCAGGCCGCCGCTCCAGATCGCGATTGCGCCGTGCTGCGTGTCGAAGAAGTTGGCGAAGTACCACGCGGTGTCACGCCCGGCGGCGACTGCCGAAACCGGCGGGAACAGGATGTACCACAGGCGCGCGCCGATGATGCCGAGGATCACCGCGCCGAACATCGCGCCCCACACATGGTCGGGATCTTTACCACTACGCTTAGCTAACCGGGCTGCCACCATCGCCGCGATCAAGATCGCCGCAACGATGATCAGGCCGTAATAGCGGATTTGAATGTTGCCAATCTGGATGGCTTGTGGGCCGAACTCCATCGGCTAACCCTCTCTTTGTTTGAGTACGCGGTATACATAGACAAGCCGCTGGACGCTGGTGAAGTTCGTGCCGATTGCAAGGATGACGAGGCCGATCGGCAGCAGATCGGGAACGAACAGCATGATCAGAATCATGGCGAGTCGTTCGAGCCGCGTGAACAGCCCGATCTTGACGTTGACCCCGAGACCTTCGGCACGCGCCCTCACATAGCTGACAGCATGGGTGCCCATCAGCGCCGCGAAGGCCAGCAGCAGCAGTTCCAGCCGGTTTAGAACGGCGAAATGATACCCCAATCCGGCGAAAATTGCAGCGTCAGCATAGCGATCTGATGCCGAGTCGAGCAGCGCGCCGAACTTGTCGGTGCGGCCCATCGCGCGCGCGACGGCCCCATCGAGCGCATCGAACGGCAGCGCGAACAGCAGCAGCAGCGCGCCGAGTTGAAGATGCGCGAGGCCGATCAACGCCGCGGCGACGAACACGAGCACCGTGCCGGCGATGGTGATCTGGTCGGGATGCACGCCGATGCGAACCAGCAGCGCGCCCGCCGGGTGCAGCACCACGTGAGTCAGTTTGCGCGCGCGGTCGGTCACGGTGGGCGGCTGCGGCTGATCGCCGTTTGGTGCGGCTGTGGTCTCGCGGCGGGCGCGCCCCAACAGGTTGAACGGGAATCTGCGGCGGGGGCCGTCAGGCTCAGGTTCTGCCAGTGGGGTAGGGGGCGGCGCTGGTTCGAGGCCGTGGTGCGGAATCGGCGCGGGGCCGGTCGGGGGTGATGATTCGCTGGGGGGGTGTGCTTTCGGGATGGTCAGCGGCGGACGGTGCGGAGGGAACCGGGGCATCCGTGTGCGCATCGGCGCTTGCGGGAAGCTCAATGCCGCCTGCGTCAACCGGAGTTGCAGGGGAATCTGAGGTGGGGTTTGCGTTCTCGGCCATATTTCCCTCTTGCCAATGCCTCTGAAGTCCACTAGACTCAGAGGTATGTCGGGGCGTAGCGCAGTTGGTAGCGCGCGTCGTTCGGGTCGACGAGGTCATGGGTTCGAATCCCGTCGCCCCGACCATAAACCTCTGCTTCAGGCAGGGGTTTTTCTATTCTCAACATCCGAACGGCACCGTGATGTTCGGATCCACGCCGATGTCCGTCAGATCATACCGAATCACAAGCCGGCCGCTCACCGCCGCGCTGGAGCCGAACAGCACCGCGTTCTCGACGTTGAGCACCAGATACAGCCGGATCACGGCGTTGTGTTCCGCGCTGAACCACAGCTCCGCGCCGGCAATCGACACCGACGAAGCGCCAGTCACCGCGGCCAACTCCAGCGCGTTGGCGTCGAAGGTGTAGCGGTACACCGGCTCGTCGTTGATCACACCCGTTTCGCCAGCTGGCACAGCGCGCGAAAGACCGCCGATCAGCTCGGTCACGCCGGCGTCCGCGACGACCGCCGCATCGGTTCCGGTGACGACGCTGCATTGATCCTCCACGACGAGGTATACATCGCGCCCGATCCGTACCGCCTCGGTTGAGATCGGATCGCCATCCGTCAGCAGCGATCCTTCCGCGGTGATCTCGACGCGGCGAGCCGACGTCAGTAAGTGATACGCGACCTGAGCCGTCGTGGTTGCGGAGGCAGGGCGCGACGTGCCGGAGTACGTCCCCTCGAACTCGGCGACGGCGGTATACGTCCAGCCATCGAGTTCACGCAGGCCGTCCTCGAGCGACTCGAACGCGATGGCCTCACGAAAGGGGCCGGGTGGGGCGTTCTGCGTCATCACCATCGCGGTAGCCGCCGCGTCCAGATTGACGATGGCCGTCGGCAGCAAGCCGTCCTGATTCGCCGGCGTGCCGCAGCCAGCCATCAACCCGACGGCGCATATCATCCCCAACGCCAAGCCGGCTCGGTGAACGCGGTTCATTCGGTCTCCTTGTGTACTTTACCGGGCTTGGGCCGGATCGGCCCGATATTTTCAGGGCGTTTCCCGTTGAGATGTCCCTCATACAAAGAAGCAATTACACGGAAGTCAGCGTCGATGTCGCCGGTGGTTTGAATGGTTGCGAGGAAGTTCAGCGATTTGATCGAATAGTCGATTGCCGCGAGGACGATGGGGATGTGGGCGCGATGGGCGATCCAATAGAACCCTGCGTGCCAGTACTCGGCGCGCTTCCGTGTGCCTTCGGGCGCGATGACGATTGCGATGGTCTCGCGCTTGGCGATCTCGGCAGCCATTTGGGTGACGAGGTTGTTGCTGGTCGAACGCTCGACCGGGATGCCGCCGAACTTCTTGAACACCCACCCGACAAACGGCGTACGGGCGATTTCGGCCTTCATAATGACGTTGGTGCGCAGCCGCATATAGGCGGTGATGACGAGGTACCAGAAGCCGTCCCAGTTGGTGGTGTGCGGCACGCCGATAATCACCATTTTCGGGATGTTGGGCAGGCCGCCGCCGTATTTCCAGCCGAAAGCCCACATGATCGGCGCCGCGATCCATTTTGCCCATCGCGGTAGGGTAGGGGGGCGCTCGCCCGGTGGTGGCTGCATGATCATATAGCGGCAGAGTCCTCAAACTGACGCAGCGTTATCGCGCGCGGCGCTCATTCTAGCCGATTATCGGCGCAGTGTAACGTGGCGGCTCAGAGAGTCGCGGCGGATGCCGTGCTTTTCGTGGCGGCGATCTGTGCAGACCGGGGCGCGAAAAATGACCGTCGCTTGTGGTAAAATTGTCCGCGATGAGTCCCCGTAACAAATCAGCGAGGAGCAGGTCAAATGTCGAAGGGCAAGGGAGGCCGCGGTATGGGTGGCATGGGTGGTTTCGGTGGGGGTGGCGCGGGCGGCAACATGATGCGCCAAATTCAGAAGATGCAGCAGGATATGCTCGCCGCGCAGGAAGCACTCGCCAACGAGACGGTCGAAGTCTCGGTGGGGGGCGGCGCGATCACGTTGGTCGTCACCGGCCATCAGCGCGTCCAGTCAATCACGATCAACCCGGATGTCGTCGACACCAGCGATCCCGAATGGGTCAACGATCTGCAAGACCTGCTCGTGCTTGCGGTCAATCAGGGCATCGAACAGAGCCAGTCGATGGCCGCCGAAAAGATGGAGTCGATCACCGGCGGCTTGGGCAGTATTCCGGGGCTGGGCGGCCTGCTCGGCTAACGCATGTCCTCACAGGCGATTCCAGAGCCGGTCGCGCGCTTAATCGACGCGTTCTCGCGCCTGCCGAGCATCGGCAGCAAGACCGCGTCACGTCTCACCTTTTACCTGCTGCGTGCGCCCGACGAATTGAGTGAGACGCTCAGCGATGCGCTGCGCGATCTCAAGACGCTGACGCGCTTTTGCAGTGTATGCGGGAACATCACAGTCGACGACCCGTGCGCGATTTGCAGCGACCCCCGCCGCGACGCATCGGTGATCGCGGTGGTCGAGGAACCGCTCGATCTGCTGGCGCTTGAGTCGGCGGGGACGTTTCAGGGACGGTATCACGTACTCGGCGGCGCGATTTCGCCGGTCAACGGTATCGGGCCAGACGATCTGCGTATTCGGGAGCTGACGCAGCGGGTGGCGGACGGGCGCGTGCTGGAAGTCATCGTCGCGACGAATCCGGGGCAGGAGGGGGACGCGACGGCGCTCTACATCGCACGCGAGTTGAAGGACTCCGGGGTTAAACTCACACGGCTGGCGCGCGGGCTTCCGACCGGCAGTGACTTGCAATACGTCGACTCCGTGACCTTGCTGCGCGCGCTGCAAGGTCGTACCCCGTTCACGTAGAGACGCATAACTCGCACAACCGGCACAGTTCGGAGAACACGCAGTACTTGTCACACTTGCCCTCTTCAGGGCTTCGGGGCGCGGGGATGAACACGCCGCTGCGCACGCTGGTGACTATGTTGGCAATCGCACGGCGTGCGCTTTCCTCGACACTCTCGGGATTTTCCGTGTCAAGGCGTTTACGCGATCGCACCGAAACGTACATTGCATCGGCGATCACGAGGGGCAGATCGCGCGCCGCGCGCCCCAGAGTCGAACGCTCCGGGCGGGACGCATCGTCCAAGATGGCTTGCAGCGCCGCCTTGTAGACGACCATCTGAGACTTCTGTCCGCTCGTGATCTTCGAACTGGATATGGAGGTCGTGCTGCGCTTGTAGTCCACGATAACGAGATCGAGGTGATCCGCGCGCTGGATGCAGTCGATACGGTCGATCATCCCGATCAGGTGGATTTTGACCGGCTCTTCATCGCCGTTGAACGTCACGACGGCGGCGCTGTCGGCTTTCTGGAGACTCAGCTCTGTCGCTGCCGTCCAGCGTGTGTCGCTGCCCGCACGCTGCGCCATCGGCGATTTGCCGTTGAAGTCGGCTGTGACGAATTGGCGCAGATACTCGCGGATCACCGTCTGCTGCTGATTCCATGCCGCGCCCGGCGCCACGCCAAGCCGCGATATCTCGGCGAACGCCGTGTTTGCCGCGTTGTCAAGCAGACGAAGCGCATCGTCCAGCGCCTCGGGCACAATTGGCGCAGATGGCCCATTGAACGCGCTGTACACCTCGCGCAGAATCTGGTGCATCAGCGTGCCTTCGACTCCCGTGTCGATCCCTTCTTCCGGGTCTTCAAGCTCGCTGAATCCAAGCTGCTTGGCCGCGAACACGCGGTATGCGCTCGAATACAGCGATTCGAGCTGTGATGCCGACCACCGGTACGTCTCCCATTGAAGAGGGAACGGCTTGCTCGCGGCGTACAAGCGCAGGTCGCCGATATGTTCTGCATACGGGTGAGTCGCGTCTGCGGCATTGTTGCGTGCGAAGTCGCGGCGGGCGATCTCCGCGCCGGTCGCACGCCGGATGTGCGCCGTCTCGACGTGGGATACGCGGCGCAGTACTTCGGTGGCGGAGTCCCCGAACCGGACGTACAGCGACTCGATCAGCTCATGCAGGGACGCCGCATCCTGCGGGGTTGTGGTCTCGCCAGAGCGCACGATCAGCCGGCACGCGTCGGGGACGGGGTCAGGAAGGATGTCGAGGATCCCGTTCCAGAGCACCGATGCCGGCCATGATCCGTTCGTGCGCGTCGTCGGCCGCGACAGCGTGAGGGTCGATGCGGCGAGCGCCACCAGTTCCAAGAATACGCTGTCGTCGTCGGCGCGATCAGCGACCGGCCGCAGCAGTGGGCTTCCGTCCTGCGTTAGAGCGATGCGCTCACTGTCGAGGTAGATCGGATCGCTGGAGACCTGCGCCGGGAAGATCCCTTCTGATAAGCCCATGATGATCACGTGATCGTGCGGCGTGCCGCGACACTCGGCGGTCGTTGCGATCAGCACGCGCCCGCTGCGGTCACGGTCAACCTCGATGACCGTCTCTTCGGCCGCCGTGAACAGGTCGCGGAGGAACTCGTCCCACGTGACCAGCGAGCCGCCCGGCACGTCCACCGCCTCAAGCAAGTCCTCGGTCAGCAGCATCTCGTGGAGGATGCCTTTCACCGCCCGCAGTGCGCCCGTGTCGCTGCTGCTGGTGGGGCCGCGGCGCGCCGCCTCCGTAATGCCGAGGCTGTAGCCCGACGCCGATTCGTCTTCCAGCGGGTTTGGGTCAGGCCCGAGGATGTCCTCGATGCGGCGCACGTGATTCCAGACTTTCGTCGGCGTCGGATCGGGCGTCACGGCATCGAACAACGTGAGCAGCGTGTCGGACAGCAGATCGCGTTCGTCGTAGGTGAGCAGGGCTTCAACGTCCCGGTCGCGTGGTGTGAGCGCTGAGTCGAGCGCGTCAAACCACACGTCGCGCCCGCGGACGACTGTGAACGCTCTGCCGACGGCTTCAAGTTTCGTCACCAACTGCGGATCCAGTCCGGTGAGCGCGATGTACGGCGAGCGCAGGATGTCGATGACGGTGTTGAAGCGAAACTCTTGCTGCGGAAGCGTAAGCACCGTGCGAATGAGCGCGAAAAGCGGATGACGGCCTAGCACCGTGCCAGATTGCAGCGCGACCGGCACCCCGTACTCGAATGCCGCTGCCTCCAATGGCTCGGCATAGCGCCGCCAATCGCGCAGCGCGATCATGATACTGTCCGCCGGCGCATGCTTCTCGATGAGGAGCCGCTTGACGTGCCGCATGACGGCGCGCGCCTCTGCCGAGATCGAATGCGCCTCGATCAGCAGGGCCGACCGCGCCGCGTCATGCGTGGCTCGGTGCGGCTGTCCATCGAGGGCGAACCCATGCTGAATGATGTGCTGGATGAGATCGGTGCGGGGCGTGCTGGACGGCAGCGGGTGTACCTCGACAGGGCCGAGCGCCGCGGCGGCCGATTCGAACCGCCGGCCGATACCGTCCTCGCGTCCGGCCACATGGGAAAGCGTAACGACCGAGCGCGCCGCCCGCGCCGCGATCACGCGCAGCATCTCCGCTTGCACGGGCGTGAAGTTGTCGAATCCGTCCACGATGAGTAATTCGAGATGTGGGTTCCAGTTGATCTCGTACAGGCGGGCGAGCGCCAGCCACGTCTCTCCCTCCGTATCGACCAATCCGTTACGCCGAAGCGTCTCCTGATACGCAGCATACAGCCGGGCGATGTCATGGTCTTTGCCTGCGCCGTGATCGTGCGCAGCGGCTTGGAGAACCTCTGGTGTGATCTGATCGGCTTTCAGTTCGCCGATCAGCTTGCCGAGCGCGGCCGCGAACCCCGGCTGTGCCGCGCCTTCAGTGAGCGTGTTGAGCGGGGTATGCGCTGCGATCTGGCGCAGGAGGTGCTGGCGCGCGGCGGGAGTCAGGCTGCGCACCGGTTCGCCGATCAAGTTGAGGACGCGGCGCGTCAGGGTGTGGAAATTGAACAGCTCGACGTTGAACGTCGGGGCAGGGTGGGATTTGATGGTTTGCAGCAGCCGGTCGCGGAAGGCGGCGCGCTGGCGGCTGGTCGGCAGTACGACCCAGATTCGCTGGAGCGGGTGCTGTGACGCCACCTGCTGAACGAGTTCGATAACGGCGTGAGTCTTGCCCCCGCCCGGTTCACTTCGCCACAATTCCATGCGATTAGCCGGGGTTGATCTGTGCGATGATGGCGCTCGCCGTTGACGCGTCGATACGCTGCTTTGCCATATAGCCGGCGGCTAGGCGAGGGATGAGTTGATCCACCGTCACCGACGGCAGCACGCTCGATTTCTCGGTGATGCGGGCGTCGCCGACGACGACCGCGACGCCAAAAATGTTCTCGGTTGGAGCGTTCCTCCGCACGAGATGATTACGGACGGCACGCATATCCACCATACATTCCTGTGTTGCGTTGATCTTCGCCGGTATCCAGTCGCCAGCGCGGCCGGGCCGCAGCCAACGGTCGTTCTCGACGAGATACGTCCCGCTGCCCTCTACGATACGAAACACGAGCACGCCGGGCGGGCCGACCAGCACTGCGTCGATATAGCCGAGCCGCAGCGTGTTCAGGCCGCGAAAAAACACGTACTCGTCGCCGAATGCGCCGGCCAGCACCGCCGCCACGCGTTCGATCAGCGGGCTTTCGCGCTTGAACGTCACGCCGCGCACAATCGCGGCGATGCCGAGAATAACGGCGATCACACCGATCACCTGCGCGGTGCTTACGATCGTTTGCAGGGTTGCGGCGTCCGCCGAACCGGGCGCGGCTAGCGGAACACGTGAGAGGAAAGCGCCGAGGACGATCAAGAAGAGTCCGAAGGCGACGCCCCCGAATCCGAACACGCTGAATTGATAGGCCTGACGGGTGATCGCCCGACCGCCTGAGACGCTTTTCATTTAGGCCTTCGGAGCGCGTGGAACCCGTGCCAAAGCATTCTGCCGCTTCCGTTTGGTCACAACTGCGTCGAGGCGGCGTTTCAGCTCGCCCCACCGGGGCAGCGGCTTGCGGATATAGTCGTCCGGCTGGAACGTCTTACGGTAATCTTCACGCTCTGCCGGCGTTTCGCGATGCGCGACATGATCACGATCGGAAGCCGGTTCAGCACCGGGCTGGCGCGCAACCGCTGGCCGACGAGATGGCCTAACTTGACGCGGTGAAACAGCAGATCGAGCATCGCGAGTTCTGGCAGCTCACCGACGTTATGCCCTTGATCGACGAGATCGATCCACTCGAGCGCCTCTTCCACCTCGACGAACAAGAGGGTTTCAATCTCCCAACGCTCAAACGCCTCGCACATGAGTTCGTAGAGGTTAGGGTCGTCTTCTACAATCATCCACGTCGTCATTGATGGTGCCTTCTTGCTACCCTCGATTAGGTCGGTAACACGATTATACGCGGTATTATATTCGGTGCCGGGACACTTGGGATTACAATATTCACACCTGTCGACAAGACTGCGCCAATTCTCGCCGAGTCGATCAACGGTGGCCCAATTCTGGGCGAAGTTCTTACAATTCGTCAACAACTGGGCGATTTGCCCACCGGGCGCGTTGTCCGAAGCGCCACAGCGCAGTACAATTTACAGTATGATGGGATGCCGATTCCGGCCCCATCTGGGTAAGAGAGTGGAGGCGAGCGGGAATGGCACGTCAGAACGGTTACTGGGTCGGCGATCAGTTCGTCGAAACGTCCGAAGACCAGAAGACCGGTCAGGAGATCCTCGAAGCAGCGGGCAAAGATCCTGCTCGAACGCTGGTGGCCGTCAACGCGCGCGGTGAACGCACCATCGTCGATCGTGGGCAGCGGGTTGACGTGCGCGAATTCGACAAGTTTGAAGACCTGCCGTCATTCATCTACGGCTGAACTGGCTCCATGTCCGCCTTACTACGCCGCGTGCGTGACGAGGTGTTTCAGATCATCGCGCCGGAGTACGGCACCGAGCCTGATCGCGTCACGTACGACATGGCCGAGGGGACGTGGGTGTGCGTGCGCAATCTGCCGGTGCCGCTGCCTTTGACTCGTAATGGCAGCGGCCTTGTGGATGTGCTGCTGCTCGTCCCTCCGTACTATCCGCAGGTGCCGCCTGACGGCTTCTACTGCGACCAGAATCTGCGCATCAAGAATCACTACCTGCTGGGCTGGCGCGATAAGTATTTCCCGCAGCTTCAGCAAGACCTCGTCAAGCAGGGCTGGCAGTGGTACTGCGCTCACGCCAATCCGCACATCAATTCCGCGGCATGGCGCACGACCAGCAGCCCCGGCCGGGGGGACAACTTGATGACCTACCTGCACCTATGCCTTGCTATCCTCGGCAAGGAAGGCAGCAAGAATTCGTGAAAACGGCGCATCATGTCGAAGTTGTGTTCACGGGCGAGCAGTATGAATGGCTGCATGCGCACCTGTTTCAGCCCAACGATGACGAACAGGCCGCGTATGCGTTCGCTGCTCCCGCCAAAGGGCCAGACCGGCTCAAACTGCTCGTGCATCACATCCTGCCGCTTGAACGCACTGACTTCGATATCCAGAACGGCGGCTACCTGCAAGTCAGCGCCGAGACCGCGCGCAATCTGGTGTCGTACACGCTGGACTCGCCGTTCAGCCTGATCGAGATTCACTCGCATCCCTTCGCGCGCGAACGCGTCGGCTTCAGCGGGATTGATACGGCCGAGGCCAAGCCGCGTTTCGACTGGTTCGCCCAGCATACGCCGGCCACCTTCCATCACGTCATGCTCGTGTTCGGCACCGACAGCGCCGACGGCATGATCTATGACCGTACCGACAAGTCGATGCGGCAGATCGGCGGCGTGACGATTCTTGGGCATCCGTTCAAGCGGTTCGCGATTGGCGAACATCGCGGCGCGCGAGACCGGCGGCGCGATCCGTATTCGGCGCGTATGATCCGGCAGACGCAGGCGTTTGGGGACGACGGGCAGACGCTGATCGCCGGGGCGCGCGTCGGTATCGTCGGCCTCGGTGGGATGGGCAGCGCCGTCGCGCAGCAGCTCGCGCTGCTCGGCGTGCGTGATTTCGTGCTGATCGACGCGGACGCGTTGGAGACCCACAACCTCAACCGGTTCATCGGCGGAACCCCGCGCGACGCGGCCCGCAAGCGCATGAAAGTGGATATCGTCGCCGACCTGATCCGGTCGATCGACTCGCGCGCCCGGGTGCGCACCTACGCCTCGAAGTTCCCCACCGCTGAATCGGCCGCCGCGCTCAAGACCGTTGATGTGCTGTTCGGCTGTGTCGATTCGCACGGGAGCCGTCTGCTGCTGAATGCGTTCTCGGTGCAGTACATGCTGCCGTATATCGACCTCGGCGTCGGGATCAACGCGGACGAGAGCGGCACGATCACTGAGTCCGGCGGCCAGTACCGGGTGGTGATGCCGGGCGGCTTCTGCCTTGACTGCGTGCGCGCGATTGATCCGGTCGCGGCGGGGCAGGATCTTCTGCCGGACGATCAACGCAAGCTGCACCAGTCGCGCGGGTATATCCCGACTGAGGACATCGCCGCGCCGGCTGTCGTATTTCTCAATCAAACGCTGGCGTCGCTGGCGGTGGGCGAGTTCTTGAACCTGTTCACCGCCTATCGCGCGCCGCAGCGGTTGACCTACTACTTCTTGCACGACCAGTCGATGCGGTCGCTGCACATGGACGACCGGCGCGCCGACTGCGCAGCGTGTATGCCCACGGGGCGGCTTGCGCGTGGCGATCTCGAACCGGTGCTGGGTGGGGAGCCTCCCAAGCCGATCACACTGTCCACGCTGCCGAGTCCGACTCATGGCCGATCCGATTCCGCGTAACAGCCGTGCGCACGAGACAGAGGAGTTCCGGCAGGCGCGCTTAAACCGTGAGCGCCACGCGCCGCCGTTCGGACAGAACGTGGCGGGGGTGCATCGTTTCCGGGGGGCGGAGCCTGCCGCGCCGCATCGTCCGCAGCCGCAGGCCGCCCGTCCAGCGGAGCCTCGCCTCGGCCTCTTTCGCGAGATGATGAACGCGGCACGCCCAGCACAGCGCCGGGGGGCGCAGTCGCTCGCCGGCCGATGGCCGTCCGGCCGCGGCTGTACGCGGTCTTCGAGTGGGCGCGCCATCACACGGCGGCGGCGTTCGGGATCCTGCTGGCGGTGACGGTGGTCATGGCGCTCGCGTTCAGGCAGCCCCCGACGCCGGCTGAGACAGCGACCAGCACGGCCTTCGACCCGCAGATACCGGCCCTGATGGCGTCCGCGCCGCAGACCGCCCCGACGGAAGTATGTACGGTGATGTCGGATCGTCCGACGTTCATCGAACCGTTCACGATCGAGGGACAGAAAGTGCTGATCGCCGACATCCCTGTTCGCGCGCTGGGGTGCAGCGGACAGTTAGTGCGCGCCGCGCTGTGGGTCTTCCGTTCGCCGCAGATGGCGCTCACGTCACCGGAGGCCCCGGCCGTGTATCGCGGCGTGGGCGATCAGCTGACGGTGCAGGGCGTCCGGCCGATCGACTCGGACGACCAGTCGGTGACCTTGCGCTTGATCCTGCCGCATGCGGTGTTTCCTGAGTCGACCACCAGCCCAGTATGGCTGACGCTGGTCACGCAGGCATGGCCGGACGGACGGGCCGCGTCCGCAGGGTCGCGCTACTCCGAGCCGGTGTTCTTCCAGCGGTGACCGGCGGGTAATGGCATATAGGCAACGGCACAGGCTTCATGTAGACTTGCGCGCTGAGTAACGCGTAGTTGAGACCAACTGGAAAGTATTCGCGATGCCGCTGCCGCAGCCTGACCTCGGCGATCTTGAACCCGGAGACGAAGTCAGCGTCGAAGAAGTCCCTCACCAGTGGACGACTCATGTCAACAGCCTTGCACGCCAGCTTGCCTTGCAGGCGATATACGAAATCGACAGCGCCGGCCATCCCGTTGGCGAGGTGATCGATCATCTGATCTCGGCATACGACACACCGCTCCCGGCTGATGTCGTGAGCCTGATGCGCGTTTTGGTGATCGGTGTTTCCAAGCATCGCGCTCGTATTGACGCCGCGATTCAGCCCTTCGCGCCGGAGTTTCCCGTCAAGCATCTGGCGGTGGTCGATCGCAACATCCTGCGCCTCGCCATCTTCGAGTTTGTCATCGCGCAGCTCGTGCCGATGGGCGTGGCGATTGACGAGGCCGTCAGTCTTGCCAAGCGTTCGGCTCGGACTCGTCGCCGCGGTTCGTGAACGGCGTACTTGGAAACTTGATGGAAGACTCGGCGCTGGTCGCCCGCATGCGTGCGGAGAATGACCCGGCGTCGAGCATGATCGACGATGCGTAGGAGTCCGCATGTCCAGCTCTAAGAAGAAGTCCGCAGCCAGCGCGTCCGCGCGCGCCAGAACCGAACTGCGTCAGCGCGAGCGCGAGAAACAGGCGCGGAATCAGCGCATCCGGATCGCCGCGATCATCACCGCAGCGGTCGTGATACTGGCGGGCGTGGTGCTGGTCATGACGCGGATGCCGGCCGAGGCGCCGATCCCGGAGACGGTTGACCGCTTCGCCGACCTCAATCAGCTCAACACCGAGAAGGGCTATCCGCGCGTGGGCGACATCGAGGGCGTGCGCGTGTCGGTGTTCAGCACGTTCGGCTGCGAAGAATGCCAGACCTTCCACAACAACACGCTGCCCGCGCTGCTCGACCGGGCGCGTGCCGGCGACATTTCGCTGACGTTCGTGCCATTAGGCTACGGATCGTCGATCGGCAACCTCAGCGGCGCGATGCGATCTGCCATCTGCGCGGCGCAGCAGGGCAAGTTCTTCCAGTACGCCGACGCGCTGTACGCATGGACGGACGCCTACGAGGGCCAAGCCTTCCTCGATAACCGCCTCGTCACGGGGGCAGAGAACCTCGGATTGGATATGGCCGCGTTCGGTGAGTGCCGCAGCGCGAACCCGGAACGCGATGTCCTCGCGGCGGCGCAGCAGGATGCCGGTGGGCGTTCAACGACGCTTGTGCCGCCGGCCGTTGCGGTGAACGACGTGCTGGTTGAATCACTCGACATCGACACGATCAACGCGGACATCGACGCGGCGATTGCGCTGCGCAGCGGCGTGACGCCAGAGCCGACCAGCGAAGCCGCGAGCGAATCGACTGCTGAACCGACCAGCGAAGCCGCGAGCGAATCGACCGCTGAACCCACTGTCGAACCGACGACGGAGCCGACAACGGAACCCACGACAGCGCCGACCGACGAACCCACCGCGCAGCCGACCCCGGAACCCACGGACGGCGGCTAATGCGTGTGTCTCCGACCGCGGTCGTCACGGCGGCGATTGCCATTGGCGCGGTGCTTCTGTTGGGCGCTGTCCTGCTGATCGCGCCGCCACGGCCGCTGCTGCTCTCCGCCGCGTTTGACGACACCGTGCTGTCTCCGAACGCCGACGGCGAAGGGGACGTGACGAACTTTCGCTTTGCGGTGTCGCGGGCGGCGCGAGTGACGCTCACGCTCGAGGATAGCGAGGCGCGCTACGTCATCCGCGATGACCGGCCGGCCGCGGCTGGCGACTCCGTGCTGGCGTTCAGCGGCGTAGTGGCGGGCTATGTGCTGCCGGGCGAGGACATCGAAGGCGAAGTCGAACGGCGCGTCGTGCCGGATGGTGACTACACGTGGAAATTCACTGTGGTCGATCCGGCATCGGGCGAACAGGCCGAACAGACCGGGACGCTTTCGGTGCAAGACGCGGACAGCGATCTACCCATACTCACCGGGTTCACCATCTCGCCGACGGTGTTCACGCCCAATCAGGACGGCATCGCGGATCGTGTTGCGATCAACGCATATCTACACAAGCCCGCCGAAGTCACCGGCTACTTGATCGGGCCGGATGGTGCTGCGGCGTACCTGTCGCCACGGCAGACCGAGATCGAGCCGAACGGCGTGGGCTGGAAGCAGTTCGACTATGAAGGCGGCGTCGACATCGGCGCTGATCCACCGCCCGACGGCGAGTACGTCGTCGTCGTTGAGGCACAGGACGCGGTCGGTCAGCGCGTATCGGTGCGCGGAAGCTTGACCATCGCCGACGGGGGCAAGCCGCGCGCGGGGATCCTCGGACAGGCGTCGGGGGCCGACGTCGTGTTCCTCACGCAGCCCTACGACGATTCGTATTACTCCGACAGCACGGGCTTTGGCGCGCGTATTTCAGCGCCGGACGACCCGACTGCCTACCGCCTCGGGCAGGTGGTCGTGCCGGTCGGCGATATGCTGGTGTTCATGTTGTACGTCGAGAACTATGGCAGCAGCGCGATCCGCACCGCCGGGCCAGAGCCGGGGACGGTGTATCAGCAGACGCAGGTGGCGGCCGCGCTGGGGGGCATCGAACAGGACGGCGTGTGGCGGGTGGGCATCCAGTGTGAGACGAGCGAGGAAAGCTATCCGTACCGCTGGGCGGTCGGCGCGTCCGATCAGCTCACGCGGGTCGAAGACGAGGCGACCGGCAACGTCTACAGCTATCTCGAACCCGGCCAGCGCAGCGCGGTGTGGGGGGCTGTGCGCCTCACCGATATTGTGCGGACGACGAACCCGCAGCAGTGTTGGGCGGGCCTGATTCACGAAGGCGTCGCCGTCGCCAACAACCGGATCGGCGCGCGTGACATCCTGATCGCCAGCCCTGACACCGAGTAACTCTACGCCGGGTGTTGGTCAGTTTGCCCGTGCCGCGCTAGACTCTACACAGCGTTTACCACGGGGCGGCGCGCATGACAACCGACGTGATTGTGCTTGGCGCAGGCGGCGCCGGCAGCGCAGCGGCGTACTATTTGGCCCGGCGCGGCCAACGGGTGCTGCTGCTAGAGCAGTTCGCTATCGACCATCCCTACGGCAGCAGTTTCGGCAACAGCCGCATCATCCGCTACATGTACGACCATGCCACGTATGTTGGGATGGCGAAAGCGGCGTATCCGCTGTGGTACGCGCTGCAAGACGAGGCGGGCGAACGGCTGCTCTACGAGACCGGCGGCCTTGACTTCGGCCGGCGCGGCGCGCCCACGCTGGAAGCGACGTTGAACGCCGTCAAGCAGTTCGGCATCGCCGTCGAGCAGCTCACACCGGCGGAAGGCATGCGGCGCTATCCGCAGTTCCGCTTCGATGACGACATGACTATCCTTTATCAGCGCGACTACGGGCTGCTCAACGCGTCGGCGTGTGTGAAGGCGCATGTGCGGCTGGCGGCCCGTCATGGCGCGGTCGTGGTCGAGAACGCGCCGGTTATTCGGATCGACGTGCGCGATGGCGGCGTCGAGGTCGTTACGCCGCAGGGGACGCACGCAGCTGAACGGTTGATCGTGACGGCAGGGGCATGGACGGCCCCGCTGCTCGCGCCGCTCGGAGTCAACCTTCCGCTGCAAGTCGAGCGCGTGCAGTACGTGTTCCTGCAAGCTCCGAATCCTGACGATTACCGTCCCGGTCGCTATCCGATCTTCATTTCGCACCTGTACGAGTCCTATGAACACGTACCGTACAGCATCCCGGATTACGACGGCGCGGGTGTCAAGCTGGCGTTCCACGGTGGCGAGGCCGTCGCCAGCGCGGATGAGGTCAACCGGGCGCCGGACACGGACGCGGTCGATAAGCTGCGCCCGTTCCTGCGCGACGTGCTGCCGGACTTGGCCGATGCGCCGGCCCGCGAAACTCACGTCTGCCTGTACAGCATGACGCCTGACCACCACTTTGTGATCGACCAGCATCCAGTCCACGCGAACATCCTGTTCGCCAGCCCGTGCAGCGGCCACGGCTTCAAGTTCACGACGCTCATCGGCAGTATGTTGGCGGATTGGTCGATCGACGGAAAAACTGAGCACGACCTGAGCCTTTTCACGCACACGCGGTTTGCAGCCCATGAATCTGTTACGTAACGCCGATTTCGAGGACACCCTGTTCGTGCCTGCGGTGACGAGCGCCGATGGCTTCACGGTCATGCGCGTCCCGCGTGAGTGGGAGGGCGGGGCACTGACCAACATGTCGCCCATGCGGTGGGTCAACAAGGTGCCGGTCGGCGCGGCCGGCGGCCGCCGCGTGAGTGGACAGCGGTCTTATCATATGTACTGTGACGATGGCACGTTCACCGCGTGGCTGTATCAGCGGGTGGTGGTGCGGCCGGGGACACCGTTGGCCGCCGGCGCGCAGGTGTTCATCGAGGGCGTCGAACGCGCGGTCGCACGGGTCGGCATCGACGTGAGCGGCGGCAGTCATCCGTATGCGTCGAGCGTGATCTGGTCGCCGTGGGCCACGGCACTCAACAAGTGGACGGCCCGCGCCGTGAGCGCCGTCGCCACCGGGGAACGCGCGACGCTCTTCCTGTACGCGACACAGGTCGCGCAGGCCGATCCGAACGGCGTGTACTGGGACTCGGCCTATATCGACGGCACGGCGGGCGCGGTTCCGAACCACGTCTCGCTTGAAGTCGCGCTGCGTTACAACATGCGCTTCCGGTCTGGCCCCGGCCCGAACTTCCCTGAGATTGATCGTATTCCGCGCGACACAACCCTCGTCGCGGTGGCCCGTACAGCCGATGCGCTGTGGGTGATGACCGAATACGAGCAGCGGACGGGATGGCTGGCGGCCCAGTACTGCCTGTTCGATGGCGACATCATGCGGCTGCCCGTCGCGCCCGGCAGCTGATCCGCGGCAAATTTGGGATTTCGGTTAGGATGATGTTTACAACCTGCGATCAGCGGTAGAGTAACGGCGGTGAGCAATCAAGAACCGCGAGACTCCGTGGCTGTAACCAACGTGAACCGCGACGCTTTGGTGCGTGCATTCGTCAACGACCTCTACCAAATCGATGACGGGTTGCCCGCTTGGGCGCGCCGCCATAATCCCATCGTCAAACGCCATCTTGGCCTGTATTGGCGAATCATGCCGCCGCAGTACGAGTCGGTGATACGCTGGTTCCTGATCGAGTCCGGCGTCATTCTGCTCACGGTTCCGGTGCCGTTCTTGTTCACGGTGCTGCTGCCGCTGGTGCTGGCGTCGCTGTCGGTGCTGCCCGGCGCGCTGGTGTACTACGGCCGCATCCTGTATGACCTCGCCGCCGACGCCTCGCGGCAAATGGTCTCCGAGGTCGAAAATCACACGCTGCCGCTGCTGCTGGCGACGCCGATCCCCACGCGCAGGATCCTGCTGTCGAAGATCGCCGGCGCGCTGTGGAAGCAGTCCGAGCCGTTCGGGCTGTTGATGGCGATTGCCAGCATCTCTCAGGTGCCGACGTTGTTTCTGCTTTACGCGAATATGTACCCGCCGCAGGACTATGGGGCTGGCGCGCAGTTCATCACAGTCGCCGCGTTCGCCGCATCGCTGATCCGCCTGCCCTGCGAAATGCTCATGACCTCTGCGCTCGGCGTGTTCGTCGGCGCGGTGACACGCGGCAAAGGCGCGGCCGCGGCGACGACGCTGGCCGGAATGGGGTTCTACTTTCTCTTGATTAACATGGTGCGCCTCGTCCATGTCGAGCCGATCCCGCGCCTGTTGATCGACGGGCTGCTGCCGATCGCCGCCCCACTCGCGCTGACGTTCATCCTGCTCCTGTTCGCCGAACGAGCGCTTCGAGCCGAATAGTCATCGTAGGGTGTCAGCACGTCGCGCGGCGCACCAGCGCCCCCGGAATTCGTGGTATCCTTACGGCAGAAGACCCACCGCGATTTGCCGTAAGGAGATTCATCATGACTCAACGCCCCAAGGCCCGGGTTTTCGCAGTGCTGACGGTGATACTGAGCGCGCTCTTGCTCAGTGTGACAGGGCCTGCGTTCGCCCAAACCGATACGACCGTTAATCCCAACGTTGTTATTTCCTTCCCCCCACCGGTCTATGTGGTGCGTGGGCAGTTCGAAGTGCGCGGCACGGTGAACTTGCCCAATCTCGCCAACTACTTCCTTGAGTTCCGTCCGCTTGATCCTGAAACGCTGCTGCCGGCGACCGAGGACGATCCGTTCCTGCCGGCCAGTTTGCCGACGACCGGCATCGTCATCGACGACGTGCTCGCCGAATGGGATACGACCGTGCTGGAGGACGGGCTGTATCAGCTTCGTTTGACGGCGAACGTCAGCCGGCAGGGGCCGACGCACTTCGTGGTATCTCCAATCCGCGTCGAGAATTTCCCGCCGCCGTTCGTGGTGATCGATCAGGCGGAGCCGACCGCCGAGCCGACGTCCAGCGGCAGCGGCCCGATCATCATTCGGCCCGGATCGACCCCGACGCAGGGCGGGATCGTGATTATTCGTCCGACGCTGGCGGCGACCCCCACGTCGATCAGCAACGATCCGATTGTGACAGCCAATGTCGACTCCAACGTGCGGTCGGGCGACTCGACGGCCTATCCGGTGATCGGCTCGCTGCCGGTTGGCTTCCAAGCCGCGATCCTCGGCATCAGCACCACCGGGTCGGGCTGGTATTACATTGAACTCGACAACGGCCGGCGCGGCTTCATCTCACCGACGATTGTGACGGTCAGCGGCAACCTCGCCAACGTCCCGCGCATCGACCCGCCGCCGGTTCCTGCCACGCCGACCCCGACCCCACGCCCTGCCACCGGCGACATCATCGCCAACGGTATTGGCACCGTGCCCACCGAGCCGCGCTGCGCCGAACCGTTCCAAGTGCAGGTCAACGTGACCAACATCGGCTCGGCGGTGGCGGCGTCCGGCGGTATCTTGCAGGTCAACGCCGTGCACGTGCCATCCGGTCAGGTCACTGGCTCGACACAAGGCCCGTTCCCGCCGCTTTCACCCGGCCAGAACTTCGTCGTCGTGGCTCCGCTGACGCTGACGCAGTTCGGCGGCGATGATTACCGGTTGGTGGCGATTGTGGACGTCAACGGCCAAATCACCGAAGAGAACGAGGGCAACAACACCTTCACGGGCAGCGTGTTCCGCCTGCGGCGCGCGGGTTGCCCGTAAGCGCACATGCGGCTGATCCTCGCATCGAGTTCCCCCCGGCGGCGCGATCTGATCGCGTCGCTGGGGATTCCGTTCACGGTCGTTCGGCCGGACATCAACGAAGACATCCGGCCGGACGAGTCCCCCATCGCATACGTCGAACGGCTCAGCCGTGAGAAGGCGGCCGCAGTCGCCGCAAGCCTCGGTGAACCGGACGTCGTGCTGGCCGCCGACACGATCGTGCTGGCCGCGGACACGGCCGGAGCCACCGGTGACGGCGCTCTGCTCGGCAAGCCTGCCGACGCCGCTGAGGCCCGTGCGATGCTCCGCCTTCTGCGCGAACATCCTCACACGGTGCATACCGCCTTCGCGCTGATGCGGGGTGGCGGTTCTGGCCCGATTTACGCCGAACGTGTCGAGACGCGCGTGACGATGCGCCCGTACTCCGACGCCGAGATCGACGCCTATATCGCCACCGGCGATCCGTTCGACAAGGCCGGAGGCTACGCGATTCAGCATAACGGGTTCAGCCCGGTTGCGCGCATCGACGGGTGCTATACCAACGTCGTCGGGCTGCCGCTGTGCGCGGTCAAGCGCGCGCTGGCGCAGGCCGGATTTGCCGTGGACGCGCCGGCACGCTGTGATTGCGCGGTGTTCACGCTGTCGTGATCTGGCATTGGCGGCGTCCGGGGCTGCTGCTGCGCTGGAACGCCGTGTTGTGCGCCGTGCTCGTCTTGTTGTGGTCAGGCCCGGAAGATACGCGGATCGGCGGCGCGGCGGCGCTTGGCGTGTGGACGGCAGTCTCCATTGGCACGTATTGGGCGTCCCGGCGCGGCGGGGTAATCGTTCGCGGATGGCGGGCCGCTGCGCTGTGGATCGTGTTCGGCGCGGCGGTCGGGGCCGGGGCGGCGCTGTGCACTGTGCTGGTGATGCTGTTCAAAGACGTGCGGCATGCCCATCCGTTCCCGGATTATCCGCCCGGTGTCTTGGCCGCGATGATCGCTCGCGTTCCGCCGTGGGCCGCTGCCGGCGCGCTGTTCGGGCTGTGTGCCGGGCTGATGCGTGGCGCGCTTGACCCCCGTTCTCCCGACGCGGGGGTGCCGGATGGTCGCGGCGTGATATAATGCCGGCCAACTTCTTCCTAGCACGGAGCTGCCTGCCGTGACCGATGTCCTTCATGCCCTCAAACGCGCGCCTGATTTCGAAAAGACGCTCAAGCTCACTGTTATCATCCCGTGCTTCAACGAGGTGAACACCGTCGAAGAGGTGCTCCGGCGTGTGATGGCGGTGGGCCTCGCTGATGAGGTCGTCATCGTTGATGATGGCTCGACCGATGGCACACGCGACGTGCTGGCCGAGATTGAGGCGAAGGCGCTGCCGGGCGTGCGTGTGCTGTACCATGCGGTCAACAAAGGGAAAGGCGCGGCGCTCGTGACCGGCTTTTCGGAAGCGACCGGCGACGTGCTGCTCATTCAGGATGCTGACTTTGAATACGACCCGCGCGACTATCCCGCGCTGTTACAACCGATTGAGGAAGGCATCGCCAAAGTCGTCTATGGTTCGCGGTTTCTCGGCGGGCCGCGCAAGGCGATGAACTTCTGGAACATGGTCGCCAACAAGGCGCTCACGCTGGCGACCAACATCCTCTACAACGCCATCCTGAGCGACATGGAGACGTGCTACAAGTGCTTTCGCGCCGAGGTCGTGCGCGGGATGCTGATTCGTGCGCGCGGCTTCGAGTTCGAGCCGGAAGTGACGGCGAAAGTGCTTAAGCAGGGCATCCGCATCTACGAAGTGCCGATCAGCTATAACGGCCGCGAGTGGACGGAAGGCAAGAAGATCAAGTGGCATGACGCGCCCAAGGCGCTCTGGACTCTCTTCAAGTACCGCTTCGTCAACTAAGCACGAAGTTGAAAGTGATGAGTGATGAGTGGTGAGAAAATGCCGCGCCGTATAGCTCGACTAACCGGTGCAGGATGGGAGACCGAATCTCTCGACTTACGAACACCGGCTTAGTGGTGCATTCGGTAAATGGAGGTAGAATCGGAGCAAAAAAGGAGGATGGTCGATGCCTCGCCGACTACAGGTGCGCGAATGGAGTGAGAACGAGCGTGAAATCATCCAGCAGATCGCCCGCTCTC
>JZRA01000140.1 GCA_001567485.1 Chloroflexi bacterium OLB13
CTCGGTCGGCAGGTCGCGGCTAAACAGATAGAACAGCTTCGCCAGCGCCGCCTCAGTGGTCATATCTCCGCCGCTGACGACTCCCGCCTCCGCCAATGCCGACCCGGTCTTGTAAGCGTTGAGATCCACCGCACCACGCACGCATTGGCTGCACACGACAATCACCACGCCGCGGTCGCACGCCTCGCGCAGGGCGGCCATGAACCCGGTATCGCGTTCGGGGCCGTTGCCCACTCCGTACGCCTCCAGCACCAATCCGCGCAGCGGCGGCTGAAGCAGGGTGCGCAGCATATCGGCGGTGATGCCGGGGAACAACCGGAGCACCGCGACCGGCGGGTTATGCAGCGTCTGCACATGGATGGGCTGTGGTGCAGGGCGCGGGCGCAGCAGGTCGTCACGCAGGTCGATGGTGAGTCCAAACCGGCCCAACGGCGGGAAATTGGGTGAGTTGAACGCGCTCAGCCCGTCCGCCTCGACCTTTTGCGCACGACATCCGCGCAGCAGGCGGTCTCCGAACACGACGACGACCTCGGCCAACTCCGGCATTGACGCAATGAGCAGGCTGTTGATGAGGTTGACGCGCCCGTCCGAGCGTAGTTCGGCCAGCGGAATCTGCGATCCGGTCACGACGACCGGCTTGGCGAGACCTTCCAACATGAACGGCAGCGCGGACGCGGTGTAGGCCAGCGTGTCAGTGCCATGCAGCACGACGAATCCGTCGTAGTTGTCGTAATGCGCGGCGATGTCCTGCGCGATCTCGAGCCAGTTGACCGGCGTCATGTTGGCGCTGTCGAGCAGCGTGTCGTACTCGTGGACGTCGACCGCCGGCATCTGCGGATCACGCAGCTCAGACAGGCCGGCCAACTGATCCGCCAGATAACCACGTAGGGGCGCGTATCCCTCTTCCGTGCGCGCCATGCCGATCGTGCCGCCGGTATATGCCACGTAGACCCGCGCCATGCCGATCCTTCCTAGATGTCGTCCTCGCGCGGCGAGTATAGCGCGCCTTGCGGTAGACGCGGCTATCCCCGGATCGGGACGAAAGAATGAACCACAGAGGTCACACTGAACACAGAGGGATGCATAGCCGTGAGGGAGAAAGGGTCGGGGCGGTGAGGGATTCTCCAAGTGCTGAGTGCCGAGTGATGAGTCGTGAGTAAGGGACAAAACAGACACAGCGCAACCGCGAGCGCACAGAGGAACTCTCACGCTTCCGTACACACATCCTTCTCCCCGTCGCCCCACTTGCGAGGCCGGGGCGAGGGCATACACGGTGCGGCTCCGTATGGCGCTTTACACCCGCCGCGGCGTGGCCTATGCTCACCGGCTGAAACAGGTCGCTGAGAATCTACCCATGTCCGAACCTACTGGCCGCCGCATCAACCCGCCGCTGATCGTCGCTTTCGCCGTGTTCATCGTCATGGCAGCACCGGTCGGTATCCTCAACGTCGTGTGGGAGCCGATAGCGGGCGATTATCTACAGCCGTTCGAATCGCTGGGCGTGCTGCTTTCGATGTACACCCTCGGCCGCCTGATCGGGACGTTCGGCGCTGGCCGGATGATCGTGCGGTTCGGGCTGTTCCGCGTGTTGGCCGCTGGCACGTTGATCAGCGCAGGAGGCTTGGCCGGGTATGTGCTGAGCGATACGTGGCCGCTGATGCTGATGAGCGCCTTCATGCTGGCGTTGGGATGGGGTTCAGTCGACATCTCGATGAACGTGTATATCGCCGCCAATCACCGGCCGGGGATGATCGCGTTTCTACACGCCAGCTACGGCGTCGGCCTGACGATCGGGCCGGTCATCGCCGCATTGGTCATCTCTACGCTGGGCGGGTCGTGGCGGCTGAGTTACTTCGCCGTGCTGATCGGGCTGCTGGCTCTGCTGGCGTGGATCGTGGCGATCCGCGCGCAGTGGGTGCTCCCGCATGCCGAGCTTTCCGCGGATGGACGGACGCCGGTCAAAGCGCCCGGCCCGTGGGCGACGCTCGCCCTTCCGCTGATGGGTGGGTGGATCGTGTTCGCGTTCGTCTATGGTGGCATCGAGGTCGGCACCGGTCAGCTGGCGACGACGCTGCTGACTGAGGCGCGCGGGCTTGACGCGGCCACGGCCAGCGCGTGGATCAGCGTGTATTGGGGGATCTTCACCGTCGGGCGGATCATCATCGGCATCGTGGGGAGCCGTATCCGCGTCCACGTCGTGCTGATCGTCAGCATGGCCGTCGCGATGATCGGGACGCTGCTGTTGATGCTGCCGGGGGTGACGTGGGCGCTGCCGGGTTTACTGCTGACCGGCGCGGGCTTAGCCGCCATTTTTCCAACGGTTGTGGGATCGCTGCCGCGCTGGTTCGGCGTGAACCATGCGCCTAACGCAATTGGGTTTACAATAGGGGTTGCCAGCGCTGGTACTGCCGTACTGCCCGGAATCGGAGCGTTCATCGCTGTCCGGCTTGGCTTCGAATCGATCGGGGCATTCCTCGTCGTGCTCGTATTTGCGTTAGGTGCGTTATACTCTATCAATGCGCTGCGACAGCAGTCCCGTAATATGCGCGGGGTGACGTGAACACCGGATGAGGACAGTAGGTGGAATGGCCTGATTGTGACGACGGTGTTTTACCCACGCGCTGCTGGGACTAAACAGCCAACGGTTTTCTCTGAGGGACTTTGAACCATGCTTCGAAAGCTAGCGATCCTGATCGTATTGGGTGCGGCGTTCACGCTGCCTGTGTTGGCAGCACCCCCCGGCGATGTGCAGTTCAACGGCATCACTGTGACCTCATGTAGCGGCACGATCATCAAAGGAACACTGCTGTTGGGCGCAGCCGATACCAACGGCAATCCGCTGATCGGCGAGACGCTTGAGCTGCACGCGAGCGGTACCATTTTTCCGTTCCTGTTCAACGTGACGCCGATTCCGTATGAAATTGATATCCCGGGGCTGGCATTGGGGCCGGTCGCGATGTCGATCTCGGTTGTTGGCGATCCGAGCACCGAGTCGTCAATTCGCATCGTGGGGTGTTCCGGCGAAATCCTGCCGCAGGCCAGCGATGGCCGCATCAATCCGGGCTATGGAGATTTGCTCGCTGTGCTCTACAACGCCGAGACCTCCACCGGCCCCGGTATCGTGGTCTACGTAGTTGATGGGACGGTGGGCCGCTCGATTGGCGCGTATGCGGGCGTGTTGTTCCAAGTTGATACGCCCCGCGAGAATACGATCATAGCCGAACTGGGGCCAACGCGGTTGATTGCGCTCAGCAGCGGCGAGTTCCAGATCAACATCGGGCCGGACGCGCACGGCAAAGTGTATGAGGTGATCTTCGACAGACCGCCGGGGCCAGCCACGGCGCTGCGATACTTCGGCGGCTAACAGCACACGGCGAGCCGGTCAGTCGATCGGCTCGTTTCTATTTGGGGAGAGACCCGTACCTATGCTTCAGTATCTGTCGTATCCGGCTGTTGGATGTGATCCGGCGGATGGTAACCCGCAGCTACCCAGCGTTGGAAGTGTTCCGACCACTCCCGTTTACCCCACCCTTTCTCACCATCCGCACAGTCGACTTTCTGAGCTTATGTGCTATTGTGATAGGCCGTCCAGACCGCTATACTGCTAGAACGTCTGTGCCAAAACTGCACACCCCGCTTGGCCCCCTAACAGCCGGAGACTCGAGGTCCTCATGTCGGATAAGATCGTCGTCCATGGCGCGCGTGAACACAACCTCAAGAACATCGATGTCGAAATCCCGCGCGACCAACTGGTCGTCATCAGCGGCTTGTCAGGGTCGGGCAAGTCGTCGCTCGCGTTTGACACCATCTTCGCGGAAGGCCAGCGCCGCTACGTTGAGAGCTTGAGCGCCTATGCGCGCCAGTTCCTCGGCCAAATGGAGAAGCCCGACGTCGACCAGATCGAAGGGCTAAGCCCGGCGGTCAGCATCGACCAGAAGGGCGTGAGCCACAATCCGCGTTCCACCGTCGGCACCGTGACGGAAATCTACGACTACCTGCGCCTGCTGTATGCCCGCATCGGCGTTCCGCACTGTCCGGTGTGCGGCGAGAAGGTCGTCGCGCAGAGCGCGCAGCAGATCGTCGACGCCGTCAAGTCCTTGCCAGAAGGCACGCGCATCCAAGTCCTCGCGCCGGTGATCCGCGACAAGAAGGGCAATCACGAGAAGGTGCTGGACGACATCAAGAAGCAGGGGTTCGTGCGCGTGCGCGTCGACGGCGAGGTGCGCGAGCTTGAAGATGAGATCAAGATGGATCGCTACAAGATCCACAATATCGAGATCGTGGTCGACCGTCTGGTCATTCGCCGTTTTGAAGATGCCGACAGCGAAGATGCGCAGAACGCGGAGACGCGCCTGACCAACGCCATCGAGACGGCCCTCAAGCTGGGCGAGGGCGTGGTGATGGTCAACACGCTGGGCGACAAGCCCGACGATATCCTGTTCAGCGAACATCTTGCGTGTGTCAACGGTCACGGCAGCATCCCCGATATCGAGCCGAGCACGTTCTCGTTCAACACGCCGCGCGGAGCCTGTCCGGAGTGTCAGGGGTTGGGCTTCAAGCTCGAATTTGATCCCGCGCGCATCGTCGCCAACGCCGACGCCAGCCTCGCACAGGGCGCGATCGACGCCAATGGTTGGAATATGGAAGAGCCGGGCTGGACGCGCACCGTGCTTGAGGCCGTCTGCAGCGCGCACGGCATCGATTTCATGAACACGCCGTGGAAGTCGCTCACCGAACGCCAGCAAAACGTCATCTTGTACGGCACCGGCCGCGACAAGATCCGCGTCGAATACTACAACCGTTTCAACCAGCTTCGCACTTACGAAACCAAGTTCGAAGGGGTGATCAACAACCTGCGCCGGCGGTACAACGAGACCAGCAGCGAGATGATCCGCGAGACGCTCCAAGGGTACATGACGCCGTTTCCATGCGAGACATGCAACGGCCGCCGCCTGCGTCCCGAAGCGCTGGCCGTGACCGTCGCTGGCAAGCCGATCTATGACGTCACGAATCTGCCGATCGCGCTGCTCAAAGGGTGGGTCGACAGCCTGCGCGGGAACAACGGCACGGTGGCGACGCTGTCTCACCGCGATCAGCAGATCGCCTACCAGATCCTCAAGGAGATCGAGGAGCGCGTGCGCTTCCTCAACGACGTCGGCCTCAGTTACCTGACGCTGGCCCGTTCGGCGGCATCGCTCAGCGGCGGCGAGGCGCAGCGCATCCGGCTCGCCACGCAGATCGGTTCGCGCCTGACCGGTGTGCTGTACGTGCTGGACGAGCCGTCGATTGGTTTGCATCAGCGCGACAACGGCAAGCTGATCCGCACGCTGATGGATCTGCGCGATCTGGGCAACACCGTGCTGGTCGTCGAGCACGACGAGGAGACCATGCGCTGCGCCGATCACCTGATCGACCTCGGCCCCGGCGCGGGCGAGCACGGCGGGAAGATCGTCGCGCAGGGCACGCCCGACGACGTGATGCAGGTCGTCGGCAGCCCAACCGGCGACTTCCTCAGCGGCCGCTTCCATATCCCGGTGCCGGAGACGCGCCGCGAGGGTTCCGGTCAGTCGATCCGTATCCTCGGCGCGGCCGAGAACAACCTCAAGGACATCGACGTCGATATTCCGTTGGGCAAGCTGGTCTGCGTGACCGGCGTCAGCGGCAGCGGCAAGTCGACGTTGATCGTCGATATCCTGCACGCTAAGCTGGCGCAGGCCATCAATGGCAGCCGCGAGCGCCCCGGCAGGCATACGGGGATCGAAGGTATCGAACAGATCGACAAGATCATCAACATCGACCAGTCGCCCATCGGCCGGACGCCGCGCAGCAATCCCGGCACCTATACCAAGATGTTCGACTCGATCCGCGACCTTTTCGCCGAGCTGCCGGAAAGCAAGATGCGCGGATATGGCCCCGGCCGCTTCAGCTTCAACGTCAAGGGCGGCCGCTGCGAAAACTGTCAGGGGCAAGGGCAGATCAAGATCGAGATGCAGTTCCTGCCGGACATCTACGTCGACTGCGAGGTGTGCAAGGGCAGCCGCTACAACCGCGAGACGCTGCAAGTGCACTTCAAAGGCAAGAGCATCGCTGACGTTCTCGATATGACCGTGACGGAAGGGCTGGCGTACTTCGAGAACATCCCCACGATTCGCAACAAGCTGGAGACGCTTGATGCGGTCGGCCTCGGCTATATCCGCATCGGTCAGCCAGCGACGCAGCTCTCCGGCGGCGAGGCGCAGCGCGTCAAGCTCAGCCGTGAGTTGAGCAAACGCGCGACGGGCAGCACGCTGTACATCCTCGACGAACCCTCGACCGGTCTGCACGCCATCGACGTCAGCCACCTGATCACCGTATTGCAGACGCTGGTCGATAACGGAAATACTGTTGTGGTGATCGAGCATAACCTCGACATCATCAAGGTCGCCGACCACATCATCGACCTCGGGCCAGAAGGCGGCGACGGCGGCGGCGAGGTGATCGCGGAGGGCACGCCGGAGGAAGTCGCGCAGAACGAGGACAGCTTCACAGGTCAATATCTGCGGCACATCTTAGCCGGCGAACCGATCCTGCCTATCCTCTAACCGCCTGCGGCGGAGCGGCGAGTGCTGAGTGACAAGGCGTGGGAGACCCCCGCGCCTTGTGCGTTGAGTCGAGGACGTTCGTCACGGCAAAAGGGTTCGCATCGACACGGGCGATCCGCAATATTCCAGATCACACTGGAACGAGGTGAAGAAGCGCGCCATCAAACAGTTCGGGGTTCCTTCCCAATGACTCCCAAACCAATATCACCGGCGTTGTTCTGGCTCAAACTATTTCACACGATCGTGTTTCTGGTTGTCAGTGCGGCGATCCTGTACATCCTCTACAGCGGAATCACGAATCAAGGCGGGCCGCTGCTAGTGATCTCGGTCGCCGTCGTGCTGGTCGAGACGGCTGTCTACGTGCTCAATGGTACGCGCTGCCCGCTGACCCACCTCGCCAAGCGGATGGGCGATCACACCGGTAACGACTGGATCGCCGATATCTTTCTACCGGAGTCGTTCGCGCGGCGAATCCCGCAGGTGTGCGGCGCGCTGGCGGTCGTCGGGATCGTGATTGTCGTGCTACGGATCGTGCTCGGCTGAGGCGATAATTCGCACCCACTCGTCGGCACTCGTCTCCCAATACGGATAGATCGCGATCCCGGAGAGCGTTTGCGGCGACGCGCTTTGCGCCAGACCGTTCCGTAATCCCCACAGCGCGGTGTCGAGCGTCTCGCCCTGTGTCTGGTGCGACGGCGTCCATTCCTCTGAGGTTGGAATGCCCACGACGAGGTCGGTCGATGCTCCGGCCAGTGCTTCCGTCGCCGTCACCACTTGATACGTCATCCAGCGACGATAGTCGGCAGGAAACGGCAAACCCGAGTCGTAGGCCATGAGCGCAATCTGATCGACAGTCGCCGCGACGTCACGCAAGTAGTCGACCGACCAGTGGTGCGCCGCCGCCGGGTAGGGGATGAACGTCACCGGTTCCGTGAGCCGTAGTGCATGCGCCGTCGTAGAGAGCAGCGCGTCGTCCGGCATCGACTCGCGCATGCCGCGCAGCGTATCGAGCAGTGCGGTGTCGCCGTTGGCCGCAAGCTCGGCGTTGAGATGGACACCGTCGAACCCGAGTTCGGACACGGAGAACGCCGCAAACTTGGCAATCGATCCCCGAATGGTGGTGTCCTCAAGCCGGTTAATTTCAAATCCGTCCGGGTCGGAGCCTTGAATCGGAACGCCGATCCACGCCAGCAGTGTGATGTCCGGCGCGAGTGCGCGTAGCGTGTCGGTCAGTGTGCGCGCATGGTCGAAGGTCGGGTTGAAGGTGCCGTCGGGTCGAAGGTAGCTCACGTACAAGTAGGCAAAGCGGATACGTCGGTCGGACAAATCAGTCGCAAGACCACGAAGCTCGGCGGGGTCGTGTGGCTCCATCGCCCATTCGACTCCGATCCATGCCGCGCGATAGACGTCCGCTGGCAGCCTGGGCGGCTCGTGGCCGGGCGGAAGAAATTGGAGTCCGGTGGCGCCGGCCACAGCGATGAATGCAATGAGAAGTAGGCGAGCGACGGTGCGCAATCGGTGTAGCCAGCTCAATGTCAGTTACATCATACCTGAACCGGGTGATCGACACCAAACGGCGTATCATCGCGCTATAATGGGTGTTAGTCATGGAGATCGAAGTGATGTTTGCACCTCCGAAACAGTTGTTCGACGAAATCACCGATTTTCTGGCGACAGCGCCAACCACCGAGGCGCTTATCGCCTATACACCGTCAGGCACTCTTGTCGAACGGCTGGACTCGTTGCTCGCCTTGAACGAGTCGGGAAATTTGACTGATGAAGAACGGACGGAGTTGGAGGAATTCCTTCGTCTAAATCACCTTCTCAAGATGGTGAAGCTCAAGGCGCAGCTACTGCAATCGTCCGACACATGACGTATGTAAGCGTCGCACTCAGGCGACTAGTGTTTGAGCGCGCAGGGGGCTGCTGCGAGTACTGCCGACAAAGCCAAATCGACAGCCCATTTCCATACCATATCGAGCATATCATTTCCGAGAAACATGGTGGAGCAACCGACGAAGGCAATCTTTGCCTGAGTTGTCCCGACTGCAACTATCGCAAGGGAAGCGATATTGGCTCTGTCGACTCGGTAACGGGCACATACACGGCGCTCTTCAATCCTCGTATACACGCTTGGAACGACCACTTCGCACTTGATACAGATACCGCTCTCCTTCGTCCGTTAACCAGCGAAGCGCGTGTTACTGTAACGCTGCTCCGCCTTAACGGGGTCGAACAGAAGGAAGCGCGGCTGATCCTCATCAGGTTGGGTCGCTTTCCGTGCTAAACGCGGGCCGAGCGCTAAACTCCTCCCAACCATTAAGATCAGCCTCAATTGGCAGGCGTCCCCGGTTGACGGTATACTGCCGAAAGCACTTATCATCAAACACTGTGGGATCAGCGGCAGGAAGGGCGGATTCCGTGAGTCATTTCCCGAACAAATATCTTATCGGCCTCACGGGGAATATCGCCGTCGGCAAGAGTACGGTTCGTCAAATGCTGCAACACCTCGGCGGCTACCCGATCGACGCAGATTCGCTGGCGCATCAGGCCATGCAGCCCGGCGCTCCCGCCTACAAGCCGATTGTCGACACGTTTGGCGCGTTCATCCTCAACTCCGACAAGTCGATCAATCGCGGCGCGCTGGGGGCCATTGCGTTCAGCAACCCGCTTGCGCTCCAGCGTCTCGAACAGATCACGCACCCGATCGTGCGACAGGCGGTGCTGGCGCTCGTGCAGCGTGCCAAGCAGCGCGTCGTCGTCATCGAGGCGATCAAGCTGCTCGAAGGCGACTTAGCGAAGGTCGTCGATGAAGTGTGGGTCGTCAACGCTAAGCCAGAGACGCAGTACCGTCGTCTGCTCAGCAAGCGCAGTATGACACCGGAAGAAGCCAAGAAGCGTATCCTCGGGCAAGGTTCGCAGGCCGAGAAGCTCAAGAAGGCCAACGTCATTATCGAGAACGATGGCAACGTCGAGGAGACATGGAAACAGGTTCAGAAGGCGTGGAACCATATCGTCAACCGCGCGCTGGACAAGGTGGCTTCCGGCGGCAACCCGCTGGTGACGTCCACCACGGAAACAGCGCCCATCCCGCTTCAAGTTCCGGTCATGGCCCCCGGCACTCTCCACGTCGGCATCAAGCGCGGCATGCCTACCAACGCCGACCGTATCGCCGCATTTATGACGCATGTCACCGGTAAGCCGGTGAACCGTATGGACGTGATGCTCTCGTTCGGCAACAAGAGCTTTCTGATGGCGCATGACCAACACGAGGACGTGCTGGGGATCATCGGCTGGCAGGTCGAGAACCTCATCACGCGTTGCGACGAGCTGGTGCTCAAGCCCAACGTGCCGGTGAAAGCGGTGATCGATGCGTTCGTCAAAGCGGTCGAGGAGTTCAGCCGCGAGCTTGAGAGCGAGGTCGGTTTCGTGTTCCTGCCGATGGATGTCGCGAAGGACGTGCCGGCGGCGTTCGCGGTCAACGGCTACCAGACGGTCACGGTCAATCAAATCACCGTGCCGGCATGGCGCGAGGCGGTCACCGAAGCTGGCGGCAATAACCTTCTCGTGCTCGAAAAGCGCCTGCGCAAAGACCGCGTGCTCAAACCGATCTAGTCGCCAGTTGTCAGGTTTCAGCCATCAGTTGTTTGAGAGTCCCCGTTGCTCCCTGTTCAGCGCGAGCGTACATCGGTAAACTGTCTACTGATACCTGACCTCTGAAGACTCTCCCGAAGAGCCTATGATGGACTTCCTCAAACGAATTCCCGGCGCGGCGTGGGCCGCGAAACATCCGAGGTTGGCAGCGTGGATTGTGCTGTCGGTCGGCATGGTAGCGATCGTCGGCTTTGAAGCGCGCGATGCCGGCCTGCTGGCGACTCAGTTCATCGCGCTGTTGGCAGCGACCGTGCTGGTCGCCGGGCTGTGTGTGTACATCGTCGCGTGGGAAGACAGCGCCGAACCGGCGAAGTCCGGGGCCGAGTCGTCGACGGATACACCGTCCGATCCGGCGAAGGAGTCGTAAGCGATGACCGGCCTCGACCTGATCGACATGGGCAGACGGGCGAAGTCCGCTTCGGTTGCGCTCGCCCGCGCCACCACTGACGAAAAGAACGCGCTGCTGCTTGAGATCGCCAACGCGCTGGAGGACAGCGCCGACGCGATCATCGACGCGAACGCCGAAGACCTCGCCGAAGGGCGCGCCAACGGGTTGAGCGCCGCGCTGCTCGACCGGCTCGACTTGCAAAAACGGTTGACCGGCATCATCGCCGATGTGCGGCACGTCGCGACACTTCCTGATCCGGTCGGCAAGTCGTGGGACGAGCGCACACTCGAAAATGGACTCAAAGTGTCGCGCCGGCGTATTCCGCTGGGCGTGCTGGGCGTGATTTATGAGGCGCGCCCGAACGTCACCGTGGAGGTCGCGTCGCTGGCGCTCAAAACCGGCAACGCGTCGATTCTGCGCGGGGGCAAGGAAACGCTCCGTAGTAACGTCGCGCTGGTCGCGGCGATTCAGCGTGCGCTGGCGTCGTGCGGATTCCCCGCCGACGGCGTGCAGTTGATCGCCAGCACCGATCGCGCGTATGTCGGCCAGATGCTCAAGATGCACCAGTATATCGACGTGCTGATCCCGCGCGGCGGCAATTCGCTGCACCAGTTCTGCCGCGAGAACAGCACGATCCCCGTCATCACCGGCGGTATCGGGATTTGCCACCTGTTCGTCGATGAGACCGCCGATCAGGACAAGGCCATCGCGATTATCGACAACGCGCGCACGAGCCGGCCGTCGGTGTGCAACTCGGCGGATACGGCGCTGGTGCACCGGCGCATCGCCAACACGTTTCTGCCCAAGCTGGTGACGGCCCTGCGTGAACGCGGCGTGTCGTTCAAGGCCGACCCGCGTGCGTTGCAGATCGTCGGCGACATGGACGGCGTCGAGCCGGCCGGGCCAGACGATTTCGACACTGAGTGGATGGCGCTGGTACTGGGCCTGAAGGTGGTCGACTCTCTGGATGAGGCCGTCGAGCATATCCGCGCGCACAGCCTCGATCACAGCGACGGTATCTTGACTCGCGACCTGCTCAACGCCGAGCGGTTCGTCAACGAAGTCAACTCCTCGGCGGTGTTCGTCAATGCCTCGACGCGCTTCAACGACGGCGGCGCGCTCGGCTTGGGCGCAGAGGTCGCGGTCAGCACGCAGAAGCTGCACGCGCGCGGCCCGATGGCGCTCGAAGAACTCACCACGTACAAGTGGGTTGTCCAAGGCGACGGTCAGGTGCGCTGGTAGCGGGCAGTGACTGCGCTAGGCCCGGCATGTGCCCGATGTGTTGATGGTCATTGACGCGGCACGCTAATTCCGCGTTGTGAGGGTAGGGTGGCTGATGATTTTCGCCAAGCGCTGAAGCGCATGGCTAATCGGTTCGAAGCCCACTGAAGGGGCTGAAGCGCATCTGTGGAAACAGTCTGGTGAACTACGCCATGGGAACGGTCATGTAGATGGCATTCTGGTACTGCTACTATCATTTCATCTGGTCAACGTATCAGCGCGCGCCTCTGCTCGAAGCTAATTTGGAGACGTTAGTTCATGTGTGGATACGGGACAAAAGCTCTGCGCTGGAGGCCGAGGTATTGGCTGTGAACGGCACCGAGACGCACGTTCATGTTGCGGCGAGCGTTCCACCCAAAATATCTCCGGCCGAGTGGGTCAGAAACGTAAAGGGATTTACGGCCCATGAAGCGAATTCGCGCTTTCCGGATTTGCTAGAGCGATTTCGTTGGCAATCTGGCTATGGCGTGTTGACTATTAGCCCGCGGCACGTTGATTACGTTGTCAATTATGTGAATCGGCAAAAGCAGCACCATGCCGAAAATACGCTCAATCCAAACTTTGAACGCATCGCGCTTGACTCCGACCAATAGCCACCCTCTTAGACAATACTGGCCGTCGCTTTGAGCTGCTGCACACGCTCGGCAAAACTTCCGGTCATTTTGCCCCAACTTGGCCGCGCCAAGATGGGATACACCCCCATTCAGCCCCTTCAGTGGGCTTTGATCGTATTAGCCGTGCGTTTTAACGCTCGGCGAGCAAAGAAGTGCCGAGTGCTGAGTTGAAAGGAGGACGCTGCGGGCAGACGCTGGTTCAACGAATGAGCGGTCACGAGACTTGGGTCGGCTGGGTTAGGGGGCGCGTGATTTCATCAGCCACCCAT
>JZRA01000141.1 GCA_001567485.1 Chloroflexi bacterium OLB13
GCCGCGGCGACGAGGTCTGCGATGTGCGCGCCACCCACACGCGCGGCAATCTCCAAGAAGTAAAACTGGCCGTCCGCATGACCCTTGATGAACTCGGCATGGGTCGGGCCGTGGGTATGCCCCAGCGCTTCGATCACCTGACGGTTCATGCCGATGATCGCCTCGGCGTCGGGATCGCTGGCCGGCAGTGTGTACGTTGTAAAGACGCCGCCGTCATGGCTGACGTTGAGCGGCGGCCGGCCGTAACGTGACACGTTGACGAAGATCGTCTCGCCGTTCACCGTCAGCGCGTCGGCGTGATACACGTCGCCCGGAACGTAGTGTTCAAGCACGCGGAATGAGGCTTGATCGCCCAGTTCATTGATGAACCACCACAGCTCGTCTTTGTTCGCCACGCGTTTGATGCCCATCGCGCCCGCTTCGAGCCGCGGCTTGAGCACCCACGGCGGCGCTACATGGTCGGTGTAGTTGTGGATGTCCTCGTGGTTGATGACGCCGACGAAGGCCGGCACACGCAAACCGGCGCGGGACGTCACCTCTCGCATCGCTAACTTGTCGCGGAAATTCTTGGTCTGCGTCATGCCCATGCCGCGCAAACGCAGGTGTTCGCGCAGGATCGCCGCCATTTCGACGTCGTACTCGTCCAGCGGGATGATCGCGTCGATTTTCCGCGTACGCGCGAGATAAGACACGGCGTAGAGCACGTCCGGCAGCTTGCTGAGATTGGGCATCTGGAACATTTCGTCGAAGGCGTCTCTCGGCCACTCGTCCTTGAGCTTCTCCTCCGTCAAGAGCAGCGTATGCGCCCCAAGCCGCTTGGATTCGTACAAGAGCGCCTCGCCCTTGAGATAACTTGAGATAGCCAAGATGGTCGTCATGGCGTGAGCTTTCGTTCCTACCCCCGAATGGGCGGGATTTTAGCGTGACGTTGTCAACACTTCAACAAGACAAGTCCGCATCGGCGGTGGTCAATCCGCCAGCGCCGTCCGCAAGTCGTCGATCAGATCGTCGACGTGCTCGATTCCGACGCTCAGACGCACCAACTGAGGGGGCACGGCGATGTCGCTGTCGGCGGTGCTGGCGTGAGTCATGCTGTACGGATGCTCGATCAGGCTTTCCACGCCGCCCAACGACTCGGCCAATGCGAACAGCTTCGTCCGTGTGACAAGACGGTGCGCTTGCTCGGCGGTGTCGAGGACGACCGAGAGCATGCCGCCGGGCAGGCGCATTTGGCGCTGGGCCAGCGCGTACTGCGGGTGGCTGTCGAGGCCGGGGTAGATCACCTGCCGGACGGCGGGGTGATCTTCGAGCATTCGCGCGACGGCGGTGGCGTTGCTGCTGTGTCGTTCGATGCGCACGCCGAGCGTCTTGATGCCGCGTAACGTGAGGAAGCAGTCCATCGGCCCCGGCACCGCGCCGATGGCGTTTTGCAAGAACTTGAGCCGGGCGTAGATGTCCGGATCATTGAGCGCGACGACGCCGCCGACGACATCGGAGTGGCCGCCGAGGTATTTCGTGCTGCTGTGCATCACGATATCGGCGCCGAGCAGCAGGGGCTGTTGAATCGCTGGGCTGCAGAACGTATTATCGACCGCCACCAGCACGCGCTCAGGGGCGAGGGCGGCCAGCGCAGCAATATCGGCGAGGCGCAGCATCGGGTTGGTCGGTGTTTCAAGCCACAGCAAGCGCGTCGCCGGGGTGAACGCCGCCTTCACCGCGTCCAGATCGGTCAGGTCGACCCAACTGAACGTGAGGCCGTAGCGCGCCAAGACCTTCTCGAACAGGCGGAACGTGCCGCCGTACACGTCATCGCCGACGATGATGTGATCGCCGGGGCTGAACAGGCGCATGATCGTGTCGATGGCGGCCAGCCCGCTGGCGAACGCCAGCCCGAACTTCCCACCCTCGATGGCCGCGACGCACTCCTGCAGCGCCGTGCGGGTCGGGTTGTCGGTGCGGCTGTATTCGTACCCTTTGTGTTCGGCGGGCGCGGCCTGCACGTAAGTCGATGTCTGATAGATCGGCGTCATAATTGCGCCGGTCGTCGGGTCGGGTTCCTGACCGGCGTGAATCGCCAGCGTATCGAGATGGTGGGGCATCAGTCCTCTGTGTTAGCTATCGGCCGTGCCGTTCGACGGAGTCGGGGTAGGGGCGGTGCGCTGCACCGACTGCCACGTCCCGTTGATCTCGTTGAACCGGAACCACTGGCCGTACTGGTTTTGCAGGTAATGATAGCCGGGGCCGGGTTGAAATACACCGTCCACTACACTGCCGCCCGGCTCGTACTCGTAGTTGGTGACGAAACCGACCTCGATATCGGTACCCCAGCCCAATCCTTCGCGCACTTCTTCGTTACTGCGCCAGATCAGCCCGAAGCCGCGCACCGGCTGCAGCAACCCCTCGGGTGTCGCCATTGTCGGATCAAACTCGATATCGCCTTCTTTGAACAAGTCTTCGTAGACCTGCCACAGCCCGACCCCCGGCTCGGTCTCGATCATCACCCAGATTTGGCCGGTCGGTTCAAGCCAGAACATGCGCCCGCGTTCGAACGGCTGCTCGGCGACGTAAATCTGACGCACGGTGTTGGTCGGCGCGGCCTCAACCTGCGATGACTGGCCCGCTTCGGTCGGCTCGACGGTGGCGATGTCGTTGGACGATGTCGTCGGTACCAGCTGGGTCGGGGCTTGTGTCGGCTCGACGGATACGCTGGGGATCACGCCTTCGGGTGTCGCCGTCACCACAATGTAGACGATCATCGGCGATTGCGCGCACGCCGCGGCCACCATACTCACGGCGACGATCAACACGCCGATTAAAATCAACTTCTTGACCATGCAGGGACTCCCTTATGCACAACGCGATTGTAGCAGAGCCGGTCTAGCGCACAAGCGCCCAGCGGGGAACTGCGGCGCTGGCGTAGTCCAATCGCCTGAAAGCCACGGTTGTCACGGGCATAGCGCAGTGCTAATCTGCTCGCGTGCGGGGATGCCGCACGGAGGAATGGACTGCATGTTCGAAGAACCCCCGGTGCGACCGGACGACACCCGTCCTACGGCCACCGTTCCGATGCTGGATGCGCCGCCTCGCCGTGGCGGGATCGGACTGTTCGGGTTAATCAGCCTTGGCGGCACGCTCTTGTTCGCTGCCGGCACGCTGATCGTGCTGCTGGTCACGCCGCAGGCCGGCCCGCCGGGTGAGCAGGTCGCCGTTGTCCGTACGGATTTGCCCACCGCGACCGCGACCCTGCCGCAGCCGACTTCTGCGCCGCAGGACGCGACCGCGACCAC
Organism: Chloroflexi bacterium OLB13; assembly: GCA_001567485.1. GTDB lineage: Bacteria > Chloroflexota > Anaerolineae > Aggregatilineales > Phototrophicaceae > Flexicrinis. Next base: position 3,288 of record JZRA01000141.1, read on the forward strand.
CGCTCCCATCGTCACGGCGCCGGAAGCCCTGCCAACCGTCGACGGCGGGGTGATCGCGCAGCTGCTCGAACAGCCAGTACAAGCGGTCGGCGGCCCCAACCCGTTCGTCATCTCGCGCGACGGCCTCGACCCGTTCACGATCATCCCGGATCGGCCGCGCAATACCGTCATCGAATACGTCATCCAGCGCGGCGATACCGTGTCGGACATCGCGCAGCGCTTCAACCTCGAACAGAACAGCATCGCGTGGAGCAATGACCGCCGCCAGCTCTGGACGTTGATCCCCGGTGACATCCTGTACATCCCGCCGGTTGACGGCGTGGCGCATATCGCCGTGGGCGACGCGACCCTTCGCGATATCGCGGAGTACTATAAGGTAGACGACCCGTACCTCGTCATCGACAGCGAATACAACCAGCTCAAAGGCTACACGCCGGACATGGTTCCGCCGGTCGGGATGCGTGTGTTCATCCCCGGCGGCACGGGCGAGAACATCAACTGGTCGCCGCCGATCGTGCAGGGGACGTCGGGCGGGAGCGGAAGCGGGACGACAGCTGCCGCAAACACAGTATCGTTCAACGCCGGGCCGGGAAGCTGCGGCGCGCAGGAGGTCGGGCCTTCGGTCGGCTGGCAGCGGCCGTTGAACGGCTACACGATCACGCGCGGGTACGCGGAGTGGCACCCCGGCATCGACCTTGCCGCGGCGGTCGGCGCGCCGGTCATGGCGGCCAACAGCGGCCGGGTGATCTTCGCCGGGTGGAGTGACTGGGGGTACGGTTATGCTGTCGTGCTGTCCTCTGGCCCGTTCCAGACGCTGTACGGCCACATGAGCGCGGTCAACGTGCGCTGCGGTCAGGTGGTCAGCATCGGCCAGACCATCGGCGCGGTCGGCTCAACCGGCAATTCGTCCGGCCCGCATCTGCACTTCGAGCTGATGTACAACGGTATGCGCGGCAACCCGGCAGCGACAATCCCGTTCTAGCTCGGTTCTGACGGCCCATGCGAGCGGCGCTGCGCTTGCTGAGGCGCGTTTGCGGAAGTCCGGCGCCGCTGCTATCGTTTACACAGCGAGCCGCAATGAGGACGGAAGTTTCCTCTGCATGCGCTTCACGACCGATTGACAGCCGGACATCTTCGCTATGACCAAACTATACAGCTACCTCCTGCTCACGATCATCACGCTGGCGGCGCTGGTGGAATCGCCCGTGTCGCTGCGCGGAACGCCTGAATCAGCAAGCGTCCCAGCGACGATCGCCGCGATTTCCGCCGTCACACCGCCGACAGGGCAAACGATCAGCGAACTGCCCGGCGGTGGCTTCACCTATGTCTTGCCCGACGGCTATTTGCTCAATCCACCCGTTGGCCCGGAAGGTGTGCCTGTGGGTGATGAGCGCTCGATCTTGTTGGGCAAGGCGGGCGTGACTGACCTCGGCCCGCTGGTGCGCGTTGGGGGCGGGGTGTTGCAAGCGCCGTTTACGGCCGAAGATTTACTCAACGCCTACCGCGACTACTACGGCAACCAGTACGGCCTTGAACTCACTGAAACAGAATCGCTGACCACCGCTAATGGCCTGAGCGGTACCCGATTCACCTTTGCCACCATGCTTGGCGTTGAAGGGGACGGCACGGGTCAAGTAACGCTCTTGTCGAGTGACAGCCAGTTTGTGACGTTGGTGGCGATCGCCAGTAACGAGGCGTGGGCAGGGACGTTTTCGGCCGAGGTCGCCGCGCTGACCGACTCTATTGCACTGATCGATGTCCAGTCGATTCTTCCCGACGTGACCGCGACCGCGTTGGTGGGCGAAACGTCTATCATCCCGCAGCCGTACTCGTTGGGCTGGACGACCTTGACCCTGCCCGATGAGGTCGCGGCAAAGGTCAGCGAAACACTGTGGAGCCGCCCTGCGAAACTCGAGGGCATTATCGCCGTGCCGGAGGGGGACGGCGCCCATCCTGTCGCGCTGGTGCTTCATGGACGCTTCGGGCAGGAGATCTGCCGCCCGATGCCCGGCTCGATCAGCTCACCGGCCCAAGCGATCGTCACGTTTTGTCTGCCGGGCGGGGCCGAGTCGCGCTTCGACGTCGGTCATGCCAACCTCGTTGGCGCGCTGGCCGAGGAAGGATATGTCGCCCTCGCGATCAACCTCAACGATACCTACGACATTTTCAGCGTTGAAGGTACTGTCAACGGGATCGATCTCAATAATATCGGCGACTACTTCATCCCTCAGCTCGTCCAGATGCACCTTGACGCATTGGCGAACAACGCACTGCCCATCGATTTGGCGGGGCGTGTCGATCTGAGCCAGCCCCTGCTGCTGCTTGGTCATTCACGCGGCGGCGAGCTGATCCTCAATCTCGCGCGGCAGATGCCCGTCTCTGGGTTGGTGTTATTCGGCGCACCCGGCGATGGCGGCCTCTCTGCGCCGTCCGATGTGCCGCTGGGCATCGTTTATGGGGAGTGCGACGGCGACGTCTACTACTGGGACAGCCAGCGATACTTTGAGGAGTCGGAAAACGACCCCAACCACACAGCATTCGCGTCGGCGGTCATGCTGGATAAGGCCAATCACAACTTCTTCAATGGGCTGCTCGACATGAATGACGACGGCGGCAACAAGATCGGCAACCCTCACTGTTTCGCGGAAGATGGTGGGTTGTCGCAAGAGACGCAGCAGGCGTTCATGGTCGCCTATGTGCGTGATTTTGTGGCGATGCTGCACGGCGCTCATCCGTTCTCGGTGAAGCAGCCCGCCCCGACGCAGTTGTACGGCTTGCCCGTTATCGCCAACTTGACGACGGCCGATAAGCAGGTTTTGTTGAACGGCGAGGGGGTAAGCGAGGAGGCGAGCGAGGGGCTGACCGTCACGTCATGTGAAGCCAAGGAGATCTGCCACCCGACTGCGGTTTCGCTTGATGAGTTCGGGGTGCCCGGTGAGCCGATCATGAAGCGGCTGACGTGGGAACAGCCCGATACACGCTACACGCTGACCTTTGCGCCAACCGACGCGGCGATTTACGACGCGCTCAGCATCCGCACCGTGCTTGATCCCACCAGCGAGTTGAACGGCGGTCAAGCATCGATCAGCTACACGGTTCGCCTTGTCGACGCAGCGGGCGGCAGCGGGACGTTTACGGCTCAGACCACGCCGCTGCTTTATACCGAACCTGACGCGCTGTACGGGTTTGGCGGTATGCCGATCTTGGCGGGCGCCGACCGTCATTCACTCACGAGTCTCGAAGGCGTCGATCTGACTCAGTTGACGGCGGTGACGCTGGAGTTTTCGCAGGGAAGCGGAGACGTGCTGCTGCTCGACGTGTCGCTTTTGAGCGATCCACGCCCATAGTAAACGGCAGGGCCGAAGCGCGAAGTTGAAAGTGATGAGAAAACGCCGCGCCGTATAGCTCGACTAACGCTGCAAGATGGGAGACCGAATCTCTCGACTTACGAACACTGGCCTAGAAAGGGACGGTGACGGGGCAGGCTAAACACCACCAGCGCCCGCGCCGTCCCCTTCATTCGCCTCACGGCTGGAAAGCCAGCGCGGCCCATTTCAGTGTTGCAGTGTTCGCTGAGTGACGGGCTGTGGTTTCTCCTCACTCCGCACTTTCCACGTCTCGGTTAGGCCGCCGGCCCGGTGCCGATCGCGCGGACGACCACGCCCAACAGCAGCACGAACGCCCAGATATAGCTGCCCATCGCGGGGCGCTTCTTGGCGGTCGTCTCGACAAAGATGAAGAACGGCAGACAGGCCGTCGTAGCGAGTCCGTACACGATGTGTTCCGGTTGGCCGGGCTGCACGCCGAATCCGAGCAGCAGCGTAAAGCCGAGGATCGCTTGCAGCAGCATAGAGCCGAACACGATGTACGCGCCGCGCCGGAACCACGGCGTCACGTCGTCTTTGCGCACAACGCCCAGTATCAGCGCAGCAGCGCCCATCACCGCCGCCGCGATCAGCCCATAGCGGCTGAGCTGGAAATGCACGGCGCGGACGACCAGATACGGGTTCGACCCGCCGAAGCGTGAGACGGCGTCGATGATAGCGGCGGCGAGGAACGCCAGCGTAACGCCCAGCAGCAGGCCATCGATCAGCGTTATCCGCAGTTCAAACGGTTTCTCTGGCACGCCTTGCGCATAGATGCGCTTCGTGCGCTCAGGTTGGGGGGATGTCTCAGTCATGCCGGTCAGTCCCCAACCGCCTGCGCGGGACGCCGTTTGCGCGCTTCGGCGGCGTCTCGCACGTCATCGACCGCCCGCGATGCCAGCATGAACCCGATGAAGATCAGGATCGCGCCGGCCATCTCGCCGAAGTACTTGAACGACGGGTCTCCGAGGCGAACCAGCGCGCCAGCGAACGCGGGGAACAGGCCGCCCGCCGCGATCAGCAGGTTGCCGATCATCCGGTCGCGCATGATCTGCTTGCGGCGGAACAGCAGCGCTGAGTAGATCGCCCCGCCGACCAGCGTAATCGTCCCCCACACATTCATAATCGGGCTGAAGAAGCGCACCGTCCCGCGCGATGATGCCGGGAAAATGCCGTCCCGCACGACATTGCCGTCGGAGTCGGTCACGTCGCGGTACAGCGCGGTCATGTCCTTTCCGGCTTCCCAGTTCTCGGCGCGATACTGCGTCATGAACGTCATCGGCAGCGTCATCAAGCTGACGAGGATCAGCACCATCATCAGGTTGCGGGCGAGGTTGCCCTTACGCGCCAGCAGATACACCGTGCCCTGTCCGAGCCACGCGGCGACCATCAGCGCGCCCGACCAGTACCACACGCTGAAGAAGAACGGCGACCACGTGAAGTACAACACGACCTGTGACAGCACGCCGAGGAAGTACAACAGCAGGCCGATGCTCCACGCCAGTAAGTGCGGGGCTGATCGGCCCTCACGGCGCTTGGCGAGCCAACGCCGGAACACGAGCATCGTGAATACACCGGTCACGAGGGTTCCCACGATAGAAACGATAAGCCCGATTGTGATGTTGCCCATGAGATGCCCCCCGTGACCAAAACCTGCAAAAATCTACAAAATTGTACTCTGGTTTTAGGCCGATGCGAATCCGGATTACCGGCCGTCAAACGCAGTTCTCCCCACGAGTTGCGCAAATCCGGGATTTATCGTTCACTTCAGCAAGTACAGCAGTCCATGCGATCCATACACCAACGAGCGATTGGAGTACAAAATGAAACGCGTTCTAGTGGTATTCGTGAGCCTCATCCTTGTCCTGTCCATTTCAGTGGTCGGGGCTGCCTCTGCGCAGGACGAACGCGCGACCGGCAGTCAAGTCATCTTCTTGGGAGTATCCGGAACGAGCGATTGTAGTCACCTCGTTCCTCAAGTCTACGTGGGGACTACCGAGTCTATGTACCTCGCAGCCACAGCAATTTACGAGGATCAAATTGTGGGTGATGCGTTTGTGCCTGCCAATTATCCGGGTGGCGTGATAGGAACCGCTACATTGAATTATGTCAACAACCGTGGTCGCGCGCCCATTGATGTGTGGCCGCTTACGCCCGGTAAAAAGGTCGAGTATTTCCTGACGTTGTTCACGCTCGATCTTCAACCCGTGTATGAGGCGCGCGCGGTGTTCGCCAGCTGCGACGCGACGACTTTTACATCGACTACGCACGGCCCGGCCTATAATCTGCTGGAGAATCACAGCTTTGAGGCGCCCGGCGAATCAGGCGGGGTGCTCGATGCCGATCTGGCTGCGTTTTGGAAGGGGAAGAACACGTTCAACGACAGCCGGGTGTGCGCCGCGCCGCGCGGGGGATCGTCCAACTACGAAGGCGACTGCGGTTTCCTGTTCATCGCCGAGCCGAGCGCCAAGTCGAAGCTCAAGCAGACATATACGGACGCTATCGGGCAGAAGAAGGACATCGTCTATCTGCACGGGTTCGCGCAGTCGTTCACCGGCTACACCGGAGGCGCGAAGGTGAAGGCGATACTGACCTTTGCCGATGGCACGTCAAACACGCTGGCGGTGACACTGCCCGCGGGCGAGCATTTGTACGGCACGTACCCGTATGCCACGCCGTTCGAGGCGTTCATGAAGCTCAAGAAGCCGCTGGTTTCGGCCAAACTCATCATTCAGCAGAAGTTTGGGACGGGCAATATCGCCTTCGACAGCGTGACGCTGTCCGTGATGACGAACTCGAACACACCGCTTCGTGCGCTGCCGGTGCCGGCAGCAGGCGCAGCGCCGGTTGATCTGCTCGGCGGCTAACCGTTTATCGCGCGACGATGCCAATAGCATCACCTGCGCCCCGGCCGATCGGTCGGGGCGCTTCGTGTGATGTCACACTGCAGTACTGCCGACTTGCGCATTTTTCAGATTCGATGATGATTAGATTGCAAGGGAGTTGTTTACCATCACATTGGGGAGGTTGTCATGTTGGCGCGCGTCCGGAGACGTGTTACTTTCGTCGTATCGTTGCTCGTATTGGTTCTTGTCATAGGGGGCAGCGTGCTTGCGCAGGAAACCCGTGGTGACATTTTCGTTCAGTTCACCGGTGTTGATAGCTCGAGCAATTGCAATGACATAGGCATGGACTACATCCGCAACCGTACCGGCGATCTGATCTTCGTCGGGCAAGCCTACATCAACGGCGTCAAGTTCCATGATGATGTGCTGCCGCTGTCGGGGAGTTCTTATGGCCCGAGCGGTTGGGGTTTCTTCTTCGTCAATGATCGCGGCGGCGCTGCAAACCTCTACCCTCTCACGCCCGGCTTGCCGATCGACCTCTCCGTCACCATCTTCACGTCGGATTGGCAGCCGATTTACGAGGCGCGCGCGCATCTCGACAGCTGCGACGCGACCACGCTAGCAAGCTCGTCGTCGGGGCCAGCGACGCAACTGCTGATGAACCACAGTTTTGAACTGGACGGTTTCGACGGTGTAAGCCTGATTCCGACGGAGGCTGCATTCTGGAAGGGTAAGAATACGGCCAACGACGTCCGGACTTGTGACGGCCCTCCCGGGCCAGCGTCGTCGGTGTTCAACGGCGCGTGCGGGTTCAAGTTCACGGCCGATCCCGCCGTCAAGTCGAAGCTCAAGCAGACGTACGCCGGCACAATTGGCGCCGCGGGCGACATCGCGTACTTCCTCGTCCATGCTCAGGGTTTCGCGGGTTATAGCGGAGGCGCCAAGCCGAAAGTGACGCTGACGCTGGCTGATGGGTCTGTCATCAAGCTCGTTACAGATCCGATTAGTGCAGGCGCAAGCACCTACGGCTTTCCGTATGATGCGTTAGCAACCCTGACGTCACCCATCGTCAACGCGAAGGTCAAGATCAAGCAGGGGTTCGGATCCGGCAGTATCGCGTATGATGCGGTCACGCTGTCTGTGCTCAAGAGTACGCCGACCACGCTCCGTGCGCTGCCGGTGCCGGACGGCGTGCCGTCTGTCGAGAATCGCTAATCGGGCCAATTCGCCCTTACACGTAGTGTCATCACCCGCGCCCCGGCCGTTTGGTCGGGGCGCGATGTTTCGTAATACCTCACGCACTGTAATGAGAAGCATCATTCATGAGAGTCGAGTCAGTACATATGTACTCGTTGACGTACTAATCGCTCCGAGATAACTTGTATTAATCGGCATAATGGAGAATTCAACGATGTTGAGGAGTGGGATTATAAGATTGTCATTGTTGCTCTTATTTACTGGCTTTGTAACATCAGCGCAACCGTTACCCCCCGATCCGTCCACTCGCAGCGCTGAGATAGCGGCAGGTTCGCGTAGTTCGGTGGATCTTGATGGGCAAGGGAATATTGTCGCCACCGAATTGAACCGTGATATCCGTAGCGTGGCGATCGGCCCCAGAGACGTGACACTTGGCAAAGGCAAATTCCGCGGTGAAGCATTGACGTGGTTCTACACCGCCAGCACGTTCGCGACGGGCAAAGGACAATCGTTCTTGACACGGACGCTGACCCACTATTGGGAAATTTGTGCCCGACTGACGGGTTATCATGTCAACGGCACATCTGCCGCGCCGAATTACCTCACTTGCCTGACCACAAATCAGCCGGCTGTTTACGCAATTACCAGCGAATATAACGGATGGTCAGGCTGTGCGATCATGAATTTCGCGCTGGTTACCCGCTTCGCGAAAACCGATACATATCACATTTTCCGACGTGCTGATGGTTTGAAAGTACATGCTGCTCCTACTAGCGCAACTCTCTATTACGGCTGTTTTGGAGATGTGCCGTGAGCATGCTGTCGATTGTCTTGGCTGTCCTACTTGGTACATTATCCTTTGGCGGCGCAGTTCATGCCGTAAATGACGTCCCGATCTGCCAATACGACAGCAGACTGGCCAAGATGGCTGTCGAAATCCCTGATCTCAGTACAGATTGGGAAGACCTAGGATTTGGCACAACCGAAGAACTGACGATTGGCACAGCGGGTACATCCAGCGTAAGTTCGATGCCCACCGGGCAATCTTTCCTAGCGTACAACGTTCCAATGTTGGGTTGGGGCACATTTGAAGTGCCGCTCGATCAGGCACCGGAGGTAATCTTCAGCCTGTACGTGCTCTCGCTGCCGGCTGAGTACAGTCCGCTGCACTTGCGCCTCATTGCGCTCCTGAACGGCGCTTGGCTGCCCATAGAAGACGGAAGGCCATTTCTCGATCTGGAGATACCGCCGCGCGTTCAGTTCAATGTATCAATTCCAGTTCCGCCATTGCCGGTTGGCATGCATGATCTGGTGGTGATTGGCATCCCAGACAACGACTTGGTTCTGGGAGATCTGGATAGAGGGGCGAACCTGAGCCATTTTTCAAACCTGAGTGGTCGCATTACGCTTGTCGTGCAGGATACCGGGCGGGCCGTCCCGGCGCCAACGCTGTCACAAGCCGAACAGATACCTGCCAAGGTCAGTTTTTCGCCAGAGGAGATGGCAGATGTCTTGGTGGACGTCGCGCCGGGCCAACCGTCGTTTTCAAGCCGCTCCGGGGTTGGCTTAGGTATTTACCTAAAGGAAACAAGCAACACGTTTCCTCACCCCCTTCACATTGCGCCCGAAGAAACATACGTATTGGATGTCGCGTTCGGCTTTGACTCGGTGGTGAGAGGTATTTGGGATGGTGAGGATATTGTACAAAACGTTGCAGTAATGTTGTTTGAGGACGGTGAACTGATAGGAACGCCGACTGATTGGATGTTGATCCACCGGCAGATCACGGCGGCAACGCGCGAAGCGCGGGAACAAATTGAAAGGCCAGCACCAGCCACTGTGGGTTTGCATCATGTGACAATGGTGCGCATTACTGAGTCGGCAGTGCCGGTATGCCGGTATCTTCCGGTCGGTGAAGTTGGCATCCATGTTATACGGGAGTATGTGTACGTCGCGGAGCCGTGATAAGTGATCGCTCCTGTATCGGAAATCACCCGCGCCGGCCGGTTCGGTTCGGGGCCGGCGGTGAGGTCGCAA
>JZRA01000142.1 GCA_001567485.1 Chloroflexi bacterium OLB13
CCGCGCAACCAGCGCGCACGCGAGGCGCTGTCACGCTTGGGTGATGAATCGACGCTGCGCCCCAGTGACATCGGCGGGGCCGGCCGGCGAACCTGACGTCGGGCCTCCCCCGGCGGCGCAGCGGCATGACCGGCCTGATCTTCGTGATCGCCGCGCTCGCCCTGCTGCTGGCCGGTGTCGGCATCATCCTGTTCGGCAGCGGCGCGCTGAACCCCAGCGTGCCAACCCCCACCGCCACCCGGCGCGTATCCGCGCAGATCAACGCCACCGTTCTGCCGTCCGAGACGCCGCTTCCGCTGCCGTCGACCACGCCGATCCCAATTGACCTGATCACACGGTCGGCGCCGACGCTTCCCGCCACCATCACGCCCACCGTCACGCCCACGACGACGCCGACGCCGCAGGTCACGCCGCCGCTTGAACTGGGCACGTTCGACATCTTCTACACCAGTCAGGATCCTGCGGTCGCCGAGCCGGCGCTGTATGCGGTGCGCGCGGACGGCAGCGACGACGGATTGATCGCCGAGCGCATGCGTGACTTCACGTTTGCGCCTGACGGGCAGAATTTCGCGTTCGTCCGCGATGTTCTCGGCGAAGACGGCAGTTCGACCAGCTCCGAGATCTTCGTCGGCGACCTTGCCGATCCCAACGCCGCACGCCCGATCACGCAGACCGGCGCGCTCGACACCTCCAGCCCGACGTTCTCGCCCGACGGCCAGTACATCATCTTCAGCAGCAGCGGGACAGGCTCGGCGCCTGACCTGTGGGTCGTTGGCGTGGATGGCGCCGGGATTCAGCGTATCACCAACACCGACTTCGCCGAGTTCGATCCCGCGTGGTCACCGTTGGGCGATAAGATCGTGTACTCGGCCGAGTTCGCCGGTGACGGCACGACCGAGCTGTTCTTCCTCAGCGTGACCGCGGCCGGCGAACCGGTCGGCAGCGCGATGCAGGCCACCGACGCGGCAAGCAGCAGCTATTCGCCCGCATGGTCGCCGGATGGGTCGACCGTGGTGTTCGCCAGCGACCGCCGAGGTGACGGCGACATCTATACGATGGACGCCGCTGGAGCCAACGAGCAGTTGGTCACGATTGACGATGGCGGCGCGGAAGATCAGTCACCGTCATACAGCGCCGACGGACGGTGGATCGTGTTCATCTCCAACCGCGAGGACGCCAGCTTCCAAACTTACGTCATGCGTGACACCGGCGCCGAGATGCGGCGCATCACGTCGAGCTTCCGCATCGACCAATCCGCGGTGTTCCGGCCGCGCAGCCTTGATCCGAACTAATCGCAATTCACGTTGAGGACACCTTATGCCACCATCCCACGACGCCCTGCTCAAACAAGCGGTCGACCTTGCTAAGGCGAACAAACGCGCGGAAGCACGCGAGCTGATCCTGAAGGTCTTGCAGCAGGACGAAAGCAACGCGCGCGCTTGGACGCTGCTGGCCCGCATCACGACCGACATTGACGAGCGGCGCGTGGCGCTGATGAACGTCGTCAATCTTGAGCCGTTCAACGCACAGGCTCAGGAAGCGCTGGCGAAACTGGAAGGACAGCTTGCGATCAGCCGGTCACTCGGCGAAGACCCGACCACGCCGAAGCGCGGCGGCGGGTCTTCGCCGAGTGACCGGCTGATCGTGGCGTTGATCGCCATCATGGCAATCGCCATCGTAGCCATTGGTGTGTTTATCCTAACGCGTCAAAACGAGTTGAGTGATGAATTGATCGAGCTGACTCAGTTCGCCGTCAATCAGCGAACCACGTCGACCGCCGTCGCGCTGCTGGACGCCGCTACGGCAACCGCCGAGGTGCAGGCGGTTCTCGACATCACGGCGACCTACGAGGCGGTTCCGACCCAAAACGTTCACGCCGCGCCCGACCCTGCCGCCGGAGAACACGGCGACCCCGACCATCACCCCGACGCTGACGCAGACCTCCGTGCCGCGACCGGAAGGTCTCCCCGGCCAGATCATCGGGTGGGGTGGCCGCGCTGCGTCCAACGACGGCTATTTCCCGGTCATCTTTATCTCGGTTAACGACGGCACGATTCAGCAGGTTTCCGGCTCGAACCGCGGCGATCAGGTCAGCGCGGTCTCGACCAGCCGCATCGTCTACCGGCGTTTCTTCCCGGACATCTTCGCCAACGAGCTGTCGGTCGTCGACCCGATCACTACGTTCAGCACGCTGCTGGGGGACGAGTGGGCGGGGACGGGCACCGTGTTCACCGAGACCGCTTGGCCGCAGTTCACGCCGGATGGCCGGCTGCTCGTGTTCAGCGCGGTGGACGCGCAAAAGAACCGCGGGATCTTCGTCTTTGACTCGCAGCGCGCGGGAGACAAAATCCTGCGCATCACGCCGGCTGACGGCTTCAACTACGACATGCCGACCATCTCTCCCGGCGGGACGACGGTCGTCGCCGTGCGGTCAGACGGCATCTCGACATCGCAAGGCGTCGACCTCGTCAAGTTCGACCTGCTGACCGGCGCTCGCGAAGATTGGACGACCGACGGCGACGCGACAATCGAGAAGATGCCGCGCTGGTCGCCCGATGGCAAGTTGTTAGCGTATGTCACCGAGGATCCGGAGACCGGCAACGGCGACATCGTCCTGCGCACCATCGAAGGCATGATTACGATCATCCCGGTCACGCGCACGCCCGATGTCGACGAGATCAACCCGGTCTTCAGCCCCGACACGCGCTACATGGCCTACGCGAGCAACTTCATCGAGGGTTACAACATCTTCATCTACGACCTGCTGACCAACGGTTTCTCTCAGCTCACGTTCGATGATGAGATGTACTTCCCCGGCGCGTGGGTAGAGTGATCGCACACGGCGGGGAGTGACCGGCTCGCCGCCGCCATACGCACAAGCCGGGCCGCGGCAGCGGTGCGGCCGTCTATCGCTGCGAGATTATCCGCCCGGCTCATGCCGGTTCATGCGGAGCGAACACGTCAGGTGGCCTCACTGTGACCCGCGAAACGGCGTTTGCGAGACGGTATAATCAGGATGCGACTTGCGGCGTTCGGGCCGGCTCACGCTCCAACGCAGAACGCTAAAGAGGACATCAGATGCGCCACGCCCTGCTTATCGCCGGACTCCCCCCCGCCCATAGGGGATCGTCCCATTTCCCCGGCGAACCGTCGTGGGAGAGCGCGGACGTGTTTGACCTGAATCGGAGCTAAGAATGATTGTCCGAGTCATGCGGCGGCTCCGCCGCGAGATCGAGCACCGCGAGCGCGCCGAACGGCTTCCAGAACGGCTGGCCCTGCTGCTCGCCAGCCCGCGCTCAGGCAGTACGTGGCTGTTCGATGCTATGCGCTGCCATCCCGCGATGATGCTCAAGCCCGAAGCTGACGTGTACTCGTACCTGAAGCTGCGCGGCCGCCGCTATCCGCAAGACCTGCGTGGCAACGTCGAGAACGCGGTGCGCGTTGAAGTGCGGCCGAATAAGTGGGAGCCGCTTCCTCGCTTTGCGCTCATGTCGGCGCTGACCAGCCCGACCCGCAACCTACCACCGTTCTTCCTCGAAAAGCTCCACCCGCACTTCTTTCAACATGACGTCGACGGCTTCATTGGCAAGCTGCGCCAGCTTGAGGCGACGACCACCATTCGCATGGTGTATCAAGTCCGCGACCCGCGCGCCTCGCTGCTGTCGTTCCTCGCGTATAAGGCCCGCAATCCCCAGTGGAACCGGCGCATCTCGCCCGACGAAGTGTTCCCGCACATGCGCCGCATCTGCGACTCGATTTACCGCTGTGCCACCCGCTACCCCGGCCTGATCGTGGATTATCAAGAACTCGAAGACAGTTTGGAAAGCACGCTGACGCGGGTCTTCGGATTCATCTGGCCTGACAAGCGATCTGTCGATCCGGACATGCTGGCGGAGATCGCCACCGTTACCGACCGCGCGCGCCGTGGCGGCACCCCGTTCATCAGCGATCACATCAACCGGCCGAGCGACGACCCCGCCGAGACCCGCGAGTTGTTCAAGCGTCATCAGAATGACGTCGAGGCGTGTTACGAGTCGTACCGCGCCGTATTGAACCTGAGGCAGAATCCGTCGTGAAAATCTTGCAGTCAGGAGTCGCCAAAAGCGGCAACTACGCGTTGTACCGCATCATCCAGAGCATTCTGCGGCGATCCGGCGTAGACCTCTCGACATACATTGCGACCGATCCGATCTACCCGATTGCGCGCGAGTGGCCGCTGAACTACCCCGAACAAGCGGCGATCGACACAATCGACATCACCGACACGCGGGTGTGGTATCGCATCAGTTCGATCTACCGCTGGCCGATTGACGACATCGACGCGTACTTGGCGCACACGACGCATGTGTGGACGCATTCGCAGGTGACGCCCCTCAGCCGTACTCTGTTCCCGAAGTTCGACAAGATCATCTATCTCATCCGCGATCCGCGCGACGTGATCCAGTCGATGGCGCGCTTCGCGTTCACGCCGTACATGCAGCGGTTTTACCCGACCGAATACGCTACGCCGGAATCTTACTTGGACGCCCGGCTTGACAAGCAGATCTCGGCATGGCGCCGGCACGTTGCCGGCCATGTGATGGCGGCGGCGGCGTTCGACATCATCATCCTTTTCTATGAGCGTCTGCTCGCCGATCTCCCCGGCCAACTCGAAGTGCTGTGTCACGGACTGGGCATCGAACCGACGCCGGCCCTGATCGCTGGCGTGCAAGCCGACGCGCCGTTGGAGTCAGCACAGGCCGCCAGCTTCACGCAGCAGGGTGGCTCGCGCTATGGGGGCGCCGGCCTTACGTACCGCCAGCAGCAGCGCGTCCTGCGGCAGGCCGGCGGGTTGATGGCGCTGCTGGGATATCCGGTCAGCGCCACGGACACGCGCCTTCCCGTCCTCCCCGATCCGATTCCGGTGGATCTGATCGCAAAGGTGGGCCAGCCCCCCGCGCCGCCGCGTGTGCTGCGCCGGATGCTGCGCGGCGCGGCCCGCCGAATGCGCCGGTGAGGCTGTCTGATGCGTGTCCAAGCGGCCATCCGCCTCGCCCATGACGTATACGATACCCGCCTCGTTCAACGTTTGGAGAATGTACCAGATAGAGGAGTGACCGATGACCACCGACGCCGCAGCACAGGGCCGTGCCGACCTCGCCGTATGGGAAGCCAGCAAGCCCGTTAATTTCTTCACGGCGGACGCCAACTTACAGTCCGTCCTGCGCCGCATTTTAGGGGACGCGGCTTATGTGCGAACCGAAGCCAACCTGACACGCTTCGGCGGGCAGGTCGCCACCGCGCTGGATCAATGGGCGCGTGAAGAAGACCTCATCGGCAATCATCCGCGCCTCGACCGCTACGATGGCATCGGCCGGCGCACCGAACAGGTCGCGTTCCATCCCAATCACGAGCGTGCCGGCGCGCTGATCTGGGCGTCGGACATGCTCGCGCTGCAAGCCGAGCCGGGTCACATCGTCGAACAGATGGCGCTGTTCTACCTGCTTTCGCATAATGGCGAGGGCGGCCACTGCTGCTCAATCGCCTGCACCGCCGGCCTGATCCGTGCGCTGCAAACCGTCGGCAGCGAGTCGCTCAAGGCGCGTTTCCTCGCCCCGCTGGTCGGCTCGAATTTCGACACGATGCAGCATGGCGCGCAGTTCTTGACCGAGATTCAGGGCGGCAGCGACGTTGGCGCCAACGCCTTGCGCGCGGCCGATCAGGGCGACGGCACGTTCCGCCTGACCGGCGAGAAGTGGTTCTGCTCGAACGTCAACGCCGATCAATTCCTCGTCATGGGTCGTCCAGAGGGCGCATCTTCCGGCACACGAGGGCTGGCCGTGTTCGTCGTGCCGCGCCTGCTGGACGATGGCTCCACCAACGGCTTCTTTATCCGCCGGCTGAAGGACAAGCTCGGCACGCGCACGCTCGCCAGCGTCGAACTCGATTTCGACGGGGCGGTCGCTTATCCACTCGGCCCACTGGATCAGGGCTTCAAGACGACGGTCGAGCTGGTGCTGAACACGTCCCGCCTGCTCAACGCCGTGAGCTGCGCCGGTGTCATGCGCCGCGCCGCGATCGAGGCCGCCAGCTACGCCGCGCATCGCACCGCCTTCGGGCAGGTCATCGGCGCGTACCCGCTGGTGCAGGAAGCCGTCGCTGACTGCGTGAGCGAATACACGGCCGCCACCGCCAGCGGATTTGCCCTCGCGGCCCTGCTCGACCTTATGGAGACCGGCCGCGCCAGTGAAGATCAACAGGCGGTCTACCGCGTGCTCGTCAACCTCAACAAGTACGCCACCAGCGTGCGCGGGTCACACGTCGTCCACCGTGCAATCGAGGTGCTGGGCGGAAACGGCGCCATCGAGTCGTTCAGTGTGCTGCCGCGCCTCTATCGTGATATGGTCGTGCTTGAAAGTTGGGAAGGCACGCATAACGTGTTGTGTTTGCAGGTGCAGCGCGACATGCAGCGTTACGGCCTGCACAAGCCGTTTCTGCGCTGGATGGGCGAACGCCTCGACAGCGTGACTGCCCCGGCGCTGGCGCAGGAGCGCGCTGTTGTCGCGTCGGCGGTGGAACGCGGGGCTGATCTGCTGGCGCGCATCACCGCCCTGTCGCGGACCGCACAGCAGGCGCACGCGCGCCGGCTGGCCGACATCCTCACCGACTGCGCGCAGGCCGCTTTGCTGCTCGAAGAAGCGCAGTGGGAATTGGATCGCGGCCTCGCCACCGCCAAGCCGCAGATCATCGCGCACTTCGTCAACGCGCACCTGCGCCCCGGATACGATCCGCTGGACGATCCGGGTTATCTCGACCGCATTCGGTTTGTGTCGGAGGCCGCGCTGCGCGATGCTGATCCTGTTTGACATTGACGGCACGCTGATCCGCAGCAAGGGTCTCGGAAGCCGGGCAACGCACCATACGATCTACGAGACATTCGGCCTCGACATCGACCTCAACGGGCACAGGTTCGGCGGCAAGACCGACTGGTTCAGTCTGATCGAGCTGCTGACCCCGGTGGGGATCACCGAGGAGATGATTGCCTCGAAGCTGCCGGAATACATGCAGGTCAAACGGCGCTGGATGGCCGATCTACTGCGCGAATTTCCGCCATGGGCACTGCCCGGCGCGCTGGAGACTGTCGCGGCGCTGCGCGATCACGGCGCACATACGCTCGGCATCCTGACCGGCAACGTGCAGACCACCGCGCTGCTCAAGCTGGAGGCGGTCGGCCTTGACCCGGCGTGGTTTCCGGTCGGGGCGTACGGTCACGAGGCGATCAGCCGCAACGACCTGCCGCCGCTGGCGCTCGACCGTGCGCAGCGCCTTACGGGCCGCCGATTCGCCCCGCACGACGTGGTGATCGTCGGGGACACCGCAGCCGACATCGAGTGCGCGCGCGCCCACCAGCTGCGTGTCGCCGCCGTCACCACCGGGTTTGAGCCGCGCGCCGACCTTGAAGCGGCGCGGCCGGATTATCTGATCGACTCGCTGGTCGAACTGCTGGCGATCGTAAATGGGGTGTAATCACCCGCGAAGTGTCGCCTGCGTATACGTGTCGAGGATCGTCATATCCTGCGTCAGCGATTTGAACGCGGCCTGAATGTGCTGGCGATGCGCGTCGGTCAAGTTGACACGCATGTCATACGCGTCTTCGAGGTCGTCAAGGTAGTAGCGGAACTTGGTGCCATAGACCTCGAAACCGTGCTTGCGGTAGAGTGCCTGCGCGCCGAGGTTCGAGACACGCACTTCCAGCGCCATATACGCCGCATCGAGGATCACGGCACGCATCATCATCGCCACCAGCACGGCCTCGCCGTAATGCCGGCGGCGCTGTTCCGGGTGGGTAGCAATCGTGCTGATGTGCGCTTCTTCGGCCAAGCGCCACAAGCCGCCGTAGGCGAGGATCGACGTGCGCAGGTCGCTCGGATAGCCGAGCGCGCGCAGCAGGCGCAGCATACCGGTCGTCACGCGCGGTCGGTCAACCCTGATGCTTGACAGCACGACCATGTGGCTGTTCTCAGATTCGTTGATCTCGTACGCATACGTGCGCGGCGACCACGGCGTCGAAAACGAGCGCTTCTCAATCGCGATGACCTGCGCGATGTCGTCGGGGTGCATGGGTCGCAAGTAGAGGGTCACAGGGCACCGCTTTTCACGTATACCGGGACAACCTGCGCCGGGTCGAACCCCGCAGAAGACTGCGCGCGCAGCTGCGCCCACGCCAGCTCGGCGAGTATCCCCGCCCGCCGCAGACGGTAGCCCGCCGGCGCAATCGTAATCGGAATGCCCTGCCGCTGCGCATCAGCGAGCGTTTCAAGGCCGGCGGCGTCGATGTCACCGGTGATGATGGCGCTGCCGTCGATGCTCGATGCCAGCCCGATCCAGTCGGTCAACCGCATATCACTGCGCGGGCGCCACTCGCCCTTGCGCCACGAGTAACTGCGCACGACCACCCGCCCGCGCCCCGCCGCGACACAGGCTACCAGCGCGTTCGATCCACCGCCCGGCACACCTGCCGCCGCAATGTCGAGGGTGTTCACGCCGATCAACGGCGCATGGTTCGCCATCGCCATCCCCTTCGCGGCAGCCACGCCGATACGCAAGCCGGTGAACGATCCGGGGCCGATCGCCACTGCAAACGCGGTCAAACTGGACGGCGTGATCTTGCAGCGCTCCAGCGCAGCGGCCACGGCGCTCGCAAGCTGAACGTTGTGCTGATTATCCGACGGCCACGTTTGTTCGAGGATCAACGCTGCTCCGTCATGGAGCGCCAAGCCGAGCTGGCGGGTCGCGGTATCAAGCGCAAGCAGCACGGCTAATCCCCTAACACCCGCGTGCGAAACTGCTCGACCAGCCCGAAATAGCGCATCCCGTTGGGGACAAAACTCAGCGCGCGATGAGTGGCATCCACGGTGCGCAGATGGATCCACAGCCGTTCGCGCGGGAGCCGTGCCTCGATCCGTTCCGGCCATTCGATGACCAGCACGGCGCTGCTGTCGATCAGATCGTCAAACTCAATCGAATCGGCGTCATCCGGCCCGATCAGGCGGTAGCAGTCGAGGTGATAGAGCATCGCGTCGTCGGCCTCGCGGCGGTGTTGATGCACAAGCGTATACGTCGGGCTGACCACTGGCTCGGCCGCGCCCCAGCCGTCACCGATCCCCGACGAGAACACGGTCTTTCCCGCCGCCAGCTCGCCAGACAAGCAGATCACATCCCCCGGCCTGAGCAGCGCGCCGAGGCGTTGACCGAGACGATGAGTCTGTTCAGCACTATGGCTGATGAGGTCTAGTTCACCCGCTTTAAGGATGGGCACGATGAGCCGTATCCCACGGAGTTTAAGGTTGCGACGGCCATTATACCGCACGTGCTAATTGACGGCCTACCTGAATGTCGCAGAATGGGTTGATATTGCTGCAAGTTGGCGTATCGTAACGTCGCACTGCGAGCGCCCCGGCGGCAGGAAACACGCGGGGCCGTGAGCATAGGCGCTCGAATCAAAACGGGGTGAGCGCGCCGGCTCAACCCCGTTGAAGTGCGTGATCCCCCGCGCTAAGCGCGAAGTTGAAAGTGTTGAGTGATGAGTGATGAGAAAACGCCGCGCCGTATAGCTCGACTAACGCTGCAAGCTGGGAGACCGAATCTCTCGACTTACGAACACCGGCTTAGAGGTCGAGCGCGTGGCTCTCGACAACCTTGACGATATGCGCGATGGCGTCTTCCAGCGGCATTTGACCGCGGTCTTCATCCGTCCGCAGCCGCACGCTGACCGCCTCGGCCGCTACGTCACGGTCGCCGGCGATCAGCATATACGGAACCTGCTGCTCGCGGGCCATCGCGATCTTCGCGCCCATGCGGTTATTGCTCGTATCGACCTCGACACGCAGGCCGCGCGCGCGCATCTTGGCGACGACGCCCTGCAAGTACTCGATGTGCCGGTCGGCAATCGGGATCAGCACGGCCTGCACCGGCGCAAGCCACGTCGGGAACGCGCCGCCGAAGTGCTCGATCATGATGCCGATGAACCGTTCGACACTGCCGAACAGCGCGCGGTGGATCATCACCGGACGCTTGCGCTGACCGTCGGAGTCGACATATTCAAGTTCAAAGCGTTCCGGCAGATTCGGATCGACCTGCACCGTGCCAAGCTGCCACTCGCGCTTGAGCACGTCATGGAACACGAGATCGAGCTTCGGCCCATAGAAGGCCGCCTCACCCTCCTCGACCGTATAGTCAAGGCCGAGCTGCTCGCACGCGTTGATGATGGCCTTCGTCGCCGTCTCCCACAGCGCATCGTCGCCGATGAACTTGTCGCTTTTCGGGTCACGGATGCCCACCCGCGCGCGGAAGTCCGTCATGCCCAGCGTGCCCATCACGTACTGCGCCAGCTTGACCGTCGAAATGTACTCCGACTCGAGCTGCTCCGGCGTCACGAACAGGTGCGCGTCGTCCTGCGTGAAGCCGCGTACACGCGTCAGGCCGTGAAGCTGGCCCGATTTCTCATAGCGGTAGACCGTGCCGTATTCGGCGTAGCGCACCGGCAGATCACGGAACGAGCGCAGTTCCGACTTGTAGATCATGATGTGGTGCGGGCAGTTCATCGGCTTGAGCAGGAACAGCTCGCCGTCCACGTCAATCGGCGCGTACTGCGTGTCTTTGTAGTACGGGTAATGGCCGGACGTCTTGTACAGCTCGATGCTGCCGATATGCGGTGTGACGACCGGTTCATAGCCGCTGTCGAGCAGCAGTTGGCGCAGCCAACGTTCGAGCGTGTCACGCAGGATGGCGCCCTTCGGCAGCCACAGCGGCAGCCCCTTGCCGACCAGCGGGTCGAGGATGAACAGGTCGAGCTTTTCGCCCAAATAGCGGTGATCGCGCCGCTTGGCCTCTTCGAGACGGTGCAGATAGTCGGCAAGCTGTTCGGGCGTTTCCCACGCTGTGCCGTAGATGCGCGTCAGCATCGGCCGTTTCTCGTCACCGCGCCAATATGCGCCGGCAGGTGGCTTGAACGTGATGCTGAGGGCGTCCGGGTTGATGTCCTTCGTCGAGGCGACGTGCGGCCCACGGCACAGATCTGTGAACGTGTCCTGCGTGTAGATCGTGAGCTTGCTGGCGGGCGCGGCGATCTCCTTGCCGTTCTCGTCCGTGCGGCCGTGAACGAGGTCGTTGATGAGTTCGACCTTGTACGGCTGATCGCGGAACAGATCGAGCGCCTCGCTGACCTCGACCTCGCGCACGGAGAAGGGATGATCGCCTTTGACGATCTCCTTCATGCGCCCTTCGACCCATGCGAGATCTTCTTCCTGAATGGGGCGCGGCAGGTCGAAGTCATAGTAGAACCCGTCTTCGATCGGCGGGCCGATGGCGATATGCGCTTCGGGAAAGCGCTCCAACATCGCCTGCGCCATGACGTGCGCCGCCGAGTGGCGGATTCGGTACAACTGGCTTTCTTCGTATGGCTGAGACATGACAGCTCCTGAGTTGCGGCACGCGGGTTATGATACAAAAGCGGCAAGCGCGAGTCCACGACGGGCACGCCAAAACGGCGGCCTGCGGTCCTCGCGCTGGAATGCGAAGCGGCTATGGCGTTGACAAGATGACCGGCGTTAGCCTGTTACGACGAGGACCTCGGAGATCACCACGGCGGCCACCTCCTGCGTAGTTCGTCCGGAATCTACCATGGGGGCTTCTGCCGTGGGGCGCTCACCCTCGATCTGCGTAACACGCGTAAACAGCGTCTCGAAGATATCGAGCGCGAGGAGATTGTCGATAGCATCCTCAATCGTGTCACGATCGAGCTTCTCGACCAGTAGATGCGGGGTGTCGAGCGCGGCGAAACGCACAGGCACCGACCCTTCGACCTGACGGCAGAACAGGTAATTGATCTCCATCTGCCGGCGAAGGTACTGCAGAGTCACAAACAAGCACGTATAGATCGTGCCGTCAGAAGTCTTCACGATGACATCGCACGCGTGATTATTGTCCGCGTGGCGTTCGATGTAAACGCGGTCGATGTCAGGGAGATTGAGTGGGTTCACGGAGTGGCTCCTTATAGGTAAGGTGCGCTGTTTCGCACACTACCCACAGTTCGGACTGAATATAGAATCACGATAGGCAGTTTGCGAAAAGTTGTCAAGCGAACCACGACAATCTTCTCAACCCTTCGGATTTCCGCATGTAGGACGCAGGCTTCTCTCCATCGCTGCACACGGCATTTCCACACTTGATCCGGGCCTGATGAGGTTAGAACTGCATTAGAAGAACAGCTTGGCGATTCGCAGCGCGCCCTGTTTCCACGGCACACGGTGCTGATGCCGGACTTGTTCTCAAACTGGGCGAGGTTGGCGACGTACCAGTCGTAGTTGCGGATCAGCGCGTCCTTGTTGCTGAACTTCGGCGTCCAGCCCAACTTCTGCTCTGCCTTCTCGATCGACACGAACGAGTCCTTAATGGCTGTCTCGTATACCCATGGGTACAGCGGCGACAGGTTCAGGCGGTCGAGGATGCGCAGCGCCCACAACGCCGGCGCGACCGGGATCGAGACGACCTTGCGGCCCTTGCCGACGTGATCGAGCACGGCCTGAAAGTCGCCTTTGAACGTGCCGAATTCCTTCGCTCCGACGTTGAACGTGTCGTTGACGGTGTCTTCCGGCAGCGTGGCGCACAGATAGATGGCGTCGCACAGGTCTTCGACGTCGAGGTACTGGTAGAGGTTATCGCCCTTGCCGGGGATGGGGAAATTCTTGCCGTCTTTGGCCCAGTCGTACAGCAGCGCGAACACGCCGAGCCGTTCCTGCCCGATAAAGGACTTGGGCCGGATCACGCTGACACACATGCCCTTCGCGCGATATTCGAGGCAAACCTCCTCCGCCTTGATCTTGGCGATGCCATACGGGCCAACGCCGATCAACTCATCATTTTCGTACAGGGGATGGTGATCCGGCACGCCGTAGACCGCCGTCGAGGAGATGTGGATGAAGCGCTTGACGCCGTGCGCGTGCGCGCTCTCGCAGACCGTGCGCGTCCCGTCGATGTCGGTGCTGAAGATGTCTTCCTTCTTGTACAGCGGCAGGGCGGCGGCGGTATGGATTACGATGTCGACACCCTGCATGGCGCGGTCGACATCGGCGCGGCTGCGGATGTCGCCGCGTACTTCGGTGATCTGCGGCCGTTCGGGATAGTCGAACGGCGCGATGTCGAGCGACGCCACCTTGTCCCCGCGCGCCAGTAGGTAGCGGGCCATATTGATTCCGAGAAAACCGGCCCCGCCGGTAATGAGGTACGTCTGGCTCATGAGTCAAGCCCCTTTACTTGTGCGAAGTTTCACTATTGTAGGAGTCAAATCCGCCGTGTGTCAGTGCGAATTCTCAACGCGTCTCATCCGGCAGGCCATCGTATGCCTGACCGAAGCGGCCGCTGAAGCACAGTTCGCTCAGCGGCTTGCGCGTGCGGGGCTGACGTTCGCGCTGCGGCAGCGGGTCGACCAGCGTATCGGGATCGCCGGGATAGCCGATCATCACGCCGCACATCACAGTCACGCCCTCCGGCACGGCGTATTCGGCGCGGATGCGCGCGATGTCGATCCCCGCCGCCTGCCGCACGTTCAGCCCATGTGCGCTGGCCTGTACGACCATGTTTTGCACGGCCAGACCGACATCGTACTGCGCCAAACGATTCGCGCTGCCGTCCACTTCGAACGTATCGACCGCGAGCGCGATCATCACGACCCATGCGCGCGGCACCCAGCGCTGATTGGACGTCGTGAAGCAGGCCGCAAGGCGGGCGTGCTGTTCGGGATCGTCACGCGTGGCGACGATGAAGCGCCACGGCTGCCCGTTGAAACACGACGCCGACCAACGCGCGGCCTCAAGCAAGCTGAGGACTAACTCTGGAGCGACCGGATCGTCGCTGAACGCGCGGCTGCTCCAACGCTCAGCCAGCAGCGGGTGGATCGGAACCGCGGTTTGGGCCTTCCTATGCACAGCAGCGCCTCCGTCAAGCGATCAGACACGGCGGATAGTGTACATCAGCGCGGGCTGCATTCGGTGCGGAAGGCGTCATTCATCATCGAGTTCTCAGGCAGGATCAGGCGTTGCGCTGCTGGGCAATACGCGCGGCGGTTGCCAGCTTGTCGACGCGCTCGTTGTACGCATGGCCGGCATGACCCTTCACCCAGCGCCACGTGATCGTGTGTTTTCGGGCGAGCTGGTCAAGCCGCTGCCACAGCTCACGGTTCTTGACCGGTTGTTTGTCGGACGTTTTCCAGCCGTTCTTCTTCCACGCTTTGATCCAGGTGGTGATGCCGTTCTTGAGATATACACTGTCGGTGTGCAGTATGACGCTGCATGGCCGCGTCAGGGCAGCCAGCGCCTCGATCGCGGCGGTCAGCTCCATCTGGTTGTTGGTGGTATCGGGCGCGCGCCGGAAAGCTCGCGCTCGGAATCGCCAAAGCGCAGCAGTGCCGCCCATCCGCCGGGGCCGGGGTTAGGTTGACACCCCCCATCGGTAAAGATCGTGACGTGGTCGCGCTTCGTCCCGGTCATGCTTCCACCTTCTCAATCACACCGATCCCATAGTATCCCGGATACGGTTCCGTGACGTACTCGACAGCGGTCGGGTTGGAGGCCTTCAACTCATCCCAAAGCTTAAAGACCTCGACCTCCGGATTTTTCGGATGAGGCCGGATATCGTGAAACGCGATCAACCCGCCAGTACGAACAAGCGGGGCGTACAGCTCATAGTCGCGGCGCACGCCGGCCTCGCGGTGGTCGGCATCGATGAACAGAAAGTCGGCCGGCTGGTTCCCCAACGCCTGAACAACAGCGTCACGGGTCGCCTCCGTCTGGCTGTCGAGGCGCAGCAGCGTGACGGCCGTCTGCGGGCGTCCCACAGCAACGCCCGATACAGCGGGATCCTCACCGCCGGATAGCCGCCGCCGTGGATGCCCCCCGGCAGATCGACGCTGATAACCTGCTCGACCGACGGCGCGCAGCGCGTCCACAGCACGAGCGTCCCGCCGTTGCGCGTACCCAATTCGATCACACGCTTTGGCTGTAGATCAGCGAGCCGATTCAAGAGCTGCCGCAGTTCGTATTTGGCTTGCAGCGGGCGGATTCGGCTGTACGGCCCACGGCCCTTGTACTCCCAGACCGTGTCGATCAATTCATCGATGGTCGTCGCCGCGCTCAGCCGCTGTTCGAGTTCGGTGATCGATTCACGCCAGTAGCGGCCGCGGTTGACCCATGCCTTGAGCCGGCGGGCGAACAGCCGCAGGGGTGAGGGTGGCACAGCAGTCACGGATTCCTCCTGATGGTCATCTGTCGCAGTTGATCCAGCACCTGCCCCGCGATCACTTTGGGGTTTCGTTCGGCGGCGGCCCATTTCCGCCCCGCTTCAACCAGTCTCCGGCATCGCGCCGGATCCGCCAGCAAGTCAGAGATGGCGTCCGCCAACGCGCGCGGATCACCCGGCGGCACGGTCACAAGCTGTTCGCCGGGCGCATCACCGCCTCGATCGCGGCCGACGACGCGGTGATGACCGGCCGGCCCAGAGTCAATGCGTCGAGGACTTTATTCGGCACGACCACGTTGCGCTTCTCCCCCTCCCCAAACACGCCGAGGCAGATCGACGCACGCTCATAATCGCCCCGAAGCGTGGCAAATGGGAAGTAGCCTTTTCTCAACTCGATATGGGTGAGGTCGAGCGTGGCGGCTAATCGTTCACTTTGAGCGTATGTTTGCCCGCTGCCGATCAGCACGAACCGGATGTCGCTCCGTTCCCGTAATAGGTGCGCCGCGCGCACGATGACATCAATGCCGTGAAACGGGATGAATGACCCGACAAACAGGACGTGCTTGGGCGCAGCATCCGGCGGCGGCGGCAGCACCGTGAGACCGGATCGCGCCGAGATGGGAACTGCCGTCAAGCGCGGAAACGACCGGCCCAGCAGCGATTCATACTGTGCGCGGTGCTGCCCGGTATCGGTCACCGCATCACACCGCATCAGGTTAAAGCGGTCGATCCAACGCGCGAGCCGCTTACGCCGGAATGTATACGTGCCGCGATCCTCGATCCAGTCCGATAGCCCGACGATGTAATCCAGCAGCAGGGGGCGGCGAGCCAGTTTCGCCAGCAGCCAATAGACCGGGCCATAGTGCATATTCAGCGGCGCGGCATAGATCGCGTCCGCCCAGCGAAGCTGACGAAATCCACGAATCGCCGCCGTGAGTTGAACGGCCATGCGCCGCTTGGCGGGGATGCGTACGAACTTGACGTCCGCGCCCATGCGCTTCCAGCCCTTGACGAACTCATCAAGCCGCGGATTCGAGCGGTCGATAACACCGATCACGGCAATGCGGAATTCTTGTGTGGGTTCGATCATTGCTGTCATCCAATGTCAATCATTTGACATAGTTTCAATGGTTAGATAGATTTTGACGAAACCCGGAATCTGAATGATTCGTACTACGTGTCATACGCACGGTCTTTCACTGTCGAGAGAGCCATATGGACGCGAACGCAAGTCGGAACATGCGCACGTTCTACCTCATCGTCGCAACACAAACCTTCTCGATCATCGGGTCGCGGCTCAGCGGGCTGGCGGTCGGATTTTACATCTTCGCGCAAACTGGACAAGCTACGCCTCTGCTGCTGATCTCGCTGTTCTCAATGCTGCCGAACATCTTCGCCGCGAACATCGGCGGCATGCTCGCCGACCGCTGGGATCGGCGCAAGCTGATGTTGGCTGCCGACCTCGGTTCGGCGGCCTGCACGCTTCTGCTGCTGATTAGCTTCGCGACCAACAGTTTTCAATACTGGCACCTCTATGCGGTGGTGTTCATCTCGCAGCTGTTGGGGAGCATCCAACAACCGGCCTTCGCCGCCTCGATCACGATGCTGGTGGCGGACAACAAGCGTGACCGCGCCAACGCCCTGACTCAGCTTTCCAGCCCGGCCGCCGGCGTCATCGCGCCGATCATCGCCGGCCTGCTGTACGGCAGCATCGGCGTCATCGGAACGATCATGATCGACTTGTTCACGTTCATCGTCGCGGCGGGTACCTTCCTCGTCGTGACGATCCCCACGCCAGCCGAGACCGAACACGGCCGGCGCGCCAACGCCAGCGTATGGGCGTCCTTCACCGGCGGTCTGGCCTTCCTGCGCGAACGGCGGCCGATGCTGCTGCTGACGATGCAGTTCGGGTTGGTCAACTTCTGCATCGCCGGATCCATGGGCATGGCGATGGCGTACCTCTTGGGCCGCACCGGCAGCGAAGCGACCGCCGGCATGGTGGTCGGCATCAGCAGCGTGGGCGGCTTGGCCGGCGGGATCGTGATGGGCATTTGGGGCGGCACGCGGCCGCGTATCCACACCATCATGCCCGCGATCATCCTATCCGGCATCTTTCTGGCGCTGTTCGGCCTCAGCCAATCGCCACTGGCATTGGGCGCGGCGGCTTTCGGCTTGATGTTCCCGCTTGCGTTCGTCAACGCGCCGGTGATGAGCATCATACAGGCGAAGACTCCGCCCGATCTTCAAGGCCGCGTGTTCGCCGTGCTCGCGCAAATCGCGCTGGTGCTGACGCCGATCGCCTACCTGCTCTACGGGTTCCTCGCCGATCAGGTGCTTGAGCCGGCCGTCCTCACGCCGGCATGGGCGCCGTTCGCCGGACTGTTCGGCAGCGGGCAAGGCTCTGGCATGGCGGTGATCATCTTCACGGCCGGCGTCGTGATGGCCGTCAGCAGCGCGCTGGTCTACGCCCTGCCGCTGATCCGGCACATGGAAGCCGATCTGCCGGATTACAAGGCGTCACCCACGCAGGCCGACGATCAGCCTGTCGAGGGCGAAGCGGGCTTGGAACTTGAGCCGGTGGTGGCAGCCGAGTGACGCCGCGTTCACGCCGCAGTCGAGTTGGCCTCCGCATGGGCGCGATCGAGAAAGCCGCTGACGATCTCGTCCATGCGGTTCACTTCGAGCAGGAACGAATCATGCCCGTGATCGGCATCCACGTGATAATGCTCGACTCGCTTGTCCAGCCGTGAAAGCACGCGCGCCATCTCGATCGACGCTTGCGGCGGGTACAGCCAATCACTGCTGAACGTCACGATCAACACGCCGGCGTGCAGCCGCGACAGCGCCGACTCGAGCGAGCCGTACCCGTCCGCGATGTTGAAGTAGTCGAGCGCCTTCGTGATGTACAGGTAGCTGTTGGCGTCGAAGCGCTGGTTGAACTTCTCGCCCTGATGCTTGAGATAGCTCTCAACGGCGAAATCCGTATCGAACGAGTAGCCGGGTTCGTCGCCGAACTGATAACGCCGGCCGAACTTGCGCTCGAAGGCGGCGTCGCTCATGTAGGAGATGTGGCCTAACATACGCGCTACCGCCAACCCGCCGGTCGGCCGCACGCGCTGATGATAGTAAGCGCCCTCGTTCCAGCGCGGGTCGTTGTAAATCGCCTGCCTGCCGACCTCGTTCAGCGCGACGTTGAGCGGCGTCGAGCGCGGGGTCGACGCGATAAACAGCACATTGGCGGCCCGATCCGGGAACGCAACGCCCCACTCCAGCGCCTGCATCGCGCCCATACTGCCCCCTGCCACGGCCCACAACTGCGTGATTCCGAGGTAGTCGATCAGGCGGCGCTGGGCCTCGACCATGTCGCGCACGGTCACGACCGGAAAGCGAAGGCCATACGGCTCTCCACCCGGCGCGAGCGAGGCCGGGCCGGTGCTTCCCCGGCATCCGCCGATCACGTTCGAGCAGATCACAAAGTAGCGCGAGGTGTCGAACATCTTGCCGGGGCCGATGGCGCTGTCCCACCAACCGGGCGGCTCGTGCGGATCGTCGCTGTGATAGCCTGCCGCGTGCGCATCGCCGCTCAACGCGTGGCATACGAGGATCGCGTTGCTGCGGTCGGCGTTGAGCGTGCCGTAGGTCTCATACGCCAGCGTGAACCGATCCAACATCTGGCCGCTTTTCAACATCAGCGGATCATTGAAGTGCGCGTAGTGGGTTTGCACGATCCCCACCGAGCCGTGCAGACGCCGCGCCGGGATCTGTTCGTAGTCCATAGCCGCTCCGTTCCTTTCGATCGCGGTCGCTGCACCCCGCCACAAGCCAGTGGCAAGACTCCTCAGCTTGCCGCGAACCCCACCCCCGGCCGGGTCGTAACCCACAAGCCGGGGATGTGGTACGCGGATCAAGGCGCAGGGATACAGCCCTTGCCGGGATTTGCCGCGTTAATTGTGCGCCGCCGCGATCACCTTGATTCCCTGCGCCACGGCCAGCGCCTGATCGAGATCCCACAGGATGTCGTCGATGTGTTCGAGGCCGACCGACAAGCGCACATAGTCGTCGGTGACGCCGGATGCGCGCTGTTGTTCGGGCGTAAGCTGGCTGTGCGTGGTCGAGGCCGGGTGGATCGCCAGCGAGCGCACGTCGCCGACGTTCGCCAGATGGCTGAAGATCTTGAGGTTGTCGATAAAGGCACGGCCCGCCTCGCGCCCGCCTTTGATCCCGAAGCCGAGCACTGCGCCCTGTCCCTTCGGCAGATACTTCTGCCCGCGTTCGTAGCTCGGATGACTGGGCAGGCCGGGGTAGTTGACCCATTCAACCGCCGGATGCTGTTCGAGATGCTGCGCGACGGCCAGTGTGTTCGACACATGCCGTTCGACGCGGAGCGCCAGCGTTTCAAGGCCGATGATGTTGAGGAAGCTGTTGAACGGCGCTTGACTGCCGCCGAAGTCGCGCAGCCCGACGACACGCGCGCGCCCGATGAACGCCGCCGCGCCCAGCACGTCGGCCAGCACCGCGTCGTGATACGCAGGCTCCGGCTTAATCAGTCCGTCGTGCCGGCCGCTGGCCTTCCAGTCGAAATTGCCGCCGTCGATCAGCACGCCGCCGATGCTCAGGCCGTGTCCGCCGATCCACTTGGTCGTGCTGTGCAGGCTGATGTTGATGCCCCACTCGAACGGCTTGAACAGGTACGGCGTGGCGAACGTATTGTCGATCACCACCGGCAGGCCATACGCACGGGCCAGCGCCACGATCGCCTCGAAGTCGGGGATTTCGAGCTTGGGATTGCC
Source organism: Chloroflexi bacterium OLB13 (assembly GCA_001567485.1). Lineage (GTDB taxonomy): Bacteria > Chloroflexota > Anaerolineae > Aggregatilineales > Phototrophicaceae > Flexicrinis. The sequence goes on from JZRA01000142.1 coordinate 20,064, forward strand.
AATCGCCTCAAGATAGATCAGCTTGGTGCGGGTGTTGATGTACTTTTCGAACTCGGCCGGATCGGTGCCCTCGACAAAGTGGGTCGTGATGCCGAGCCGGCGCAGGCTCTGGCTAAGCAGTGTGTACGTGCCGCCGTATACCGCCGACGTGCTGATGATTTCGTCCCCGCTGTTGGCGAGCGTGAGGATAGCGAGCGTCTCGGCGAACTGGCCGCTGGCAGTCGCCAACGCGCCGATCCCGCCCTCAAGCGCCGCGATACGTTGTTCGAACACGTCGCTGGTCGGGTTCATAATGCGGGTGTAGATGTTGCCGGGCTGTTGAAGCGCGAACAACGCCGCGGCGTGATCGCTGTTCTGGAACTGGAACGACGTCGTCTGATAGATCGGGACGGCCCGCGAGCCGGTAGTCGGATCCGGTTGATAGCCGGCGTGCAGCGCGTTGGTCTCGAAGTTCAGGTTGCGTTCGGTCGTAGCCATGCGGTGTTTCCCCCTGCTGAGGTTGCCCTATACGAAAAGACGCGTTCCGACCCGGCAAACAAAAAGGCCAGCCGTGGGTTGACGGCTGGCCTGCGAGTTCGCTGGTGTCGTGTGTGCGTTACACACCCAACCCCGCGCCGTCATCCCCGGGTGGCACACAGCACATCATACACATCGCCATCATAGCGGTGCGCGTGGTGCAGGTGGGGAAAACGGTCAACGTGGTCATGCGGCTAACAGTACACGAGGTTGTGGTGGACGCGCAAGTGGCGCATGGTAACGGCGTGGTCACAGATGATAAGCGATGCGTGCCGGGCGATGAGGCTATACGAGTGGAGACCGCCAAGCGCTCAAGCGTATGGCGAACATCTTCAAAGCCCACAGAAGGGACTAAGGCGGTATTCCAGTCATTCGCCGCCCCCCGATCCCTGCTTCCTACCCTCTGCCCCCTGCCCTCTGACCCCTGCCCCCTGACTACTGCCCTCCGCCCCAATGCTTACGAGGATGGGGCGCGGCGGATCGGCCGGCTCTGGAAACTGCGTTTGTCCGAACGCGCGGCGCGCTTGCTTTGCAGTTTCGGGGCCGCGCCGCCGGGTTCGACGCCTTGTTTGCGCAGTTCCATGCGGATCAGCTCGTCCAGCTTGCGCCGATCCTGTCCGCTGACCAGCGCCAGTTCGTCGGCACGGGCCAGCGCGTAGGGATATGGCGTGCGCCCCTGCATCTGGCATTGATCGAGGATCAGCGCGTGCAGCGAATCGACCGAATCCCGTTCGCGGGCCACCCACATCGGGATGTCGATACGCGCGATGGCCGTCTTGTAGCCGTTGGCGACCTTGACGTAGAAGAACGCGATCTCGAAGCTGCCGTTCTTCTGCCGGTAGGCGAGGTTGCGCGGCGAGTTCTGCACCATGATCGCGCTGCGCTCGCCGGGTTCCAGCACCTTGTCGAACAGGTGCATATCGCGCAGTCCCTCTAAGTCCCCGCCGCTAGCGAGCTGCGATTCGTGGGCTTTGATGTCGGCCTCGTCGCCGAGGCTGAGCAGGTACAGCAGGCGCAGCACCTGCCGGCTGCGCGCCGGGTTGTCGACATATCCGCCCAGAATCGCGTCGGCGTCACGCAGCTGCCCCATCCCCGTCCAGTAGTCGGTCAGCAGCTTGCTGCCGTCGGTGACATCGGCGCTGGCCCAGAACAGGAGCTGGTTGTCGAACAGCGTGACCAGCGGATCGCGCACGCCCTCGCGGTGCATCTTCCACGCCTGCTGTGCCAGCTGCTGCATCTCCGTCACCGTCCGGCGCGCATCCACGGTGCGGTTCGTGATAAGCAGATGATTCCGGTCATGGACGATGTCTTTGTGATATGCCAGCATCGGCAGCGTGATCGTCTGCGGGACGTGATCCTGCCCGTGCTGATACACGAACATGCCGATGTTGAGCAGGTAGTAGTGGACGGGCGACTGCTCGTTGGGATAGACCTGCGATCCGTCGCTCGCGATCAGCGTGGCGTGCGGCGGCAGCGACGGCGGTGGATACACCCAGTTGAGGTTTTCGGCGTCCGGCCCTTCGAGCGGAGCCGCGCCGCGATAGCCGCTGATCTCCGGCCCGCGCACATAGGCGATCTTCCGCCGAATCACATCGAGGTCGTCGGCGGCGTATAGGCGGTCACAGGCCAACGCCAGCTTATCGGACATGTCGAAGTCGAGGTGCGAGATCATCGCCCCCATCTTGCGCACCTGATCCAGCAGCTTGTTGAACTCGATACTCATTCACCGGCCCTTGTCTACGAACCGTTACCCGCGCGGGTCATCGCCTTATGTACCGAGACAGTAGCACGGTTGTTCTAGGGTGTCAAGTTAGGCACAAGGACGCGCGTCAGCAGCCACAGATCGAGGCCAGCGAACGCGCACAGGGCAGCAGGCAGCAGCACGGGAATCCGCTTCACCACCGGCAGCTGCTGCCGAATGGCGTCCAAGCCCGCGCATACCAGCGCCGCCAGCGGGATCAGAAGGGGATAGACATATCGCCCCTGAAACTGCACAAACTGCGTGTTGTAGTAGACGAGCATGAGCAGGGCCAATCCGCCGGTGACGCCCATGAGCAGCCACGACCGCGGCGTCGAGTGGCGCAGGGCGCGAAGCGAAGCTGCCCCTATCAGGCCGAGTCCCGCGACCGCGCCGTAGATCACCAGCGCCCACGTCTGGATCGGCAGCGCCATCCAGCCGAATTGACCAATGAAGCTGGTGATGGCGGTCTCGAACGCCGTTTTGAGATAGGTGTCGGCGCCTATCTCAGCAATCAGTTCCGCCGTGCGCAGCTGCCCGACCACCACGCGATCGTGTGCCGCTAAACCGAGGAAGTCCGGGAAGCCATACACCGAAACGTTACGCAGCCACCACACGCCGCCAATTCCCAGCGCGACGGCCAGATAGACCGAAACGGCAGTCAAACGGCCGCGCATCCCGTGTGGGCTTGGGCGGATGACGACGGCCAGCAGCGCCACGCCCGCCATCAGGTAGCCAGTTGTTTTGGTCAGCAGTGCAAGCCCCACCAATAGGCCAAGCGCCCACGCCGGGAATCGTCCACCCGCCGCATGAATAAGGCTAGCCCACAGAATCCACCCGACCAGCGCCCATGCCAGCGCATCGTTATTGACCGAGGCGAGGATGTGGACATGCTGCGGGATAAACGCGACCAGCGCGGCCGTACCAAGCGCCACCGCTGGTCGGCCGGGCATGGCACAGCCGGCTACCGCGAAAGCGGTCAATACGACGAACAGCCCGATCACGGCGGACGCGCTGCGCAGTGCGACGAGATTGCCACCGAAGACGTTGTAGACCGGCGTCAGCAGCAGGTAATACAGCGGCGGCTGATGATCCTCAAACTGAACAGCGTTGAGACGGGCCAAGAGGTTCGGCGCGAATCGCGCGGCCTTGAGCTGTTCGAGGTACGCCTGATCCCAGTCACCGCCTTCGATCAGCGGATACGCGCCGGTTTCGGCGAGTTGTCGGATAACGTTGTAATGCGCTGGCTCGTCCGGCGCCTGCCACGGAGGGGTTGCCACGGCGTAGCTCATCGCGACAAAGAGATACAGCGCGAGAATCGCCAGCAGCGACGGCAGCACCCAGCGCGTTGTCCTCACGTGACCGGCGTTGGGGTCTTTCATACCTGTGCGGTCAGGTGATTTGCGCGTACCGCGTCCACGAATTGATCGAACAGATACAGCGAGTCGTGCGGGCCGGGCGAGCTTTCCGGGTGATACTGCACGCTGAACGCGCCGAGGCCGGTGTGCCGCAAGCCCTCGACGGTGTTGTCGTTGAGATTGACGTGCGTGACCTCCGCGCCGCCTAAGTCGCTGTCCGGCGTGACGGCGAAGCCGTGGTTATGCGCGCTGATCTCGACGACGTTGGTGAGCAGGTTCTTCACCGGCTGATTGCCGCCGCGATGGCCGAAGCGCATCTTCTCGGTGTGCCCGCCCAGCGCCAGCCCAAGGATTTGATGACCGAGGCAGATGCCGAACACTGGCACCTTGCCGAGCAGGTTGCGCACGTTGTCGATGGCGTAGCGACCGCGGCCGGATCACCGGGGCCGTTGGACAGGAACACGCCCGCCGGCTTCTGCGCAAGCACTTCGCTGGCCGGGGTTTGCGCCGGCACGACCCGCACCCGCAGGCCGCGGTCGGTCAACATGCGCAGGATGTTGTGCTTGATGCCGAGGTCATAGGCGACGACCAGCGGGCCGCCGTCCGTATGATTGCGCGGCGCGCCCAAGTACCACGCGTCGTCACTGGCCCGATTCCAGTTGTACGCCTCGTCGCAGGTGACGTCATCGACCAGATTCGCGCCGCTCATGTCCAAGCTCTGGCGCGCCATCTCGATCAGCGCCTGCGGATCGTTGGCCGCTTCGCCATGCGCAATCGCCGCGCGCATCACGCCTTTTTTCGCGGATGTGCCGCACCAGCGCGCGGGTCGCCACGCCGGACAGGCCGATCACGCCCTGTTCGCGCAGGAATCCGTCGAGATCACCATGATTGCGCCAGTTCGACACAATCGGGCTGAGCGACCGCACGACAAATCCCGACACCCAACTGCGCGACGACTCAACGTCTTCTGTATTGATACCGGTATTGCCGACATGCGGCACCGTCATGGTGATAATCTGGCGGTAGTACGACGGGTCGGTCAGGATTTCTTGATAGCCGGTCATCGACGTGTTGAACACGATCTCGCCGGTCTGCACGCCGCTGGCGCCAAAACCAGCGCCGGCGTAGAGCGTACCATCTTCAAGGGCAAGCAGTCCCTGCATCGGGGAGCCTTCCTCAACAGCTTCAATTGTTAGCGGTCATTCACGACTGCCCCCGGTGCGCGGCCAGATTGTTGACTGAACAACGGCCGGGGATTAGTATGCACGGCAAAGTATACCAAGAGACACGGCCATGATTCAGGTCGAAAACCTGTGCCGGCGCTACGGCCCGCATACGGCGTTGGATGGCATCAGCTTCGAAGCGGCCCCCGGTGAAGTCGTCGGGCTGTTGGGGCCGAACGGCGCAGGCAAGACCACAACCATGCGCATCCTGACCGGCTACATGCCGCCGACATCGGGCCGCGCGGTGGTCGCCGGGTTCGACGTGCAGACTCAATCCATGCAAGCGCGCGCGGCGGTCGGGTATCTGCCGGAACGCGTGCCGCTGTACCCCGACATGACAGTCGCCGGCTACGTGACGTTCTGGGCGCAGATGCGCGGCATCCGCAAGGCTCGAACGGCCGCCCAGCAGGCGCTTGAACAGGTCGATCTTTGGGATCGGCGTCGGTCACTGGTGCGCAGTCTCTCCAAAGGTATGCGCCAGCGGTTAGGCTTGGCGCAGGCGCTCGTCCACGCCCCCAGCGTCGTCATCCTCGACGAGCCGACCATCGGCATCGATCCACAGCAGGTGATCGACGTGCGCCAAGCGGTGCGCGGGTTGGGCGTTAAGCACACCGTCCTGTTCAGCACGCACATCCTGACCGAGGCCGAACAGGTCTGCGACCGGGTCATTATTTTGAATCAAGGCCGGATCGTGGCGCACGGCACGCCGTCTGAACTGCGCGCCACGCTGTACGCCGGCGACCGGCTGTACGTTCAGGTCAGCAAGCTCAACCCTGAGGCGGCGCTCAAGGCGTTGAAAAGCGCGACCGGCGTCGCCCGCGTCGAACCCAGTGACGGCGGCTACCTCGTCTATGGACAGCCCAATATCGCGCCCGGCCGCACGTCGCAGGTAAGATCGCGTCGGCCGGCGGGTTGATCGTCGAACTGCGGCCGATTGCGCTCACGCTGGAGGACATCTTCCTGAACCTCGTCACGAAAGCAGGCCCGCGATGATCGGCGTCGGCACCGTGTTTCGCCGCGAGCTGGCGGCTTACTTCACCTCGCCCATCGCCTACTTGATCGGCGCGGCGTTCCTGCTCGTCACCGCACTGGTATTCAACAGCAACCTCACGCTGGCGCTCACTCAAGAGCCGGTTAACCCGGCCATCGTGCCGAACGCGCTGTCATTCTTCCTGATCTTCTTCGGCCCGGTGCTGACGATGCGCCTGCTGGCGGAAGAAGCACGCGAGGGCACGCTCGAACTACTGCTGACGACGCCCGTCACCGAGGTCGCTATCGTGCTGGGCAAGTTCCTCAGTGCGTGGGTGTTCTACAGCTTGCTGCTGGCCGCCACGCTGGTGTATCAGATCATCCTGTCGAACGTCACACAGCCAGAGACCGGGCAGGCCATCGCGGCTTATATCGGGATTTGGCTGTACGGCGGCGCGGCGCTGGCGGTCGGCCTGTTGTGCTCCGCGCTCACCGAAAGCCAAGTCGTCGCGGCGTTCTTGAGCGTCGCCGTGCTGCTGCTGCTCTATCTGGGCGAATTGGCCGGCCAGATCGTCGCCAGCATCGACATGGCGAACCTGCTGCGCCGGCTGTCGATGCCCGGCCACTACATCGGTTCGTTCGCGTCGGGGCTGGTGCGTTTCGAGGACATCATCTACTACGCCGGCGTGATCGCGATTGCGCTGTTTCTCACGCTGCGGTTGGTCGAGCTGCGGAGGCTTCGTTGATGGTCGCGGTGCTGCGCAGCAGGGCGTTTCGCCATATCCTCACGACCGTCGTGTTGGCCGCGATCCTCGTACTCGTGGTCAGCTTTCTATATGCCCGCACCGAGCAGGCTGCGCTCACGCTCGACATGACCGAGAGCCGGCAGTTTTCGCTGACGCCGGAGACGCTGCGCATCCTTGAACGGGTGGATCGTCCGATTCAAATCACCGGCTTCTACTCGTCCGCGGCGCTCCGATTCCGCGAGCTGGACGACATGATCGTGCGGCTGTACGTCGATCAGACCGGCGGGCTGATCCGCAGCGTGTACTACAACCCGGACGACAACCCGGCGCTGGCGACTCAATTCAACCTGACCTACGACGGCGAGTTGTTCGTCTCTTACTTGACCGACGACGGCCAAATCGACTTCAGCACGATCGTGCGGGTCGTGGCCGAGAACAATCAGGAGCGCAACATCACCAGCGCGCTCGTGCGTCTGCTCGACATCAACCGGTTCACCGTGGCGTACGACACAACCTACAGCGACATCAACCCGTTCGACACGACAGCGCGCGGGTTCACCGGGATCTTCAACGGCCTCGGCGCGAACGGCATCCTGACGACTTCGCTGGATCTGGCCGGCTTGGCGGCACGCGGAGCAGACGTGCCGGAGGACATCGACACGATCCTGCTGGCCCGCATGCGGCAGCAGCTTCCGCCGGACGCGATTGCGGTGCTGGCGCGCTTCCTTGAACGCGGCGGGGCGCTCTTGATCTTGACCGACGCCGATTTCACCGCAGCGCCGTTCTTGGCCGAGGACAGCCTGTTCAATGCGTTCTTGTGGCAGAACTTCGGAATCCGGATGCTGGACGGCATCGCTATCGACACGCTCTCCAACGCCGGCAGCGAGCTTGACCTGCTCAGTTACGCGCTGTCGGACGGGTCGACCATCACGGCGCGGCTTAACGATCCCAACGACACCTCAACACGGGCGATGTTCCGGGTGGCGCGCGCGGTGCAGATCGACGATTCGCCGCCGGTCTCCAACGGCATGATTATTGCGACCAGCGAACTCAGCTACGCCGAGACCGACTTCGCCAGCGTCCTGAACGCCAATCAGTACGAGTTCAGCATCGAGGACGACATCGCCGGGCCGGTCAACCTCGCGGCGTGGGCCTTCGATGAGACGACGGGGGCGCGTGTCGTGCTGATCGGCGATACCGACTGGGCAACCAACGGTCTGGTAAGCAACCCGGTGGGTAACAGCATCTTGTTTACAGATGCAATCCGCTGGCTGACAGGCTTCGGCGAGGAACTGGTGTTCGCGCCAGAAGGACGCGCGACGAACCTGCCCACGGTATTTCTCAGCACACAGCAGCTTGACCAGATCGCGCTGCTCACGGTCGTGGTGATGCCGGCCGGCCTGCTGTTGATCGGCTTGGCGGTATGGTGGATTCGGCGGCGCGCCTGACCGACGATTGCCATGCGGATCACTGAGAGCCGTATGAGACTTAATTCTCCGGCCGATGTGGTTTGCTTGACAAGATTTTGGCATCGGGATACTTTATAGGGGGTAACATACGACGGTTTAATCCTCGTCAACCGGCGAGGATTGTTTGGCTAACGACCTGGGAAGGTGTACGTGCCGTCGGTACCTTCCCCAAGCACACACGAGGGTCAGCGCCTTGCCTGCCAACGCTCGCAAGGCTTTATGCGCGTATGACTATGGCTATGGCAGCAATCGCACAGATCACACCATTCGACGACATCCGCACTCAGCTTGTGGAAAAAGCCAAGCGCGAGGGTGGCATCACGCATGATGACATCCTTGCCGTCATGCCCAACGCCGAGAATGACATCGCGCTTCTCGACGACCTGATGAACAGCCTTATGGAGGAGGGTGTGGAGATCGGCCAGCGCGTGCCATCCTCGAGCGACCTGTACGCCGAGCTTGACGCCGACATGGACGGCCTCGACATGGAGATCGCCGCGGAAGGCGGCAACCCGTACAACTGGGCGACGGAGTTGATCGACGACGCTGGCTATCAGCAGGCGCTCGATACCGACGACGTGGTCGGCCTGTACCTGAAGGAAGCCGGGCGTGTCCCCCTGCTCACCGCCGAGCAGGAAGTTGAGCTTGCCAAGCGCATGGAGCGCGGCGTGCTGGCTCAGAAGAAACTGGAAGAGATGGGCGACCGCCTATCTCCCGACGATATCTACACGCTCAAGGACTACGTCCTCGATGCCGAGGCCGCGCAGGAGCACCTTGTGCGCGCCAACGCGCGTCTGGTCATCAGCGTCGCCAAGAAGTACATCGGGCGCGGTGTGCATTTCCTCGACTTGATTCAGGAAGGCAACATCGGCCTGATCCGCGCGACCAACAAGTTCGAGTACCGCCGCGGGCATAAGTTCAGCACGTATGCGACGTGGTGGATCCGGCAGGCGGTCAGCCGTGCCGTGGCCGATCAGGGCCGCACGATTCGCGTGCCGGTGCACATGGGCGACCAGCTCAACCGCATGCGCCGCGTGCAGCTCCAGCTCTTGCAGGACTTGGGCCGCGAGCCGTCGATCGAGGAGCTTGCAATCGGCATGGAGACCACGCCGGACAAGGTCGAGCATCTCATGGAGATCAGCCGCCGTCCGGTGAGCCTTGAGACGCCGATCGACGAGGACGGCGACAGCACCTTCGGCGATTTCGTGGAGGACACCAGCACGCCGGCCCCGGCCGACGAGGTGGCGACTCACCTGCTGCACGAGCAGCTTCAGGGCGCGCTCAACCGCCTGCCCAGCCGCGAGGCGCAGATTCTGCGCTTGCGCTACGGGTTGGAGGATGGCCGGGTTTACACGCTCGAAGAGGTCGGCCAGACCATCGGCGTCACCCGCGAGCGCGTGCGCCAGCTTGAGGCGCAAGCCTTGAACCGCCTGCGCCAGTCGAGCGCGCACATCATCCTGCGCGACTACCTGTACGGGGAGTAGACCCCTGTGCAAGCGAAGGCAGCACGCGGCCCGATCTTCCTACCGCTGCTGGTAGCAGCGCTCGGCGTTGCCCTTCTGCTTGAGAACTTTCTGCTGCTCGGAGACTTCCGGATCAGCGCCCTTCTGCCCCTAGTGCTCGTCGCGCTGGGGGCTTGGATTCTCATTCGCGGCGATCTCGGCACACGCACCGCGCGCACCTTTGGCATCACGCGCGGCAGTGTGCAAAGCGGCACGCTTGAGATCAGCGCTGGCGAAGTCGACGTCATCATCGGCGGGGGCGCGCGGGATGGCCGCTTGGTCGAGGGTCAGTTCGCCCGCAGCAGCCGCCCCTCGCTCGACGTCGAAGCTACCCACGCTCATTTGCAATTCTTGCGCAGCCGGACTCCGTGGCTGTCGTTCGCGGATTGGCAGATGCGCCTCGCGGATGACCTGCCGTGGGACGTACTGATCTCGACCTCCATCGGCCAGATCAACGCTGACCTCGGCGGGCTGATCGTGCAGGGCGTCACGCTGGCGAGTGGCGTCGGGGACATCCGCCTCGTCTCGCCCTCGGAGGCGTTCGACCCGGTGCGGGTGCGCTCTGCCGCCGGAGATATTCACGTCATCGTACCGGAGGGACAGGCTGCCCGCGTCCACGTCAAGCCGACCCGCCTGTTCCGCGTGCGGGTTAACGAGACGCGCTATCGGGTGCTCGAACCCGGCATCTACGAGGCCATCAAAGCCAACGACGAATCGCCCCGCGTGGATATCTATCTGCGCGGCACGTTCGGCGACGCTTATTTGTCATGACGGTCGAGATCACGTTTCATCCGGGCACGTACGCGGACATCGAGACGTGCCTGACTATGGATCACACCTGCGAGACAGACCGCGTCTGGCAGATGACCTTGCCCCATGACGACCCGAGCGTCTACGGCGTGACGTTCAAGCAGGAGTTCCTGCCGCGCCCGGTGGAGCTGACTCATCATGTCGCACGCCACCGCCTATACGACAACCCCGACGCGGGACGGCTGTGGGTCGTCGCGCGTAAGTACGAACCGGAGCCTGAAGCGTTGGCCGGCCAAGCGTCGAACGCCGCGCCGGGCGAATTTGAAGGTGATCCCGACACCTCCGGATTGACGATGCCGCCGCCTCCGCCGCTGCGCCCGCCCGGAATCGGGTACGTGGTCGCACGGTACGACGATTCACAGGAGATCGTGTGGATCGACGACCTCGCCGTGACGCCGGCCCTGCGCCGCAAACGGGTGGCGACGCGGCTCGTCGATGGGGTGCGGCAGTGGGCGCGTGAGCAGGGCGCGCATCATCTGATGGTGGCCCTGCCGACCAAACACGTCCCGATGATCCAGCTCGTCACTGCGCAGGGCCTGCGGTTCTGCGGATACAGCGATCACTACTTTCCCAATCACGACATCGCCGTATTTTTCGGACTAAGGCTGGCCCGTCGCGGACGTGTAGAATAAAGCGACGTATCGGGCGACGGAAAGCAGTCCGCTTTGACTTCCGACTTGTTCGTTTCGTTTCTCGACTTGATGAACGAAACGCTGGCAGCGGCAATCGTGATTGTCGCGGCCTCCCTTCTGCTGTATACGATCACCCGCAACGCGCATGATCGGGTCGCGCGGGCGTCGGCGATGGTGTTGTTCGCTGTCACCACGGCGTATGTGTGCGACGTCCTCACCGGCCTGCGCCCGACCGACGAGGCGGTGCTGCGTTTGCTGCGCGCGCAGTGGCTGGGGATCGCGCTGGCTCCCGCGGCGCTCGTGCACTTGTCCGACGCGCTGCTCGACACAACCGGCTTGCCTTCGCGCGGGCGGAGAAGCCGCACGCTGCGCCTGATGTATCTGATCGGCACGGCTTTCGTGATCGCTGCCATGTTCTCCGACATCCTCGTTGGCCCGATCGAGAGCGCGGGCCGTCCTGCCCTGCGTGCCATGCCGTTGATGGCGGTGTTCGCAGCCTACACGGTCGTCGCCTCAGGCTTTGCGCTGATCAACGTCGAGCGCGCGCGGCGGCGCTGCCTCACCCGTTCGACGCGCCGTCGCATGGGCTACCTTGAGATCGCCCTGCTCACGCCGATCGTCGGCGTTTTCCCGTTCAGCGCGTTCTTCGCGCCGGGCGGCGAGTTCACCACCGGCGCGCTCGTGCTGGTCATCATCGCCAATATCTTCGTCGTGCTGATGCTCTTGTTCCTCGCTTATCCGCTGTCGTTCTTCGGCAGCCGAATCCCCGACCGCGCCGTCAAAGCCGACCTGCTGCGCATGGTGCTGCGCGGCCCGGCCACCGGCATGCTGATCGTCGCGGTGCTGTTCTTCACCAGCCGCGCGACCCGCATCTTCGGCCTCGTCAGCAGCGAGTTCGCCGTGTTCGCCGTCGTCACGGTCGTACTGTGCTGGCAGTGGATCATCGACCTTATGCTGCCACTGCTCGACCGCTGGCTGATTTACGGCGAGGAATCGGAACAGTTCAACAAGATTCAGAAGCTGAACCGGCAGCTGCTCACACGGGCCGATCTGCTGTCGCTGATGGAAGGCATCCTCGCACAGGCGCGCAACGTCTTGCGCACGTCGGGCGCGTTCGTCGCGGCGCTGACGGACAGCACGCCGGAGGTCATCAGCGCGACCGGCCGCGGCCACGACATCGAAGACCGCGCCAGTGATCTGAGCGGCGCGCTGGGCGGGCTGAAGATCGCCACGGTCGCCCAACCGCTGCTGTGGGAAGGGTTCTGGCTGCTCCCCCTCAGCAGGCAGCGCGGGTTGATCAACGGCGGGCAGATGATCGGTGTGCTGGGGCTGCAAGCCACGCATGATTCAGCCCCAACGGCAGACGAGATGGCCGTGATCGCCCGTGTTCGCCGCCGCGTCGCCCGCGCGCTGGACGACATGCTGCTGCAATCCGAGGTCGTCGCCGCGCTGGAGGGCTTGCTGCCGCAGTTCGCCACGTCACGCGAATCCAACCGCGAGGACGAGTATCAGCCGCGCAGCACACCGGCCGCCGAGCCGAACCTGCCCGCGCTGCCCGACCGCGATCAGATCGTCGAACAGGTACAGGCCGCGCTCCGTCATTATTATGGCGGGCCGGGGATGACCAAGAGCCGCCTGCTGGACTTGGCGGTCGTGCGGCGCGCGCTGGAGTTCAACGTCAATGAGCCGGTGCGCGCCTTGCGCTCGGTGCTGGATCGCGCCATCGAGCTGCAGCGCCCGCCCGGCGAGCGTGACTGGCGCAGCCAAGACTGGCTGATCTACAACATCCTCGATCTGCGCTATATCAAGAAGCAGCGCGTGCGCGAGGTCGCTAACCGGCTGTACATGAGTGACGCCAACCTGTATCGCAAGCAAAATCTGGCGATTGAGGCGGTTGCGGACAGCCTGCTGCGCATGGAGGCCGATGCGCTGCTGGAAGAGGCTACTGAAAGCGAGTCAAAATCGGTGCTATAATGGCCGCAACGAGGGCGGAACGCCCCCGGTTGGTTGAGAGGAAATGGTCACCATGAAACCCGGTCTTCCCGAGCTGTTGGTCATTCTGGTCATCGTACTGGTCGTGTTTGGCGCGGGCCGTATCCGCCGTGTGTTCGGTGAACTCGGCGGTGGGATCGCGGAGTTTCGCAAAGGACTGAGGGAAGGTTCGTCCGACGAGCAGAAGCTGCCGGAAGATAACGAGGTCATCCGCAAGTAAGGCGGCGGCGCTCGATTTCGACGTCGATCATCCGCTTGTGCGAAACGCCGGGCGGTGCTTTGAGGTTATAAGCCAGTACCCGTTTGTTCAGCGCCGTGATGCCGGCGCTGATTGATTCCGGCAGAGCAGCACCCGACTTCAGCGCCCGCGCCAGCTGCTGACGGGCCTGCGCGAGCAGATCGTCCAACTCGCGGCCTTCGAGAATCCACCCCGGCGTAAGGTCGTTGTCTTTCAACAGTTTGTATGCTAACTTGAGTTCATCCGGGGTGTACGGATCGTCCAATTCAAGGCGCTTGCCTGCATTGGGCAGATTCGATCCGTCGCCAATCGCCTGCCGAACCCGTTCATCCAAGCTCGATTCCCAATCCACGGTGGCGACCTCCCCTAAGCGTGGAGTTGAAAGTGCCAAGTGCTGAGTGATGAGAAAAGACAAGACTGTATCACTCAATCAACACGACGTTATAGGAGACCAACGCTCTCGATCTTCAAACAATGGCTTAGCGGAATTATGTTTGTGATGATTTTCACGGAAATCGGAATCCCTGTCAAGCAGTACACCACAGAGGCCCTCGTATCGTGACCGATCAACCGCACAAAAGCGTCGTCTTTGACCGCGCAGCCACGTTCTACGATCAGACGCGCGGGTTCCCGCCCGGAATCGATCAGCAGGCCGCCGACTTGATGGCCCGTCTCGGCGGCCTCACCCATTCGTCCGTCGTCGCCGAGATCGGCGTCGGCACGGGGCGGCTCGCGCTGCCGTTGGCGCGTCACAGCGGGCCGTATCTTGGCTTTGACCTTTCGGCCGATATGATGTCTGTGCTGCGGCAGAAGCACGCCGTTTTCGGCGCGCCAGACATCCGCCTCGCGCGCGCCGACGTGACCCAGCTGCCACTGCGATCGAACGTGCTGGATGCCGCCGTGCTGGTGCATATCCTGCATCTGGTCTCTGACCCGGAACGCGCCGCGTCCGAACTTCGCCGCACCGTGAAGCCCGCGGGCGTCGCCATTGTCGGGTGGAACCGCAGCTATGAGCACGGGCTGGAGGCGATCAGCGACGCATGGGAAGCCGCGACCGGCGAGCAGTGGCGGCGCTGGCGCAAGGGTGAGGACAACCGCGACACCAGCGCGGTCGTGCTTGAGCAGAACGGCTGGACTGAGACGGCGTCCGGCGTGCTGGAGTTCACGACAACCCTGACGCCGCGTGCCAAGCTCGAACGCTATCGCGGGCGCGTTTTCTCCTCCATGTGGCGAATGGACGACGCAGCGTGGCAGGCCGGCGTCGCAGCGGTCGAAGCGGTCGTCGCGGCCCAGTACACCGACCTCGATCAGCCGTTCGAGGTCAGCCACGCATTTCACGTCGTGGTGCTCAGGCCGTAGCGCCGCCGATCAGCGCGCCCAGCGTCTCCGCCGAAAGCTCCGGCGTGTTGTCGAGCACCGAAGTGCGGCCGGCAAAGCACACGATAATCCGGTCGCTGTAGGCCAGTATCTCATCCAGATCGTCGCTGCTGAAGATCAGTCCGGCGCCGGCCTCACAGCGGCCGAGCAGCTGCGTCCATATCCAGCGCGCCGACTCGACATCAAGGCCGCGTGTCGGCTGCTCCAGCACCATGATCGTCGGCTGATCGGGCAGCATCGCCATCAACACGCGCTGCTGATTGCCGCCAGACAGCGAGTCGATGCGTGAGTCGGCCTGCCCCTTGATCTGATAGTGCTCGATCTGACGCTGCGTGTGTGCGCGGACATGCCCCCACCGGATACGCGCGGAGTCCCCGTTGATGAGCGCAAAATGCTCGGTCAGCGATAGGCCGGGCACCAATCCCTCTTCGAGCCGCCCCGCCGCGCCAAACGCAGCGCCAGCCGCGAGGTATGCGCGGTACGGCTTTCCGGTCATCGGCTGCGCGCCGAGCGTGATCTCGCCGTGGACGATAGGCTGCAAGCCCACGGCCGCGCGCATGATCGGCGCTTGTCCGCTGCCGTCAAGACCCGCGACTCCGATCACCTCGCCGTGATCGATCGACAGCGAGAAGCGGTCAATCTGCAGTCGGCGGTCGCTGATTGTGACATCGCGCAGAGTCAGCACCGGCGAGTCGCCGGGGCGCCGCGTCGTGCGCCGTTCCAGCGGGGCTGCGCCTGCCCGAACATCAGCGCGATCAGTTCGGGGTGCGGGACGGGCAGCATAACATCGCCAGTGAGCTGGCCGCGTCGCAGCACCACCGCCCGATCACACAACTGCAGCACGTCCTCCAGTTTGTGGCTGACGAGCAGGATCGTCACGCCTTGTTTGGCGAGCTTGCGCAGCGCGGCGAACAGCGCATCTTTCTGCTCGGCGCTGATGCCGGTGGTCGGCTCGTCAAGGATCAGCGTGCGCACGCCGAGCGCGAGCAGACGCGCCATTTCGAGCTGCTGCCGCTGCGCAATCGAGAGCGACGCGACCTCGGCGTCCGGCGGCAGCGCAAAGCCGAGCTGTCCGCACACGCCGTCCAGTTGGGCGCGCGCGGCCGAATAATCGAGCGCGCCCTCAAAGCCGAGGACGAAATCCTCGATGACGGTGAAGGCCGCAACGTCGAGCGGGTCTTGATGCAGCATGCCGATCCCAGCGGCGATAGCGCCGTGCGGCGTCGTGTACGGCGCACGCCGGCCATCCAGCCATACCTGACCGCTGTCCGCCGGTTGATAACCGCTGATGATCTTCATCAACGTCGACTTGCCCGCGCCGTTCTCGCCCAGCACACCGACAATCTGACCGCTGTCCAGCGTCAGGCTGATGGCGTCGTTGGCGACCAGCGCCCCGAAGCGTTTGGTGATATTCCGGAGTTCGATGCGCATCGTTTCAGCAAACGGGGCGCGTCTGGTTTCCGCGCCCCGCCCCACTGTTCGCCTGTGCGCTACTCGCTGGCGCCGATCATGCCGTCAAGAAGCTGCGATAGATACCAGATGTCCTCCAGCGCCACCGGCTCGCCTTCTTCAGCCAGTACCGTACCGTCTTGCAGCGCCAGCGGCCCCTGCCACAAGTAGATCGAGCCAGCGTTGGCTTCGTCGGTCGCGTAGGCCACAACCTCCGCCACGAACGCGTCCAGCAGCGCGCGGTTCTCGTCGCTCAGGCCGTCGCCGTAATAGAAGCCGGTGATGGTGCTGCTTTCCGGGTCGGAGATCTCATCCCACACCGGCGGCACCCAGTCCCACGACTGTTCCCACGTCCCCGCCTGAACCGACTCGATAATCGAGACGTACGTCGGCCCCCAGTTGTAGAACGGCACGCCGAGGCAAGCTTCCGGCGCCTGTGTGCAGCCCGCGATGCTGTTGTACGGCACGGCATATACGCTTTGGCCGTCAGCCTGACGCTGCGCGGCGACCTGCACCATCTCGGCCGTGTCGACGCCGCTGAGCACGACGTCCGCGCCGCTGTCGAAGAAGCGGTTGGACTCCTCGGTCACGTCCAGCGTCACGGTCGGGATCGCGAACCAGAAGCCGATCCACGTCACGGCGAATTCAAACGCTTCGGGATCGCCGCCCTTCTGCTCCCAGCAGTGCTTGGCGCCGAGGTACGCCGACGACGAAACACGCAGGGTCTCGGCGTTGATCAACGGCCCCACATAGCCGAGCTTGCCGGTCTGGCTGGTGAGCGCGGCGGCGCAGCCCGCGATCAAGCGCGGCCATTCGATCATCGCCATCAAGTTGCCGAGGTTGGCCGGCGCCGTGCCAGCAAGCACGTCGTCGCCGGAGATGCTGATGAAGGTCACATCAGGATACAGCGGAGCGACGGCGGCGGTATCTTCCTCGAACGCGTCGGATGTCGTAAAGACGACCTTCGCGCCTTCCTCGACAAATAGGCCGACAACATCCGCGAGGGTCGCCTCAGGCTTATCGGCCGCGTTCAAGCTCTCGAACACGAGCATCCGTGCGCCGGGGATGTGTTCCTCGACATACAGGCCGCCCTCATAGTGTGCCTGACTCCAGCCACGGTCATCTTTCGGCCCGACTAGCACCATACCAAACACAAATTCGTCCTGCGTGTGCGCAGGGACGACCGCAATGACGAGCATTATCGACAACAGAGCACTCAACACCAGCTTACGCAGCATCGCCGATCCCCTTGTTGATTATGCGAGTTGACCGCCGGTATTGTAGCGAATCTGCGGCCCACAATCAGGCTGTTCGCGATGCGAGACGGAAAATCAAGATTGATACGTGAGGAATGAGAGTCAACACCGCGCTGATTCGCTCGATTCATTCCGTATGAGATGCGCCGGGTTCACAGCGATTCGGAGCAGGGCGTACAATCAGAGGGCCAACGGCGCAGAATTCCGTTTCATACTCTCAGGGAAGTTCGCTATGCCGATTACCCTTCATGTCCGCCCCGGTTTGCTCGTCCGCCCGCTGACCGCCGCCGACGCCGGCCCGTTGTACGAGGTGGTGGAGGCCAACCGCGCCTATCTGCGGCAGTGGCTAACATGGCTTGACGACACGCACGGCCCAGACGACGTGCGCAACTTCATCGAACACGGCACGTCGCAGTGGTCGCGCGATGACGGCTATCAAGGCGGGATCATCCTCGATGGAACGCCGGTCGGCACGATCGGGATGCACTACGTCAACCGCAGAAACCGGTCGACCGAGGTCGGTTATTGGCTGGCGGAGACCCACGGCAGGCAGGGCATTATGACCGATGTCGCGCGTGTGTTCGTCGATGATGCGTTCCAGCGCTGGGACTTGAACCGCGTCGAGATTCGCACGGCGGCGGGCAACCTGCGCAGTCAAGCGGTGGCGCTCAGGCTCGGCTTCAAGCTGGAGGGCGTGCTGCGCGAGATCTTCAACCACTATGGGACACTGCTCGATATGCACGTGTACGGCATGCTGCGCCGCGAGTGGGACGCGCTGAAGCTATGACGGCTTGCGGATACGGCCGGCCTCGACTGTCCACACCGGCACATGGCCGAGGAATTCGGCGGGAAAGATGCTGAGTTCGGCGGTCGTGATGAGCGTCTGGCCGGCATCCTGCACGCGCTCCAGCAGATACTCGCGGCGCTTGGCGTCCAGTTCCGCCGCCACATCATCCAGCAGCAGGATCGGCGTCTCCCCGGTGCGGTGGCCCATCCACGCACGTTCGGCCAGCTTGAGCGCCAGCACGGCGGTGCGCGCCTGCCCACGGCTTCCGTACAGGCCAGCGTCACGCTCGTTGATGAGGATGCGCAGCTCGTCGCGATGTGGCCCGCTGAGCGTCACGCCGCGCCGGATCGACTCGCCGCGTTCTAGCTCAAGCTGTTCGGCGAACTGCGGCGCAACTTCGGCCGCCGAGACCTCGCGGTGCAGGTCGAACCCCAACACCTCGAACGAGCGCTGGCCGTCACCTTCGGCGGTCGGCACGAAACTCGGCTGATAGCGCAGCGTCAGCGTTTCGAGCCGGCCTGTCAGGTCGTAATGCACGCGCTGCGCCTCGATCTCCAGCTCGCGCAAGAACATCTGCCGTCCGGCGATCAACCGCGCGCCGGCCTCGACCAACTGCTCGTCCCAGTACGCCAACTCCTTCGGCTGAGACACCCCCTCACCGATGCGCCGCAGCAGGGCGTTGCGCTGGGGCAGCGTGCGTTCGTACTGATCGAGCGCTTCGGCGTAATCCGGCACGATCTGGCTGAGCGTCACGTCCATAAAGCGGCGGCGGTCGGCGGGCGCGCCCTCGATCAATGCCAGATCGCGCGGCAGGAACAGCACGACGGTCGCGACGCCGACGGCCTGCCCGATCCGTTTCTCGACCCCGTTGACCTTGACCACCTTACGAAAGCGCGGCGAGCCGTCCGGCCCACGCTCGATCATTAGCGTGACCTCAAGCCGTTCGCGGGCGCGGCGTGTCTGCACATCGGCGGCGACGCGCGCATACGGCAGCGGTTCGTTCTCGGTCGCCCAGTGTAAGAGATGCCGGTCGATCGACGTATACGGCGAGTGCATCGTCGCCAGATAGTAGATCGACTCGAGGAAGTTCGTCTTGCCCTGCGCGTTCTCACCGTGCAGCACCAGCGCCGTGTTGGGAAGCGCCGTCTCCAAGCGGGCGTAGTTGCGAAAGTTCGTCAGCGAAAGATAGGCCAGTTGCATGAGGCGCTGGTTCCAGAGTGAGGATAAACGGGGCCGAGGTGAAGCTCAGCCGCCGACCGTCGCCGAGGCTGTCGGGAACGGTGAAGGTGTCACGGACGGCGGTGGCGCTGTCGGCGTGTTGGTCGGTGTTTGGGTGGGCAGCGGGGTCGGCACGATCGTCAGCGGCGGCGGCTCACGGGTGACGGTCGACGCTGGCGTCAGCGGCGCGACGACGATCTCCCGCAAATCCACCACGCGGAACAGGTCGGCCGGGCAAGCGAAATCCTCCGTATGCGCCCACGCAGCTGTCCCGTTATCCATCTGCACCGAGAGGAAGTCGCCCGATGACGTGCGGCCGTTCACGATGGACGCCACGCCCTGAGGCAGGCGCATCAACACCGCCGCGCCCGCGTCCGGCGCGATCAGCAGCGGCACGTCGCCGTGTACGGACGTACACTGCGGATCGGTCAGGCGCACATCTTCGGTGCGCTCGACCTCCGTCCCGCGCTCATCCATCACGACGATCCGCACGGTGAAATCGGTCTGCGGCAGAACCGGCCCGGTCGAGAGCGCGGTCTGATCGGGCGCCAGTGGGATTTCGGCCGGCAGCCCCAGCGATTCGAGGCCGCGCAGCACCGGCGTGCCGCTGAAGCCGCTGACCGACCAGCGGATCGTCAGGTCTTGGATCACGTTGCGGAACACGATGCCGGGCTGCACACCCAGCGTCTCGATCACGGCCGGCGTATAGACAGACACCTGCACCGCAGCGTCGACTTGCTGACTGCCGTTCATGGCGACCAGCACGAAGGTCGATCGCGATGGCAGCATATTCGAGTCGACCGTCCACGATCCCGCGCCCGGCTCGTCCAAGATCTGCGGCTCGCCGCCGTCCCGGATCAGCGCAAGACGCTGCGCATCCCGCACGTCCCACGTCAGTTCGACCGGCTGACCGCGCACGACCTCGGTGGGCTGCGCGGCGAACGCGGCGATCACAGGCGTCACGGTGCGATTAGTCAGCAGCCCCCACACACCGTACCCGATCAGCACGACGGCCAGCAGCGCCCCGGCAATCGCGGCAAGCCTACTCCACGCGGCAGCGGCGGATGATCGACCACCTTGCCCGGCACCGCGACGGTGAAATAGGGCTGGGCATCGGCATGGGCGGTAATCACAAAGGCGTGCTCGGCATCCGCGCCGAACGCGCGCTTTTCTTTCAGCGTGGCCGTCCCGCTGACAACAGCACGCTCGCCCGGCCCAAGCTGCGCGAACGTCTGCGAAAGGCGCAGATTGAGCTTCCCGTACGCGTCCTGCGCGGTAAGCCGCAGGGCCAACGGCGCGCTGCCGTGGTTATGCAGGTGAAGGCGAAAATTGGAACCGCTGTTGACGCGGCTGGCGCTGAGCGCGATCCCCAACCCGTTGAACGGCTGAAGCCGCACGGTAAGCATCGCCCGTAAGGCCGCGCGGGGGTCGCGATCCGGCGTGACGGTGACCTGCACCGGGTAGCTGCCCGGCCGGCTGTCGCTGTGCCGGATCGGACGCAGGTTAATCATCACGAGGCTGGTATCGCCGGGGTCAACCACGACGGCCGGGCGGTTGACACGCACCCAGCTTTGCGGGACACCCTGCACGTCGATCGTGTAACGCTCACTCTCGCGGCCGGTGTTGGTCACGCTGAGTTCGACCGAGATATACGCGCCGGGCACGACGGTGATATGCGGAAGCTGAAGCTCGATGCGGAACGGCGCGCTCTCGCTGATGATGCGTTGTGTGTCGTCCACCGCCGGGATCATCGGCAGCGTCGGTGAGTCGTCTACGACCCGGAATACGACGCGCAGCGATCCGAGCTGGATTTCTTCGCCGCCGTTCAGCGGCACCGACGCGCCGGGCTTGACCGCGACGCTGTCGACAAACGTCTCGAACTTCTGCGTCAAGGCATGCAGAATCGCGCCTTGCTTGGTGCGGCTCAAGCGCAGATGACTCGCATCCACGCCGTCGTGGTCAATGACGACCTGAGAGTTACCCAACCGCCCGACATCGGTGACATCATCCGTCAGCAGGGCCGTCTCAACCCGGCCATCCGGCCAGAAGATGTCGAGCCGTCCGTAGGCTTTCTTCAAAGGCGATGCTCCCGTAACCGGCCCGTGCCTCTCTGTTTCTGATTCTAAACCCGAACCGTCCCTGCGACCAGCGACCAGCGGTACACCGTAGGTCAGCCCGACAGCCCGCTGACTCCGCGCAGGATGAGCTGAACGCCGAGCGCCGCCAGCACCACCAGCGATGCCGTCGTCAGCCAACGTGTCAGCCGCGCATCAACCCCGCGCAGCCGGTCGAACATCACGACGAACAGCGCCATCAGGCCGAGAAAGACGCCGTAGAACGCCAGCAGGAACAACACCCCGCCCACCGCCGATATCGTGAACGCCTCGACCAGCAGCGGGCCAGTCATCGTTCCCCAGAAGATATACGGCGCGGGGTTGAGCAGGTTGACGGCGATGCCGCGCAGCAGTGTCTCGCGCGTGACCTTCGCGCTGGCTTGCGGATCGTAAGACGTCGGCCGGCGCAGCGATTGATAGGCGCGCCACGCGATAAAGAACACCGCCACGCCGCCGATGATATTCAGCAGCGGCGCAAAGACCGGCGGCAGACTGCTGAGCAGCACCACCATCAGCACGATGATCGGCGCGTCCGTCAGCAGTGGGGTCAAAACGATCAGCAGGCCGTAACGCCAGCCCTGTGTCAGCGTCACGCTCATCAGCAGCATGTGCAGCGAGCCAAAGCTTGTGCCGGCGGCAAAGCCAAAGCTCGCTGCTTGTGTCAGCAGTGCAGTCACACCCTGTCCATTCGATGGTCGAGTCCCGTTCGCAAGGCGGGATTATACAGCACGGCTGCGTGACTGTGCCGGTCTATTCAAACGTCTTGCGCCACGCCACGCCGCGATACACGCCGCTGAACCCGAAGTCATCATACAGCTTGTTGGCGGCTTCCAAACCACCGGTCTCCACCGTGATGTCAACGGCGCCAAGCGCCTGCACACGCCGCATCCCTTCTTGAATCAACGTATGCGCAAGGCCGTGACGCCGGTGATCGGGGTGTGTGCATACCGGCTCGATGATGGCACGACCGCTTTCCGTGTCGATCGTCAGGCCGACCAGCGCGGCGAACGAGCCGTCCGGCGCCTCGGCAACGAGGTTCAGGTCGGCACGGTACGACGGCGATTCGGTGGCGAAGGTGTGAAACTCGGCCGCGGTGTGGGATGTCCGGTTGAATCCCGCGTTCAGCACAGCGGCGACACGCGCGCAGTCTGCCATGGTGTCCTCGGTACTGCGCAGCACATACGGGGCCGCGATCCGGGGCACTAGAATCTCGCGATGGCTCATGCGCATGTGCCGCACGACCATGAGGGCGTCGGTCGGCGCATAGCCGCGGCTCCGCAGCAGGTTTTGGCGCGTGACATCGTAATCGAACACCCACGTCAGCAGAGAATCGCCGGCCAGATTCTGCTCTGCCCACGCGAACATATCGTCTTCGATGTCGGCGCGGAAATCGGGGTGAATCTCCAGATAGACTTCGCCGGGGTCTTCGGGGTGGGCGGCGCCGACAAGCTGACCGTCGACGGTCTCCCAAAGATGCAGCTGCTGAGACCATTCAGGCGTGATGTCACTGCATTCACGGTGGAAACGCCAGCCGTCCCAGCGGCGGATGTCCCACGTCCAGCCGACCGGTGTATCGGCCAGCGTATCGATCAATAATCGTCGGACACGCCAAAAGTCGGTTTCGTCACGAAACGGCCGCGACGTATATTCCGCGGATGGGGTAATGATGGTGCGACTCATACGAGATGCGCTCTCTTGCCCGCTTCAGGGCAGCACTTATTCTTCCTGAGAAGGATTGATTGCGCGGCTCACATGATCATCACGCGGGAGGATTTTTCCGGGGTGACGCACGGCTAAGCCGTACAACCAATGACACACCGGCAGCCGGTGCGTACTGCAAGGCAGTTTATTCATTGGCGTTGCTCGCGTCGTAGACTGCTGGAAAAGCACCCCCGGGGGTCGACAAAAGTCGATGGATTAACGTACGTGACAACTCAAAATCATTCTGCGACCAAGATCGGTCGGGGTACACGCGCCGTATGCGATGCCAGCACACCGCATCGCGTGCAAGTTTATTCTACCATGCTTCACGGAAAGAGTCGTAGCACCAAGCAAGTCGGGAACAGGCCAGCGTCGTGAATCCGTAGCAAAAGCGCGCTGTCAGCCGCCTCAAACTGCGTCCTCCGCCATGCCGCATCATCCAAACTGGATTGGGGCAAGGACTATTTTGCGGTCGCCTTTCGCAACCAGTCCAATGCGCCTTTGGTTTCCACCCACCCACGGGCGCCATTAAGCACATAGTCCATCGCTTCAAATTGGTCACCGGGGGAGTAGAAGGGCGGCATCTTTTTGGGCATCGGCTTTCGACGAAGTAGAAACGCCGGCACATGCGGGTTGGATTCCATCGCTCTACGCAGCAGTTCGCCCGCCGTGCTGCTTGCCCCCCTCAAACGAAACTCAAACAGTACGGCGCTGTATTGCACCGAAGGGCTCCAATCATGGCTGTACTGTGTCAGCATCTGTTCCAAGCGGCTGTGATCGTTCAACTCAAGCAGCAGCGGGATATACCTGTCGCGTACCCCCTGATTGTCTTCCGGATTGAGTTCGAGCATCTCGGCCATGTGCGATGCTGCCGCCTCTCGCTCACCGAGCCGCAACAGTACATCCGCCAGACCGAACCGAGCGTGCATATAAGGACGAGTCTCTAAAATCCCCCAGAAACTGCCCTTGTACTTTTTGAAGTTACGACCGAGGACTCGCTCACCCGCAGCGACTCCCTGCTCAAACCGTTCACGCGCTTCCTTAAGGGACTTCGCGTGCTGCGCCAGCAGGATATGGGCGTCTACACAATCCGGAGAGAGTTCCAGCGCTTTGTGCGCAAGCCGCAAAGCATCTTTCAGCTGCGGTGCTTCCCAAGCCTGTTTCATCAACTGCTCCGCCTCTTCCAGGGGTGTTTGTGGAGCAGAACCGAAGAAAGGCACTCTGCTCGCCTTGAGTATTCCGCGTATGAGACCGCCTATCGTTTCGGGTGGCTTGATGCGTTGCTCATTGAGCATCTTCCGCAGATCGGCCACCATCTCATCAGCGTCGGCCTTATCCGAGGCAACTGGGTCACCCTTTGGCGCACGCTGCATGTTCCGCTTCTTCTTTGCCACCGGCGTATATTCCGTTTATGAGCCACGGTGTTGAGTATAACACCGAGCCGGCTCTCCACGCTCAGGATGTCCCGCATAGAGGCGCTGTTGGTCAATGGGCCAGACGCGCGACATTCAGCGTCCGCGAAACCGCCCGCCAACGGATGCTCCGACGGGCCGCGTGACCTGAGTCACATTTAACCGGGAGCCTCCGGGGCATAGTAGGCATACACTCCGGCGAGATCCCTCGAATTTTCGTATTTGCAGTGTTCAGTTCCAGAGAACGGCAGGAAACATGAAAATTCTCTTGGTTAACCCTCCCAGTGGCAGCCTCACCATCGGTCTGAAACATCTAGCGAAGATCGAACCGCTGGGTCTGGAGATCATCGGGGCATCCGTCCCCGGCCACGACATCGAACTCCTCGACATGGAACTCGATACCGATCTGCACGGCGCGCTCCAGCGCTTCCAACCCGATATCGTCGGGGCCAGCGCGCAGGTCGTTCAAACCTACACGGCCCACAACGTCTTGAAAACGGCAAAGGAGTTCAATCCGGACATCCTGACCATTGTGGGCGGTCATCACGCCTCGCTCTGCCCTCACGAGTTTAACGCGCCATATATCGACGTCGTCGTAATCGGCGAGGGCGTTCCGGCCTTCCGTGAGCTGGTCGCACGTTGGGACGAAAAGCGGGAGATCGACTTCGACGACATCCGCGGGCTGGGCTTACATCGCGCGGGCGAGTTCCACCTGACCGAGCCGCGCCCGCTGCCCACCAACCTCAATCACATGCCCCAGCCCGACCGCACGCTGACGAAAAAGTACCGCGCGCGCTACTACTACCTGTTCGAGAACTCGGTCGCTTCGATCCAGACTTCACTGGGATGCACATTCCCGTGTAACTTCTGTTCGTGCCAGCACTTCACCCGGCGGCACTTCATCGCGCGCTCGCCCGAATTGATCGTCGAAGACCTCAAGACGATCAAAGAGGATTTCGTCATGTTCTGCGACGATCACAGCTTCATCGACGTGAAACGCATGGAGCGCCTTTTCGAGCTGATTCAGGCGGCGGGGATCCGCAAGCGGTACTTCGCCTACACGCGCACGGACTGCGTCGTAAACAACCCGGAAATCTTCGCAAAGTGGGCCAGCATCGGTCTGGTCATGGTGATGACCGGGCTTGAGGCCATCGACGATACGCGCATCAAGCAGGTCAACAAGCGAAGCAACGTGCAAATCAACGAGGAGGCCATCGAAATCCTAGCTCGCAACGGCATTGTGCTGAGCGCCGGGTTCCTCGTGATGCCCGATTACACCGAGGAGGATTTCAAGCGGATTGACGCGTATGCGCGGCGGCATCCCAACATCGCGCTCACTGAACTCACGCCGCTCACGCCACTTCCCGGAACCGGCTTCTATCACGAGGTAAAGGATCAGATCACCACGCACAACCGCGAGGTCTACGATCTCGCCCACTTCGTGCTTCCGACCACCAACCTGCAACCGGCCAAGATGTACCGGCTGATTCAGAAATACTACTTCCGCATCATCCTGCGCGCGATCTGGCGTCTTAAGCTCTACCGGCCGCGGTACGTCTTCAAGCCACACATCCCCCGGCTGATCGTCGGGGCGCTCCGCGTAGCATCGCTGATGTATCGCACGCACAAAGATGCGCACGACCTTCCGCTGCCGCTTGTTAGGCAGTGATCCATGCTTCACCGCGTTACGCCGCCAGCCAGTCGTTTCCAGTCACCAGTTTGGCGTGACAGATCAGCGCTTGTGTGGAAAAGCTGCATCTGGACGGACAGTTGGAAACTGACGACTTTCGACGGCTGGCTTTACAGGATTTCTCAATCAAAGAAGGATTCTCGACAGTGAGTCAGTTTCGTTACGCAGTGATCGGCGCGGGACGGCAGGGCACAGCCGCGGCCTATGACATGGCCGTTCACGGGGACGCTGAACGCGTGCTGGTATTCGATGCGAATCCGCAGCGCGCCGCCGAAGCCGCAGGCCGCGTATCACGGCTGACCGGCCACCCGGCTATCGTTTCGGCCGCGCTTGACGTGCGGGATCAAGCGGCGGTGATCGAGGCGCTTGAGCCGATCGACGTCGTGCTGTGCGCTGCGCCGTTCAGCCTGATCCTCGGCTGCACGCGGGCGGCCATCGCCTCACGAACCAATATGGTCGACCTCGGCGGTCACACGGGGACAGTGCTTGAGCAGTGGGCCATGCGTGACGAGGCGCGCGCTGCCGGCATCTCCATCGTCCCAGACTGCGGCATGGGCCCGGGCCTGAACAACACGCTCGGAGTCTATGCCATGGAGCAGCTCATGGCGCGTGGGATCCGCCCGCGCGGCGTCCAGCTCTGGGATGGTGGCCTTCCGCAAAACCCGCCGCTGCCGTGGGGCTATCAGTGCTCGTTTCACATTAACGGGCTGACAAACGAATACGACGGTCAGGCGCTGGTGCTGCGCGCCGGCGTGGTCACACGAGTCGACGCGTTGACCGAACTGGAGCCAATCACGTTCGACGGGCTGGGCGAATTCGAGGCGTTCGTGACATCGGGCGGCACATCGACCGTACCGTACACGTTCGAGGGGGTCTTGGATTTCTACGAGAACAAGACCATCCGGTATCCCGGACATTACCATCAGTTCAAGGCGTTCAAAGACCTTGGATTGTTCGAAGAACAGCCGCGAGACATCGCGCCGGGGTTGTCCGTGTCTCCGCGCCAGTTGTATCACGCACTGCTCGGCCCACAGCTGGAGACAGACCGCGTTGTGGACATCTGCCTGATGCGGGCGCAGGGGACGGGCGCTGCCGACGGTCAGCCTACGTCAGTGATCGTCGAACTGATCGACCGCTATGACGAAAAGACCGGCTTCACGGCGATGGAACGGCTGACGGGCTGGCATGCGGCGATCATGGCGCAGTTCATCACCCACGGCGAGGTCGAGGCTGGCGTTCAGCCCAACGAGACGGCGGTCTCGGCCGCGCGATTTGTGGACGAGATTCGCCGCCGTGGAATCGCGATCACTGAACGCTGGGAAGAACCGGTTTCCGCAAGCACGTAACGGCCGCTATCAGCGGCGTCAGAAGACAGCGGCATGAGAAAAGGATCATCACCATGCAGATACAGTACTTCGGTTGGTCAGCGATTACTCTCCAGCACAACGGCGTACTCGTCGGCTTCGACCTGTACGGCGACGACGTGCATTGGTCGTCTCTGGACGGCGACATGCCCAAGCTGTTCTGCCTCACGCACGGCCATCCAGAACACGCAGGCTCACTGCAAGCGTTTCTCGAGTCCCCTGAGGCGCGCCCGCACCTACCGCATGTACACTTGCTCTCCTCGGCCGAAGTCATCCGCCACATCAACCGGAACGGGATTCTGTCGCCGGAGAACTTGCATCCACTGGACGAGGGCGACAGTGTGACAATCGCCGGCGTCAAGGTATCGACGTTCCGGTGGGTTCACATGCCGCTTCTGCCGCCCGGCCTGCGTGAGAAGATGGAGTACATCTTCCAACTCCTCACCCATCCAATCGACCTGTTTCGTATCGGCACGCTTGGCCTGAGCCTGCCGATGAACGCGCCTCAGCTCGGATTTCATCTCACCTATCCCGACGGCACGACCGTGCTCAATTACTCGGAGGGTGTGCACCGGCTCACCCGCGCAGAAGAGGTCGCACAGGTCGCCAAATCACTCCCCGCGGACGTGCTGCTGTTCGCGGTCGAGCCGGACGACGCCGAGGCTATTCCGCGCTGGGTCGAGATGCTCAACCCCAAGGACGTTTATATCTACGAAGCGCATCGTCCGTGGCGCGACCTGTTCCATCTGCCGTTCATTGATCTCGAGGACTACGCACAGCAGTTGTCGAAGCGATTCCCCGCCAAGACATTCAGCCCATTGGTGCGAGTCGGCATGTTAGCCGAAGCACCCGTTTAACCCGGAATTGGCTGCGCCGCGGCCTGTTAGCAGAGGCGATTATCTGCCGGACAGCGCGCAGCCGTTTGACGACATCGGGAGGGAAGCGCGATGGACGTCGTAGACATGGCACGGCAGTGTCGCTTATCCGGCGACTGGGAGGTCTATCCTGTGCCTCTCGCCGAGGGGACGCTTGGGCCGGAGCCGCCGTCGGGCAGCACGATATCCGTCCCCGATGCGTCCCACCTCCAACCGGTTCTTTATCCCAAAAACCCGTACTGGGGCGATCACATCCGCGCGATAAACCAAAGCGCGTGGATGTATCGCCGCAGGTTTAGCGTGCCGTCGGAGCCGTATCGCAGGGTACGGCTGCGCTTCGGTGGAGTCGATTACTTCGCGCTCGTTTGGCTCAATGGGCAGTGCATCGGAAATCACGAAGGACACTTTACACCGTTTGACTTTGACGTGACCCACGCGCTGCGTCACGACGACGAAAATCTGCTGCAAGTATGCGTAAGCGCGCCGTGGGATCCGCCTAATCCCGGCGGAACCTATCCGTCCGATCACGTCCTGCGCGGCCTCGTCAAAGGGATGTACGAGCACGGCGAAGGGCTTATCCCGCCGACAGTGAACCCGATCGGGGTCTGGCGGCCGGTCTACCTGCTCCTCGATCAGGGTATCAGCGTCGAGCGCCTTCGCATTCGGACGAAAACGGACGGCACGGTCTCTGTTCGCGTGACCCTGACGAACGCGACAAACGGGCTGTGGTTAGGCGGGTTGGCGCTCGATGTTCAAGCGGAGAATCATCAGGGCGCAGGAACCGCAATGCACGTGCCGGTGCGGCTCCCGGTTGGCACACGCCAAGCCGAGGTCACGCTCCAGATCCCCGATCCGCAGCTGTGGTGGCCGTGGGATCACGGCGAACCCAACCTGTACCGCATTACCTGCCGGCTGATCGATTCATGGGAACGGGTCATCGCCGATCATACAGAGACGTTTGGACTCCGGACGGTGCGGCTCGACCGGACACGCGAACGTTTTACCTACGAGATCAACGGCCGGCCCGTGTTCATTCGCGGGACGTCCTACATGCCGGATTTGTATCTTTCGCGCTGCACACGCGGCGCTCTCGAACGCGATCTACAGCTCGCGCAGGACGCCAACCTCAACCTCGTCCGCGTTCACGTACACCGGTCACCCGATGACCTGTACGACATCTGCAATCGGACAGGCATGTTGATCTGGCAGGACTTCGAGCTGAACTGGATCCATCAGAGTACGCCGGAGTTTGAAACACGCGCGAAGAGCTTGCAGCGCGAGATGATCGCGTCGCTCTACAACCATCCCGCCATCATCACGTGGAGCTGTCACAACGAGCCGACGATGGTCTTCACGCGGCGCGAGAATCTGGAGCAGCATCCCGACCCGGCCCTCTACGCCGACGCCAAGCAGCAGGATCCAACGCGGCCCGTCTTCATCTGCTCCGGGCAGATGGAGCATGACTGGCTGAGGGCAGGCGACATCCACACGTATTACGGCGCGATCTGGACAGATACGTTCACGGATGTCTACCGGCACAAAGCGCGCCTCAATACCGAGTTCGGGTTCGAGGCCCCTGCTCACGCCGACACACTGCGTACCTATCCGGAGTGCTGGGAACGGCTGAAGCATCTAGCGCCAAAGATTGACGACCTGTGGACGTATCAGGCGGAACTCATCCGGTTTCATGTGGAGCATTACCGCCGGCTTCGAGCGCAGGGCTGCGCGGGATACATCCACTTCTGGCTCGCCGATCTGGTTCCACAAGTGGGCTGCGGCGTGCTCGACAGCAGTCGCCGGCCCAAGGGAGGCTACGCGGCGCTCCGTGACGCATCACAGCCGCTGCACATCGCGCTTGAGCATAATGGCCGCCGGCCGTTTGCGATCTGGGTCTTCAACGACACGAACACGCATCACGACGCCGTGCGCGTTCGCTGGCGCGTGTGCGATGCACAGGACGCTGTGATCTACGAGTCGAGCGCTCCAGCAAGCATTCCGGCCAACACGTCGATGCGCGTGCTGACGGTAAAGTGGAACCCGAGGCTGTGCAGCTCGGTTGAGCTGGCGCTGGAGGACTTCAGCGGGGCCGTCTTGGCGCGCACGAGCTACGTTGAGCCGTTCAAGCCGATGAAGCGGCCCGCCGGCTACCCGTGGAAGTTCGATCCGTACTTGGGCTGCAAGGTGTTCGACCGTCCCGACGCGCCAAGCCTCGCCGACCAGAGCACGCACTGGATCGTTCGTGCCGTCCCGGTGGCAATACGCGAGCAGGTGGCGGAATGGGTGCTGCGCCAACGTATTCCGCCGTGGGCCGTGCGAGCGATCGCGCAGTTCATCGGATGAGCGCGGGTTAGCGGACACGAAGCGCACGGCGTCTCCCGCGCAGCCGTGATCGAAGCAAAAGGCCGGACACGCGCTGTGTCCGGCCTTGATTCCCTGATCGGGTCGATGGGCGCAGGTTCTACTGCGCAGGCTGCAGCCGATGAATCACGCGGGCGAAGCCGTCCCACGGGGGGAAGCCGTGCGAGTACGGATCGGCGGCGCTGGGCCAGCCCGTCCAGTACGTCGTGTTGAACGGGATCACCTGAAGTTCCTCAGCCAGCGTGATGTCCGGCAGGTCGCGCAGATAGATCGCCAGCGCCTGACTCACCAGATCCATGTACGCGGGATCGTTCGGCGACGGCACCATCGTTTCCATGGTGTCGAGGAGGGCGTCCAATTCCGGGTTGGCGTAGCGCGTGTAGGCGCGTAGGTTGTTGGTCGGCTCGCCTTCGGCGGCGCTGTACTTGCTGTGATAATGCTCAAGCGTCAGCCACGGATCGTAGGTGCTTCCGCAGTGAACCCACAGGTGCAGGTCGAAGTTGCCAGCGCGGGCCGCATCGGTGAACGCCGCGCCCTGCAGAACGTCGGACGTGACGTCGAACCCGGCTTCACGCAGCTGCTGCACGAGGACGGGGCCGGCCGGGTCGGTCGACGCCGCGGTCATCGAGAACTGGAGCACCGCGCCGGAGCTGTCCGCCCACAGACCGTCGGCGTTCTTGGTGTAACCGGCGTCCTGCATCAGTTGATCGGTCATGCTCGTATCGAACGTGCCCACGCCCGATGCGTCGATCACATCTTGCAGCGGCGTGACATACGCCTGCACGCCGGCGAACGACGACAGCGGCGCGACGACCGGCGTGGTCGAGCTTTCGTAGGCCAGCGCGACGATCTCGTTGCGGTCAATCGCGTGGTCAATCGCTTGGCGAATCGTTACGTTGTCAAATGGCGGGCGGATGTTGTTGAACGTCAGGCGGTATACGCAGCCGTCTGGAGCGCCCCACACCGGGCCGCTGTCGTTCCACGTAATCAGGTTCGGGTTCTGAACGCGCGCGCCTTCCCACAGACCAATCGACAGCGACCGGCCCATGTCGAGCGTGTTGCTGATATAGAGCTGGGGCATGGCCTCGGCCGCCGCCGCCACGTAGATGATGCGTTCCGGCGCGGGCAGGGCCTCGGCAAGGCCGGCATCCAGCGCCCACCAGCTGTCACGCCGGTCGAAGATCACCGCGTCCTCTCCGCTGCGAACCAGCGTGTACGGCCCGGTGCCAACCGGCCAGCCCTTCGCAAGGTCGAAGAAGGCGAACGTCTTGGCGTCTTGGCCGTCCCAGATGTGCTTTGGAAGCACGACGAAACGCGCGGCTTGACCGGTCGCAAAGGTATCGACCACCCAGCGCGGCCCCGCCTTGGTCAGGGTGATGACAATCGTCGTGTCATCGGACGCCACGGCCGAGGCGACCCACGTGTTCATCGCCGACGACAGCTGAAGATCCGGCGCGTTGGCTTTTAACGTCTCAATCGTAAAGACGACATCCTCGGCGGTGAGCGCTTCGCCATCGCTCCACGTAATGCCCTCGTGCAGCGTGATCGTCACTTCCGTGAAGTCGTCGTTGTAGGTATAGCCTGTCGCGAGCCACGGGATCACGTCGCCCGTGAAGTAATCGTAGTAGAACAGGCTCTCGTTCATCGTATAGTGCTGGTTGTTGCGCGCATGAAGCAGCGCACCGAGGTAGGGATTGAAGTTATCTGCTGACGGAATCTGGTTGTAGTAGTCCCACCCTTGCGTGACAAGAGTCCGCTCCCGCGGCACTTCAGGAAGGTCATCCTGAGCGGAAGCGCCAAGGAATGCCGGGCCAACCGCGAGCAGCGCAATCAGCACGACAACCCGAACACCTCTCTGAAATGAAACCAACATCGATTCCCTCCTTGCATCTTCTAGCATGAAAGTTGGCCCGCGCATCTGTTGTGCGTAACGCCACCGCAAGTGTGACAGATGCGGCGAAGTTTTGTCAAATTTTCCCCAATTCAACAAGAATTCAACAGAAATTCTTGCGTTTCTACACTGATTTCTTGTCAAATAGGAATCACGATCTATAATCTGCCCAACTCCGGGCCGCGCGATGATCGCGGCCGGGTGGAGTGAACTAGTCTCCTTTTATTGCCTTGAGGTTTGTCACATGAGTGTGCGGTATATCGTTCAGCGGACGGCTATCTTCGTCCTTGTGATCGTCCTCGCGGTCACGGTGAACTTCGCCATCCCACGCCTCATTCCGGGGGATCCCGTCGAACAACAGCTTGCCCAGCTCTCCGCCACCTCCAGCGGAAGCATGTCTATCGACATCACCGCCATGGCGCAGGCGTACCGCGAGAAGTTCGGCCTCGACCGGCCCGTCATCGAGCAGTACTTCAACTATTGGCGGGACATCCTGCGTTTCGAGTTCGGCTACTCACTGTCGAACTACCCCGAAACCGTCAGCAACTCGATCTCCGCCGCCCTGCCGTGGACGCTGGGGCTTGTCGGCGTCTCGACCTTCATCAGCTTCGTGATCGGGTCACTGCTCGGCGGACTGCTCGCATGGCCGCGTATCCCCCGCGTGCTGCGCGGCTTCATCCCGATCCTCATGGTAATCTCCGCTGTCCCCTACTTCTTGTTAGGGATCATCCTGATCTACACGTTGGCGATCGTCGGGCGCGCTTTTCCGGCGGGCGGCGCATATACCTTCGGAAGCACGCTGCGGTTCGACTTGCAGACCATCGGCGATATCCTGCGCCACGCCGCGCTGCCCGCGACCTCCATCATCATTGCTGGCATCGGCAGTTGGGCGCTCAGCATGCGCGGCATGATGATCAGCGTGCTGGGCGAGGATTACATCAAACTCGCACAGGCTAAAGGGCTGCGCGAGCGCCGCATTTTCCTGTGGTACGGGATGCGCAACAGCATGCTGCCGCAGTTGACGACGCTGGCGCTGGCCCTCGGCTACGTCGTCTCCGGCGCGATCCTCGTCGAGGTCATCTTCTCGTATCCCGGACTGGGCTACAAGCTGTATCAAGCCATCCAGACCAAAGATTACTTCGTGGTTCAAGGCATCGTGTTGATGCTGATTATCGCCATCGGATTTGCGCTGTACGTCATGGATTTGATTTATCCCCTGATCGACCCGCGCATTCAGTACGAACGGGCGTAGGAGGTGCTGCATTGGCGACCGTTTCCGTGACCGCCCCCATGACTCCCATCCTGCGGTTGCGCCGCGTGGTGGCCGGGCATCCGGTGCTAATCGTCGGCATCGCGCTCATGGCTTCGATCATCCTGTTTGCGCTGCTCGGCTCGGTGATTATCCCGGTGCAGGACGCTCAAGTCGGTGCGTATCTGCCTCGCCAAGTTCCGGGCGCCGAACGCCTGCTTGGCACCGACTCGCAGGGCCGCGACGTGCTGGCCGTGCTGGTCTACTCAACGCCTCAGACGCTTCTGATGGGCGTGATCGCAGGCGTCGTCGGCATCGGGATCGGCACGGTGTTGGGCCTGCTGGCCGGCTTCTTCGGGGGATGGATCGACCTTGTGATCCGCACCCTGACCGACGTGTTCATCACGATCCCCGGCATCGCTATCCTGATCGTCATCGCGACCAACGTCCGGCAGATGGACGTCGCCACCATGTCGCTGATCGTGGCGTCGCTGGCGTGGCGCTTCCCCGCCCGTGCGATCCGCGCCCAAACACTATCGCTCCGCGAGCGCGGCTATATTCAGATCGCACGATTGAGCGGGGTCAGCGGTTTGCAGCTCGTGTTCCAAGAAGTGCTGCCCAACCTGCTCACGTACATCGCCGCCGCCTTTGTCGCCTCGGTCTCACAGGCGATCCTCGCGATCATCGGCTTGGAGGCGCTCGGACTGGGGCCACAAGATGAATATACCCTCGGCATGATGATCTATTGGGCGCAGTTCTACGGCGCAATCCTGCGCGGCATGTGGTGGTGGTGGCTTCCGCCCATCATCATGATCGTCCTGATCTTCATCAGCCTGCTGCTGATCTCCGCGGGCATGGACGCGTTCGTGAACACCCGCCTGAGGAAGACCGAATGAGCGACCTGACGCTGAAAGTCGACAACCTGCACGTACACTTCCCGACCCCAGCCGGCGTCGTCAAGGCCGTCAACGGCGTGACATTCACCCTGCGCCAACGCGAACGGCTCGGCTTGGTGGGCGAAAGCGGCTCCGGCAAAACCACCACCGCGCTGGCCCTGATGCGCCTGCTCGCGCCGCCCGCCCGCATCCCGCACGGCAGCATGATCCTCGACGGTGTTGACCTGCTGGCGCTGTCCGAAGAAAAGATGCGGCAGGCACGCTTCGCTGAGATTTCGATGGTGCCGCAGGGCGCGATGAACTCGCTCAATCCGGTCATGCGAATCCGCAGTCAGTTCGTCGAGCTGTTCCAAGCGCACGGGCAGTTCACGTCAAGCTCCGACATCGACGCGCGGATCGCCAGCCTGCTTGAACAGGTCGGCTTGAACCCGTCCGTCGCGGGCATGTTCCCGCACGAACTGAGCGGCGGCATGAAACAGCGCGTGTGCATCGCGATGGCCGTCGCCCTGCGCCCGAAGGTCATCATCGCCGACGAGCCAACCAGCGCGCTCGATGTCGTTGTCCAGCGGCAGGTCATGGAGACACTGGGGCGCGTACAAGAGGCGCTCGGCGCGACGGTCATCCTCGTCGGGCATGACATGGGCCTAATGGCGCAGTTCGTGGATCGCATCGGCGTGATGTACGCTGGCCGCTTGGTCGAGGTCGGGCCGGTGCGCACGATCTTTCGCACGCCGAAGCACCCGTACACTCAAATGCTGATCGCCAGTATCCCCACGCTGGAGCAGAAGAAGCTGTTCAAGGGTATTCCCGGCGTGGCACCTTCGCTGCTGAACCCGCCGTCAGGATGCCCGTTCCATGTGCGCTGCGACCAGCGGCTTGAGCACTGCTCGCGGATCGTGCCGGACTCCATCGCGTTGTCGCCCGATCATTGGGTCGCGTGCCACCTGTACCCGAAAGAGGAGCACCATGACCAGCCTGCTTGAGGCGCGCAGCATCGGCAAGACCTTCCGGTCGAGCGGATTCTTCCGGCGCACGTCCAACGTCGCGCTGGCGGATTTCTCGCTGTCGATTGACGAAGGCAAACCTATCTTGACGGCAATCGCGGGTGAGAGTGGCAGCGGGAAAACCACGCTCACCCGGCTTCTGCTGGGCATCATCGAACCGACCGACGGGGCCATCCACTATCGCGGGACGGATTTGCGCGCGATGAACCACGCACAGAAACGGCAGTTCCGGCAGGAGGTGCAGGCGATCTTTCAGGATCCGTTCGAGGTCTACAACCCGTTTTACAAGGTCGATCATGTGCTGCGCACGCCGCTGGCGAAATTCGGCCTCGCCGCGTCTGAGGCGGACGCGCGGCGTCAGATGGAAGCGGCGCTGGAGAAGGTGGGCCTGCGGCCCGAAGAAACGCTCGGCCGGTATCCGCATCAGCTCAGCGGCGGGCAGCGCCAGCGCATCATGATCGCGCGCGCGCTCATGCTCAACCCGAAGATCATCATCGCCGACGAACCGGTGTCGATGGTCGACGCCTCCCTGCGCGCAACCATCCTCGAGTCTTTGCTCACGCTGCATCAGGAGTTCGGGATTTCACTCATCTACGTGACCCATGACCTGACGACGGCGTACCAGTTGTGCAACGACATCTACATCTTGTATCGCGGCTCGATTGCGGAATCAGGAGACGTTACAGAAGTCATCAAAGACCCCAAACATCCGTATACCCAACTGCTCGTCGGCTCGATCCCCCTACCCAACCCCGATCAGCGGTGGGGCGCCGACCAACCAACGCCCAAAACGATGCGTTCCGCCGCGGCGTCTGGCTGTTTATTCGCCGACCGCTGCCCGTATGTGATGGATCGTTGTTTGGCCTCCGTCCCGCCCATGATCGCCCTGAGTCCAACGCGCGGCGCCGCGTGTTTCCTGTACGATGACGACCACGCCGCGCACAGCACCCGCGACGGCGTCCAGCAGCACTCCCGGTGAATCTCCGAGTTACGCACACGTCGATAGGATTTGCAAATGTCGCTCGAACCCACCCCTCAGCCGAAAATCACCTTTGAGCAGCTCTTCAGCCGCAGCTACGGCAGCGCCAAGATCGGCGTGTTCGGCTGCGGGCATCACATGTATTGGGGGCAGTTTCCGGGCCTCCGCGATAAGCTGATCGGGCATCAGACCCACTTCGAGAACCGGCTGCGCGCGCATGGAGTCCACATCGTCAGCGCGGGGCTGATCGACGAGTCCCGACCGGCTTTCGAGGCGGGCGAGATGTTCCGCCGGGAGGGCATCGACTTTCTGATCTGCTACGTCAGCACGTATGCGATCAGCAGCGGCGTGCTGCCGGTCGTTCAGCGCGCAGGCGTCCCGTTGTTGATCGTCTCGCTGCAGCCCAACAAGGCGATGGACTACGCCAACGGCACCACCGTCATGCAGCTTGAGCACGACAACGCCACAAGCCTGCCTGAGATGTGCAACGCGCTGCGCCGCGCGAATATCGAGCCGGTCGGGATGGTCGTCGGGACGCTGCACGACGACGAGCGCGCGTGGAACCGGATCTTCGACTGGTGCAAGATCGCGCGGGCATACGCCGCCGTGCGCAGCGCCCGAATCGGGATGATCGGACATACCTACGAGGGCATGCTCGACATGAACTTCGACCCGACCATGTTCGATGCCAAGTTCGGCATGCACGCCGAACACCTCGAAATGGACGATCTCGCAGTGCGTGTCGCGCAAGTTACCGACGAGCAGATCGAGCGCAAGCTCGAAGAAATCCACGCGCTGTTCGACTTCCCGGAACCCGGCGCAGATCCAATTGCCGGCCCGGCCAAGCCGGAAGACGTGCGTTGGGCCGCGCAGGTGGCCTGCGCCATTGATAAGCTCTTCAAGGATTTTGGGCTGACGGCGCTGACCTACTACTATCGCGGCCTCGACGGCAACCTGAACGAACGCATCGGCGCGACCTTCATCGTGGGGAGTTCGCTGCTGACCGGGCAGGGGTTCCCGGTCGCGGGGGAGCTTGACCTCAAAAACTGCCTCGCCATGCTGATCGTCGACCGGCTCGAAGCGGGCGGCAGCTTCGCCGAAATCCACCCGTGCGACTTCGAGAACAACATCATCCTCGTCGGCCATGACGGGCCGCACCACATCGGCGTCGCCGAAGGGCGCCCGGTGCTGCGCGGGCTGTCGGTATATCACGGCAAACGCGGCTACGGCGTCGGAGTCGAGTTCCAGCTCAAGGTCGGGCCGATCACCATCGTCGCGCTCAGCACGACCGCCGACGGACGGTTCCGCTTCATCGTGGCCGAGGGCGAATCGCTGGCCGGGCCAATTCCGCCGACCGGCAACACCAACACGCGGTGCCGTTTCGAGCCGGACGTCTCGACGTTCATCGAGAACTGGAGCTTGGAGGGGCCGACTCACCACTTCGCGCTGGGCATCGGCCATATCGCGCATCTGATCGAGGGGTTCGCGCGGTGCTGGGGCATCGAATGCGTGAACGTGACGGATCCGGCTTACCGGCGTCCTCAGTACATCCGGCGCTAGAGGTTTCAACATGGACGAGTGTTCAGTCAACGGAGTCACGGTCAAATACACATCCGCCGGTTCAGGGCTGCCGCTGGTGATGCTGCACGGATGGGGCGCCGATCACCGCCTCGCAGAGCGTATGATCGAGCCAGCCTTCGCGCACCGTTCGGGCTGGCGGCGAATTTATCCCGATCTTCCCGGCATGGGCTGTTCGGCGCCGGCGCAGTCCATCCGGTCGCACGATGACATGCTGGCGGTCGTCGAGGGGTTTATCGACTCGCTGGCCGGGTCTGAGCGCTTCGTCGTCGGGGGGTGTCGTACGGCGGCTATCTCGCTCAGGGCCTCGTTCAGCACATGGGCGACCGCATCGACGGCCTGCTGTTGGTGGTTCCCAGCGTCGAGCGTGATCGCGCCCGGCAGCACTTCCCGCCCCACGAGGTTCGGATCGTCGAGCCGGCCTTCGCCGAAAACCTGACGCATGACGAAAAGTGGCTCACGGACACCATCGTGGTGCAGACGATGAGCGTGCTCGATCAAGTGCGTGAAGAACTGCTGCCTGCGCTCGGCATCGCCAACCCCGAATTCTTACAGCGGTTGGGCCGCGAGAACAGCCTCTCGTTTGACGTGCGCTCCCCTGCCCGCCCATTCACGGCCCCCACGCTCGTCCTAGCCGGCAGGCAGGACTCGGTGACCGGCTATCGTGAGGCGCTGACGCTGATCGAGCATTATCCGCACGGGACGTTCGCCGTCCTCGACAGCGCCGGCCACATGCTGCATCGTGAACAGCAGGCTGTGTTCCGAAGCCTTGTGAGCGAATGGGTCGACCGCGTCGAGATCGGCCGGAATGGGGGTCGTGTTCCAGACCGGCACGGCAAAACCCGATAACCAGACATTTCACACCCGGACACGAGACGATGAGTACCAAGTCCTACGAACGCCGCAACGAAATCATGGCGATGCTTCGCGAACATCACGAACTAAAGATCGCGGATTTAGCCGACCGTCTTAGCGTTTCGCAAGGAACCATCCGCAACGACCTGAATTTTCTGGCGCAGAACGATCTGGTCAAGCGGCGTCACGGCGGCGTCACGCTGACGATCACGCGCGCGATTGCCGACAACGGCTTCGCTGAACGCGCGCGCACGAACGTCGCCGGGAAGCGGTTGATCGCGCGCCGGGCCGCGGATATCGTCAAAGACGGCGACGCGATCTTCCTCGATGACAGCACGACGGCGTACACGATGATCCCGTTCCTTCAGGATCGGCGCGACCTGACCATCGTGACCAACGGGATTGAGGCGGCGCTCGCCGCCGCGCAGATGCCCAACGTCACGGTCGTCTTGCTCGGCGGGATCGTGCGTGCCAAGACCGTCTCCGTGTTCGGGCAGCTCAGCGGCGCGGCGCTGGCCGGGCTTCACATCAAGCGCGCGTTCGTCTCATGCGGCGGTTTCACCGTTCGCACCGGCTTCACGGAAGCGGATATGGAGATCGCCCAGCTCAAGCAGAAGGTGGTCGAACACTCCGAGCAGACTATCGTGCTGGTGGAGTCGAGCAAGATCGGCGTCGTACAGATCACCTCATTCGCCCAAATTCAGGACGTCACCCAGATTCTGACCGACGCGGATGTGGACACCGCGACCGTCGAGCAGCTGCGGGCGTTCACGACGCTGGTCGTGTGCGGGGAGATCACAACCACGTCGTATGCCCGGCTCGACCCCGACGACCGCCATTACCGCATCGGCTTTGCGAACCTCGGCGAAGACCGCCCATTCGCCGTGGCTGTGCGTAAGAGTCTGGAAGCGGCGGCCCGTTCCAACGGACGGATGGACATCATCGCGGGAGACAATCAGTACGACAGCGACGTTGCGGTCGATGTCGCGGACTCGCTGGTGAAGTCAGAGATTGATCTCGCCATCGAGTTTCACTATGAAGAACGTGTCGGCCCCCTGCTGCTGAGCAAGTTCCGGGCCGCCAATGTCCCGGTGATCGCCGTCGATATCCCGATTGT
Source organism: Chloroflexi bacterium OLB13 (assembly GCA_001567485.1). Lineage (GTDB taxonomy): Bacteria > Chloroflexota > Anaerolineae > Aggregatilineales > Phototrophicaceae > Flexicrinis. Next base: position 60,427 of record JZRA01000142.1, read on the forward strand.
CGGCGCGGTCTACTTCGGTGTCGACAATTACCGCGCCGGTCAGGACGGTGGCGCCGCGCTCGGCCGCTGGATTCAGCGGCATTGGAAGGGCACGATTGACTACTTGATCGTGATCGAACTGCACGCCTCCGGCCCGATCCCGGCGGTGCGCGTGCAGGCGCAGTTGGACGGCCTGCGCGACGTGATCGGCCCGATCGCGCCGGCTCAGATCATCAAGTTGGAAGACCGCGCCGGGCGGGTTGAGGGCCTGACGCCGATGCTGATCGAAGCCCTGAGTGATCTGCCGAAGCACAGCCGCATCGCAATTGTGAGCCACAACGACGTGACCGTTGAGGCCGTCATCAATGCCGCATACGAAACCAAGCGCGAGCGCCATATCGTATGCGTCAGCGCGGGGACGGGAAACCGCCGCATCCGCGACGAACTCCGCCGCCGAAATTCGATCATCGCCTCTGCGATCCTGTTCCCGCCTGAGCAGTACGGCGTGGGACTGGTCGATCTGGCAGGGCGCATCCTTCGCGGCGAGCGCGTCCCGCCGGCGGTCTACATCGAGCACCGGCTGGTCGACGCTTCGAACATCGACGCGCTGCACCCGGAACCTTAGCGCCGCGGACCGAGGAAACCCATGCCCAGCCGCAAACCGAACATCGTATGGATTTACTGCGACGAGCTGCGCACCGATGCCCTCGCGTGTTACGGCAATCGCTTCGGACGGATGCACACGCCGAATATCGACTCGATCGCGGCGGCAGGCGTTCTGTTCGAGAATAACTTCGTCAATTCGCCGGTATGCGTCGCGTCCCGAACCAGCACGATGACAGCGCTTTATCCTGAGGACACCGGCGTTTACAACAACGAAGCGGCGAAGGCCGAATATCGTCTTGCGCGCGATTACGAGACATTCCCCGAAGTGTTCGCCCGTCACGGATACACGACCGCCAACTTCGGCAAAGTCCACCTGCCTTCGGGGTTGGCTCCGTGGATGCACAGCGAAGACGACGGCGGGGACATGCAGCCGTTCTATGAGGGCGTGCCACGCGAGGAACTGGACATGATCCACGTTCCGAACTTCCCCTACATCGTGATCGGCGGGCGGTATCCGGGGGATCGCGCTTATCCTGCCGAGCCGGTGACCCGGAACGCGATTCGGTGGTTGCAGACCGCGCCAGAGCCGTTCTTCATGCGGCTTTCTTACCTCCAACCGCATACGCCTGTCCTTCCGCCGCCGCCGTTCGACCAGATGTATCAGTCGCTTGACTTTCCCGATGCGATCACGAGCGCCAAGCCGTTGAGCGCCTTTGAATCGCGTTTCCGCCAGATTGTCGGCGCTGACAAGCTCACGCCCGACCAGATTCGCCGGATTCACGTCGCGTATTACGGGTTGGTCGCGTGGCTCGACGCGCAGATCGGCCAGTTCCTCACGGCGCTGCGCGCGACCCGATTTCACGATAACACGATCATCGTGTTCGAGTCCGATCACGGCGCCTCGCTCGGTGAAGGCGGCCGGCTGCAAAAGCTCACGTTCGCCCCTGAAGTACTGCGTGTTCCGCGCATCATCGCGTGGCCCGGTACGCTCCCTGCCGGTCAGCGCCGTGCTGATGTCACCGAAGGCGTAGATCTCGCCCGCACGCTGTTGTCGCTTGCGGAGCTACCGGCTCCCGAACACATGCGGGGGCGGAGCGTGTTCACAGCCCCTGCGCCGGAAGCGGTTCATGCCACAATCGGATACGGTTATACGAGCAGCCGCGCCTTTCCAAGCTCGGCACAGGGAACGCTGGACGACGATCATGGCTGGCCGCGACGGTCATGCCTGCGCACATGGCGCTACCGGTTCGAGGTGAACACCCGGATCAACAATGCCCCGCCGACACCTGAGCAAGAGGACGCGGTTCTGGTCGATCGGGTGACCGACCCAGACGAGACTGTGAACGTGGCCGGCGATCCGCGTTACCGCACGATTCGGCACACCCTGTCGCGGCTTCTCGAAGAACGAACGCGATCAAGCTATACGCCGCCCGAACACCTCACGACTGGCCGCTATGAGATGAAGTGACGCAGCTTATCGTCAAGGCGAGCTGTCAGCCCTGATCGAAAAGTCAGCACTCGTGCTACATCCGGCCCTGTTAGAGGTTGGTCGCACAAATCGTCGTGCGTGAACCCGTGATAACGTGCGCGGCCACCGTGCCAAACCGGGCAAGCGCTGATCTGTGGCAGCGCGGAGATTGCGGCGCAGAGGACGGAAAGCAAAACAGGCGGCGTTTCCGCCACCTGTTCATTGTGGGCAATATAGGACTCGAACCTATGACCTTCTCGACGTCAACGAGACGCTCTGCCAATTGAGCTAATTGCCCCTAGTCATTGTAGTGTAGCGCAATCCCCTACGCATGGTCAAGGGCAACCGGCCTCATACCAGCAGGCCCTGCGCCTCGTACCACGCCGCGGTATCGATCAGACTCTGCCGCATGTCGATTTGAGGCGCTCCGAACGCCTGCCACGCCTTCTCATAACGGAAGTACACCCCGCGCGCGCTCAACCGCACCTGATTGGCATCCAGCGGAAGATCAAGTCCGATGCGACGGCCTAACGCGACCGCGCCGGCCACCAGCGGGCTGACGAGCCGCGGCACCGGGACGATCGACCGCGGCACACCCACGACATCTGCAATCAGGCCGAACCATTCGCGATGCGTGAAGTTCGCCGTGCCGAGCAGATACCGTTCGCCCGGCGTCCCATCCTCGGCGGCGCGAATCTGCCAGCGGGCCACATCGCGCACGTCGACATAGCTCGCTCCGCCCGACGGCACAGGCATCCACCGGCCGCGCTGTTTCGTCTCGATCACCATGCTTCCACTGATCTGATTGAGGTCACCCGGCCCCATGACCACAACCGGGTTGACGGTGACGACCTCTTGGCCGGCGCGCACCGCTTCACTCACTACCCGTTCGGCGAGCACTTTGGAGTACCCGTAGGGAAATTGTTCCGGCGGTAGATTGAACGGCACCGATTCGTCGGATGGCCGGTCGTCCAGCAGGCCGACAGCCGCCGCGCTGCTGGTGAATACGACCCGCTTCACGCCGGCATCCCGCGCCGCGGATAACACATTGGCCGTGCCATCCACGTTGATCCGCATCATCCGGCCGGGATCGGCGCGCCAATAGTCGGCGACCGCCGCGACATGAAACACCCAATCGCACCCGTCCATCGCGGCGCGCAGGGCGTCCGGTTCAACCACATCGCCATAGGCCGGCTCGTAATCGACGCCAGCGAGCGCGACGGTCTTGGAACTTTTGCGCATCAGCACATGCACGCTGTGACCCGCATCGGCGAGCGCGCGTGCCACGTGCGAGCCGACAAATCCGGTGCCTCCGGTGACCAATGCCCGCATACGAACTCCTAGTTCGGAAAATCCGTGACCTGAAGGCCGAGCAGTCCCTTGACCACATGCCAGTGGATCGCGGCCAGCTCGTGCATCAGCGAGATCGCCGTCCATTGTACCCGCACGCGATTGCGCGGCACCGGATACCGTGTGTGTTCAATGCCCTCGCCGCTGAAGATCCACCCTGCCCGCAGCATGTGATAGCTGTCGGTTACGATAACGGCGCGCCGCCATCCCCGTGCCGCCATAATCGCCTTGGTGTTGATCGCGTTCTGCTCCGTGCTCCGGCTGTGTTCCTCTAAGACAATCGCCGCATCCGGGACGCCTTCGCCCAGCAGGATGTCGCGGCATCCCTGCGCCTCGCTGCGGGTCTGATTCTCGCTGACGCCACCCGTGCAGATGATGACCGGCGCGTATCCTTCCCGATACGCCTTCGCAGCAATGAGCGAACGCCGCCACAGCGCATCGCCCGGATGTCCGTCACGACGCAGCCCAGCGCCCAACACGATGATGACGTCCGACGGCTCGGCGTTGTTCTGGTCGCCCACGGCGAGCGCCGCGCCGACGATGCCTGCGCACAACGCCCCCCACAGTCCGACGACAGCCAGCATTCCGACAAAGAGCCGTCGCCGGCGGATTCTGAATCGCCTCAGCAAATGAACTCGATGCTCCACTTCACCTGCGGGCATTATAGGGGACGCGTGATCCACGGGCCAGCGCGCTGCCTGACGCCTCACGCGCGTTTGACCATCTGTGCGCCGTCTCCGGTTAGCCGAAAGGATGCGCCACCGGAGACAGCCCCAACGCACGCCTGATGAAGTACCATTGGAGCGCGGTTATCTCGCGGCGGAGCGCGGCGCTGTAGGCTGACGGGTTAAAGGGCCGGCGCGATACCGGCAGCTGCGCGTGTGGAATGCCCAGTTCAGAGAAGATCAGGGACGCGCGCAGCATGTGAAGGCGATCCGTCACGAGGATCGCTGATCGCAAGCCCTGTGCGTCCATCAAGGCGCGCGCGTACACGGCATTCTCTCCGGTGGTGCGGCTGGCGTCCTCCACGATAATCACATCTGGTGGAACGCCCTCCGAGACGAGGATCTCGCGGCAGGCATCGGCTTCGGTACGCTGCGCCGATCCCGTCCTGCCGCCGGTACACATCACGCGGTCAGCCAAGCCAATGCGGAACGCCTCGGCCGCGCGGCGGGTTCGGCGTTGAAGCGCAGTTCCGGCCGATCCATCATCCTCCAGCCCCGAACCGAGCACAATGATCACATCGGCTGGAGGCACACGGGCCTGAACGCCAGTACATCCGGCTGACCACAGGGCAAAAGCAAAAAGAGCTGTGGGTACAAGTGTGCGGACAGTACATCGGGCCACGCAGTATGTCCTGCCACAATACATCGGCGCCAGAAGTATAGGCTGAGATCATTAGACGACAATACGTGTTTCCGAAACCGGGCAACCGGCGCGGTTGACTGCTTGCGAAATGACGCTTAAATAGCTATTATCGGGGCCATCCTGCGGCGTTACTGATCGCAGGCTATGGTCGCAAAACGGTTGACAGAACCCGCCCGGCTTGGGCGGATAAGAAGTGTCTTCAGCATGCTGCACACGTCCCATTATGACGATGATGCAGCCTATCTTCTGACCGCCTAGGCAGTTGGCCGGAACATTTCAGCCGTGATTGCGGCCGCAATCGCGGTGTCTTGGATTCAGGAGCCTTCCGGTGCCGGTCGTCACCGCTGTTGAGGTTCAAAAACGCAACAAGGAACGGGTCAACATTTATTTGGACGGGTCGTACGCCTTCAGTCTGAACATCGTTGATGCCGCTTCTTTGCGCACGGGCCAATCGCTCAGTGACAGTGAAATCGCCGCGATGCGCGGTGAGGATGCTGTCGTGCGGGCGGTTGACAGCGCTGCCCGGTTTCTCGGGCATCGTCCGCGCAGCGTATCCGAAGTACGCCGGAATCTCAAAGACAAGGAGTTCGACGCCGGCATTATCGACGCCGCGATCGAACGCCTTGAGCGAATGGGATACCTCGACGATACGGCGTTCGCGCAGTATTGGGTCGAGAACCGTATCCAGTTCAAGCCGCTCGGCTCATCTGCCCTGCGCTTCGAACTACGCCAGAAAGGGATCAGCGACGCCGTGATTCAACACGCGCTCGCCGATCTGAACGATCAACATGGCGCGCGTCAAGCCGCCGAACCACTGCTGCGACGGATGCGCGGTACTCATCGCCGTACAGCGTGGCAGAAACTCAGCACGACCCTTGCCCGTCGCGGCTTCGCTTTTGAAGACGTCCGCGCCGCGCTCGACGAGTTGTTCCAAGACGTCGAGGCTGATGACGACACGTTCTTCGCAGGCGAGGATGACGACACCGAGCACGAACCCTAAGAATGGACACTAAAGATGGAACCCATACTGGCAATAGCCCTTATCATCGCCGCCGCAGTCGCCGGCGCGGTGGGCGGGGTCTACTACTACTCCCGCCAACAGCGCGCGGCCGGCACAGCTGTCATACAGCTCGCTCAGGCGGAAGCGGAGAAGACCCGGCTGGAGGCCAAAGCGCAAGCTGAGGCGATCCTCAAAGACAGCGAACATCGCAGCAAAAGCCTGTTGGACGAGACGGAGACGACCATCAACCGCCGCCGCCGCGACCTCGATGCCGAAGAAGAACGGCTCGCCCGCCGCAGATCAGACCTCGATCAACGGCTGGAACGCCTCGAAAAACAGGATCAGAACCTGAACAAGCGGCAGAGCAACCTCGACCGGCGCGAAAACGAGCTTAAGAAGGTTGAGCAAGAGAAAATTGAGGCGCTTCAGCGAATCAGCGAGATGACCCTCGACGAAGCGCGGCAGCAGGTCTTGGCGCGAGCCGAGCAGGACGCGCGCAACGACATGGCGCGCATCATCCGACAGGTCGAGGCTGAAGCCAAAGTCGAGGCGGATACACGCGCCCGCGACGTGATCTCATTGGCGGTGCAGCGTCTCGCCAGCGAACATATCAGCGAGACCGCGGTGAGCGTTGTGCCGCTGCCGGGCGACGACATGAAGGGCCGTATCATCGGGCGCGCGGGCCGTAACATCCGCGCCTTCGAGATGCTGGCCGGCGTGGACGTCGTCGTGGACGATACGCCGGAAGCTGTGACCATCAGCAGCTTCGACCCGATCCGGCGCGAGGTCGCGCGGCGCGCCCTGTCCAAGCTGGTGGTGGACGGCCGAATCCACCCGGCGCGTATCGAGAAGCTGCTCGAAGACGCGCGCAACGAAGTCGACCTCATCATCCGTGAAGAGGGTGAGCGCGCGGCGTATGAAGCGGGCGTGCCCGGCCTGCACCCGGAGATCATCAAGCTGCTGGGCCGGCTCAAGTTCCGCTTCAGCTATGGGCAGAACATGCACGGACACTCCATTGAGACCTCGCACATCGCCGGCATGATCGCGGCCGAGCTGGGCGCCAACGTCGAGATTGCGAAGGCCGGCGGCCTGCTTCATGATCTCGGCAAGGCCATCGACCATGAGGTTGAGGGCACGCACGCCATGATCGGCGCCGAGTTCTGCAAACGTTACGGCGTCAACGCCAAGGTGGTCAACTGTATCGCCAGCCACCATCACGAAGTCGAGCAGGAATGCGTCGAGGCCTACATTGTCGAGGCCGCCGACGCCATCAGCGGCGCCCGGCCCGGCGCCCGGCGCGAGAACGTCGACAGCTACATTAAGCGCGTCAAGACGCTTGAAGACATCGCCAAGAGCTTCCCCGGCGTCGACACCAGCTACGCGCTGCAGGCCGGCCGCGAGGTTCGTATTCTGGTCAAGCCTGAGCAGGTCGACGAACTCGGCGCGGTGCAGCTCGCGCGTGACATCGCCAAGCAGATCGAAGACACCATGCAGTACCCCGGCATGATCAAGGTGCACGTGATCCGCGAATCGCGGCATGTAGAGTACGCGAAGTAAGGAGAACACCACACGGGGAAAAGGGTCGGTGATCCCACACCGCCCAAGCCCCCAGGACATCGTGAAAACAAGCGAGGGGAGAAGCCGTGAATGGCCCCTCCCCTCTTTTGTCGCACATCTTGAACTGGAAGCGGGGATGTGGTCGGAGGCCAGACCGAGAATGTCCTCTAGCCCCCGCATCCCCGTGTTCCTTGATCCCTACCCTCCGAGCAGATCGCCGGTGACTGGATCGACACCGGTCTCGATCTCGCCCGCGGCCATCCCGTCGAGGATCGCCTGCACCTGCGCGGTCACGTCCTCCGGCACGGCGGCGTCATGCGCGGGCGCAAAGCCGACGCCGTTGACCGAGGCGTCCATCAGATACAGCGAGCCTTCGGGGAGGCTTTCGCCCAGCGCCAGCGCTTCGATCATATCGTACACGCCCTGATCCACCCGCTTGACTGCGCTGCTGATGATCTTATCTGAGCCGGGCGCTTCGCCGTTGCCGAACGTCGTGCCGTACTCGTCCTGATCGACGCCGATCACCCACGCGCCCAGTTCAGCCGCGTGAACGATGCCGCCGCTGCCGGTCGGGCCGCCCGCGCCGAACACTACGTCGACGCCCTGTTCACTGACGAACGCGTCCGCCGCCTCAGCGCCCAACTGCGGGGCTTGGAAGTCGGGGATGTATACGCCGAACAGCTCGATATCCGGGTTGATGTAGCGCGCGCCCTGCTCAAACCCATTGCGGAACTTGCGCACGGGCGGGATGTCCATGCCATACACACCGCCGACCTTGCCCGTTTCAGTCATCAGCGCGGCCATTGTGCCGGCCAAGAAACCCGCCTGATCTTCGCGGTACTGCACGCCGACGTAGTTGGGCAGCACTTCGGCCGGGAACTGGTCGATGCCGATGAAGTACACGTCGGGGTTGGCCTTCGCTGCGGCGACCGTCGCATCGTAGATCAGAAATCCGACGACCACGACGACATCGAAGCCTTCGTCGACGCACGTCTGAAGGTTGGCCTCATAGTCCGTCTGGGCCTGTGTTTCGATATAGCGCGAGTCAAGGCCAAAGTCCGCCACAGCCCGCATCAGACCTTCGTACGCGAACTGGTTGAACGTCCCGTCGTTGACGCGGCCGATATCCGTCACCAAACACACTGATGTAATTTCGTCTTGCGCTACGCTGACCGTGCTCAAGCCGGTCAGCAGCAGTGCAGCTACCAACAGTAACGCAAACAAGCGAGTTTTCATGAAGTCCTCCACAGACCCCAGCCCACAAATAAACAGCGAGCTTATGTTACACAGACATAAGCTCGCCATAGTTTAGCCCGAATTACGGGGTGCTGCTAGCAGGTTCCGGCTTACTCGGTCGCCTCCAGCAGGTCGCCAGTGACCGGGTCGACGCCGGTCTCGATCTCGCCCGCGGCCATGCCGTCGAGGACAGCCTGCACCTGCGCGGTCACGTCCTCCGGCACCACGGCATCATGGGCGGGCGCGAAGCCGACACCGTTGATCGAGGCGTCCATCAGATACAGCGAACCCTCCGGGAAGCCGTCGCCGTTGACCACCGCAGCGATCATGTCGTACACGCCCTGATCGACACGCTTCATGGCACTGGTGATGATCTTGTCCGCGCCGGGGGCCTCACCGTTGCCGAAGGTCGTGATGTACTCGTCCTGATCGACACCGATGACCCATGCGCCAAGCGCCGCGGCTTGCACGATGCCGCCCGAACCGGTCGGGCCGCCCGCGCCGAAGATCACGTCAACACCTTCCTCACCGACCATCGCGTCCGCCGCTTCAGCGCCCAACTGCGGGGCGAGGAAGTCGGGGATGTACACGCCGAACAGCTCGATGTCGGGGTTGACCGACTTGGCGCCCTGCTCAAACCCGTTGCGGAACTTGCGCACCGGCGGGATGTCGATGCCATACACGCCGCCGACCTTGCCGCTTTCGCTCATCAGCGCGGCCATGACGCCGGCGAGATACCCCGCCTGATCCTCGCGGAACTGGATGCCGACGAAGTTCGGAACTGCCTCTGCCGGGAACTGATCGACACCGATAAAGTACACGTCGGGGTTGGCTTTGGCCGCCGCGATCGTCGCGTCGTAGATCAAGAAGCCGACCGTGACGATGATGTCAAATCCTTCGTTGAGGCAGGTATTGATGTTGGCTTCGTAGTCGGTCTGCGACTGCGTTTCGACGTAGCTCGTCGTAAGGCCGAGATCAGCCTCAGCGCGCAGCATACCCTCATACGCGTAGGTGTTAAACGTCCCGTCGTTGACGCGGCCCAGATCCGTGACCAAGCACACGGTCGACGCCGTCGTAACGACTTCGGGCGCCGCAGTGGGTTCAGCCGCTGCTTCTTCGGTCGGTTCAGCCGCTGCTTCTTCGGTCGGTTCAGCCGTCGCTTCTTCAGCAGGGGCCTCGGTGGCTTCCGCTGGGGTCTCCTCCGTGGCTTCCTCAACCGGAGCCGCATTCAGCAGGTCGCCGGTGACGGGGTCGACGCCGGTCTCGATCTCGCCCGCGGCCATGCCGTCGAGGACAGCCTGCACCTGAGCGGTCACGTCTTCCGGCACCGCGGCATCATGGGCGGGCGCGAAGCCGACACCGTTGATCGAGGCGTCCATCAGATACAGCGAACCTTCCGGGAAGCTTCCGCCATTGACCAGCACGCTGATCATGTCGTATACGCCCTGATCGACACGCTTCACGGCGCTGGTGATGATCTTGTCCGCGCCGGGGGCCTCACCGTTGCCGAAGGTTGTGATGTACTCGTCCTGATCGACGCCGATGACCCATGCGCCAATCTCGGCGGCGTGCACAATGCCGCCCGAACCGGTCGGGCCGCCCGCGCCAAACACCACATCGACACCTTCTTCGCTGACCATCGCGTCCGCCGCTTCAGCGCCCAACTGCGGGGCGAGGAAGTCGGGGATGTACACGCCGAACAGCTCGATGTCGGGGTTGACCGACTTGGCGCCCTGCTCAAACCCGTTGCGGAACTTACGCACCGGCGGGATGTCGATGCCGTACACGCCGCCGACCTTGCCGCTTTCGCTCATCAGCGCGGCCATGACGCCGGCGAGATACCCCGCCTGATCTTCGCGGAACTGGATGCCGACGAAGTTCGGGGCCGTCTCCGCCGGGAACTGATCGACACCGATGAAGTACACATCGGGGTTGGCTTTGGCCGCCGCGATCGTCGCGTCGTAGATCAAGAAACCGACCGTGACGATGATGTCAAACCCTTCGTCAAGGCAGGTGTTGATGTTGGCTTCGTAGTCGGTCTGCGACTGCGTTTCGACGTAGCTCGTCGTAAGGCCGAGGTCAGCCTCAGCGCGCAGCATACCCTCATACGCGTAGGTGTTAAACGTCCCGTCGTTGACGCGGCCCAGATCCGTGACCAAGCAAACAGTGAGGGTGCGCCGGTTGAAGCTTCTTCCGTGGGTTCAGCGGCGGGTTCCTCAGTCGGTTCGGCCGTCGGTTCTTCAGCCGCCGTCGGTTCTTCGGTCGGTTCGGCCGTGGGTTCTTCAGTCGGCTGAGCAGCCTCAGTCGACGCCGCCGCCGCCTCGGCACGCTGTGTCGCGCGCGCCTGACGGGCCTCGGTGGTCGACTGGGCAATCGCCGGGTCTACCGTCGGCGCGTCGGTGGGCGCGTCGGTCGGAGCTGCCGCCGGTTCTTCAGTCGGGGCTTCCGTCGGCTCCTCGGTGGGTTCCTCGGTCGGGGCTTCCGTCGGTTCCTCGGTGGGTTCCTCGGTCGGAACTTCCGTGGGTTCTTCGGTGGGCGGGACAACGGTCGGCACGTCCGTCGGCATTTCAGCCGCGGTGGTCGCTGCCGCATCGGCGGTCGCCTGCGCGTCCGCCAAGGCCTGCGCAGCTTCGGCCGTCACCGCGTCTGCGGTTGCCAGCTGCTCCGCTTGCGCCGCTGCGGCCTCAGTTGCCTGCGCGTTGGCGGTCGCCAGAATGGCCGACTGTGTCGCGGTGCCAGCCTCCTCGGTGCCGGTCGCACATGCCGTTAAGGCAAGTGACAGCAGCAGCAGCAGCGTTACGATCGTCGCAAATCGCTTCATACTTCCTCCTAGAAATGCGCAAATGTTTGAGAGTGTCAGCGCAGAGTAAATCGTAACAGTTTTCAGAACACTTGCAACCGCCTTGCGGCACTTCGCACAAACAAAATGCCCCGAAAGTCCTTGCAAACCCCCGGGGCTGTGTCTGCTGAGCAACCCGATTCTAACGATTCTCCGTGCGTTATCCGGCCAAGTCACGGTTCATGAACAGCCGTGTGCTCGCGGCCATCAGTGCGCCCGCGACGATCAGCATCACGATCACGGCGACCAGTGGAAACCCGTTCAACAGCACACGGCTCGCGTCCGAATGGTGAAACACCGAGAACTGCTGCATCGCTGTGCCGAGGTCGGATCGCAGCATGCCGCCGACCGAGTTGAAGAGAAAGCTCACCGCGACGAACCCGCCCGCGATACTTGCAACCCACGCCTTACGCGGCAGGATCACCGCGATCAGCGCCGTGAAGCACATAATCAGCATTCCAACCGAAACCAGCGCCAGCGCAGAGAACACAAGCGGCGGCAAATCCGTGGCGGCATGAGGGTTCAGGGCCATACCGGCCATCAAGCCGACAACGCCGCTCAACGGGATGATTGCACATGGGATGAGATAGGCCGCGAATTTCTCAAGCTGAACCCGCATGCGCGAGATCGGAAGGCTGAACACCATGTTCGAGATCCCGGCGGACTCGTCGTTCAGCGTGATATTCATGCCGGTCAGCACCGCCCATACCGCCAGCAGCACCGATGCCGTCAAGAAGTAGCGGAAAGCGATGAACCCGCCCGTCGTCGCCAGCACCGAGACATCCTGCACGCCCACCATCTGCCAGACGAAAGCTGGCACCGCGGTGAGCGCTTCCGCCATCTTCTTCATACCTTCGGGGTCGGGCAGCACCGCGACGACCACCAAGCCGTAGGCGCCGAATCCCGCCGACCACATGATCGTCGAACGCCATGCACGGCGAAGTGTTTCGATAAACGTTGATCCACGCATTGTTGTTATCCCCTATCCGCTGATGTCGCGCCGTTCATACAGCCGCGCCGCGCACCCGATCAAGACCGCGCCAACGACCGCCATCATCAGCGGCGCGATGACGTCCAGCCCGTGGCGGAGGATCTCGCCGCCGTCGAAATACGAGAACACCGACAACCGTTCCAAGATCGGGCCAACCGTGTCTCCGGCCAGCGAACCAAGCGTGAAGGCGATGTAGCTCACGACGAGATAACCCGTCACAGCCGCCACCGCGGCCCCGCGTCGGCGGATGATCACGCCGCAGATGATCGTGATGCCCATGACGGCGAGGATCAACGTCCACAGCGCGGCAAACACCTCAGCCGAGCGCCCTAGATCGAGGCCGGACACCACCGGGTTGAAGCGCGTACCCATCGCAAAACCGGCAAAGCCGATGCCGCAAACCAGCATGGCGAGCAGCGTCTGCGCCAACGCTTTCTCGATCACAATCGACCACCGCGACACCGGGAGGGCCAGCACCATATTCATGATGCCGTTCTCCTCGTCATTAGCGGTGATGCTCATGCCGGCGCTGACGGCATAGATCGCCATCACGATAGCGGCATAGGTGAAGTACGCCAGCCCGACGAACCCTTCCGGCGTCGCCAACACACGAACATCCGTTAGGCCGAACGCTTGCAAGAGAACTTTGGGCATCGCCTCGAACACGGCGACAAATCCCTGTAACCCCTCCATGTTCGGCGTGATGAATAGAACGTAGTTGGCGAAGAAGGCCGTCACCACGCCCCAGATCAGCGCCGGACGCAGCCCGCGCCGGAGCGTATGCTGAAACACAACCCCTCTCATCAGCGCACCTCCTATGACGCCACGGCGAGATGCGTGACCGGCTTCTCGCCGTAGTATGCGAGGAAGATCTCCTCCAGCGTCGGCTCGTGAACTTTCATGTTCACGACGTAATCGCTGCCGATAGCGCGAATCACTGCGTCGAAGTCCCCGGCGACGCGCATCTTAAGGGTCGTCCCGTCGGCGGTCACGTTGGTGATTCCGTTTTTGCCCTCGAAGTGCGACGGGCTGACCGGCTCGCGGAAGGTGATCGTCACCCACTGGAAGTCGGCGTGCGTCAGCTTTTCGACCGATTCGACGGCTTGCAGCACGCCGCCGCGCAAGATCGCCACGCGGTCGCAAATCGTCTGCACCTCGCTGAGAACATGCGACGACAAGAACACGGTGTGGCCTGCCGCGCGCATCTCAAGCATCATGTCGTTGAAGGTCTGCTGCATCAGCGGATCAAGCCCACTTGTCGGCTCGTCGAGGATTAGCAGTTCAGGCTCGTGCATGGTCGCCAGCAGCAGGCCCAGCTTGCGCTTGTTGCCGCTGGAATACTCGCGGACGCGCATCGACAGATCGAGGCTCAGGCGTTCCGTGATCTGTTTGATTACGTTCGGATTGACACCGCCGCGCACCTTGCTGAAGTACACCACGATGTCACGGCCCGTTCGCCCCGGCCACAGGTTCAACTCACCCGGCATGAAGCCGATACGCCTGTGAATCTCGACGGCGTGCTCGCGCACATCTTGACCGAACAAGGTCGCCGTGCCGCTGGTCGGGCGGATCAGATCCATCAAGATGCGAATCGTCGTCGACTTGCCTGCGCCGTTCGGCCCGAGGTAGCCGAAGATCTCGCCCTGATAAACGTCGAGGTTCAGCCGGTTGAGCGCCAGCGGGCCGCCCCGGCCGTATGCCTTCGTCAACCCGTGCGCCTGAATCACCGGTGTGCCGGTCTCTGTCGAACGATGGTTGCTATTCATGGTCTTCCTCTTCCTCCACTTTCGTGGACTCCCACTGCGACCGCACCGTGTTGATCGCATTCTCGGCGTATGCGATGTACGCTGACCTGCCGGCAGCGGTGTCGCCGCCAGCTGCTGCGAACCCCCGATCAAGCACGTCGACAAGCAGGTCGAGCACCGCGTCGAGAGGCGGCGCTTCATCCGACGGAATGACGTCTTCGATGGTCAAGAGGCCGTAGCGCATGTAGGCCAGCATGTAGGCCACGACCTTGGCGTCGATGTCCGCACGGATCAAGCCCAACGCCTGATACTTGCGGATGAATTCGATGACCGCAGCGCGGATAGCCTGATTGCTGAAGTTCGGCGCCAAGCGTTTGAACACGTCGCCGAAGACGCGCTGCCGGTTGCCATAGATGGCGCGCAGCAGCGGCATCTCCATCGCCACCCGCAGCCCGTGGACGTACAGGCTGGTGAACGACCCGCCGTTGGGATCAGCTTGGAGCCTACGTGCGATTTCCTGCTGCGCGCGGTCGGCATCATGCCAGAGCAGCGCCTCAACCAACGCATCCTTACTCGGATAGTGCAGGTAGATCGCGCCCTTGCTGACCCCGGCCGCCTGCGCGATGTCGCTCACGGTGGTCTTGTCGTACCCATAGTGAAGCAGCAGCTCACGGGTCGCGTTCAAGATTCGTACACGTCGTTCGTCACTCAACTCATCCCCTCTTGACCGTTTGACCAAAATTGTCATTCTGGTCAAAGATACTGCGGATAAGAATCAAAAAGGCCCCCAATCTCTGGGGGCCTGCACGATGATACGGCGAAAACTCGGCGTCTAGCCCTTGACGGCGCCCGCCGTCAGACCTTCCACGATGCGGCGCTGGAAGTACAGCACGAGCAGGATCAGCGGGATCGTCACGATCACGGATGCCGCCATGACCTCAGCGATCGGGTCTTGGCGCTGCACCTGCCCGCTGAACAACGCAATCGCCACCGGCACCGTCTGGGCCGATGGGTTGATCGTCGTGAACGTCAGCGCGAACAGGTATTCATTCCACGCGCTGATGAACGAGAGCAGGCCAGTCGTGACGAGCGCCGGCGCGGTCAGCGGCAGTAGGATCAAGTAGAACGTCTGGAAGCCGGTAGCGCCGTCCACCAACGCCGCCTGTTCAAGCTCGGACGGCAGCCCCTTGAAGAAGGTCGTCAACGTCCAAACCGTGAACGGCAGCGTAATCAGGGGATACGTCACGACCAGCGAGCTTAACGAGCCGAACAAGCCGAGGTCGCGCACGATACTGAACAAACCCGACAGGATCGAAATCTGCGGGAACATCGTCATCGCCAGCACGGCGTACAGCATCAGCAGACGGCCGCGAAACTTTAGACGGCCCAACGCATACGCGGCGAACGAGCCGACGCCGAGCGCAAGGATGGTGCTGCCGCCTGCCACCAGCGTCGAGTTGAACAGGCCGCGCACGAACCGTTCGTTCTGGAACACCAGCTCGTAGTTGCGCAGCGACGGGTTCTGAGAGAACAGATAGGCTGTGGCGAACACTTCGTTCTCGTTCTTCAGCGACGTGTTGAACGCCCAGTAGAACGGGAACAGCGTATAGAACAGGATCAGGACGATGATGAACCAGAAGCCGACACGGCGGGCGACACGCCACCCCTGACCGGGATGCTGCGCGCCTGAAGCCGGGGACTGAGCAGCGGTCATAGTGGTCATTCTGCACTCACCCCCAAAATCCGAACATACGCGACGGTAAAGAGCAGGATGATGACGAAGATCACCACCCCGACGGCTGAGGCATAGCCTAACTGCTGACTATTCGTGAGCGTGTAATAGTTGTACGTCGCCATCGAGTACTGCTTTTGCGCGAGGACGACTTGGAACACGTCGAATACCCTGACCGCATCGAGCGTGCGGAACACCAGCGCGACGGCGATGGTCGGCCGCAGCAGCGGGATCGTCAGCCGCAGGAACTGCGTGATTCGATTGGCGCCGTCGACATCGGCCGCCTCGTAGATGTCGGCCGGGATGGTTTGTAGGCCGGCGAGCAAGATCAACGCCATGAACGGCGTGGTCTTCCACACGTCGATAGCGATCATCGCGATGATCTGCGTTTCGGGCCGCGCCAACCACGCTATCGATTCTTCCGGAAGACCGAGCGTGCGCTGTATCAGGTTGATTCCGGCGTTCAAAATGCCGGACGAATTGTCGCGCAGGATCACCGTCCACAGCTTCGCTGACACCACCGTCGGGATCGCCCACGGCACGAGCATCGCCGCGCGCATCAGGCCGCGGCCGGGGAACTTCGAGTTGATCACCATGGCGATGAAGATGCCGAGGATCAGCTCGATCGTCACCGAGACAACCGTGAACATCAGCGTGTTGCCGATCGATCCGATGAAGTTCGTGTCGCGCGCGCTGAAGATCAGCTTTGTTCCGCCAAGCGTCAGCCACGTCGAGATTTCGCGGTAGCGCAGATCGCGGTAGGTCTCGTCCAGCACATCACGCGCACGCGGGAAGACGGTCGCGCCGGACTCGTCCACCGCGCATGCGCCGGTGTCGTCGGTCGTACACTGAACGAGATCCCAGCGCACGCCCAAGAGTTTTGCGTAGTTATCAAATCCGACGAAGTTCACCTCGGCGTCTGCGCCTGCCGCAAACCGTTGATCGGTGAGGCTGGCGATGAACGTCTTTTCCAGCGGCCGCAGCGCCACAAAGACCAGCACCAGCAGGGTCGGGACGAGCAGGTTCCAAGCGAAGCGCGCGCTGGACTCCGCAAGCGTCTCTTGGCCCTCGAACTTCTCGATATTGCTGCCGATCCACAAATAGGCGTACGTCAGGGTCAGCGCGAGGATCACGCCGATGACCGGGATCATGTACGCTTCGGTGGCCGCCATCTGGGTCGCAAGCGCGCTGCCAAGGGCCTGCACCACGAACACCGTGGAGGCCACGACCCCCCAAAGCAGAAGCTGCCGCACCCACATCGCGGCGCGTAGATCACGGCGCAGGAAACGCGCTGCCAAACGGATTAGGTATAGGCCGAGGCCCAACTCGATGAGGGGAAGAATGATACCGTTGACATGGAGATAGCGCAGCAGCACAGCGCCAAAATCCGCACCGGCGGCGCGGTGCATCAGCGCATCCGTGATCCCCGTGACGAACAACCACAGCGCGCCAACACCGAGCAGGAGCATCAGGCCGGCGATCAAATAAACCTGGGTGCTTATACTGGTTCTGGCTCGGGCTGTCGATGAATAATCCATAAACCCCTCGTTTCCATCAAACAGACAGGGGAGGGCATCGAGCGATGCCCTCCCCTGCAGAGACTAGATTGCAGGCGCAGGCCGCCTTGTGCAGCATGCGCGAGCAGTCCGAACTACATGCTGGCCTTGATCTCGTCAACCAGATCTTGCAGGTCAAGTTCGAGGTCTTCCACCGCCGTCTTCGCATCGGTCGTGCCTGTCAGGACGCTGTGAACAGCGCTGAAGAACAGGGTCGATGCGTCGTTGTAACGCGCAGCGGTGAAGCCCGACGGACGCGGGTAGGCGCTCGCCAAGATGGGGCCCATGCGGCTGAACAGCGGGTTGGCGTCGATCAGTTCCGGATCCTCGTACAGGGCCGGGATCGTCGGGTTGGCGCCCTGCGGGCTGAGCGCGCGGATCTTCTGCTCGTCATAGGAGGCCATGAAGATCGCAACCGCGGCGGCCGCGGCGGGGTTATCGCTGTACTTGCTGACTGCGAGCTGCCAACCGCCGAGGCATGCCGCCGGCGTGCCGTTCGCGCCGACCGGCAGCGGGGCATAGTCGAACAAGCCGGCGACGGCGCTGTCTTCACCATTGCCCAGACCGTAAGCATACGGCCAGTTGCGCATGAAGGCGGCGTTGCCCGCCTGCCACACGGCACGGCTTTCCTCTTCACCGTAGGTCGTCACGCCCTCGGGGCTGATGCCGCCGACCCAACCGGCCGCGCGCTCCAGCGCCGCAACGAACGCGTCGTTGTTGACGTTGACTTCGCCCTCAGGCGAGATGAAGGTTTCGCCGGTCTCGCTGACGAGCCACTCGTGCGCGTCACAGGTCAGGCCTTCGTAGGCGTTGCCCTGCCATACGTACCCTGCGAAGTCCGCGTTACCCGCTGCACGCTCGCCATCCTGAATAGTCTGCGCGGCCGCCGTCAGTTCATCCCATGTGGTCGGAACTTCGAGGCCGTACTTCTCAAGCAGATCGGTGCGATAGTACAGACCGGCCGCGTCGGTGAACCACGGGATCGCGACCTGCACGCCGCCGATGTTCTGGCCGGCGACCATGGCCGGGAAGAACTGGTCAAGGTAGCCTTCCGGCACGTACTCGAGCAGATCAACGACGTGCGGGGCGATGATACCGGCCCAGATCACGTCCACCTGATAGATGTCGACGTCCGGGGTCTGCGCTTCCCAGTACTGCTGGTACAGGCCGAGGCGATCAGTCGCCAGATCCGGGGTCTCCAACAGCGAAATGCTGACGTTCGGGCACATCGCCATGAAACGATCCGCCTGCGCCTGCACCACCTCGAACTCGATACCGACGGCGCCCGCGGCGATCACAACGTCCGCGTCACCTTCCGGGCATTCCATCGCCGTGTCCTGCGCGCTGACCGACGCGACGCCAAGCGACATCACGACCGCCAATACGAGGAGCAAACCTAGTGATTTGCGTACCATAATACGAACTCTCCTCACTTATTCCAATCTGAATGCCACCCAGGAAATACGGCGCAAAACAATACCGTGTCGCCCTTAGTGACCAATCAGACTGTACCCTCCGCTACAAACACCGTCAAGCGAAGAGGCCCGCTTTTGTGCGAGTTGCACGAATTGGCGCTAGCCGCTTTCCCGGCGCTAAATTAGAGTCTTGAGAGTCTTCGTTTACCCATTGCTATGCCGGGGATCTCCCAATGACCGCCTTACCCGCGCTTGAACGTTTCACGGCCGACACCGACGCCGAATTGTTTCGCATCCCGATGGTCGTGTTCCCCAACGGCTTCATCGCCTACAGCTATCTTTTGCTGGGCCAAGGCGCGCCAACATTGATCGACTGTGGAAGCGGATTTCCCGACAGCGACAAGCACCTGATCGACGGCTTGAACGCTATCGCGGATGAGTTCCGCGTGCCGTTTGCGCTGCCGGACATCGAGCGTATCTTCATCACACACGGACATATCGACCATTTCGGCGGCGTCGCCAACATCGCCGAGCTGGCCGACGCGGCCGTGGGCGTGCACGAATTGGATCGGCGCGTACTGACCAATTACGAAGAGCGCGTTGTGATCGCCACGAAGGATTTGCGCGTGTACCTCGAACGCGCCGGCATCGAGCCGGAAGCACGCCAAAGCCTGATCGAGATGTACGGGTTCGCCAAGCGGCATGTCCGGTCGGTGCCGGTCGCCTTCCATCTTGACGAAGATGAGCCGATCGACGGCATGTCGTTCATCCACGCCCCCGGCCACTGCCCCGGTCAGGTGTGCATCCGCATCGGCGACATCCTCATCAGCGCCGACCATGTGTTGAGCCACACCACCCCGCATCAAGCGCCGGAGAGCATCACGCACTACACCGGCCTCGGCCACTACCGCGAGGCGCTGCGCAAGGTCGCCAAATTGGACGGGATCCGTGTCGCGCTCGGCGGGCACGAAGACCCGATCTACAACCTGCCTGAGCGCATCGCGGACATCCTCGCCAGCCACGACCGCAAGCTGAACCGCGTGCTGGACATCGTGCGCGATGCAGGCGAACCGGTCACGATCAATCAGATCACACAAACGATGTATCCGGACAAGCACGGCTACAACATCTTGCTCGCGCTTGAGGAAGCCGGCGCGCACATCGAGTACCTGTATCAGCACGGGGCGCTCTCGGTCGCCAACCTGCGTGAAGTCGAGGCTGAAGACAACCCGGCGCTCAAATATGTTGCGTCGTAGTTTAAGGGAATGTAAAATGTACCCGCCTGACGTTTAACATTGATGTGCCTCTCGGCTTAAAGACGTTCCACTCTAATGGAAAACGTCAGGGAGAAGACCTGACATTAGGTTGTTTGCAAAGGAGAAAGTTCCACATGTCTCGCAGAAGTATGCTGTTGGCGGCATTGACCGTCATCATGGCTTTGGTCGCGCTCGCACCGGCCATGGCGCAGGACAAGATTCAGATCCCGGTGTGGATCGCGTTTACCGACAGCCGCCTCGACTGGTCGCGCGAACGCGCCGCGGAGTTCAACGAACTGTTCCCGCAGTACGAAGTCACCATTGAGGGTTACGCTGACTACGAATCGATCTTCGCGGCGGCCAGCCTCGCCTTCGAGCAGGGCACGCAGCCCGCAATCGTTCAGTACTTCGAGGCCGCGACGCAGGACGCCCGTGACGCTGGTTTCGAGGGCAACCCGCAGTTCAAGAGCGTGGCCGAAGCCTTCGGTGATCGCACCGAGGTCAACGGCCTGCCGGTGAATTTCGACGACTTCGTCGACGCCGCGCGCAACTACTACACGCTGGACGGCAGCTTCACGTCGTTCCCGTGGAACACCTCGTCGGCGATCATGTTCAGCAACAAGACCATGCTGGAAGCGGCCGGTGTCGAGGGTATCCCGGCGACGTGGGCTGAGGTCGATGCTGCCTGCGAAAAGATCATGGCGATGGAGAACGCACCCGCCAACTGCATCACGTGGCCGAACCACGGCTGGTTCTTCGAGCAGGCCGTCGCCATGCAGGGCGCGGATCTGGTCAACAATGGCAACGGCCGTGAGGCCCGCGCGACCGAGACCTTCATCAACAGCGATGCCGCGGTCGCTTACGTGAGCTGGTGGAAGGATCTGCAGGACAAGGGCTACTACATCTACACCGGCGCGCAGCGTGACTGGGGCGGCACCTACAACGCCTTTGTCGCCGGGCAGGTGGCGATGCTGCTCTACTCGTCGTCGGACACTACCGCGCTCACCAATGACGGCGCTGCGGCAGGTTTCGATGTTGTCGCCAGCTTCTACCCGCACAATCAGGATGTCGAGTATGCCGGCAACCTGATCGGCGGCGCCAGCCTGTGGCTGAGCAACGACCTGTCGACCGAGGTCGAGGACGGCGCGTTGACCTTCCTGCTGTACTTCACCAACACCGAAAACGCGGCGTCGTGGCATCAGTTCACGGGGTACGTGCCCATCACCAAGTCGGCCATCGCCCTGCTTGAGTCCGAGGGCTGGTACGAGGAGAACCCGAACAGCTTGGTCGCCAGCGATCAGCTCGCCGCCGCGATCCCCAGCAGCGCGACCGCCGGCGCTATCGTCGGCGCGTTCCCGGCCATCCGCAACCACGTCACCAACGCCATTGAGCAGGTGCTCGTGAACGGCCGCGATGTCACCGAAGCCCTGACCGAAGCCAAGGAACTGGCGGACGAAACGCTCGCGGAATACAACCTGCTATACGCAGGCGAATAGCCCCGCGCGTGAGAGGCTAATCTGAAATCCGCCTCGGGGTGAGACAAACGCTCACCCCGAGGTCGTTTACGCTGAGGATGAAGGAATGCTCCCGCCAGAACTCATCGTCTTGATCAGCATCGCAGCGCCTGCACTCGTAGGGGCAGCATGGCTGTATCGCGGCTCGCGGACGCTCTCCGCAGGTTTCATCGGCGTGATTGCCGGTGGCATCGGCGGTGCGCTGTTCATGGTGCCGCTTAACTACTGTACGTTCGAGGCAGACCGAACCAGCACCGATGTCGCGTTCGGCGTGTTTCTCATTGCGCTCGGCGCGGTGATCGGAATCGCCGTTGGCGCGGGCGTGAATCGAATCGTCGGATCCGGCAAGGGGATCAGTTCCCTGACCAGCGAACAGAACACGGCTGGCACGTTCAAGGGGACGGTCATTCCGTTCGCCCTGCTCGCGCCCACACTGGTGATCCTCGCCCTGTTTCTATATGCTCCGGCGCTCGACAACCTGCGCCTATCGACGCTTTTAGCACGGCTGGGCACGGATCGAACAGCGTTCGTCTGCGTCGACAACTTCACCAAGCTGCTCGAACCTCGCCAAAATTACGGCCAAACGTTATACGCGACCTTCTTGATCTCGTTCTTTACGGTCATCATTGGGCTGGCGATCTCGCTGATGATCGCATACGTCGCGTATCAACCGGTGCGCGGCGCAAGTATTTATCGCACGCTGCTCATCTGGCCGTATGCCATCAGTCCACCCGTCGCCGGCATCATCTTCGGCATGGTGTTCAATGAGGGGGCCGGCATCATGAACCACCTCATTCGATCCGGTGGAGGAGTCCCGGTTCAATGGCTGCAAAGCGCCTCCATCGCGCCGTGGACGATCATCGCCGCCAGCGTGTGGAAGTCGATGGGATTCAACATCCTGTTCTACATCGCTGGCCTGCAAAACGTGCCCAAAGACCTAATCGAAGCGGCGGCTATCGACGGAGCCAATTTCGTGGTGCGGTTCCGCCGCGTGATCATCCCGATGCTCTCGCCGATCACGTTCTTCCTAATCATCACCAACATCACCTACGCGTTCTTCGAGACGTACGGCACCATCGACTTCCTAACGCGAGGTGGGCCGGCCGGCGCGACGTCCACCATGATCTATCGGATCGTAGACAACGGGTTAAACCAGCGCGATCTCGGATCGGCGGCGGCGCAGTCGTTGATTCTCTTCAGCCTCGTCATCATCATCACGCTGATTCAGTTCCGCACCAGCGGCCGGCGTGTAACCTACGGGCGGTAACTTATGGCTGAGCTTTCCCGCCAAATAGGGACTGTTGCCCCACACGACCGCACGACTTCACTGACTGGCCCGCCATCGTGGAAGCGGTTCGTCCCGGAGCGCTGGTATGCGCACGTCATCTTGTGGATCGCCTGTCTGCTGATCGGGTTCCCGCTGCTATATGCCGCGCTGGTGAGCACGCAGAACAACGCACAGGTCGCCAACTTCGTCCTGTCCCCCGGCAGTTCGTTCGCCGAGAACTTCCAGCAGGTGATGGTCAACCGCTATCTCGGCGAATATATGCTCAACACGATTTCGCTGGCGGTGGTCATCACCATCGGCAAGACCATCCTCTCGCTGCTGTCGGGGCTGGCGTTCGTTTACTTCCGGTTCCCCGGCAAGTGGATCGTGTTCGGGTTCGTGCTCGCCACGTTGATGATGCCGACTGAAATCCTGATTATCGGCTTGTACCGCTACGTGAGTGGAACGCTCGGATGGGGCGGCACGTTTCAAGCGCTCGCCGTGCCGTTTCTCGCCAGCGCCACCGGCACGTTCCTGTTTCGTCAGCACTTCTCGAACCTGCCTGCCGAGCTGAGCGAAGCGGCGCAGATGGATGGGGCCAATCCGCTTCAGTTCTTGTGGCGCGTGCTGATCCCCATGAGCTGGAACACTATCGGCGCGCTCGCGGTCATCCAGTTTGTGTATTCGTGGAACATGTACCTGTGGCCGCAGCTTATCATGCAGGGTGGCGACTTTCAGGTCGTCCAAGTGGGCTTGCGTACCCTGCTGGCCGTTGATACCAGCATCGCCTATGGCCCGCTGATGCTCGGCGCGGTGATCGCCAGCATCCCACCCGTGATCGTGTTCATCATCCTGCAGAAGCAGTTTATGAGCGGCTTCCAGATCACGACGGACAAATAGGGCCGGGTAACGACATGCGGCGGCGGGTCGCTTCGATGGCAGCGCTCGCCGCCGTGTTCATCACGACCGCCTCGCAGCCGTGGCGCGCGCTGTCCCTGCAAACCTGCACATCGGCCGAACGCGATGCGATCTTCGCGCAAGTTCCCGATTACACACCGAGCCAAACCGCGGAATTCGTCCGGCTAACCGATGGTCGATTCACGGTCGGCAGCGAGCCGTTCGACGTGCACGGCGTGAACTACTACCCCGCCCGCTTCCCGTGGCGGCGTTTCCTGACGGCCGAACTCGACGACGTCCGCCGCGAGTTTGCCCTGCTCTCCGGCGCCGGTTTCAACACCCTGCGACTGTTCCTGTGGCATGAGGCGCTGTTTCAGTGCGAGGCCGACGGCGCTGTTCCCGAACCGCAGGGGATGCTCAAGCTCGATGCGTTGATCGGGTTGGCCGCCGATCACGGATTCCGGCTGATCCTCACCCTGCACGACCTGCCCGACCTCGACCATTACCGTCTCTACGACGATCACGCCCATACGCGCGCGCAGACCGAGTACCTCGCCCACCGCTATCGGGACGAGCGCGCCATCCTCGCGTGGGATTTGCGCAACGAGGGCGATATCGACTACGGCAGTCAGGCCGCTTTCGGTGGGCGGTTTCCGCGCCGCGCGGTGCTGGATTGGCTCGGTCGAACAGCGACAATTGTCCGTGACAGCGCGCCGGAACATCTCGTCACCGCAGGGTGGCTGTATCACGCCGAGGACACCGCGCCTTACGTCGACTTCATCAGCTTCCATCACTGGGGGGACACCGCCGACCTTGAGCGCCGGACCCTCGATCTGCGCGCCCGAACCGGCTTGCCGATCCTGCTGCAAGAGGTCGGCTACAGCACGTTCGATCGCAGCGAGGCGGAGCAGGCGCGCCTGCTCCGGTCGGCGCTGAACACGGCGGAACGCGCCGGTCTGCTGGGTTGGATGGTGTGGGCGGCGTTCGACTTCCCGCCGGACGTCACGTGTTATCCCGCCCCGTGCCTGAGCGCGCTGAACGCCGAACACTTCTTCGGACTGTGGAGCGCGGAACACCAGCCCAAAGCCGCAGTCGACGCCGTGCGCTGACGGGGCGGGTCACATGCTGTACAATGGCTATCCAGTACGTTTGCACTCCATAAGCGACCGGAATTCATGGCTTTCGAGTATGAAGCCCTCGTTGGGCACTTGAATATCGTCGGAGGGCGCGCCGTGAGCGCCAACCCACCCGGCCAGATTATCGAGGTTGCCCCGGCCAAGGCGGCGCGCGGCCGCGAAGTCGATACGTTCTTCGCGCTCGTGCTGCCGGCCGGCTCGCATGTCGCGCCTGCGTCGTTTTATGAGAACATGGCGCAGCTTGCGGCCGAAAAGTACTTCGAGAGCGCCGGCAGCGTGACCGCGGCCCTGCGCGAAGTCCTGACCTTCCTGAACCAGAACCTCAACGATCACAACCGGCAGCAGCCCGGTCAACCGTTTGTCGCGGATATGACGTGCGCGGTGCTGCGCGGCGAAGACCTCATCATCGCGCGGGTCGGCGGGGCGGTGGCGGGGCTGTGGGTAGAAGGCGTTCTCACCCTGCTGCCTGATAGTCTCCCGCGTGAGGTTCCCGCCGCGCTGGGCGCCGCGCACATGCCGGAGATCAAGCTGACGCGGCACCGAGTGGCGACCAACACCCGCCTGATGCTGGCCGACCATCACCTGCTCGAACTCAACCCGGAGCGCGTCGCGCTGGCGCTGGGCGAGTTGGGGTTAGACCTCGCGCTCGTGCGCATGAAAGAAAACGCGCTGCTCACCCTGACGCTGACGCTGGTCGAGTTCGTCCCGCCTGAGATGCCCAGTCCGCCCGCCGTGCCGGAAGGCGAATCGAGCGTAGCTGTTCAACAAGCAGTGCGCGGCGCGGAAACGGGAGCGCGCGCCCAAGCGTCCTCGGCCGGGTTGGGCTTCGTGTTCCTCGGCATCTGGCGCGTGATCGGCGGCGTCGCTGGCGCGATCGGCCGCGCGCTCGGGCTTATCAGCACGGGGATCGACAAAACGTTTGGCCCCGATCCAGACGGCCGCAAACGCTGGTTTCAATCGTCGTTGGTCACCGGCGCGGCGGTGTTCATCCCGGTGCTGGTCGTCGGGCTGGTCGTGGCGTTGTGGCTGGGCGGGACGGGCCGTTCGGAGTTCGAGTTGTGCTACGCCGAGGCGACCAATCTCAGCGAGATCGCGCGGACGGTGCCGAGCAGCAACCCGGAGAGCCTGCGATCAGCGTGGTCGGCCGTCCTCACCGTGGCGAACCGCTGCCTGACGCTGCGTGCGGACGACGAGGACTCGACGCGTATCCGGCGCGAGGCGCAGGGTGTGATCGACTCGCTGGATCAGATCACACGGCGCGACGCCCACCTGCTGCAAAGTCTGCCCGACGCGACTTTTACGCGCATCCTGCTGCAAGGGCTTGACCTTTACGTGCTCGATTCGAGCCGCCAGCGCGTCTACACCACGACCCTGTCGCAGGATGGACTGTCGCTGACCCGCAGCCTGACCCCAATCCTCGACATGAGCCGTGGCGCGAACGTCAACGGATACGTCATCGGCGACTTCATCGACATCGGATTCTCGAACTCGACCGATTCGCTGTTTGCGCTCGACACCAACGGCGTGCTGGTGCAGTGCAGGCGGCGGCAAGTTCAGGAATGTGAGGCCGAGCAGCTTCGCTCGAACGAGGACTGGAGCGATCCGAGCGCGATGGTGATTTGGGGCAGCGACGACCGCATCTACCTGCTCGACGTGCCGGTCAACCAGATCTGGCGCTACGACAACTCCGGCGGGTCGTATTCCGGCATCGCCAACCCATACTTCGACGGGGCCAATCAAGGGGCGCTGCAGCTTGCCGTGGACTTCAAGATCGACCGCGACGGCAACGTGTTCATCCTGCGCTCGGACGGCGTGGTGATTAAGTACTTCCGCGCGCAGATTCAGGAATTTCGGCTCGGCGGCTTCCCGCCCGGACAGGAACCCAGCAACGGCTCGTCGCTGACCCTCGACGAGGATCCCATCGGCCGCGCATTTTACGTCGCCAGCCCAGCGACCCAAACGATTCACGAAATGACGCTCGGCGGCACATTCGACGCCAACATCAAGGCGTCCGACGATACGGTCTTCAGCGCCTTAGGTGGCGTGGCGAGCAACCCTGCCCAACAGCTTCTCTACGTTGCGTCTGGCAACGGTATCTTCGTCATTCAGAAATGAGGCCGCATGTCCGCTAATCCGCAAAACCCGCAAAGCCCACCCAACGCGAATCGCCTGCGCATCGACTTCCCGCCCGACTTGAACGCCGAATACGCAAACGCGGCGATCATCAACTCGACGCACAGTGAGATCATCCTCGACTTTCTGCAAATCCTGCCGAACGACCCGCGTGGGCGCGTGCGTGCCCGGATCGCCATGACGCCAGCCAACGCCAAGCTGCTGCTGCGCGCGCTGCAAGACCGGATCGCGCATTTCGAAAAGACGCAGGGTGAGATCACATTACCACAGCGGCCGCCCTCGTTGGCCGATCAGTTGTTCAACCTCGGCAGTGAGAATCCCGACCCCAACGAACCGAAGTAGGCGCTTGAATGGACAACCTCGGCGACATCACAGAGTCCCTACGCGGTGCGATGGCGGCCCGCACCGCCGCCCGTGACGCCGCCCTTGCCGCCTCGCGCGAGCTGATCCGCCACTGTTCGGGCTGCATCCGCGCCGCCCATCGGCGTGAGTGGGATCAGGTCGATGCGCAGTTGGGGGTCATCGCCGCCGATGCCGCGACGCTGCGCGCTGGCCTCGCCGAGTATCCGGAGCTGTATCACAGCGGCTATGTGCAGGATGCGCTCAAAGAGGTCGTCGAGGCGCACGCCGCGTCCGCGATCCTGCGCGGTGAAAGCACGCTGCCGACGCCGGACGCGCTCCACGCCGAACCCGCAACCTACATGCTGGGGCTGGCCGAAGCCGCGACCGAGCTGCGGCGCGCGATCCTCGATTTGCTGCGACAGTCCGAAGACCATGCGCCAGAAGCGGAACGCCTGCTCGCCGCGATGGACGCCATCTACGACCAGCTCGTCACATTCGACTTTCCTGAAGCCGTCACGCGCGACCTGCGCCGCCAGACCGACATCGTGCGCGGTGTGCTGGAACGCACGCGCGGCGACCTGACCACCACGCTTCAGCAAATCCGGCTGGTCAACGCGCTCAAGCGGTTCGAGGAGAGGATGTGACCGTGCGCGGCCGGATGTTCGGGCTAGTGCTGTTCCTCGTGCTGGCGGCCGTCTTGCCAGCGTGCGATCCGATGGCGCAGGTGGTCGAGCCGACCGTGCCGACTCCGACGCTGTCCGGCACGGCGACCGCGACACCGACCGCCACCCTCAGCCCGACGCCACGGCCCACCGCTACGCCTGAACTCACCGCCACGCCGACCCCGTTCCCGTGCGACGAGGACGGGCTGGTCATCGACATCACCGACAACCACAGCGAGACAGCCCGCGAGGACATCCCCTACACCGCGTATCTGCCGCCCTGTTACGGCTCGTCGTCGGCGCGGTTCCCGCTGCTGCTGCTGATCGCGCCGGGGCCGGGCCGCCGCGATTTGATGGAGACCCTCAACCTGCCCGCGATCCTTGACGAAGGCATCCGGTCAGGTGCGTACCCGCCGGCGATCGTCGTCATCGCGGAGTTGGGCCGGCTCGGATCCCGCACGCAGTTCCCGCCGGATGCGTCGGCGTCGACGGTCATCAAAGATGAGCTGCTGCCGGCCATCCAGCGCGATTTCTGCGTGGTCGAACAGCGCACGTTCCGCGCCATTGGCGGATTCGGACAGGGCGGGTTCTGGGCGATACATACCGCGTTCACAGCGCCCGACCTGTTCAGCGTGATCGGCGGGCACAGCGCGGTGCTCGACAACAGCGTGCCGCCTGCCGAAAACCCGCTGGAGATCGCGCGTAACAGCACGATCTTGCCAAACGCCAACTTCCGCATGTACTTCGACAACGGCGCGCCGGACGAAGCCGCGTCCAACGGCCTGCAGCTGCTCAGTGACCGGCTGACCGCGCGTCAAATCCCGCACACGTACATCATCAACCCGGTGGGCCAAGCTGATGCCGAGTATTGGGCGTCGCACGTTGAGGAGTATCTTGAGTTCTACGGCCGGACATGGCCGCGGGACTACGGCGTGCTGCCAGACTGCCGCGAGCCAAGCCCGTAGCGCAGCGGTTAGCCGCCTAACAGCCTGCCGAGCGCCTGCCCCCCCGCGAGCGCAGCGATCAGGAGCGCGGCGAAGTACACCACCGTAATGACGGTCATCACGTACCCGGCGATGATGAACACTCCGTCGCGCTGAAGCATCCCAAGCGCAAAGAACAGAATCGCCAGCGCGGGCAGCGTGTTCGACAGCGGGATGAACCCGAACGGAAAGATCAGCAGCAGCGCGCTGAACGTCAGGACGAGGCCGTGTACGCGGTTGACGATCGCGCTCCCAGTAAGCCGATGCAAGCGCGGGTGAACCACGCTGTCAAACCGGCTGAGCAGGCGTGCGCCGCGATCAAGCAGCGGAATTAAGCTGGCGGAGCTGAACTGCCGGCGCATGAGCGCTGCCGGAAACCACGGCACGCGGTTGGCGGTGATGCCGATTCCCAGCAGGATGATCGCCGCGCCGAAGACCGTGCTGACGCCGGGTATCGACACCGGAACGAGAAACGGCAGCGTCAAGAAGGCGCAGGATACCAGCATGCCCTGCTCACCGAGGCGCGCAAGAAGCTCCCGCAGCGACACCGTCTCATGGGTCAGGCCGGCCGCGACGTCGAGCAGTGTTTGGCCTAAGCCACCGGAGACATCCTGAAATTCGACATGGCTCTCGGCGTGCTCATCCGGTGTCATTTCCGGGGCCTGACAAAGAGCCGCACAATCGGGTTGCCGCCACTGGATAGATGATCGAGCACGGTGACGATTGCGAACCCGAACACGATCAGCACGATCACCATGAGGAGGCTGGGCGCGGCGCCGGCGGCTGTCATCGTATCGACGCCGGCGGCGGCTTCGATCCACACCTTGCGCAGCGATCCCAACATGAATCCGACCAGTGCGGCCAGTGTGATCGACCGGTAGTGGTGCAGTAGATAGCTCAGGACGCGGCTGAACAGCATGATGCCGATCACGCAGCCCAGCGCGAACACGATCAGCGGAAAGAAGTTGCGCTCAGTGACGAAGCTCAGCACGGTGCGATACTGCCCCAGCAGAACGAGGATGAACGAGCCGGAGATGCCGGGCAAGATCATCGCGACGATGGCAATCGCGCCGCTGACGAACAGGGTGAGCAGATCGTAGCTGGCCGCGCCGGCGGCTTCCGGCTCAGCGCCGGTTCCCAGCCCGCCGAGGCCGGTCAGCCAGAACGCGAACACCGCGCCGACGATCAACACGATCACCGTCAGCGGCGACCACCCGATCTTCGGCGCTACGGCGATGATCGACGCCAGCACCAGCCCGCCGAACCACGCGAAGACGTACGTCGGCTGCGTCTCAAGCAACCCTTCCAGCACATGCGCGAGGGTGAACACGGCCGCGAGGATGCCGATGCCGAGCGTGATGAGGAAGCGCAAGCTCACATGGTCGATGAACGCCCCGATCTTGCGCGCCAGAACAAGTCGCAGAGCGTCGAGGTTGAACGACTTGATCGCATCAATCAGGGTGTCGTAGATGCCCATGATGAACGCAATCGTCCCGCCGGAAACGCCGGGGACGATGTCCGCCGACCCCATGAAGAAGCCGGTGATGAAGATGCGCAGGTATTGCAGCACCGTGCGCGGATGCCCCAATTGGCGCTCCGCTTCAATGACGTCTTGCGTTGTTTCGGGCATGCGGCCTCCGATTAGGGCTTGTGCATAACCGGCATATCATGCCTTAGGCCGAACAGGGCGTCAATCCTGCCTCTATCGGGTTGAGGAGTCGTAGGGATTCTTGCACTTTCTTTACTTTACTAAATGCTGAGCCTATGCTATCGTTCCGGCATCCACAGGTTGCGAACGGGGACACAGACATACTTGCTGTGTCTTTTGCTATTTCCGGCCAGTGGATTTTTCGAACTGTTGGAGTCGTAGGATATGTTTGAGCATTCGCAGTACCTCACGTTGGAAGGTCTCACACAGCTTGAGAACCGGCTCAATATGCTCAAAGAGGTTCGCCGTCCTGAAATCGCCGAACGCTGCGCCGTGCGATGGAAGAAGGCGGCGATCTGAGCGAAAATGCCGAGTACGAGGATGCCAAGAACGAACAAGCCTTTATGGAAGGCGAGATTCAACGTCTTGAGGCGATCCTTGCCAGCGCACAAATTATCGAAGAAGGCGCGTCTAAGGGCATCGTCAGCGCCGGCTCACGCGTGACGATCGTCGAAAAAGGCTCTAAGGAACCGGAACTTTATATGCTCGTCGGCTCGGCCGAGGCTAACCCCAGCGAAGGCAAGATCAGCGTGGACAGCCCGATGGGCCGCGCGCTGATGGGCCACAAGACCGGCGCGAAAGTGACCGTCAAGGCCCCCGACGGCGATTTCGTCGTCACGATCAAGAAAATCGAGTAGCCGCATGCCGTGGCAGCCGAATAAGCTGGAAGCCGAACGGCTGGAAAAGCTCCGTGAACTCGAAGCGCGCGGCGTCGCCGCTTATCCGGCGCGCGTACGCCGCACGCATTCGGCAGCGCAGGCCATCGCCGCGTTCGAGGCCGCCGAAGCGCAGCCCGAACCCCCTACCGTCGAGGTCACGGTGTGCGGGCGTATCCGGCGTGTCAACATCAAGGGCAAACTCGCCTTCATGCACATTGAGGACGAGAGCGGCCGCGTTCAGCTGTTCCTGCGCATCAACGACTTGGGCGAGGACACCTACGCGCTGATCGCCGACAAGCTGGTCGACACCGACGACTTCGTGCAGGCGACCGGCGAGATGATGCGCACCCGCGCGGGCGAAGTCAGCGTGTTGACACGCGAGTTCGTGCTGCTGGCGAAGTCGCTCAGCCCGCTGCCGGTCATCAAACAATCGGTGTTGGACGACGGCACGGTCGTCGAATACGGCGAGTTCAACGACAAAGAGACGCGCTACCGGCAGCGTTACGCCGATCTGGCCGTCAACCGGTCGGTGCGCGATACGTTCGTGAAGCGGTCGCGCATCACGACCGCCTGCCGCCGGTTCCTCGACGACATCGGCTTTCTGGAAGTCGAGACGCCGGTGCTGCAGCCCATCTACGGCGGGGCGGCCGCGCGTCCGTTCACGACTCATCACAACGAACTCGATCAACAGTTGTTTCTGCGCGTCAGCTTCGAGCTGTATCTCAAGCGGCTGTTGGTTGGCGGATATGACGGCGTGTACGAGATCGGCCGCGACTTTCGCAACGAAGGCGTAAGCTTCAAGCACAACCCGGAATTCACGCAGCTCGAATTCTACAAGGCGTACATCGACTATCGCGGCGTGATGGAGATCACCGAGCGCATGGTGGCGTACGCGGCCGAATACGCGACGGGCAGCACGTTGATCGACTATCACGGCCAGCAGATCGAACTCAAGCCGCCGTGGCGCCGCGTCACGATGCGCGACATCGTCAAGGAACACAGCGGCATCGACTATATGGACTACCCGACCGCCGAGCTGCTCGAAGGCGAAATCCGCCGGCGCGGGATGCAGGTCAAGCCGGGGCTGCCGTGGGGTAAGTTGATCGAGCACCTGTTCAGCGACTACGCCGAGCCTAAGCTGATCGCGCCGACCATCGTGCATGATTACCCGCGCGACATCTCGCCGTTCGCCAAGCGCGTCGTGGGGGACGACCTGCACGTCGAACGGTTCGAGTTCTACATCGGCGGCATGGAGTTGGGCAACGCCTTCACCGAGCTGAACGACCCGCTCGATCAAGAACAGCGCTTCCTCGATATGGCGCAGACGTTCCGCGCCGGTGATGATGACGAGACCCCGCTGGACGAGGACTATCTGCGGGCGATGCGCTACGGCATGCCCCCCAACGGCGGGTTCGGCATGGGCCTCGACCGGCTGGCGATGGTGCTGCTCGATCAACCGTCGATCCGCGACGTCCTGCTCTTTCCGCACATGCGTGACCTCAAGTAGCACGCTACAATCTGCCTGAAGGCCGATTTGGAGTAGCCCATGCCACCCAGCCGAATCCCTGAGCTTCAGCCCGTCCTCGATGGGATGATTCAGGGTGTGCTGATCTTCGCGCCGGACGGCCGGTTGGTCAGCGAGAACCGCAGCGCGCGCGCGGTGCTGGCGGCCGATCTGGTGGTGATTCGCGAAAGCGGCTTCGGGGCTGCCGCGTTTCTGCTCAATCAACAACTTCCTGACGACGCGCTCAAGCTGGAAGACGCGCGCCAGCAGGCGCTCAACGGCGGCAAGCCGGTGCGTATGCGTGCTATCCGCGCCGGAGAAACACAGCCCGTGGTCGTGTCGGTGATCGAAGGGCCGGACGGTCTGCTGTACACCATGCTGGTATTCGAGACGACCGACTGGGCGCCGCTGAACGAGGCGCTCGGCAACTTCGGGCAGGAGCTGTCCAACTCGGTAGAGTCGGCCCGCGGCCATGCCGATCTGATCCAGCAGGTGATCGACCGGCTCAAGCCGGAAGAAGACGCCGCCACGCTGGCAAAACGGATCACCGGGTTCAACCGCATCATTCACACGCACATGATCCGCGCCGACCGGCTGCTGGTGATGCTGGAACGATTGACGGCGGTGCGCACCGGCACCCTGCGCGATCAAATCCGCGCGCGGCGCAAGCGCGTCGATCTACCCCTTCTTATCGAGGATTTGCTCGAAGAGATCAATCAGGTCGCGATTGTCGACCCCGACACCGATTACGGGGACGTGCGCAGCCGCATTCACGTCTCGGTGGTCGACGACCTGCGCGCCGAGTGTTCGCCGGTGCATCTCACGCGTATCTTGCAGGACATTTTAGCCAACGCTATCATGTACAGCACGCCTGAGACCGCGATTCATCTCGTGGCGCAGCACAAACTCGCCGCCGTGCAAATCGACGTGATCGACGACGGAATCGGCATTCGCGAAAGCGAGCAAGACCGCGTTTTTGCGCCGTTCCGCCGCGCACGCCAACCGCAGGTCATCAGCGAGTTTGGCTACGGACTGAGTTTGTATTTGTGCAAGCAGGAGGTAGAGGCGATGAACGGCCGCATTTGGTTCGACAGCGTCGAAAACGCCGGCACGACTTTCAGCATCGTGCTGCCTGCCGCCGGTTCTAGTTCGGCCAAATCCGAGGCTTAACCACGCCCGTCCGCCCCCTGCGTCCGTCCGGCTCACCTGCCGCGCTTCGTCCGCATTCGGGCGAGGCGCTTTGTTTTGGGAGCAAGTATGGCTTTCGAGTTTATGACCCGTGAGGTCTGGGACGCGCTCATCATCGGCGCGCTGATCATCGGCGCGGCGCTGGCCGCCCTGCGGTTGTATACCGACTTCACGCGCCCTGACGACGACCCCCTGCCTCCCTCCCGCGCCGATCAGCCGATCCGCCGCCGGCCCTCACAGCCCAAGACCCCGGCGGAGACTCATCATCCGGACTCTCAACCCTAAGGACACTTTCCATGCACGACATCACGGTCATTCGTGAAAAGCCCGATTTCGTGAAAGCCGAACTGCTGCGGCTGCAAGACGAACAAGCTGCTGGACGAATCGATACGATCCTCGAACTCGACAAGCAGCGCCGGACGCTGCTGGCTCAGAGCGAAGCGATCCAGCAGCATCGCAACCGCCTGAACAAAGGCATCGGCCGCCTGCGCGGGGACAAATCGCTGGATGACGCCGCCCGTGCGCAGCGCGCCGGCCAGATCGTGGCGCTCATCGCCGCCGGGGACTACGCCGCTGCCGCCGACGTCATCGAAGGAAACGGCAGCACCGCGCCCGCCGCGCCCGTCGAGTTCCAGACCCTGCTCGACGCGCTGGCCGGTATGGGCGACACGGTCAACGGCTACAACGCGCAAATCCGCGAGATCGACGCTGCGCTGCAAGACAATCTGCTGTGGCTGCCCAACCTGCCGCACGAGTCGACTCCCTACGGCGCGAGCGACGAAGACAACAAGCCGTGGCCGATGGAAGGCGATCTGCGCGAGTTCGACTTCGAGCCGAAGCCGCATTGGGATCTCGGCCCGGCGCTCGACATCATCGACTTTGAGCGCGGCGTCAAGATCGCTGGATCACGCGGGTACGTGCTCAAGGCGTGGGGCGCGCGGCTTCAGCGAGCGCTGACGAACCTGTTTCTCGACACCGCCCTCGCTAACGGCTACACCGAGTGCTACCTGCCGTTCTTCGTCAAGGAGGACATGATGGTTGGCGCGGGACAGTTCCCCAAGTTCCGCGACGTGGTGTATTTCGACCCCGACGCTGACGTGTACATGCTGCCGACGGCCGAGGTGGCGATCACCAACCTGTACCGCGACGAAATCCTCGACGAGTCGGCGCTGACGATCAACATGGTCGGCCATACCCCGTGCTTCCGCCGTGAACGGACGAGCGCCGGCCGTGACGTGCGCGGCATCAAGCGCGTGCATCAGTTCCAGAAGGTCGAGCTGTACAAGTTCACTAAGCCGGAGGACAGCTACGACGAATTGGAGAATCTGATCGAGGACGCCGCCGGCATCCTGCGCGCGCTCAAACTGCCGTTCCGCCGGCTTGAAATCTGCACCGGCGACCTCGGCTTCAGCGCGACCAAGAAGTTCGATCTGGAGGTGTGGTCGCCCGGATGCGCCGAGTGGCTCGAAGTCAGCTCGTGCTCGAACACCGAGGCGTTTCAGGCCCGCCGCGCCAACGTGCGCTACCGGCCGGCGGGCGGCGGGCGTCCGCAGTTCGTCCATACGCTGAACGGCTCAGGGCTGGCCGCGCCGCGCGTGTTGATCGCCATTATGGAGACGTATCAGCGCGCAGATGGCAGCATCGAGATTCCGGAGGTGCTGCGCCCGTATGTGGGCGGCGCCACCGAAATCCCGGCGCCATAGTCGAATAGAGTCTACGCATGCGCCGCTTCGGCCCGCTTGTCATCGCTGCCGCACTCGTGCTGCTCACGTTCGGGGCGTATCGCCTCGCGGACGTGCTGCGCGCCGCGCCGCCGGTGATCGACGGGCCAAGCGGCAGCGTGCTGTACGCATCTGACTTCGAGATCGCGCCGGAGGAGTGGGATACCTACGACGGCCGGCTCTCGGCGCGCATTACGGACGGCATCCTCAAGATCGACGTGGGTGACGTGGACAGCGCGCCGTTCGTGCCGACCCGCTGGTACTTCGGCGACTTCGACGCGCAGGTGATCGCCGCGGCAGTCGGCGGGCCGCCGGTGAACGGCTACGGGATCGTGTTCCGCATGCGCGATGCCGGCGATTACTACAGCTTCCTGATCAGCAGCGACGGCTACTACCGGGTCGCGCGCGCCATCGACGGAATCGAGCGCGAGATCAGCACGTGGATCCCGTCGGACGCGATCAACGTCGAGTTCGGCAGCCCGAATGTACTTGGCGTGCGCGGCGTCGGCGATCAATTCACGTTCAGCATCAACGGCCAACCGGTCGAGCTGTGCCTGCCCGACGATCCGGCCGGCCAAAGCACGTACTCCGCTGGCCGATGCTTCGGGACGATGACGCCTACGCTGATCGACGCGACCCACGCCGCCGGCCAGCTCGGCCTGATCGCCGTGGCCGAGGACGAGCCGGACGTGTCCATTGTGTTCGATAATCTCGTGGTGACGATGCCGTGAAGGTTCATCTCCGCATGACGGGCTGCCGGCTGAATCAGGCCGAACTTGACGCGATGGCGCGCCAGTTCGCGGCGCAGGGACATGAGATCGTGCGCGAGGCCGGCGACGCCGATTGGCACGTCGTCAACACATGCGCCGTGACGACGCACGCCGCCGCCAGTTCGCGTAAATTGATCCGTGAGCTGCATCGCGCACAGCCCGATGCGCAGATCACCGTCACCGGGTGCTACGCGCAGATCGCGCCGGAGGCGGTCGCCAAAATCGGCGGGGTCGTGCGCGTTGTGGACAACCTCGGCAAAGATACGCTGGTCGAGCAGCTGACCGGCCAGCCTGCGATGCCGTTCGATGCCGAGCCGGTCGCTCGCGAGGCGATCCCCGGCCGCACCCGCGCGTTCGTCAAAGTACAGGACGGCTGCGACAACGCTTGCACATTCTGCATCACCACGGTGGCGCGCGGCGCAGGCCGCAGCCGCCCGCTGGAGGAGGTCGTCGCGGAAGTGCGCGCGCTGCACACGATGGGTTATCAAGAGGCGGTGCTGACCGGCGTGCATCTCGGCAGTTACGGGCACGATCACGGCAGCCCCGACGGCCTGCGCGATCTCGTGTCCGCCCTGTTGGCCGGCACCGAAATCCCGCGCCTGCGCTTGTCCTCGCTTGAGCCGTGGGATCTCGATCCGGCATTCTTCGCGCTGTGGGCGGACGAGCCGCGCCTATGCCGCCATCTGCACCTGCCGCTGCAATCCGGCTGTGATCGCACGCTTAAACGGATGCTGCGCCGCACGTCGCAGGTGTCGTTTGCGGCGTTGGTGGAGGCCGCACGCACAGCCGCGCCGGACATGGCGATCACCACCGACGTGATCGCGGGCTTTCCCGGCGAGACCGACGACGAATTCAACGAGAGCACGGCGTTCATCGAAGCGATGGATTTCGCCGGTCTGCACGTCTTTCCATACAGCCCGCGCCCCGGCACCGCCGCCGCCCGCATGAAGGGTCAGACGCCCCATGACGTGCGCCAGCGCCGCGCACAGCAGTTGCTCGCGTACAGCGCCGCCCAAACTGAGGCTTTCGCGGCGCGCTTCAGCGGTCATGTCCGCCCTGTTTTGTGGGAGAACGTGGCCGGCGCGACCCAAGACGGGTTCCTCAATGTGGGGTATACTGACAACTATGTGCGAGTCCGCTGCACCCACCCGCGCGCGCTGACCGGCATGATTACGCCAGCCCGGCTCGGTTTGGGACAGCTGCGCACCTACGCAACGGCCGTTCCCATCTTGGAAGGATGATATGACCGACCTCCGCACCGCGCTCACCGCCGCGCTGAAAGAGGCGATGCTTGGCAAAGACAACCTGCGCCGCGACGTGGTGCGCGGCTTGCAGAGCGCCATCAAGCAGGTCGAGATCGACACCCGCGCCACCCTCAGCGACGACGAAATCCTCGCCGTGCTCATCAAAGAGGCCAAGAAACGCCGCGAGGCCATCGAAGAAGCGACCAAGGCCCGCCGTGACGACCTCGTCGCCAGCGAGACGGCCGAGCTGACGATCATCGAGACGTTCCTGCCGCGTCAGCTCTCGCTGGACGAGCTGAAGCGGATCGCCGCAGAGGTGATCGCGCAGGTCGGCGCGAACGGGCCGAAGGATCAATCGAAAGTGATGGGGCCGATCATGGCTCGCGTCAAAGGGCAGGCGGACGGCAAGCTCGTCAACCAAGCTGTCCGGGAGCTGCTCAACGGTTAGCGCATGATACCGGCGCTTGCGGATTTCTTGCACCGGCGCTTCGGCGTTCCGCGTGCGCAGGCCGTCAAACGGCTGACTGCGGCGGCCGTGATTGCTGTCGCGATCGCGCTGGTAGCCGTATCCACCGTCATCATCGCGTTCGACTCGATCCTGCCCGGCCGATCGCTCGCGAGCAGCTTGGAGGTCGGGCAGGTCGCCCCGCGCGATTTTCACGCGCCGATCAGCCGCAGTTACGTCAGCAACGTCCTCACCGATCTGCGGCGTGAAGAGGCGCGCGCCTCGACCGCGCCGGTTTATAACCCGCCCGACCTCAACGTCGCCCGCGTGCAAACCAGCTTGGCAGCGCGCATCCTCGAATTCATCGACAACGTCCGGCGCGACCCATACGCGACCGTCGCGCAGAAGATCGACGATTTCCAGCAGATCACGGCGCTGCGCCTCGACGAGCAGACGACCGCCGAGCCAATCGCGGCGATGACCGACGAGCAGTGGGCGCTCATCCGCGCCGAGACGCTGCGCCTGCTTGAAAACGTGATGCAGGACAGCATCCGCGAAAGCGAAGTCACCAGCATCCTCGAACGCCTGCCCAATCAGGTCAGTTTGCGCTTCGACAGCCGCGATGTCGCGATCATCGTGGACATCGTCAGCGACTTGATCCGCCCGAACCGGACGCTCAACGCCGCCTCGACACAGGCCGCGCGCGAAGCGGCCGCGCAGGCCGTCCCTGAGCAGATCAGCAGTTTCCAGCGCGGGCAGATCGTCGTCAGCTCCGGCACGAAACTGGAGCCAGCGGATGTCGAGGCGCTCGAACAACTTGGCCTGCTTCAGCCGCCCGATCAGCGCTTTCCGATTGTGATGCGCGCCGTCATCGGGTCGCTGATGGTGCTGGTGATGTTCGGCACGTATTTGGCCCGCTGGCGTAACGCGCTGCTCGAAGGCCAGCCTCGCCTGCTCGCGCTGTTGGTCGGGCTGTTCGTGGCGATGCTGGGCGCTGCGCGGGTCGCCACCGGCAGCGAGATCTACATCTTCCCGGCCGGGGTGCTTGCGCTGCTGTATGTCGCCATCGCCGGGCCGGATGTCGCGCTGATCGGCACGCTCGGCTACGCGTTTCTGGTCGGCTTGATGGCGGGTAACGGCTTCGAGGTCTCGGTGCTGATTGCCGCGGCCGGGATCACCGGCACGCTGGTGCTGCGACGCACCGACCGGCTCAATACGTACATTTTCGCCGGGCTGTTGGTGGCGTTCGTGAACATCGCGGTGCTGTTCACGTTCAACCTCGCGCAGGAAGGCACAACGTCCGAACGCTGGCTGGAACTGCTCGTGTTCTGCGTGCTGAACGGCATCATCACCGCGGCGCTGTCGCTGGTCGGGTTGTACGTGCTGGGCGGCGTGTTCAACCTGCCCACCATCCTGCGCCTGAACGAACTCAGCCAGCCGAGTCATCCGCTGCTGGTGCGCCTGCTGCGCGAAGCCCCCGGCACCTATCAACATTCCCTGCAAGTCGCCAACTTGAGCGAGCAGGCCGCGGCGAAAATCGGGGCGAACGCGTTTCTCGTGTCGGTCGCAGCGCTGTACCACGACATCGGCAAGCTGTCGAACCCGGCGTTTTTCTCCGAGAATCAGCGCGGCAGCGAAAGCCCGCACGACCTGCTCAACGATCCGCAGCGCAGCGCGCAGATCATCATTCACCATGTGGTCGAGGGCGAACGGATGGCGCTGGAACACCGCCTGCCGCAGCGCATCCGCGACTTCATCCGCGAGCATCACGGCACGTCGCTGGTCAAGGTATTCTATCAGCAGGCCGTGATCGCCGCTGGCGACGACGCTAGCAAGGTCGATATCCGTAATTTCCGCTATCCCGGCCCACGCCCGCAGACAAAGGAAACCGGCATCATGCTGCTGGCCGACAGCTGCGAGGCGGCGCTGCGCTCGACCGATCCGCAAAGCCGCAGCGACATCAAGGCGCAGGTCACCAAGATCATCAACGGCTATCGCGACGGCGGCCAGTTAGACGACAGTGGGTTGACGCTCAAGGACATCAAGCAAATCGAGCGCATTTTCGTCGATATGATCGAGGCGACGCTCCACCCGCGCATCAACTACGACGCGGTGATCAGTAAAGCGCGGCGAACACAGTCGATGCGCGCCGTCGTGCCTGCCGAGGCCGCGCAGTGGACGCCGGACAACCGCGGGCCTTCGACCGGCGGGCTGGATGTCCCGAGCCAACAGGATGATGAGGAATTCGGAGATGACCACGCCCGAGCTTGGGATTAAGATCGAAAACACGCGCGACTACCCGGTCAACGCCGATCGGCTGATCTACGCGGCACGCCTCACCCTCAAACAGAACGAGGCGACCGACCGCGGCGGGATCACCATCGTGCTCACCGGCGATGACGAGGTGCGCGCGCTCAACCGCGAATACCGGCATTTCGACAGCGTCACCGACGTGCTGACGTTCCCGGCCTACCCGCTGCCGGATGACATCGTACAGGAGATGGACGAGCCGCCGTATCTGGGCGATCTGGTGATCGCCTATCCGTACACCTGTGCGCAGGCGGAACGGCTCGGCCATTCGCCCGCCGACAGCCTCTCGCTGTTGGTCGTCCACGGCACGCTGCATTTGCTCGGCCACGATCACGACACACCCGAACGGCGCGCGGCCATGTGGGATGTGCAGGCGAACGCCCTGCGCGCATTGAGTATTTCGGAGGACATCGTGCCGTGGCTGGAGGGCGCGGATCATGGCGGATGACACCCGGCCTAACTGGCTGGATCGGCTGACCAGCACAGCGCGCATCAACCCGGACGACTTCAGCTACAAGATCAGCCGCAACCGCGCCGTCAGTCTGGGCTATGCGCTGGCGGGCTGGTTGTACATGCTGCGCTGGCAGCGCAACACCCGGATTCAGGGCGTGGCGAGTCTGGTAGTGCTGGCGCTGGCCGTGCTGCTGCGGGTCAGCTTTGTCGAACTCGCAATCCTGATTCTGTCGATCACAATCGTATGGATGGCCGAGTTTATCAACGCCGCCGTCGAAGCGGTGGTCAACCTCGCGTCGCCGGATTATCATCCTATGGCGAAAGTCGCCAAGGATGTCGCCGCTGCGGCCGTGCTGCTCGGCGTCGTCGCGTCGGTGTTGATCGGCCTGCTGATCTTCGGCCCGCCGCTCCTCGATCTGGTCACCTAGGAGGAAGAAACCGTGGACGACCAGAGCCAGCCCCCAATGGATCCGAAATCATCGTCGACTGGCATCCCGGACAACGACGAATTCTTGAACAGCCTGTTTGCGGAGGCCAAGTCTAAACAGCCGCAAGAAGTCCCCAATACCGGCAAGGGCGGCCGCGCGCGCGAACGGTATCGCCGCCGGCGAGGCAGCAATCCGCCGCCAGACGTGCTGGCCGATACTGCTCCGACAGGTGAGACCGAGCGCACACCGCGCCGCCGGCGTGGAGAAGCCGCCCCGCCGCCGCAGGTCACGCCGCGCCTGCGCCGGCAGCAGGTGGCCGTGCCGGGCGGGCCGAAGCTGCCGCCGATTGACTGGGTGCGATGGCGCCCGTATCTGTTCGGCGCCGGGGCCATCGCGGCCGTGATTCTCATAATCGTCGTACTCGGACTGTTCAAGAACGAACCCGCGCCGACATACCCCAATTCCCTCTGGCTCGGCTCCGAATACAGCTTCGCCGAACGCAGCGATGAAGACGTAGCGGCGCTCGTCGCGCGGCTGAAAGCGCAGCAGATCGGCACCGTGTACGCGTGGACGAGCTTCCTCAAGAGCGATAACACGTGGAGCGGTCTGTTCGACAGCACCAACACGTTCGAGGAGATGCGGCCCAACGTCGAGAAGTTCATCCAGCAGTTTCGCGCGGCGTATCCTGAGGCGACGCTGTACGGCTGGGTCGGCTTTCCGATCAGCGCGCGCGACGAGAACGGCGCGTACAACCTCAATGACCCGGCCGTCATTCAGATCGTCGCGGACTTCGCCGCCGAGCTGGTCAACGAGCTGGGCTACGACGGCGTCATGCTCAACGCCGAGCTGGTGTTTCAGGACAGCGCCGACGATTATCTTGCGCTGCTGCGGGCTGTCCGCCGCGCGGTCGGCGATGCCAACCTCGCGGTCGCGGTGATCCCCGACTGGTCACCGGCAGAGGCCAATATCCCCAAGCCGCCGCTGATCGCGCCCGGAACCGAATACACCACCGCGTTCAAGCAGCAGATCGCCCTGCTGGTCGACGAGATCGTTGTGATGGCCTATAACTCCGGCCTGTCCTCGCCGGTCGACTACAGCCAGTGGGTCGCCTACCAGACCGCGACGTATGCCCGTGCGATCGCGGCTGTCGACGGCGGGGCCGAGGTGCGCATCGCGATCCCGACCTTCAACGAGGTATCCACCGATCACAACCCGACCGTCGAGAACATCCCGGCGGCGGTCGAAGGCGTCGTCGAGGGCTTGACTCAAGCTGGGGACGCGTCGGCGGCGATTGAGGGCATCTCGATCTTCGCCGAATACACCACCGTCGAAGAAGAGTGGCGCCAGTTCGAGCAGTTTTGGGTGCAAAGGTAGCCCCTACATGCCGATATTCATTCGCGTGCTGACGCCGGATGGCAGCCTTCATCCCGTCGACTACGAAGCCTCGTCACTGGCGGACGCCGGGCGCTACGAGCCGGACGACGGCGTGTATACGATCACCAACACGTTCGAGATCACCAAGGCGCTCAAGCTGGACGCCCACTTCGACCGGCTCGAAGACTCGGCCCGCCGCGCCGGAATCACGCTCGGACTGACGCGCAGTCTGATCCGGGCGGCCCTACGCCGCTGCATCCTCGACTTCAACGCAGGTAATGTGCGCTGGCGTGTGACGATTGGCGCGGCGGCCCCCGATAAGGCGATCATCTCGCTCGAACCGTTCACGCCGCTGACAACCGAGTTCATCCTGCGTGGGGTGCGCGTCATCAGCGCGCCCAACGCCGCCCGTCACAACGCCGCGGCCAAGACCACCGGCTGGATGCACGCGCGCGAGGCGTTGATCGCCGCTCAACCTCCCGGTATCTACGACACGATCCTGCAGGACGCGGACGGCCATCTGCTCGAAGGACTCGGCGCGAACTTCTATGCGATCCGCGGAGGCATGCTGTACACCGCGCCGGTCGGCATGGTGCTGGGCGGGATCAGCCGACAGATCGTGTTCGAGGTCGGCCAGCGCATCATCCCGATAGTCGAGGCACCGGTCAAAGCGGACGAGGTCGCATCGCTCGACGAAGCGTTTATCAGCAGCGCCAGCCGGGGGATCGTGCCGGTGATCGAGATTGACGGGCATGCGCTCGGAGCCGGCAGGCCGGGCGTGTGGACGCTGCGCCTGCGTGATGCGTATCAGGCGTGGGTCGGTGCGCACTTGGAGGAGATTTAGTGTTCCGGGCTGCGTTTCTGGGACTGCTCGCATTGGCCGTGTCCCCATCCTCCGCTTCTGCGCAGACCCCCGAGCCTGCGCCGTTCTGCATCACAGCGTGGTATCCGTCCTCGCAGCATCGCGGGGGCTATGAGACGCTGATGACTCACAGCGACGTGATCGACGTCGTTAACCCATTCTGGTACACGCCCAATCGAGATGGGACTCTACGCGCCGGGCCGGGCGCTGAGAACGCCGTCGAGATCGCCGCTTGGCGTGAGGCCGGTATGCCGATCATCCCCAGCTTGCACGCAGGCGACCCGGCCCTGATCACCGACCCGGCCCTGCGCGAGACGCACATCGCCGCCATCGTGGACTTGGCGCGCGCGCACGACTACGACGGGATCGACGTCGACTATGAGGGGTTCCCGGTCGAAACGCGCGACGATTTCTCACTGTTTATCGAACAGCTCGCTGGCGCGCTGCACGCCGACGGACGGATTCTCAGCATCGCGGTGCACGCCAAGACCGACGATCAGGCGCGTGGGAAGGCCCGGCCGCACAGGACTGGCCGCGGCTCTCGGCGGCGGTCGACGTCTTCGCGATCATGACCTATGACTTCGGCGGCGGGAACGCCCCTCCGATGCCGATTGGCCCGACGCCGTGGGTGATCGACGTGCTTGACTACGCCGCGACCATCACCGACTTACGCAAGGTGCGCATGGGCCTGCATCTTTACGGCTATCAGTGGATGCGCGCCGAGCCGCCAGCCTCGCCCATCACCTATGAAGACACCCAGCGCCTGATCGACGCATTCGGGCCTGAGGTTCAGCGCGACCCATCGGATTTGGAGCCGTTCGTGGACTTCACGCCTGAGGACTTGCCACGGCGGATGATCTACTACGCCGATGCCGAAAGCGTGCGCTTCAAGCTCGGTCGTGTCTTGGACGCCCACCCTGAACTCGGCGGCATCGCCATTTGGGGCCTCGGCGGTGAAGACCCGGCCGTATGGGATGTGCTGCGTGAGCTGCGCCCTGCGCCGTGCGGCGGTTGACACGGACATTTCGGGGCGATTGCAACAGTCACCCGCCCAATCGCACCCGCTCTCGCAAGGTGCGATACAACG
The DNA here is from genome assembly GCA_001567485.1 of Chloroflexi bacterium OLB13. Taxonomy (GTDB): domain Bacteria; phylum Chloroflexota; class Anaerolineae; order Aggregatilineales; family Phototrophicaceae; genus Flexicrinis. The sequence goes on from JZRA01000142.1 coordinate 105,212, forward strand.
CGATCTGGCGAAACAATTGACTGAGTGACCACAGCTGCGCGAATCGGGCGTTGTGCCGGCGGTTTTGGGGATGTGCAGGAAGATCAGGGTCTCGTATTGCCCAGTCATTGCATCCATACGGTTTGCCTTTCATAGTCCGGCAAGAGTACCCGATGCGCGGCCGTCAGGCTACCAACGACATCGTTACTTCAGGCAAAGGGCAGTGATTGGGGTGCTAACCGACATAGGTATGAGTGCCCAATGAGCACATACGTACCAATTGCCTATGAACCTTAACACGCGCGCCGTCTTGACGCGCGCGTGTTTTGAATATTATTAGTATTATGGATCAATCACAGAAAGTTGTGTTGAGATAAAGCGTTTGTGCATCGTTCTTGCTCTAAGTGTCTTTCTCACGGGAATAACTCCCTACATGGCCACCGCTCAAGACAGTGATGAGGAGATCCAATCCGCACCAAAGGAACAACTGTCGCTGAACGATATGGCAAAAGCTACAGTTGTTGCAACTACGGAGATGGATCAGCGTTCACCCGTAACGCTCACCAATGAAGAATACGCGGAAGGTCACCGATTCGCGTCGCGGCTATATAAGCTCGAGAACTGCACCGACGACTCCGCGTGCTACTTCGAGGTCTACATGTTTGCCGATGATCCTATCAGCGACGCACGTCCAAAAACGGCCGGTAGAACCTCCCCAGCGCCGATGCCTGTCGGATGGATCACAACGCAGGTGTGTGGAGTATCGATCTACGGAGCTCTAGGACTCCAAGTTGCACAATTGCAGCAGAACATAACCATCAAGTACTCAAATGCTAGTGGCGGTTTGCCGCGGCTTCCGGCGAAAGGCTTGACTGGAAATCTCAACGGTACTTGGGCGACAATTCCCAATATCTGGATACAGCTCAACGGTCCAAATGCATTTCCCGGATGGAACATCAAAGTAACTTCGGGTGGACTTTATTTCACCGCTGACGGAATCCTTCAGTTTGGTCCTTTTCCATGGACACAATACTTCCCGACTACAATGGTAGTCGATACCAACACGACGTACTGCGTTTAGACTAGATGCGCAACCAGATCGTCCGATACTTAGGGTATCACTGCGAGGATGGAACGCTATGAACGACCTACCTGGACTCGGGATTCAAGGCGGGGTTTCACTCGTCAGCCTGACGAACCTCGTCCTCAGTGGAGTAGTACTCTGGTTGTTGGGAGGAACGGTGGCAATCGTCGTCTATCGCCTTATCCGCGGCCCACACAAGGACAAGTCGAAGCGCGACAAGGACAAGCTAAAGCGCGACGAGCAATACGAGTAGTCGCCCCTCACAAGGTGAACTCTACCCGCACGCTGCTGCCGCTGATCGCTGATGTTTCAAGCTCAGCCTACCCCTTAGGCAGCGTGAACCAGAACGTGCTGCCTTTACCCAGCTCGCTTTCCACGCCGAGGTGGCCGCCGAGCTTGGTCACCATACGCTGCACGATAGATAGTCCGATGCCCAACCCGCGCTCGTCGCTGGAGTTCGGCCGCGTGAACAGCGCGAAAATGCGCGCCTTGTCCTCCGGCGCGATGCCGAGGCCGTTGTCCTCCACCTCGTAACGCACGCGGTCGCCTTCCGGCTTGGCGCGGATATAAATGCGCAGATCGCGCTGGTCGTCGCGGTATTTGAGCGCGTTGCTGATCAGGTTGGCGAATACCTCGGTCATCCACTGCGGATGCCCCATCGCCGGGGGCAGATCGCCCTCGATGACGATGCTATCGCGGCTGTCGCCGAAGCGCTCCAACGTGCGCTGAACGACGGCGTTGACATCGACCTTCTCAACTTTAGCCTTGGCGTCGCGCAGAATCGCCAGCTTGAGTAGATCCTCGATCATTTCCAGCAGCGCATCGACCATCTTGGGAATCATCGACAGCATGCGCCGGCCGTTAGACGTGAGGTTCTCGTCTTGCAGCAGATCGGCATAACCGACGATGATCGCGAGCGGAGACTTTAAGTCGTGGGCAATCGTATGATTAAAGGCGAGCAGTTCGCTGTTGACCTCTTCCAGCGAGCGCGTGTACTTGTGCAGCGCGGCCTCCGCTTGTGTGCGCTGTCGTAGATACAGAACCAGCATCACCGTAATGCTGAGGACGATCAGGAATCCGAGCAGTCCGCTGTTCTGCGCCTCAGCCCACAACCCTTCTTCGGACACCACAAACATCAGATCCCACGTCCGGCCAGCCACCACGACCGACTCGGTGCTGCTGCACGCGCCGAACGCGCTTTCGCGCATGTCCGCCGGGGCCGTCTCGAACAGCGTCACGTCCGGCACATCGGCGTCATGAATGGCGACCGCCATGCCGGGTATGTCGACACGATTGAAGGCGAAGGCAAAGAAGTCGCTCGCCTGTAAGACGAGGATGACGAAACCCCGCAAGGCATCCAGCCGTTCGGAGTCAGTCGCTGGTTGAGGACTCTGCGCATAGATCGGTTGGTAGATGTAGATCGTGTACGGCTCGTCCGTCCCGAACCGCGTCGGCGGAGATGCGGCCACCGTCCCACGACGCGCGATGTCTAGAAGCATGGCGTAGCGGGCTTCATCGGCGCCGAGATCCATGCCGACGACGCCCTCAGGATTGTCCATCGGCGCTCGGAAGTAGATCGGGAAGTACGCGTCTCGCTCTGCGGCGCGCACAACCGCCCCATCGTCATCGCGCTCAACGATCTGGAAGTCCGGCGCATAGTCTTCACGGCCCGCCGCTTCAAAATCCGCACGCTCACCGGCAACCACGTATGGCACCCATTGGATACGCAGTGCCTCAGGATGTGTCCACAGCATCTGCAAGGCGAACGTATCGAACGACTTACGGTCGACGTTGAGTGAAGTCGCGTACAGCGCCTGAAACGACTCCAGCACATGCAGCGTGCTTTCGATGCTCTGCTGCACCGACACCGTCACCTGCTCGGTGCGGCGTTCGATGCGGGCAACCGCCATCTCGTGCGCCTGCCGGTTCAAGACCTGCATGACGAAAACAGCCAGCACAATCCCGATTGCGCCGACGATCAGGTAGCGGACGGTAGGAGAAACCGAACGCGTCACACGCATGCGCCGTTACATCCTGAATACGCCGTAGGTCGTTTCGCCGACCCCGGCATTCAACGCCGCGGAGAGCGCCAGCCCCAACACCCGCCGCGTGTGCAGCGGATCGAGGATGCCGTCATCCCACAACCGCGCCGACGAGTAGTACGGGTCTCCCTTGCTTTCGTAGTCATCGAGGATCGGCTGTTTGAAAGCGGCCTGTTCTTCAGGGGTCATGTCGGGCTGGCCGGCGCGCGCCAGTTGATCGCGCTTGATCGTCAGCAGCACGTTGGCCGCCTGCTCGCCGCCCATCACCGAGATGCGCGCGTTCGGCCACATCCACAGAAAGCGCGGGCCGTAGGCGCGACCGCACATGCCGTAGTTGCCCGCCCCGAAACTGCCGCCGATGATCACGGTGAACTTCGGCACGTCGGCGTTGGCGACGGCATGCACCATCTTGGCCCCATCTTTGGCGATGCCGCCTTGTTCATACGCCTTGCCGACCATAAAGCCGGTGATGTTTTGCAGGAACACCAGCGGAATACGCCGCGTGGTGCATAGTTCGATGAAATGCGTCCCTTTGAGCGCCGACTCGCTGAACAGCACGCCGTTGTTGGCGACAATCCCGACCGGATACCCCTCGATGTACGCAAAGCCGGTCACCAGCGTCGGGCCATAACGCGCCTTGAACTCGCGGAAGCGACTGCCGTCAACCAACCGCGCGATGACTTCGCGCACGTCGTAGGTCTCGCGGAACGAGGTCGGCAGGATTCCGTACAGGTCTTCAGCGGCGTACAGCGGCGGCTCAGGCGGTTTCACGTCCTGATCGACACGCTTGACGCGGTTGAGATTGGCGACGATCCCGCGCACGATCTCCAGCGCGTGTTCGTCATCTTCCGCGAAGTGATCGGCCACGCCGGAGATGCGCGTATGCACGTCCGCGCCGCCCAGTTCCTCAGCCGTGACCTCCTCGCCGGTTGCGGCCTTCACCAGCGGCGGCCCGCCGAGGAAGATCGTCCCCGTGCCTTTGACGATCACCGTCTCGTCACTCATGGCCGGCACGTAGGCCCCGCCGGCTGTGCAGCTCCCCATCACGCACGCGATCTGCGGGATTTTGGCGGCGCTCATGCGCGCTTGGTTGTAGAAGATGCGGCCGAAATCGTCATGATCGGGGAACACCTCGTCCTGCATCGGCAGGAACGCCCCGCCGCTGTCGACCAGATAGATGCAGGGGAGGTTGTTCTCAAGCGCGACCTGCTGCGCGCGCAGATGCTTCTTCACGGTCATCGGATAGTACGAGCCGCCCTTGACCGTGGCGTCGTTGGCGACGATCAAACATTCGACGCCGCTGATCCGCCCGATGCCGGTGACGATCCCCGCGGCCGGTGTCTCGTCGGGCGAATACAACTCCCACGCGGCCAACGGCGCGATCTCCAGAAACGGCGATCCGGGATCAAGCAGTTTGTCGATACGCTCGCGCACGAGCAGCTTGCCCTGCTCGCGGTGGCGCTGTTGATAACGCGGCCCGCCGCCCTCACTCACCCGGCGCAGACGCTCCTTGAGTTGTTCGGCAAGCGCACGGTTATGCGCGGCATTAGTCTCGAATCGCGGGTCGGACGGATTTGCAAGCGTTTCGAGGATTTCCATGCGTGACCATTCAAGTGGAATAGCTAACAATCAGAAAAATGACACCCTACGCGCAAGCATACCATAAATGCTGTTCGTAATGATTGGGGATGCAGGTGGTGATTGCCCGCTTTTCATCCCTCCTTCAAACACGACGGCGACGTTCGACTGCTAGCGCCAGCGGCCACCTACGCGCTATCTTCTAGCGGCTCTGATTACACTTTGGGGGATTTATGCTTTATGGGATGCTGACGCTAGAGGAGATGCGCGCCCGCGTCGAACGCGGCGAGATCGAGACCATCGTCCTCGGCTTTACCGATCACTATGGGCGGTTGATGGGCAAACGCTTCGACGCCGAGTTCTTCCTCGCCAACGCCGAGGACGGCACCCACGGCTGCAACTACCTGCTGATCGTCGACATGGAAATGGAGCCAACACCCGGCTACAAGTACGCCAACTGGGAGATGGGCTTCGGCGACCTTCATATCGCTCCGGACTTGTCGACCCTGCGCGTCGCCAGTTGGCTCGACAAGACCGCGCTGGTGTTGTGTGACGTGGTGGACGACAAGGCGCACGATTACGTGCCGGTCGCGCCGCGCTCGATCTTGCGCCGGCAGATCGCGCGCACGGCGGAACTGGGCTACACCGCGATGGCCGCCTCAGAGCTGGAGTTCTTCGCGTTTGACGACAGTTACCGGCAGGCACAGGAAAAGGGATACACCGGCCTTCAGCCGATGGGCTGGTACATCGAGGACTATCACATCCTGCAAGGCAGCCGCGAGGAGAAATTCGTCGCTGAGGCGCGCCGTCACCTCAAGCGTTCCGGTATCCCGGTCGAGAACTCCAAAGGCGAATGGGGCCACGGTCAGCACGAACTCAACGTGCGCTACGCCGAGAGCCTCGTCATGGCCGACCGGCACGCGATCTTCAAGCAGTGTTTGAAGGAAGTCGCTGATGCGCTCGGTTTCAGCGTGACGTTCATGGCGAAGCCATTCGACACACAGGCCGGCTCCAGCGGTCATCTGCACTTCAGCCTGTGGCAGGACGGCCAAAACGCATTCAAGGGCGACAAGCCGCTGGGCAGGGTCGCCGGCTCTGACGTCTTCCGCTGGTTCCTCGGCGGATGGATGGCGCACGCCGCCGAGATGATGGTGTTCTACGCACCGACGATCAACAGTTACAAGCGCTTCATCGACCTGTCATGGGCGCCGACGCGCATCGCGTGGAGCTACGACAATCGCACGGCGGGCTTCCGCATTCTCAACAGCGGCGCCGGCCCACGCATCGAAAACCGCATCCCCGGCGCAGACTGCAACCCGTACCTCGCTTATGCCGCGTCGCTAGCATCTGGCATCGACGGCATCATCAACCGGATCGAGCCACCAGCGATGTTCGATGGCGACATCTACGCCGCGCAGCAGCTTCCGCGCGTCCCGCGTACGCTCGAACACGCGGTCGAGTTATTCGCGTCCAGCACATTCGCCAAGCAGGCGTTCGGCGCTGATGTCGTCGAGCATTACGCCCACTTCTACACCAAGGAGGTCGAAGCGTACAACAAAGCCGTCACCGATTGGGAACGCGCACGCTACTTCGAACGGATCTAGATTCCTTGGGGCGCTGCCCTACTCTCCGCCAGAAGGCATACGCCCACTGGACTCCCTCACCGCGAATGTGGCACGCAAGTGTGCCCAATTGGCAAGGATGGGGTCAAGGGGTGTAGACCTCTTGCAGCGGTGTGAAGGTAAAGCCTCCGAAGAGGTGTATTATGAACACCACGCAGCGGGTACGCCGAATGGGCAGGACATGGGCAGTCTTCGGTCTGCTCATGGTGGCGCTGCACGTCGCCTTGATTGCAGCGTGGGTGGCGTTCGACCCGGCGCAGACGCGATCGGTCGGCACGATCATCGTGCTGGTGGTCGTATACTTGGGCGTTTTGGCGGTGCTGGTGATAGGGTTCGCGTCCGCGTTGGGACAGGCATCACTGCCGGTCGAATACCGCGAGGCGGCGGCTTCGGGCATCGAACTACAGGCTAGAGTTATCGACGTGCAGCAGACGCGCTGGCATTCGAGGCCGGGTGACCCGATAAATTTCGCACCACGCCCTACCCGCCGCGTGTATCAAATCCGGGTACAGGTCACGCCAGAGGACGGCCAGCCTTACGAAGCGGAACTGACAGAGTGGCTGATCAGCAGCGACGTGCCGAAAGTAGGCGCGACCGTCCCGGTGAAAGTTCATCCGCGCTATCCCGAGGTTGCCGTTCTTGTGCGTGATCACCGACAATAGCGCGTGGTCTCGTTTAGAGTTCTCGTCACACTGGAGCACATCTCATGCGGTTGCAAGACAAGGTAGCACTCATCACCGGCGCCGGCAGCGGCATCGGCTATCACACGGCGCTGCTGTTCGCTCAAGAAGGCGCGGCGGTCGTCGCGGTGGACGTCAACGACGACGGCGGTCAGCAGACGGTCAAGGAAATCACGGCGGCCGGCGGACGCGCGATCTACGTCCATGCCGACGTCTCCAGCGCGGCCGACTGCGCCGCGATGGTCGAGGCCGCTGAAACCACCTACGGCAAGCTCAACGTGCTGTTCAACAACGCCGGCATCATGCTCAGCGCGGACGACGACGCGGTCAGCACCGAGGAATCAGTATGGGACTTGACGATGGCGGTCAACGTCAAAGGCGTGTTCTTCGGCTGCAAGTACGGCATTCCGGCGCTGCGGCGGGCGGGCGGTGGCAGCATCATCAACACGGCCTCGTTCGTGGCGCTGCTGGGCGCGGCGACCCCGCAGCTCGCCTACACCGCCAGCAAAGGCGCGGTGCTTTCGATGACCCGCGAGCTGGCGACGATCCACGCCCGCGAGAACATCCGCGTTAACGCGCTGTGTCCCGGCCCGCTGCGCACCGAACTGCTGATGAAGTTCCTCAACACCGAGGAGAAGAAGCAGCGCCGCCTCGTGCATATCCCGATGGGCCGCTTCGGCGAGGCGAAAGAGATGGCGTACGCCGCGCTGTATCTCGCATCTGACGAATCGTCCTACGTCACCGGTACCGAGTTCGTCGTCGACGGCGGCATCACCGCGGCCTACGTCACGCCGCAGTGAGTGAGACGATGAGCGAGATACAACGCACCTTCACGCCGATTGACGGCTCGCTGTTCCTTGAGCGCGAGCTGGCCGATGACGCGCACATCGAGGCGGTTTTGACCCGCGCCGAGGCGGCCCAAGCGGGCTGGCGCGCAGCAGCTATCGCTGACCGCGCAGCGGCTTGCACGGCGCTGGTCGACTGGGTCGTCGCGCGCAAAGACACGTTCGGCGAGGAGCTGACGCGGCAGATCGGCCGGCCGATTCGCTACACACCCAATGAGATCGCTGGCGGCTTCCAAGAACGCGCGCGCTACATGATCGCCGCCGCGCCAGAATCGCTGGCCGACATCGAACCCGCGCCGAAAGAGGGCTTCCGCCGCTTCATCCGCCGCGAGCCGGTCGGGACGGTGCTGGTGTTAGCCCCGTGGAATTACCCGTGGCTGACGGCGGTCAACGCCGTCATCCCCGCGCTGATGGCCGGTAACTGCGTGATCCTCAAGCACTCCGACCAGACCCCGCTGGTGGCCGAACGGCTCACCGAGGCGGCGCGCGCGGCAGGGCTGCCCGATGGGGTGTTCCAGCACGTCCACATGACTCACGATGCCGTGGCCCGCGTGATTCAAGACCCGCGTATCGCGGCCGTCGTGTTCACCGGATCGGTGGCGGGCGGACATGCCGTGACGCAGGCGGCCAGCACGCGCTTCATCCGCGTGGCGACCGAGTTGGGCGGCAAAGACCCGGCTTACGTGCGCGCTGACGCCGACCTTGCCTTCGCTGTCGAGAACGTCATGGACGGCGTGCTGTTCAACTCTGGACAGTCGTGCTGCGCGGTCGAACGCATCTACGTGCATCAAGACGTGTATCAGCAGTTCGTGGACGGCGCAGTGGCACTCACCCACAGCTATGTGCTGGGCAATCCGCTGGACTCGTCGGTGACGCTCGGCCCGCTGGTGCGCACGCGCGCGGCGGAGTTTGTGCGCGGGCAGATCGCTGAGGCAGTGGCCCGTGGCGCGCAGGCGCTGATCGACCCGGCGCGTTTCCCGGACGACCGGCCCAATTCGCCCTACCTTGCGCCACAGATTCTGGTGAACGTCGATCATGCGATGCGTGTGATGACCGAGGAGAGCTTCGGCCCGGTGGTCGGCATCATGCCGGTCAGGGACGATGCCGAAGCGGTGCGCCTGATGAACGACAGCATCTACGGCCTGACCGCGTCGATCTGGACACGCGACGCCGACACGGCGATTGCCCTTGGCGGACAGATAGAGACCGGCACGGTGTATATGAACCGGTGCGACTATCTCGATCCGGCACTGGTATGGACAGGCGTGAAGGACAGCGGGCGCGGCATGTCGCTGTCGGTGCTGGGCTACGAACATTTCACGCAGCCCAAATCGTATCACTTGCGAATCGCCACATAAGCGTATAGTTGTGTCATCGCAAATTTGCAGCCGGGGACTCTGCAATGGATGCGCTGACGATTCTGTTCTATGGCAACAAGACGTTTCTGGCGGCCCTTGAGGGGCTGAAGCACGATCACTGGTTGACGGGCGGTGTGTGCGGCGTGTGGTCAGTCAAAGACATCGTCGCGCACATGGCCTGTTATGAACTGCTGATCGGCGATGTGCTCGGCACGTTCACCGGGGCCGCCGAACACCCCATGCTCGACCGGAAGGCCGCTATGGGCGAGGCGTGGAATGATGCCACTGTAGCCGAACGGCGGCATCTCACCGCACAGGCGGCGCTGGACGAGTATCTCGCGGCGTATGCGCAGAAGATGGCGCGGGCCGAGGCGGTCGGCGCGGCCAAGCTGGCCGAAGTCGGGACGATCCCGTGGTACGGCGAAAAATACGCGCTGGACGATTACCTCGTGTATACGGATTACGGCCACAAGCGCGAACATGCCGCGCAGATCATGGTCTTCCGCGACACGCTGAAATAAAGGATCGACGCGTCAATCGGCAGCCGCGGCAGCAGGGATGGGCCGGGTGACGCCGCGGTTCTTGATCCCCAACGTCAGGCCGGACGCGACGATGCCCATGACCGCCGCGCTGATGAAGATGAGATGATAGTCGCCCAAGTGGTCGCGGAAGAACCCGCCGGCGAAGCTGGCGATCCCCGCGCCGATCATGTGCGCGCAGTAGATCCAGCCGTAGATCGTCCCTAACGACCCGCGCCCGAAACGACTCGCCGTGAGGTTGATCGTCGGCGGCACGGTAGCGACCCAGTCGAAGCCGTAGATGATGGTGAACAGCAGCATGCCCTGCATCTCAAGCACGAACGGCAGCGCCGCGAGGCTGAGCGCGCGGAAGCCGTAATACGTCGCCAGCAGCTTGCGGTTGTCGAAGCGTTCACTGAGCGCGCCGCTGATGAGCGACCCGACGATGTTCATCACGCCCATAACAGCGATTGCGCCGGCCATCTCAGCCTCGACGAAACCGTGTTCGAGCGCGTGTGGCAGCAGGTGCGTGCCGATCATGCCGTTGGTGGTGTAGCCGCACACGAAGAAGCTGCCGGCCAGCAGCCAGAAGTCGCGCGTGCGGATCGCCTCGCGCAGCGGTGTCGTGCGGCTGTCGGCAAGCGCGGCCGATGCGGATGGCGCCTTGCCCCACGCGGTCGTGCGCGCATCTTCCGGCGAACTGCGCATGAACAGGGCCGCCAGCGCCGCCGCCGCGATGCCCGCCCCCACCAGCACGAGGATCACGGCGCGCCAGTTGCCGCCTGTGCCGGCCGCGATCAGCGTAGGCGTGAATAAGAACTGCCCAGCCGCCGACGCCGCGCTGAACAACCCCAGCACCATGCCGCGTCTGACGTTGAACCAGCGCATCGCCACGGTCGCGCCCAGCGTGCCGGCCACCGCGCCCGTGCCGATGCCGACCGCGACGCCCCACCACAAATGGAACTGCCAGAGCTGATCCATGGTCAGCATGAGCGCGAGGCCGCTGGTGATCACAGCCAACCCGCCCAGCAGCACGCGCCTCGGCCCGAAGCGATCCATCAGCACGCCGCCCAACGGCGCCCCGAATCCGAACACGAACAGGCTGATCGCCACTGCGAACGACGTTTCCGAGCGAGACCAGCCGAATTCGGCCTCAAGCGGAACCAGCACGACGCTCGGCGCAGTGCGGACACCCGCCGACGCCAGCAGGCCGAGAAAGGTAACAAGAGCAACGATCCAAGCGTAATGCAGTCGACGCGTGGTCATGGAAAGCCTATGGACAGCGTGCGTAGGAGCGATGCGTCAACTGTAAGAGTTAAGCGGTGCGCGTCACAAGATCCAATTCGGCCCATGGACACCGACAACTTGGCCGCCGTTGTCCCGTGTTAGCTTTGCGTGACATGAGTAAGCCCGCGCAAATTGCGGCACGGTGAACTATAATCTGCGGATAAACGCACGCAGGCTGTCGAAAAATACTTCGGCCGCCCTAGATGGATCAGTCGAAATGTCGGTTTTTCAAGGTGTCAACGAGGGTTACGTCCTCGAACTCTATGAGCGTTATCAAAAGCAGCCGGACTCGGTAGATCCGCGCACGCGGGCGTTCTTCGCGTCGTGGTCGCCGGAGGTGGTCGAGAACGGCTACAGCGCGACAGCCCACGGCGTGAGCTTAGATACCGTCGAGCTGACGATGCGCGAAATCCATAAGGCCGTCGGGGCGGTCAATTTCGCGCAGGCGATCCGCCTGTTCGGCCATGTCGAGGCGGAGATCGACCCGCTTGGCCTGCCGCGCCCCGGCGACCCGGAATTGTCGCCGGAGTTCCACGGCATCAGCTGGGACGACCTGCGCAACATCCCGGCCAGCCTCATCGGCGGGCCGATCGCCGGCAGCGCGTCCAACGCGTTCGAGGCCGTCAATCAGCTCTTGCAGGTGTACTGCGGCTCGATCGGCTTTGACAACGATCATATCCGCATCCCTGAGGAGCGTAATTGGCTGCGCGAGGCGGCCGAAAGCGGACGCTACCGCTTCAACTGGTCGCAGTCGCTGACGGTTCCGATGCTCAACCGGCTCACGCAGGTCGAGGCGTTCGAGCAGTTTCTGCAAAACACGTTCCCGACCAAATACCGCTTCTCGATCGAGGGGCTGGATACGATGGTGCCGCTGCTCGACGAGATCGTGCGGTTGACGGCCACCAGCGTGACGACCACCATCGCTATCGCCATGGCGCACCGTGGGCGGCTCAACGTGCTGACGCACATTATGGGCAAGCCCTACGCGCAGATCCTGAGCGAGTTCCGCGACGCGCTGATTGCTGACGAGGTCGGCTATACGGTCGGTGACGTCAAGTACCACAAGGGCGTGCAGTACGAGATCGGCAAGAACGCCAACGGCGTACCGCTGATCGTAACGATGCCCCCCAACCCGAGTCACCTTGAGTTCGCCAACCCGGTCGCGGTCGGGATGGCGCGCGCGGCCGGAACCCGCACCAATCACGCCGGAATGGCGAAGTTCGACCACGAACTCACGCTGCAAGTGCTGATTCACGGCGACGCCGCGTTCCCCGGTCAGGGCATTGTGGCCGAGACATTCAACCTATCGCTGCTGCCGGGCTTTTGGACAGGCGGGACGATTCACGTCATCGCCAACAACCAGCTTGGCTTTACGACCTCTCCGGTCGACGGGCGCAGCACGTTGTATGCCAGCGATCTCGCCAAAGGCTTCAAGACGCCGGTCATGCACGTCAACGCCGACGATCCGGCCGCGGTGCTGGAGACGGCGCGCATCGCCTACGCCTATCATCAGCGGTTCGGCAAAGACATCCTGATCGACCTCGTCGGCTACCGCCGCCACGGCCATAACGAGATGGACGAGCCGAACTACACCCATCCGCTGATGTACCGCATCGTGCGCGAAAAGAAGAGCGTGCGGCAGGTGTGGGCCGACCGCCTGATCGAAAAGGGTCACATCACGGCCACGACGGCGTCCTCGATGTACGACGAATACATCGCGCATTTGACCGAGATCAACGAGACGCTGCCCCCGCCGGAAGAGCTGATGCCCGAACGCGCGCCTGAGCCACCGCGCGGCGCGGCCGCCGCGGTCATCACCGCTGTGCCGATGTTGGCGCTCAAGGCGATCAACGAGGGCCTCGCCAACATCCCGGAGACGTTCAATTTCACCTCGGCGCGCTTCAAAGGGACAATCGCCAAGCGGCGCGATGCGTTCAACGCGGTGGACGAGCCGCATGTGGATTGGGCCACGGCCGAGGAACTCGCTTTTGCGACCATCCTCGCCGATGGCACACCGGTGCGCCTGACCGGTCAGGACAGTGAACGCGCCACGTTCAGCCAGCGGCATGCCGTCCTGCGTGACGTCAAGACCGGCGAGAAGTGGGTGCCGCTGCATCACTTCCCGCAGGCGCGCGCCACCTTTGAAGTCTACAACAGCCCGCTCAGCGAAGCGGCGGTGCTCGGCTTCGAGTACGGCTACAGCGTGCAGGAGCCGTCACGGCTGGTCTTGTGGGAGGCGCAGTACGGCGATTTCGCCAATGGCGCGCAGGTCATCATCGACCAGTTCATCATGTCCGGCCGCGAGAAGTGGGGGCAGACGCCTTCGCTGGTGCTGCTGCTGCCGCACGGTCACGAAGGGGCTGGCCCGGATCACTCGTCGGCACGGCTTGAGCGCTTCCTGCAGATGGCCGCCAAGATCAACAGCCGCATCGCCTACCCGACGACCGCCGCGCAGTACTTCCATTTGCTGCGCCGGCAGGCCCTGCTGCTGGAGACCGATCCACTGCCGCTCATCATCATGGCCCCCAAGTCGCTGCTGCGTAAGGAGGCGGTATTCAGCCCGGCCCGCGCGCTGGCGGAAGGGCGCTGGCAGCCCGTCTTGCCGGACACCGATGCCGACCCGGCCGCCGTCACCCGGCTGGTGCTGTGCAGCGGCAAGTTCTACTATGATCTGGTCGAGAGCGAACACCGCGCCAAGCACCCGGAAACGGCGGTCGCCCGCGTCGAGCAGCTTTATCCGCTGCCCGTGCGTGAGCTGCGCGCCGTGGTCGAGTCGTACCCGAACCTCACGCAGATCGTGTGGGCGCAGGAGGAGCCGAAGAACTCCGGCGCTTGGGAGTACATCGGGTGGCGACTGCGCAAGCTGGTTGAAGGTAAAATCCCGGTCGACTATGTTGGCCGCCGCCGCAGTGGCAGCGCCGCTGAGGGCAGCAAGAACGCGCATATCAAGAATCAGTCGCTGATCGTGGATTACGCGTTCAGCTGGCAGTTCGGCAAATAATTTCGCAAGCCGAGGGGAGATCAGGCGTCATGGCAGTGAATATCACCGTACCGGAACTCAGCGAGTCCGTCACTGAGGCGACCGTCGCCGAGTGGATGGTCAACGTGGGCGATTCGGTCAAGGCGGGCGATGTACTGGTCACGCTGGAGACCGACAAAGTCGCCGTAGAAGTAACGGCCGAGTCGGACGGCGTGATCGCGTCGATCGACCAGCCCGCCGGCAGCGACGTGAAGGCCAAGCAGGTGCTCGGCACGTTGGACGCCAACGGCACAGCCAGCGCGCCCGCCCCTGCTCAACCAGTCGCCGAGACAAAGACGCAGACAACCGAAGCGCCGCGCAAGACCGGCCCGCTCACCGTGTCTGATCGGCCGACAGCGACGGTACCCGTCTTGAGCACGGAAGGCACGAAGGTCACGCCGGTCGCTCAGCGCGTCGCCGCGGCGTACAACGTGCCGGTCGAACAGGTGCCGGCCAGCAGCGGCAAAGTGACCAAGGCCGATGTGCAGCATTATGTCGAACAACAGCAGCAGCAGCCGAAGCCCGCGTCGGAGATCACCCCTGCGGCAGCGCCGGTCAAAGTCACCAATACGCAGCAGGTCTTGACGCTCACAGCCTCGACCGCCAACGGCCGTAAGGAAGAACGTGTGCGCCTGACCCGCCGCCGCCAGACCATCGCGCGGCGCTTGATCGAGGCGCAGTCGACCGCCGCCATGCTGACGACCTTCAACGAGATCGACATGAGCGCGGTCATCGACATCCGCACCCGCCGCAAAGAGGCGTTCCAGAAGAAGCACGGCATCGGCCTCGGCTTCAGCTCGTTCTTCGTCAAGGCGTCGATCGGCGCGCTCAAGGTGTTCCCGGCCGTCAACTCCGAGATTCAAGATCGTGACGTCATCTATAAGCACTATTACGACATCGGTATCGCCATCGGCGCCGCAGAAGGCTTGGTGGTGCCGGTGCTGCGCGACGCCGACAAGATGAGCTTCGCGGCCATCGAGCAGGCGATCAAGGACTATGCACAGCAAGCGAAGGACGGCACGCTGTCCATCGAATCGCTGATGGGCGGCACATTCACCATCACCAACGGCGGCATCTTCGGCTCGATGATGTCCACGCCGATCTTGAACCCGCCGCAGGTCGGCATCCTCGGCCTGCACGCCATCAAGGATCGTCCGGTCGTGGTTGATGGCCAGATCGTCATCCGGCCGATGATGTACGTCGCGCTGACCTACGATCACCGGATCATCGACGGGCGCGAAGCGGTGCAGTTTCTTGTGAAGGTCAAGGAGTTGATCGAAGAACCCGAACAACTCCTGCTCGAAGGATAAAACCGGATCGATCTTCGACCCTCAGCGCGGGCGGCCAATTGGCCGCCCGTTCGCGTTATCATGACGTGATCTGCAAGCGCCGGAGGCCCGACATAGTTTCACCAAGCGCAGCACAAAGCTAACGCCTGATGACTGCGGACGAACTGCTCGCTCATGCCGATCCATGAATCGGATTCCTCGTTGGAGACGTCGTGTTCATTGAGCGATACAGCACGGCATTTTCTCATCACTCGGCACTTTCAACTACGCGTTTAAGCATCACCGGCCTGCTTTTGCCCTGATCTCGACAGCGGCGGATTGACACCGTTTCTGCCTGCACGCGTTTGTGACGGCTGTATCAATGTTGACGCGACCTGTCCAATGTGTTACCCGTACGTCTAGCGCGTTAGCGCGTGCGTTAATAATGTGAGGGAAGAGTTATGGCCAAGAAAGACTTGCTCCGAGGTGTCAGTCGTCGTTCGTTTCTCAAGTCAGTCGGTGTCGGAGGCGCTGCACTCGCCGCCGGATCCCTACCGAGCCTTCGCCCGCAAGCAGACCCCGCTTTCAGGCGCCGTCTCAGAAACTTTCGGGTGATCTCCGAATCCTTCAGTGGAGTCACTTCGTCCCGCAGTACGATAAATGGTTCGACCCATTCAGCCGCATCTGGGGCGATATGGTCGGCGTGAACGTCAGCGTCGATCACGTCAACCTCGCTGACATCCCCGGTTCAGCCGCCGCAGAGATCGCGGCCGGTGAAGGCCACGACCTGATCGAGTACCTGTCCCCGCCGTCACACCTCGCGCCTGCGGTCATGGACTTGACCGACGTCAACGAAGAGGCCGACCGGCGCTTCGGCACACGCGTGGAACTCACCCGCCGTTCGACCTACAACCCGACAACCAACAAGTACTTCGGCTACTGCCACAGTTGGGTACCTGATCCCGCCAACTACCGCCGCAGCATGTGGGCGTCGGTGGGATATGAAAACGGCCCCGCCACATGGGCGGATTTGCTTGAAGGCGGCACACGTATCCGCAACGAGCAAGGCATCCAGATGGGCCTCGGCATGTCCAACGAGCTGGACAGCAACCTCGCTGTGCGCGCCGTGCTGTGGGCGTTCGGAGGCACTGAGCAGGACGAGAACGAGAACATCACGATTAACTCGCCAGAGACCATCGCGGCGCTTGAGTACATGAAGAACCTCTACGATAGCTGCATGACGCCGGAAGTGTTCAGCTGGACAGCCGCATCGAACAATCAGCTTCTGGTCGCCGGGCAGGCGTCGTATATCCTGAACTCCATCTCCGCGTACCGCACCGCCGCCGAGATCGACTACAACATCGCAGATGACATCGGGTTCGGCTCACCGCTGCTCGGGCCGACCGGCATCGGTGTGGTCAGCGAACACGTGATCCCGATCTACATCATCCCCAACCACGCCCGCAACCCGGACGCGGCCAAGGAGTTCCTGCTGCACCTGACCGCCAACAGCGACAGCCTTGTGTTCAACAGCAAGCTGTACAACTTCCCAACTTACTTCGATCTCGTGCCGGAGCTGACGCGGGACGGCGGCTGGCTTGACCTCGACCCATTCGGCGGCCGTCCAGTCGACAAGCTGGCCGTGCTGCGCAACGCGCCGGAATGGTCAACCGTGATCGGACATCCCGGCCCGGCCAACCCGGCCATCGGCGAGGTGTTCAATACCTTCATCCTTCCGCAGATGTTCGCCGCGGTCGCACGCGGTGAAATGACGCCCGATCAGGCCGCGGCCGATGCCGAAGCCAAGATGATCCCGATCTTTGAACGCTGGAAGGCTGAGGGCTTGATGGGCGGCGGCGCGTAGTCCACTTTGCATTTCGGCATGTCATGCAATCACGACTCGCTCCTCTCGGCCACCTAGGGGGCCAGGGGAGCGAGTCGTGAACGCGCTTTTAGCGGACGGCGCTTCATCACGCGGAACAGGAAAGGTACGATGGCAGTTGTCGAGACGGTGAAACTGTCCAAACACTTCAACGATGTCAAGGCGGTAGACGGCATCGACATCACGATTCAAGAGGGCGAGTTTCTGGTGCTTCTCGGCCCGTCAGGAAGCGGTAAGACGACCCTCATGCGTATGATCGCGGGCCTCGAAAAGCCCACCGGCGGCACGATCAAGATCGGCGACCGCGTCGTCAACGACCTGCCGCCGCGCCTTCGCAACGTGGCGATGGTCTTTCAAAGCTACGCGCTCTACCCCCACATGTCGGTATACAACAACATCGCCTTCAGCCTGCGCCCGTTGGGCATGACGCGCCAGCAGATCGACGACAAAGTACACTGGGCGGCGCGCATGTTCAGCATCGACCACCTGCTCAGCCGCAAGCCGCGCCAGCTCTCCGGCGGCCAGCGTCAACGCGTCGCGCTGGCACGGGCTATCGTCCGCGAACCCGACGTGTTTCTGCTTGACGAGCCGCTGTCCAATCTCGACGCCAAGCTGCGCGCGATGGCCCGCGACGAACTCAAGCAGTTTCAACGACAGTTGGGCGTCACGACGATTTACGTCACGCACGATCAGGTCGAAGCGATGGGCATGGGCGACCGCGTCGCAGTGATGAGCAACGGCCGGATGCACCAGCTTGGCACGCCGCAAGTCCTCTACCAATCGCCCGCCGATACCTTCGTGGCGACATTCTTGGGCACACCGCCGATGAATCTGGTCGAGACAGACTCGTGTCTGCTCGGCTTCCGGCCTGAGAACTTTCTCCCTGAAGCAGCGCACCCCGATACGCCTCATCCGCTGGTGATCGACTTTCACCTGACACGGGTCGAGTTTCTCGGTTCTGATCGCCTGCTGTACGGCACGATCGAAGGTGCGGACGGGCCGGTCAAAGTCGTCGGTGACCTGCCATCGGTGATCGACTACACGCCAGAGCCGGGCACGATCTGCCCGATGATGGTCGACCGCCGTCACCTGAGCTACTTCGACAAGTCCACCGGCCAGCGCATCGCCCCGACACCTTTCGCGCTTCGCGGCCTGCGTGATCCGGCCGGCACGGCGTAGGGGCGGGTCATGGTGACGACATCTACCCCTCTCACCCGCAGTATGCAGCGCCGGCAGAGCCGGATGCTCAAACTGCTCGACTCGGAGCGTTTCCTCGCTTCGGCGATGCTGCTTCCGGCCGTCGCGTACATCGTGCTGCTGGTGGGCATCCCGCTGGTCACCGCGATCCTTTTCAGCTTCAGCGACGCGACGATGGCAAGCCCCGAAATCGACGGCCTGAACTTCGACACCTTCATCACAGTCCTCAACGATCCGGTGTTCCGCCGGTCGCTGGGCAACTCGATCGGCTTCACGGTCATCTCACAGGCGTCCATGGTGGTGCTTGGGAACGTCCTCGCATTGGCCCTCATGAAGAACTTCCCCGGCAAGTGGTTCGTCCGTCTGCTGATTCTGCTGCCGTGGGCGACGCCGATCGCGATTGGCGCGATCGGGTGGCTGTGGATCTACGACTCGGTGTACAGCCCGATCGACTGGATCTTTCGGCAGGTCGGCCTGCTCGGTATACAAGGCGATCATGTCGGGCTGATCTCGCGCGCTCCGAATATGTACTGGCTCGGTCAATACGGGCCGTTCTCGGTCATTCTCGTGCAAATCTGGCGCATGCTGCCGATGTCGACCGTGATTCTGATGGCCGGCCTGTCGTCGATCCCGCAGGATGTCAAAGACGCGGCCGAGGTCGACGGGGTGGGGTTTTGGCGCACGTATTTCCAAGTCACCGTGCCGCTGATCCGCCCGATCATCCTCGTAGCGTTTCTATTCGGCGTGATCTTCACGTTCACCGATATGACGATTATCCACGTACTCACCCGTGGAGGCTCGGACAACAGCACACAAGTGCTGGCAAGCTACGCCTATTACAAAGGCATCGACGGCGGCAATCTATCGCAGGGGGCGGCGATCGCCGTTTTCATGCTGCCCGTGCTGCTGGGCTTGGCGATGATCCTGCTGCGCATCGCACGCCGGTCGGAGGTGCGCTAATGGCCGAAAAGACGGATACCAGAGTACATCGTCCACACATCCCCTCGCCCGCGCGGCGGCGGGTCAACCGGCTTGGCCGGGGCGGGTTTCAGGCGGCGACGATCGCGTTCTTCACGATCTTCGCGGCATTCCCGTTCTACTGGATGCTGATCGCGACGTTCAAGACCAATCAAGACCTGTACCGGCCGCTCAACAACCCGTTCATCTTCAACCAGCCGCCAACCCTCGACAACCTCAAACTGCTGTTCAACGAGACGAACTACACCGTGTGGATCGGCAACAGCATCTTCATCGGCATCGTCGTCGTCCTAATCACGCTGCTGCTGGCCGTTCCGGCCGCGTATGCGCTGGCCCGTCTCTCCGGGCGCTTAGGCGAACAGCTCGGCATCTTGATGTTCATGGTGTATCTGATCCCGCCGACCCTGCTGTTCATCCCGATGTCGCGCGTGATCACCGTGCTTGGGCTGCGTGACTCGATCTGGTCGCTGATCCTCGTATATCCGACGTTCACCGTGCCGTTCTGTACATGGCTGCTGATGGGCTTTATGAAGTCGATCCCGGCCGACATCGAGGAGCAGGCGACCGTCGACGGCTACACACGGTTCGGCGCGGTCGTGCGCGTCATCATGCCGCTGGCGCTTCCGGGCCTGCTTACCGTGGTGGTGTTCTCGTTCACGCTGACCATGCACGAGTTCATCTACGCGCTGGCGTTCGTCAGCATCAGCGCGCAGAAGGTCATCAGCATCGGCGTGACCAGCGAGTTGATCCGCGGCGACGTGTATTTCTGGCAGTCGATCATGTCGGCCGGCATCATCGTTGCGATCCCGGTCGCGATCATCTACAACGTCTTCCTCGACCGGTTCGTGGCCGGGTTCACGCTCGGCGCCGTCAAGGGCTGATCGAGGCACAGCGCAGACCGCCGCCGGCCGCATGACTCGACCGCCGGCTTGGTACGGCGTGGTCAGTGCGCCGCGCACGCGGTTTGTCGCTACAATGGGCGCGCAGGCACAGGTTCCGCCTTGACGCGCGCATCTCGACGCGCTGGCCGGGCGGGCGTGCCGGCAGATTCCCCCGTGCATAAGGAGAGATCAAATGCCCAAGAAAGTTGGGATGATCGGGTGTGGCAATATCGCGCCGCAGTACGTCACCGGCTTGAGCATGTTCCCTGAGGATATCACGTTGGCCGCGTGCGCAGACCTCGTCGCCGAGAAGGCGCAGGCGTTCGCGCAGGTCAATGGGATCGAGGCGCTGAGCGTTGACGACCTGCTGGCACGCGACGACATCGAGATCATCATCAATCTGACGACGCCCAATGTCCATCACGAGACATGCTTGCGTGTGCTCAATGCCGGAAAGCACGTCTACACCGAAAAGCCGCTCGCGCTCAAACGGGAGGACGGACGCTCAGTCGTGGACATCGCGGCGAGCAAGGGACTGCGCGTGGGATGCGCGCCGGACACGTTTCTCGGATCGGGCGGCCAGACCAGCCGCGCGGCGATTGACGAGGGCCGCATCGGACGCCCCGTCTCCGCGACGGCGTTTATGGCCGGTCACGGGCCGGAGGCGTGGCATCCGAACCCCGGCTTCTTCTATTTGGACGGTGGCGGGCCGATGCTCGACATGGGGCCGTACTACCTGACCGCGCTGGTCAACCTACTCGGCCCGATCAAGGGCATCGCGGCGTTTACGTCGCGCGCCTTCGACGAGCGCGTCGCCAACCACGAAGCGATTCGCGGGCAGCGCCTTCCGGTCACGGTCAGCACACACTACGCCGGCACGATCGAGTTCGTGTCGGGGGCGATAGCGACCCTCATCACCAGCTTCGATACATGGCGGCATCACCTGCCGAATATCGAAATTCACGGAACCGAGGGCAGCATGTCGGTGCCTGATCCGAACACGTTCGGCGGAACAGTCTCGGTGTGGACGCCGCAGACACAGGCATGGGAGGCGGTTTCGCCCCGTCCGGGCGCGGAATACTTGCGCGGTGTCGGCGTCGCGGACATGGCGCGCAGCATCAACCGCGGCGAGCCGCATCGCGCGTCCGGCGCGTTAGGGCTGCACGTCTTAGACGCGATGCTGGCGTTCGACGAATCCTCGCGCGCGCGGCGCGTGATCGAACTATCGACCACGGTGGATCGGCCGGCGGTGTGGGTGCCCTAGCCGGCTCACCGCAGGATCGCAAACATACAAGGAAAAACAGAGGTGAACCGAAACGCACTCATCATCTACGGCGGATGGGAGGGTCACGATCCTGAGGAGACCTCGGCGCTGGCGGCGCGCCTGCTGACCGATGCGGGCGTGCACGTCACGCGCTCGCCGTCGCTCCACAGCTTCCTCGACGCTGGCCTCATGGCGTCGCTCGATCTGATCGTGCCGATGTATACCATGAGCACGATCACGCCTGAACAGGAGAAGGCGCTGCTAAGCGCGATCCGCGATGGCGGCGTCAACTGCGGCGGGTGGCACGGCGGGATGGCGGACGCGTTTCGCGGCAATCCGGACTATCAGTTCATGGTCGGAGGCCAGTGGGTCGCACATCCGGGCGGGATCATCGACTACCGCGTCAATATCACGGAAGCCCGACACCCGATCACGGCGGGGCTGCGCGACTTCGACATGCACTCCGAGCAGTATTACATGCACGTCGATCCATCCAACACCGTACTAGCGACCACGACCTTCGGCGGTGAGCACGCGTACTGGATCGACGGCACGGTGATGCCGGTGGTATGGACGCGCCGGTTCGGCAAGGGCCGCGTCTTCTACACGTCGCTAGGGCACGTCATCGGTGATTTCGACGTGCCGGAAGCACGGGAAATCTTGCGGCGGGGCCTGTTGTGGGCGGCAGGTTGTCTGTAGTGGGGGTTCGTCTCAAAACCTCACCCCCAGCAGCGCACCGATGGGGGTGAGGTTCGTATTGCGACCGACGACGCGGCGTCACGCCCTCACGGCGCGACTTGGCGGCGGAACGATGAGAGCTGCTCGGCGCCGGTCTCGGTAATCACGACATTGTCTTCAATGCGCACACCACCCAGCCCCGGCACATAGATCCCCGGCTCGACCGTGAACACGCTGCCGACCTTGAGCGGCGCATCGACGCCGGACGCGATCTGCGGCAGTTCATGGACTTCCAGCCCCAGACCGTGTCCCGTGCGGTGGATGAAGTACTCGCCGTACCCCGCCGCCTCGATCACGTCGCGCGCGGCCTTGTCGACATCCCCGCAGCGCACGCCCGGCTTGCACGCCGCGACGCCGGCGCGATTGGCGGCGACGACTGTGTCGTGGATCTTCTGCATCTCGGCGCTCGGCGTGCCGAAAAACGACCGTGCGCGTCAGGTCGGCCGGATAGCCGTTGTAGCGGCCGCCCCAGTCCACCAGCAAGAATTCGCCGGTCTGCAAGGCGCGGTCGGTCACGCCGCCGTGGGGCCGCGCCGAGTTCGGGCCGGTCTGCACCAGCGACTCGAAACTCAGTCCGTGGCAGCCGTGTTCGATCAGCAGCGAGTCCAGCTTGAGGCCGATCTGGCGCTCGGTCATCCCCGGCTTGACCCACGCCAGCAGCGCGTCGAATGCGGACTCGCTGCGCTTGCACGCTTCGCGCATAGCGGCCAGTTCGCCGGCGTCCTTCTGCTGGCGCAGCAGCAGCAGGTCAGCCCCGACCGGATGACGCCGGATCGTCGAACTGACCGCTTCAAAGCCCATCCACTCGAACAGGCGCATCGACTGATCGTCAACCGCGATGGTGGCATCGGCGAGGCCAAGCGTCCTGACGGCCACCTCGAACGCGCCCTGATAGCCTTCGGTGTCCGTCCACGCGAACAACTGCGCTTCGAGGTCGGGGCGCGCATGCACCTGCGGGACTTCCAGCGCGGGGATAATCAACGAGAGCTGTTCCCCCTGCACCAGCGCGATGATCGGCCGCTCGCTGGTGTGGAGATTGAGACCGGTGAAATACTTGAGGTTAGCGCCCGGCACAAGGGCGATGGCGTCGGCGTTTTGCACCGATTGGGCGAGCTTGGCACGACGAGCGGCGTAGTCCATTCGAGTATCCTTTGGGAAGCAGGCTGTCCGTAGGCGAATTATACCAGCGCACCTATAATGCCCGGACACCATTGGATACATTTCACGTTGGTGGCGGTCGGTGACAACGCGCCGCAGTCCGGGACATCGCGGGATGTCCGCAGACGAACTGCGCTGCCCCCGTCGCCCTTTGACGATTGGCGGGCGGAGGCTGATGCGTCGTATCATTCTTCTTGGCGTAATTCTCATGGCGCTGGCCGCCGGCTTGATGCTCGATCTGCGCGCGCGGGGATTGGCGTGGCGCTTCTTCTGGTCGCAGACCGGCGAGGAGGAGCCGCTGGCCCAAATTCGCGGCATGATCGAGTGGGCCGGCAACCTGATCCGCGCTCAGCCCCGCAATGATCCGCTCGTGCCGGTTCAACATACCGGCGAGAATCCGTTCGGCATGAATACGTTCCTCCAGTTAGAGCCTGACCCGGCCAAGATCGAGCAGCAGCTCGCGCAGATCAGCGCGGCGGGGTTCGCGTGGATCCGGCAGGAATTCACATGGGAGGACATCGAGATTCACGGGCGCGGCGACTTTGAGGATCGCCGCAACGTGGACGCAATCGGCGTGGTCGACGCATGGGCCAAGTACGATCGTATCGTGGACTTGGCCGAGCAGTACGGCCTACAGATTCAGGCGCGCATCAGCAATCCGCCGCAGTGGGCGCAGCCCTCGCCCGACGCCGGCGACATGGCCCCACCCGCGCTGATCGAAGATTACGTCAATTTCGCGCGCACGCTGGCCGAGCGATATCGCGGCCGTATCCGCTACTATCAGGTGTGGAACGAGCCGAATATCTACCCCGAATGGGGTGAGGCGGACGTCGATCCCGAGGCGTATACCGAGCTGTTGTGCGCCGCGCATGACGCGCTCAAGGCGGTCGATCCGGAGATCGTCGTCATCAGTGGGGCGTTAGCGCCGACCGTCGAACTCAGCGGGCGCAACCTGAACGACTTCGTGTTCTTCGAGCGGATGTACGCGGCTGGCGCGGGCGCGTGTTTCGACGTGCTGTCGATGCAGGGCTACGGCCTCAACAGCGGGCCGACCGACCGCCGCATGCGTCCGGTGACGGTCAACGTCGGCCGCAGCCAGTACATCCGCGAGCTGATGGTCGCGCATGGCGACGCGCATAAGCCGATCTGGCTGAGCGAGGCGGCATGGAACGCCGTGCCGGATGAGGAGGCCGACCCGCGCCCCATCGACGCGCGCTACAACTTTGGGCAGGTCACGCTGGAGCAGCAGGCGCGCTACATGCCGCTGTTCTACGAGCGCATCCAAGCCGAGTGGCCGTGGGTAGGCGTGGTCAACTACTGGTTCTTCACCCTGCCGGACGACCGCCGCAGTGACGAGAGCTTTTACTACTTTCGCATGGCCGAACCCGATTACAGCGACGAAAAGCCGTCGTATACCACGCTGCCGGTGTACGACGCCATGCGCGAGTACATCACCGGAGGCGATCATCCGCTGCGGATCGGCGTGCATCAGGCGAACGACCACTGGTTGATCGAGGCAGACGGTGATGTCGTCGAGGCCAGCGGCGCGCAGTTTGGACGGGCGCTGGCCGGCGGGCGCACCGTGTTCACCGCCGAAGGGACGCAGGTAATGCTGCGCTGGCAGGGCGACGCGCTGACCGTGACGGTCAACGGGGCGGCCACGGCGTACACGGGCGGTGGCGCGGCGTGGGTCGAGACGCTAATCGCATCCGCGCCGTTCGGCGGCCGGTTCGACGTGGCTGTCGAGGGCGGCGCGGCGCTGCTCGACACCGTTATCGTGCGTGACGACCGCGCTATCGCCGTGGGCGCGGCCGCTGCCGGCGTGATCGGGATGGCCTGCGTGGCCGGGATCGCGGTGTTCATCCGCCGGCGACGGCGGGCGCTCCGGTGACGCGTATCGCGTCACACGCACGATCTTCGCAATTCACCGGCCATCCTGTACACTCACGACGTGGTTATCGGGTGGCCGGATTGTTCTCCCACGCATGAAGAAGGCACTGCTGCTCATCGGCTTTTGGGTCGTCGTGACCCCTCTGCTGCTCGAACTCGTCGTCCGGGTGGCGACGCCGATCCTGCCGCCCACGCTCCAGCTTGCGGCGCTGCGCGTGATCGAAGGCGAGTCGACCGACATCAACCGGCTCGGCCTGATGACGATGGACATCGACCACGGCTTTATGATGAAGCCCAACATCAAGGACGCGCTGTACGGCCCCGGCGAGGGCGTCGCGTTTCACGTCGATACGGTGCAGATTCAAGGCTCACGCATGGGCTTTCGCTCCGCGCCATTCACGCTGGGCGACCGCGTCGACGCCGCCGTCGTCGGCGACAGCTTCAGCTTCTGCTTCACCGAATATGCCGACTGTTGGGTGACACGATTCGCGCAGTCGACCGGCCTGCATGTGATGAACCTCGCGCAGGGATCGACCGGCAGCGTCAGCCATTGGCGTTTCGTCGACACCTTCGGCCGCACGTTCGAGCCGCCGCTGGTGATCTGGCAGTTCTTCGTCAACGACTTCAACGAGGATTATCAACTCGCCCTGCTGCGCGGGGAGATCGACAAACTGGGCGATACGGTCGTGCCGGATTATCCCGACGAGGGCGGCCCGATCCTCAGCTGGCTGCGGCACAACAGCGCGGCATGGGTGGTGGCGGAGACGGCGCTGGCCGGTGAAGGCGCGTATATCAGCGACTTCGAGCGGTATCACTTCAGCCGGCCTTATACGGTCGAATACAACGGCCATCGGCTCAACTTCGGCCAGCGTTACGAGCAGATCGCGTCCAATCTGGACGATCCGCGTGTGGCCGCCGGCGTGCCGATGACCCGTGACGCGCTCAAACAGGCGCGGGACGCCGTCACAGGGTGGGGCGGCGCGCTGGCTGTCTTTTTGATCCCGACGCGCGAGGAAGTCTACAGCGACTTGACCGCGCCGATCATCGGTGAGGACGTGATCGATCTGCTGGGCGGGCCGCGCCGTAAGATGCTCGACTTGTGCGACGACCTCGGCCTGACCTGCCTCGATCTGCTGCCGATTTTGCAGAAGTACGCGCGCGACGGTGAACACCTGTATTACACCGACGACATGCACCTCAACCCGCGCGGCAACGCCGTCGTCGCCGCCGAGGTCGAGGCGTGGTTGGCCGGACTCTCTTTACTTCCGGACGGGGACGCCCCCGCACCTACCGACGGGAGCTGACAATGCCCAAGACTCTCTTTGAACTGCTCGAAGCCCTGCCCGACGCGGACGTGATCGCCACCACCGCCGACGCGCTGATCCATGCGCCGGTGGTCGAGTCGGCCGACGAGGTGCAGCCATACGGCGTGTTTGTCGCGCGGAAGGGCCGCACGGTTGACGGACATCAGTTCATCGCCAAGGCGATCGAGCGCGGCGCGGCGGCGATCATCGGCGAGCAGCCGATCGACGGCCTGTCCGTCCCGTACGCGCAGGTGCGCAGCTCAAGGGCGGCGCTCGGACTGCTGGCGGCGGCGTTCTACGACTTCCCATCGCGCCAGTTGGTCGTCATCGGCGTGACGGGCAC
Organism: Chloroflexi bacterium OLB13; assembly: GCA_001567485.1. Taxonomy (GTDB): domain Bacteria; phylum Chloroflexota; class Anaerolineae; order Aggregatilineales; family Phototrophicaceae; genus Flexicrinis. Next base: position 132,127 of record JZRA01000142.1, read on the forward strand.
CGACGGCAAAACGACCACCAGCACCATGATCCACAGCATCCTCAAGCTGGCGACCGGCGGGACGACCGGCTATATCAGCACAATCGCCGCGGACATCGGCGGGCATGAGCTGGACACCGGCTTTCACGTCACCACGCCCAACGCGCCGGACGTGCAGCGGTATCTGGCGCAGATGGTCGAAAACGGGCTGACTCACTGCGTGCTTGAGATGACCTCGCACGGGCTGGCTGAGGGACGGCTTATCGGCGTGGACATCGACGCCGCGGTCGTCACCAACATCACCCACGAACACCTCGACTATCACGGCAGTTGGGACGCGTATCGGGACGCCAAAGCGACGATGTTCCACATGCTGTCGACATCTCAGCGCAAATCCGGCGTGCGTGTCCATCGTGCGCTGGAGGCCCGCGTGACCGAGCAGACTGTGCCGAAGATCGCCGTCATCAACGTGGACGACAAGGGCGCGCGCACCCTGCTCGATATCCCTGCCGACGCCCGCGTGACTTACGGCATCGAAAACGAGGCCGACTGTCGGGCGGAGAACGTCGTGCTCGGGCCGGGTGGCGCGGAGTTCGAGGTCGGCGCGGCGAAGTTCAAGCTGCCGCTGTTCGGGGCGTTCAACGTGTACAACGCGCTTGCCGCCATCGGCGTGACGCGCGCGCTGGGCGCCAACTATCAGAGCATCTACGACGGGCTGGCGGCCGTGACCGCCGTCTCTGGCCGCATGCAGTTGATCGACGAAGGCCAGCCGTTCACGGCGATGGTCGACTTCGCCCACACGCCCAACGCGCTCGAAAAGGCGCTGCAAGCCGGCCGCACCGTGATCGGCGAGAACGGCCGGCTGATCGTCGTGTTCGGCAGCGCCGGCCTGCGTGACGTACAGAAACGGCGCATGATGGCCGAGACCGCTGCGCGCATGGCCGACATCACCGTGCTGACCGCGGAAGACCCGCGCACCGAATCCCTCGACGCGATCCTCGACATGATGGCGGATGGCTGCCGGTCGCAAGGCGGCGTGGAGGGCGAGACGTTCTTCCGCGTGCCTGACCGCGGCGAGGCGATCTACCGCGCTTGCCAGATGGCCCGCCCCGGCGATATCGTGATGGCGTGCGGCAAGGGCCACGAGCAGTCGATGTGCTTCGGGACAATCGAGTATCCGTGGGACGACCGCGACGCGCTGCGGGCCGCCCTACGCGGCGAACCGCTCAAGACGCTGCCGACCGCCCGTACATAACCGCGCGGGACGATTGACGGCGGCTAACCTTCGCCCTGCGGCAGCGGCGGGATTGCACGCGGTTCTGAATCTGCGGACGGCGGTCGGTTTCGGAAGGCGGGACGGGGCGCTCGATACGGGGAAGCGTGCGCCAAGCGCGCAGCGATCTCCACCACACGCATCGCGACAAGCACAAATCCGGCGAGGATCATCAAGCCGATCAGCCCGTACACGATAAACCCGAGGCGATCCGGCGCGCTGAGCATCCGGTTGATCATCCCCGCCAGCCAGAACACACCGCCGAACAGTGTGATCCCGCGCACGGCCAGCGCCACCGGCAGCATCACGGGACGCCACTGCGGGATCAGCGTCGAAGCAATCGCGGCCGCAACCGACAGCACGGTGTCCATCACCGTCCACAACACGACCCACAGCGTCAGGAACAGCGCGTCGAACGGCGTGAACTGCGACCCGACGTACAGATCGCGGATGAGGTCAACGGCCAGCATCAGCAAGCCGACGCGCAGGATCGTTACGATGGCGGTATCACGGCGCAGCACCCACAGCGACGCGGCGACCTTACCCAACGCGATCGCCCGTGCGTTCTGCTGGGTCAGCACCAGAATGTCCCACGTCCTGTTGCGCTGCTCGCGCTGCACGCTCATCACGGCGAGGCCGCTCGATACCAGCGCGACGACGAGATAATGCGCCAGATTCATCGTAATCAGCGAGACCGCGCCGACGGTATAGAACACCTCGCTCATGCTATCAATGTCGGAGAACAGGGGGATCGGCGGCAGGCGCGCGCCCAGCACGCCAACCAGTACAGTGAACGCGCCCGACGCGATCAGCGCGGGAACCAGCAGCACCAGCGCCACTACGATCCAAAGCGTCGGGCTGCGGTTGGTGCGCAGCACGTAGTCTTGATGTCGTACTTCCGCACGATAGATCGGGTTCACGAGATCAGGCCGATTTCCTTCGCCTGATCCCAGTCCAGCTTGCCTTTTCCGGCCTGAGTCGACTTGGTCAAGTCCTCAAGCACGTCGAGGTCAAAGAGGTGCTCGGCGTCGCCATCGAGCGCGACATCATCGCCGAACAGCGCGTCGAGGTCGAGGTTCTCAATCGGTTCGAGCGTGAGTTCCGGCTCAGGAACGTACTCCGGCGTCGTCTCGATGAATTCGGCCTTCGCCAGCGGCACTTCAAGCGTCGAGTCGCTGCGCTCAAGCCGGACGGCCTTCATGCGCGCGGTCGAACGCACCGGCTCCGGTTCCTGCGCGGTGGGCTGCCAGATGAACGCATCCGCGCCGATTCGGGCGATAATATCTTCGGCGCCGCGCCGGCCAAACCGGTTCACTGCGCCGAACTGGCGCGCGCCGTTCGACCCGCCGTACAGCACGCACAGAAAATGATGCAGCCCGATCGACAGCACAAAGACTGCGTACGATTCGCCGTCATAGAACTGCACGGTCGAAATCTGCCCGCCGACAACGTCCCGAACGTCACGGCCAGCCTTCATGGTAGGCGCAAGCATCCCCACCAGACGGTCTACGTCCAGCGAGCCAAACGCCCCTTTCGACACCACCAGATGGCCGGTGCGGGTCGCCAGCAAAAGTCCCAGCGCGCCGAGGTCGATCTGAAGCTGATCAAGCACGCTGTCAAGCGCGACCGGATCAATGTGCGGGATATATGAGTTATCGGGTTCGGCCAGCAGGGGAATGGCGGCGGTACGGCGGACGGCATCGCGGATGCTGCGGTGATGGATCGCCGCATCGACGGCGCGCACGAACGAGATGGCGCTGCCGCGGCTGATCGCCACGACCGAATCGTGCGGCGTGTCCACGTCGTCCTCGGTGATCAGCACGACCGCGATGTCATCGTTGTGGTCGGCCACCTGCGCGGCGATCTCGCTGCCGGACTGCGCGTCGAGTTCCTCTGCGACCACAAACAGCGTGGCCCCACGGTCAATCTCACGCATCGCAGCGTCAACCGTCGGCGCATCGACCTGAACTGGCACGAGATCCAGTAGTTCCAATGCGCTGCGAACCATCCGGCCTGCGGCTCCTGACGGATCCAACGTGATGATGCGTGCGTCAGCCATAGTGTCAACCCTCACGCTGTAAACATGGCGTATGTCGCCCTTATTGCTGCGGACTCACATTATACTCGACCATTGTACGCCAAACCGTGAAGCTCTAGCGTTACATTCTCTAGGCAATACTTCCTAGCGTTTGTATACTTCTGGAGTTTTCTGGAGATTTTGTTAGGTTCGAGACAGGCAGGAGTCCTCACCTATGCGTGCCGTCAGGCAATCCCCCGTCCTACAAGTCGAAGTCGCTCGTACCCCGCTTCCCCGCCGGCTGCTCATTTTGACCGCCGTCACGGCCATCGCGGTGGTGGTCGGGTTGATCCTCGCGCTGTTCATCGTCAGCCCTGACGCCGATCAGGGTGACGTCCAGCGTTTGTTCTACATCCACATGCCGTCCTTCTTCGGCGCGTTCGTCGCATTCAGCGCCGCGGTCGTCGGCGGAATCGGCTACTTGCGCACCCGTAACGTCAAGTGGGACACGCTCGCGCTGAGCGGCATCGAGGTCGGCCTCGCGTTCTCCGTCGTAACGCTGGCGACCGGCTCGATCTGGGCGCGCCCGATCTGGAACACATGGTGGACGTGGGATCCGCGCCTGACATCCGCCGCGATCATGGCGCTGACCTACGCGGCGTATCTGATGCTGCGCGGGGCGATCGAGAACCCCGATCAGCGCCGGCGGTTCGCCGCGGTGTACGGCATCATCGCGTTCGTCACCGTGATCTACACGCTGGTCATCATCCGCATCCGGCCAGACACCATTCACCCGGTGGTGATCGGCGCCAGCCCGCAGAACGCCGAAGGCACGTTCGAGGCCACCGTCGGCACGGCGGTCGCGCTGGTTCCCAACCTGATTATCTGGGGCGTGCTGCTGCCGTGGACGTTGATCTGGCATCGCATCCGCCTTCAAAACCTGCTCGAACGCGTCGCCCGCCGCCGCGCCGAACGCGACTAACCGGAGGATTTACACATGCCGCAAACTGCCGAATATCTGTACTTGGGCGTGGCCGTCGTCGCGCTCGTCATGGGCGGCCTCGTCGTCAGTATTTGGACACGGCTGCGCAGCGCCGAACACGCCCTGCACGAGCTGAACGCCGACCAGTAGCCAGCCCGCCGCACCCTACGCAAACGAAAAGGCGCCCCATAACCGGAGCGCCTTTTTCGATCTCACGTCCTCGTGCATCCGCAGACCCGTCGAGAGCGCCGGCTGATTCTCAGCGTCCTGCGCTCGGCGCGTTCTATCGCACTTCTAAGCGAACACGTTGGTCACTGCGCCGTCATCAGCTTGCAGCGCGGTGTTGGCGTACTTGCGCATCACGCCGCTGGCGTAGTGCGGTTTGGGCGCAACCCATGCCGCGCGCCGCGCTTCGAGTTCTTCCTCGCTGAGCAGCACGTTGAGGCTTCGGGTGGCGATATCGCACTCGATGATGTCGCCCTCGCGCAGCAGGCCAATCGGCCCGCCGATCATCGCCTCCGGCGCGACATGGCCGATGCACATGCCTTTCGTCGCCCCGCTAAAGCGCCCGTCAGTGATGAGCAGCACGTCACGGCCGAGGTTCTGGCCGGTCAGCGCCGCGGTCACGCCAAGCATCTCGCGCATGCCGGGGCCACCGACAGGCCCTTCATAGCGGATGATCACGACATCCCCCGCGACGATCCGGCCGTGCTGTACGGCGTCCATCGCGTCCTCTTCGCGGTCGAACACGCGCGCGGGCCCCTTGTGATACGGCGGTTCGTCCCCCTTGCGCTTGATCACTGCGCCGCGCGGCGCGAGGTTGCCCTTGAGCACGACCAACCCGCCGCTGTCGTTGATCGGCGCGTCAAGCGGGGCGATCACGCGCTGACCGGGGGTTTCGCGCGCGGCCGCGGCCTCCTCCGTCAGCGTGCGGCCGGTCACGGTCATCACATCGCCGTGTAGGTATCCGCCCTCCAGCATACGCCGCGCGAACAAGCGGATCCCGCCGGCCTCGTGCAGATCGACCGCGGTGTATTTGCCGGTCGGTTTCATATCGACCAGCAGCGGTACGTGACTGCTGATGTTCTCGATGTCGTCGAGCGTGAAGGGAATGCCGGCTTCGCGGGCGAAGGCGAGTGTGTGCAGGATGGCGTTGGTGCTGCCGCCGCTTCCGGCCGCGCCGACAATCGCGTTTTCGAGGCTCTTGCGCGTGATGAATTTCGACGGCCGCCAGTCACGCTCGATCAGGTCGAGGATCAGCTCGCCGACCCGCGCCGCCGCGCCCTTCTTCTCCTCGGACACGGTGACTTTGTCCGCGCCCACGGCCGGCACGTCGTTGACGCCCATCGGCGAGATACCCATGAGTTCAGCGACCATCGACATCGTGTTGGCAGTGAACTGTCCGCCGCATGCCCCCGGCCCCGGACAGGCTTCATTTTCGATAGCGGCGAATTCCTCACGGCTGATACGGTCAGCGGCATACGCGCCAATCGCCTCGAACACGTCTTGAACGGTCAGGTCGCGGCCGTTGTAGTGGCCGGGGGCGATGCTGCCGCCGTAGATCATCACGCTCGGCAGATCAAGCCGCAGCAGCGCCATGATCGTGCCGGGAATGGTCTTGTCGCACGACGAGATCGCGATCACGCCGTCGAAGTAGTTGGCGCGTGTCACCAGCTCGATGCTGTCGGCCACCATTTCGCGGCTGATCAGGCTGGCCTTCATGCCTTCAGTACCCATCGTGATGCCGTCGCTGATGCTGATGGTGTTGAACTCCAACGGCGTACCGCCCGCCCTGCGAATGCTCTCCTTGATGGAACTGCTGAGGATGCGCAGGTGGTTGTGATTGCAAGGGCCGATCTCCGTCCACGTGTTGGCGATGGCGATCAACGGCTTCTTGAGGTCGTCATCGGTCAGGCCGATGGCCTTGAGCATCGCGCGCGCGCCAGCGCGGTTGTCGCCTTCGACGAGCGTCCGGCTGCGGGCATTCAGTTGGGTTGTTACGTCTGAATTGGTCATAAGGTGGATTCCCAAGTGCTGATGTGCGCGTACCAGTATAGCGCGGCCAACCGCCTAAGGCGTTAGAACCACCCAGCGGTATCCGGCGCCGTCTGGCACAACAAAGCCAACACCGGGAAACGCGAAGTGATACCCGAATACGCGCCGGTTCTCCGTGACCGCTTTTTCAAGCAGCGCGCGCCGTGTCGCAGACGCCGCCGCCGGGTCGGCATCGAGACGAAACGCCCAGTCCAGCCGTGTTAGCGAGACCACGTTGTTGTTGGCCGCGTCCATCAGCATCAGCAGCGACTCGCCGTCGTTCTCAAGCAAGAACGCCGTGTGGCCCGGCGTGTGGCCGAACGCCGGTATCGCCGTGATCCCCGGCAGCCATTCGCCGCTGTCCGGCATGACCCGCAGGAGGTCGGCCTGCGCATACGGCATCAGCCGGGAGAGCGCCGCGGCCTGCACGTCGAACTCGGTTTGGCCGATCATCACGGCGGCGTTCGGAAAGGCGGCGGTTACGTCGTCCGACAGCCCGCCGACGTGATCCATGTGGCTGTGCGAGATCAGAATATCGGTAACGCTTGCCGGGTCGACTTCCAGCAGCCTAAGCGTCGGCAGCAGACGGGCCTCGTCACCGCCGACGCCGGTGTCGATCAAGACTCTGCGCTCGCCGGTCTCGATGAACACGATATTGATAGCCCACTTGAAGACAGCGCGATTCAAGCCGTTGGCCGTCAACACGGCGTCCAGCGCCTCAGCCGTGGCGTTCGCCGCAAAATTCGCCGGATCCCCTTGCGTATACTGATCTTGAATGATGGTCAGCGCCCAGCTGCCCAGCGCCATTTTGTAGAACGATCCTGTCACGTCACATTCCTCCCCGGGGTTGTGTGGGCGGGACTATACCATACTCGTCCACCCCGGCTGTCTCATAAACGAGGTCAGGCTCGACAGATTAAGCGGCTGTCCCGGCCCGCGCTCGCACGCGTGGAATCACGACACCATACGTTCACAACGTCCGCCGCTTGCTCTACGCCAATCGACCGCGCCCTAGCCCGGTTCCCGGCCCACTCGTATACTGTCCTGCGGCTTGACCACTAGAGGGACGTCCTCGCTTATGACCCGATTCTTCCGCATCGCGCCGCTTGTATTGGCCGGATTCGCCATCAGCGTGTTGATGAGCGCGCCGACGGAGGCGCAGCTTTTCAACACCAACACGCCTAATCCGGAACCGATCCTGTTCATCACGAACACCCCGCCGGGGCCGACGCGCACGCCGACTCCGCTGCCGACGGAAACGTTCACGCCGACCAGCACGCCTACGACCACCCCGACGCCGACACCGACGCCCATCGGCCCGTTCTCGTACCCGGAGGGCATCAACCCGCTGACCGGGCAGCTGTATCCGAACGAGGAAGCGCGCAATCGGCGCAACCTGATCGTCAAGATCAGCAATTTCCCGCCCATCGTGCGCCCGCAGACCAACGTCAACATGGCCGACGTAGTGTATGAGGTCGAGGCGGAAGGGGGCGTGACGCGCTTTGCGGCCATCTACCGCAGCCAGCTTCCCGATCTGGTCGGGTCAGTGCGCTCGGCGCGCCTGCTCGATCTCGAACTGGTGCCGATGTATCAAGCCCTGTTGGCGTACTCCGGCACCTCCGAGCCGATCCAGCGGCTGATCCTGTCGTCGCCATATGTCTATCAAACGTTCTCGCCGCTCAAGGGCGACAACGAGGACGCCGGGTTCATTCGCATCCCGCAGGAAGGCAAGGCGTTCGAGCATACGCTGTTCCTTGAGCCGGCCAAGCTGATGGAGAAGGCGACCAAACGCGGCGTCAATACGCCCTACCGTGCGTTCGGCTTTGCGTTCAGCGACATTATCGACGCGGGCGGCCAGCCGGCGCTCGACATCCAAGTCGACTGGTACGGCCAGATCGACGCCCGCTGGCAGTACGACCCGGCGACGGGCCGCTACGTGCGCTTCACCGACGGCGTGCCGCACACCGACGCCGCCACCGGCGAGCAGCTGTGGGCCGACAACCTCGTCGTCGTCGAGGCGCCGCACAACCGCCGCCCTGACCTGTTCCCGGAAGGGTCGAACTACGAGTCGCTGGAGATCGCGCTGTGGGATCAGGGCCGCGCATACGTGATCCGTGACGGCCAGTACTTTCAGGGCTTCTGGCGCCGCCGTGACCGCGAACCCGGCAGCGCGCTCCAGTTGATCTACGGCGACAACACGCCGATCATGCTCAAGCCCGGACGCACATGGGTGAGCGTCGTGCGGTTCCTCGGCGACTCGGTCATCACCGACCAGTACGCCGATATGGCCGCGACCGCCACACAGGTCGCCTCGCAGGAGACGCCCACGCCCGACCCGGCCGCGAACACCGGCGACTAAGCAAGACACCGCAAGCTCAGCGAAACGCTACGAACGAACAGCGCGCCGGCGGCACGATCCCCGGCGCGTTTGTGTATGCCGCCGCGAAACAAACGGCGATCGGTCGACTCTCCGAAACACCGCTGTACACCGTGCCAAACCGGCCGCGTCCGGACAAGCTCAGCCTCAAGCTGCGTGTTCTGCGCGTCTAACGCCGGTCGGTCGGGTTATAATGGGTGGATGGTTGACGTACTGATCGTACACTTATGAGTCAGCGCGAAATCGAAACCCATGCAGTCGGATTGATCGATCTCCCCGTCGTACGGCGGTTGATCGAGTCGTGCGTGTGCTTGGATAACGAGGCCCACTTCACCACCGAGGTCGGCAGCAGCAGCCTGACGGGAATACTGCTGCGTCGCGCGGCGTCTCGACATTGATCGCGCGCGGGCCACAGGCTCCGGTCATCGGCCAAATCAAAGTGCGCGACGACGAGCCGAACGCGCACGTCATCTACGTCGCGCCGGAGCCTGAACCTGCGGTCGACGATACGGCGTGGCTGCACGTATTGGACGCCTTAACCCGCGAGGCCGGCAAAATGCGCGCGCATACGCTGGTCGCGGAAGTCGCCGAAGACAGCGCGATGTTCGAAGTGCTGCGCACGGCAGGGTTTTCGGTCTACACCCGTCAGCAGCTGTGGCAGCGCCGCGGCATGTACGCGCCGATGCCGAGCCGTTTCCAACTGACCGAAGAGACGCAGAATGACATCATCGGCGTGCAGGGGTTGATCGCACAGTGCGTGCCGCCGCTGCTGCAGCCCGTTGCCATGCCGCCCAGCGATATGCCGCGTTTGGTGTATCACAAGGACGGGTGCGTTGCGGGTTACGTGGCGTATTCCACCGGACGGCGCGGAATCTATGTCTTGAGCTATCTGCACCCCGACACCCTGCCGGACGCTGCCCATATCCTCGACGCCGCGCTGCAGATGATCGGCCCGGCCGTCAAGACGCCGATCACGTTCTGCGTGCGGCGCTATCAGGACTGGATGGGCGGCGCGATGGAACGACTGGGCTTCGTGCCGGGGGAACAGCAGGCGTTGATGGTCAAGCATCTCACGGCCGGCGTGCGCACTGCCCCGTTCGAGGCGCTGGTGGAGAAGCTGGATCGCGTCAAGGCGCGGCCCAACCACAGCCATCAGGCCCGGCTGTGACCGCCCTACGGCTTCCGGGTGAGATTTCCCCAATGGTTGACGTAAACCGATACTACGCTAGACTCTAGATAGCGTAATAACACTGCTATACTGATTATGCTGGGTTGCGCTGCTGCTGGACCAGCAGTGCATCGCACTGGGCCGAAAACGGGTGGGCTCATATCCCGGAGTGCAGAACCCTACATGGAAAAACGGATAACCGACAATATCGAAGAACTCAAGCGTGTTCTCCCCGACCGGATCAATACTGCGCTCGACAACTTAGGCAACACGGACAGCCTCCTTGAGGTTGTGCTCGACCTCGGACGTGCGCCGACAGCACGGTTCACCGACCGCGAAGTTGTCCTCTCAGACGAAGAGATCACCCACGACGAACTCGACTCGATCGTGCAGAACATCGGGCAGTTCGACGCGGACAACCGCGCCGGTATGGAGCGCACGCTGCACCGCATCTCTGCGATCCGCAACCGCAAGGGGCAGATCGTCGGCTTGACGTGCCGCGTCGGGCGTGCGGTGTATGGAACCATCGACATCGTGCACGATCTCATTGTGACCGGCAAGAGCATCCTGCTGCTCGGGCCGCCGGGCGTCGGCAAGACGACCCTGCTGCGCGAAGCAGCGCGTGTGCTGGCCGAGACGAAGCGCGTCGTCATCGTCGATACCTCCAACGAGATCGGCGGCGATGGCGACGTGCCGCACCCGGCCGTCGGACGCGCGCGCCGCATGCAGGTCAGCCGTCCGGAGCGCCAACACGAGGTGATGATCGAAGCGGTCGAGAACCATAACCCGGAAGTGATCGTCATCGACGAGATCGGCCGTGAGCTGGAGGCGATGGCCGCGCGCACGATTGCCGAGCGCGGCGTGCAGTTGATCGGCACGGCGCACGGCAACGCGCTGGACAACCTGATGCTCAATCCGACGCTGTCCGACCTCGTCGGCGGCATCGAGTCGGTCACACTGTCTGACGATGAAGCGCGCCGCCGCGGCACCCAGAAGACCGTGCTGGAACGCCGTGCCCCGCCGACCTTCGAGGTGCTGGTCGAGATCAAGACCCGCGACGAGATGGTCGTGCATGAGGATGTCGCTACGGCAGTCGACACGATCCTGCGCGGGCGCGCGCCGCAGATTCAAGTGCGCACGCGGCTTGCGGACGGCACGATGGACATCGCCGTTAAGCAGATGCCGATGGACGAACGGAATCAGGCGCAGGGGTTCGGGCGCAGCAACGGCCGGCACGGGCCGGAGGCCGACGCGCCGCCGGTTTCTCGTCGCGGCACACGGTCGGCGATGGAACATCAACGCCCGGCGGCCGCCATGGTCGAGGCGCCGCCTGTGCTGCAGCGGCCGGTCAGCGGCGGCCTGCGCGGCGAGCCGAAGGCTATGAAGATCCACGCCTACGGCGTCGCGCGCAACCGGCTGATGCAAGCCGCCAAGCGCCTGCACGTCTCGCTCGAAGTAACCGACGAAGTCGGGCGTGCTGACGCCGTGATGACGCTCAAGACGCTTTACCGGCGGCGGCCTAAGCTGATCGTGGACGCCGAACGACGCGGGATGCCGATCTACGTGCTGCGGGCCAACACCGTCAGCCAGATCGAGGACACGCTGATTGACATGTTCGGGCTTGAGGTGTCCGCGGCCGACCCTTTTGGGATCGCCCTGCAGGAGGCTGAGTCGGCGATCTTTCAGGTGCGCGCCGGCGCGCCATTCGTCGATCTTTCTCCGCAGGCGCGGTCGTCAGACGCCACCAGCATCAACTGGCGCGCAAGGCCGAGCTGGAATCACGCAGCTTCGGTGAAGAGCCGAACCGGCATGTGCGCATCATCCGTGGCTAACGCCCGAATTTTGTAATGAACTAGGGACACGCGCTGTGTCCCTTTTTCGTTTCACCGTCCGGAGGTCAGCGCCGTTCGTTCGGCAGTTCGCGGATGCGCAGGAAGATCTCGACGCCGACGAACGCCAGCGCGAGCAGGATAATGATCGACATATTGAGCACGCGCGGAATCTGAAGCCACGCGCAGATCGTGGCATACACGCCGAACCACACGCTCTGGCGCAGGATGACGCCGCTGGGTGGCAGATCGCGCGTCATCGGCGTCAGGCGCACGTTGACATACCGGACAAACGGCAGCACCGTACAGCTCACCGCGACACTGAGTAACGCAAAGAACAGCCATAACTGCCCACCGATCCGCGGCGGCTGGGTCAGAATCAGCGCGGCTAGCCCGGCCCACGCCAGCAGTCCGAGGATGAGCGCCGTCACCAACATACCGAGATGATCGGGCGGAATCCGTTCGGTCAAAGATGGCTCGGAAGGCAGTCGGCTCATGACACGGAGTATAGCATCTCATCATGGGGTAATCAGTGGCTGGCATGAGCTTGCCAGCGCACCTAATCTAACATATCCTGCAAAGCAGCACTCGTTATCTTCGCGTCACACTACAGGAGAAACATCATCATGGCGTTGAAGCGAATCACTGTGCTCTTGCTTGTAATGCTCGTTGGTATGACCGTCTCGGCACAGGAACTCACCGAGACGTTCACAACATCGGATGGATCACTCACGTTCAGTTATCCCGCCGGTTTCCAAGTCCAAGAGATGATGCCCGGCGTGGCTGGCGTGGCTGACGCCGACGAGACGGTCGCCGTCTTCATGTTCAACGGGCTGATGTTTAGCGATTTCGACCTGACGGGCACGATTGATCCCCTTGAACTGTTCACAAGCATCGGACTAAGCAGCGAAGAAATCGGCGAACCGGAGCCGATCACACTGAACATCGGCAGCGGTACCCTCACCAGCGTTGTGATGGAGGATATTGGCAACGGGCTGGTCGCGATCATCGAGACCGAAGCTGGCCCATTGATCGGTTTGATTGCGGAGAGGTCGGGTGAGGTCTCGGCGGAGAATCGGGAACTGGGATTCGCGATTCTCGATACGGTAGTCATGTCCGAGCCGACCGTGGAGATTCCTGAGGACATCGAAACCGACGAATGTGCCATCCCCGTCGCGGATATGCCGGAAGGCATCGTGCAGTTTTGCGGCGGTGTCGAGCTGACGCTGCCGGAAGGCTGGTTCGCGTCCAGCGGCTATGAGACCGTCACCAACTTCGCCGGCATTCAGACTGAGGATTTCTCGGTCAGCGCGACGATCGGCGTTGACGAAGTCACGGAATACTACAATCCTGAGACCTACTTTACGGATGTCGTATCGTACCTAGCCGAAGCAGCCGGCCACGAGGATTATGATCCGGCCGAGCATGTCGTCACGCTCGTGGACGACGACACGCGCACCATTCAGGTCTACGACCCGACTCAGTACGTCGAACTGGAAGAGGGCGCCGTCGCGCAGGTCGTCGGCGTGGTCACGCTCAATCGCGATCTGTTCGTTATCGTCACCTTCACATGGGTGCCGTCTTCTGTCGAGATGGACGTTCAGCCCATCATCGACCAAGTCCTACAGTCGGTCACGCTTAACGACACTTATACCGGTGAGCCGGCGTATATCGTCGTGGATGGCGAAATGGTGTTCGTCTACGATCTGACATGGACGGACAGCACGTATCTCTTCGCGTTTTCAGAACAGACCTCGTATATCGTGAACTGCCCGGCCGAGGGCGTCGACCTGTCGTCCGGCACAGTGTGGGGCACGGACATCTATACCGACGACTCCGCGGTTTGCGTGGCGGCCGTTCATGCCGGTGCGATCACAACCGACGGCGGCGTGATCCGCGTCACGATGCTGGAAGGTCAGGAGAGCTACACCGGCAGCGAGCGCAACGGCGTCACTACGCAGGACTACGATTCTTGGGGCGGCAGCTTCAGCGTCGAGCCGTTCACACAGCCCGAATAGTGGGCGTCTGAATCAGGCCAGTGCCATGTTTGGAAGTGGGGGCGTCATGTACGCCCCCATTTTTCTAAACCAGTGTTCGTAAGTCGAGAGATTCGGTCGCCTATCTTGCAGCGTTAGTCGAGTTATACGGTGCGGTGTTTTCTCATCACTCGTCACTCATCACTTTCAACTTCGTGTTTAGGCGAGTAGTTGAAAGCGCCCGGTGATGAGAAAGTGTCACAATGAACGATAACACTGCTGGTATTCGCGCCTACGAAAAAGTTGGGTTTAGGCTGGAAGGCACGATCCGGCAAGCCGTCTGGCGTGAGGGCAAACGGTGGGACATTTTGAACTATGGCTTTCTGCGCGATGAGTGGCTTGCAAAGCGGAGATAACCTCATGGACAGCGCCGACCCCCTCACCGTCATCGCTCGCTTTCACGACGCGTTCAACGCGCACAACGTCGACGCGATCATGGCGCTGATGACCGACGACTGCGTGTTTGAAAACACCAGCCCCGCGCCGGACGGCGAACGGTACATCGGTCAGGCGGCCGTGCGGGGAGTGTGGGAACGGCTGTTCGCCGCCTCGCCTAACGCGTATTTCGAGGTCGAGGAGATGTTCGCGGGCGGCGACCACGGCGTGATCCGCTGGCGCTACGCGTGGGGCGACGGCCATGTGCGCGGCGTCGACGTGATGCGCGTGCGGGACGGTAAGATCGCCGAAAAGCTTTCGTATGTGAAGGGATAAAGCCCAAGCATGGCGGTGAATTGGTCGGCGTTGGGCCGGGCTTGGCTGTGTGGCGACGGTGCGCGCTGATCGCGACTCGCTGGCGTCGTATATACCGGGAGAACGCTGCATCGTGTTCGGACGATAGATCTGAGCGCGCGCTCGGTATCACGTACAGTGACGACGGGCCGATCCATCAGCCACGTCGCAGCGAGTCGAGGTCAATTGGCCCCTGTTTACATTGATCGCAGCATACTGTCTTGGATAATCTTCAACCAATTCATCAGCCGATTTCTGAATACGCTCAAGGAATCTGCGCAACTTCTGCCGGTTCAGAACGTCCCGAAGTTCATCCACAAGCGCTTCACTGGTAATCGCTGCGATCCGCTTACCGGCAGCAAATCGAAGTGCTTGACGTGGTGCGCCTGACCACAACAAGCCCGATACGACGACATTGGTATCAAATACGATCCGCACTATTCGGAGGGATTAATTTCGCGGCTGGCGCGCTGTTCGGATCGGTGTGCCTTAACTTCGGCATCTACGAATCTCATGATCCGCTCGTCGAGTTCCTCGCGAAGAACCTGAGCAATCGTCTCAGGATCCAGCATTCCGAAGTCCTCGGCATCGTCAAGATACGCCTTAGGTACTTTTACTACGAGTTCAACCAGATCCATCGATCACCCCACCGTAAATTGCTAACTCCATTATACGCAAAGTCAGCAGCGTGGGCGGTCTTTCTCGCTGCTTCCCGGTTAGGTTCCGTGAGCAGCTGTGACGCAGCCAATCCGCTAATCGTTGAAAAACGTCGATCCGCACGCGGTCTTCCGGCACGTGAAACTCGCGCAGGATCGCGCGCACGGCGGACACGGCAGAACGCACCGTGTCGCCTTCCCGCACGATGAACGCGACGTCCATCCAGCCATCGCCAGCGCCGCTGCCGTACCAGTCGCCAACGCCGCGCTCCTCGATGGCGTTCTCGATCTCATACCGCAGCTTATGGTCGGCATCGGTGGCAAGCCCGTCGCCGCCGAGTTTGATGTTGACCCAGATCGAGGGGCGCACGTCCTCGCCGTCATGGTCGGGGGATGGCGCTTCGACAAGGGTTTCCGGATCGTCGATGTCCGCATACGGTTCATCCACCGGCGCGGCATCGTCATAGCGTGGGCGTTCGTCATACTCCGCTTCGAGGGGTTCGGCAGCTTGGCGGGATGAACCGCGCAGCAGCCGAAGGATCCACGCGAACAGGTTCCGCATTGCCCGACTCTCAGTCGCCGCGTCCCGGATGAATCGGCGTGACGTAGCGTGTTTGACGCGCCATGTCGGCGATCTCGTCGATCAGGCTGACGAGGCCGACGAAAAAGGCGCTGTAGAGCGCGCGGAACTGCTCGCCGTTGATCGACTCAAGCACCCAATGCATCTGCGCCTGTATTACGTCGTAGTCGCCCGCGTCATACAGCGCCAGCCCAACACGCCCCATCGCCGAATCGTCGGCCGGCACACGCAGCAGCGCCTCGAAGAAGCCGGCGTCCGGGGTCTGCTTGAGCGCGGCAACAGGGGTCGACAGCGTGAACGCGTCATCCAGTTCGGCAAGGCGGACATCGACCACGAGCTGACGGTCGTGCAGCACGGTGAGTTCCGCTGGCACCTTGACGATAAAGCGCGACATCCCCGCGTCGTTGATCGGCGGGATATTGAAGCGGATTTCCGGCCCGAAACCGGCAAGCACAGCATTCAGTTCATCACGTAAGGACACAATAGTTCGCCCTCCGGCGCGATTGTCGTGGAGACGCCCTCATCCTCACCGGTTCTGGAGGTCTTGGGCGATTTGTTTGCCGACCGCTTTCGAGTAGTTCTTGTTGAATCCATGGCCGGCGAACTTGCCGACACTCTTTGCGCCGCTAATCAGCTTGGTGTATGAGCCGACCGACATGCTCACGAAGTCCAGCCCGCCGACGAACAACGTCGGCTTGAGCGCAGACGATGGATACTGCACGGCATTACCGGCGTAGATCAACTGAATATACCGATCCATCACCTGTTTTGCCTCTTGTTCGGCCATGCGGAACAGCTCCATTTCGGCCAATTCTTTCGGGCCGATGCCGATGCCGGTGTCGCTGTTCTTCCACTTCTTGACCAGCGCGTTGTAGTGCTGCTTGCGCAGTGATGGCAGCAGCTCCCGCGTTATCTTCTTGTGGACTTTGCGAACGGCGTTATCGGTCTTGATCGTGCCGCGGCTGTGGGCGGATACGGTGGTGCGCTTCTTACGAGCAATCGCGTCCAGCATGATCTCAACCTGCTTGCCGGTCGCCCTGTCGTTGACACGCACCTTCCCCTTGATGCAGTCCCACAAGTCGCTGACGATGCCGCCGCGCTGGGCGCTGTAGGTATACAGCACGTCGATGGCGCTCTGGTCAAAGGCGGAATCCGTCGCGCTGCCCATCGCATCGTTCACGGCGTCAAGCAGGGCAACCGCGCTGTTGATGCCGGACTCCGGCGTCACCGCCATTCCATTGATATGAGTTACCGCCGGATACCAATTACCCAGCGAAACCGGTGTGTCGTACTTCTGGATTATCGGACGCTTGCCCCTAAAGCCGGTGACTTCGCCAGTCGCGTAATACACGACTTGACCGTTCCGTTTCTGCGTGCGCTCGACGACCTCGATCTTGCGGTCGGTCTTGCCGCCTGACACGCGAAACTGCTTCGAGTCGACGTCGCTGAAGTCATTATCCTTGCGCTGAAGTGACTTCGTTGACACGGATAGCGGCGGTGATGTCGTGATGATTCGCGTCGCAGCCCGATTGCCGATCAGTCGCTGAAGTTGAACCAGATCCCTTCCTTGTAAGGGAAGGCCGATGTGAGGCATCAGCCCAGTATCGGACAGTGAGGGGTTGCGTTCGACGGTGGGGTTGGGCCTGTTTGCACGGGACGCACGTTCACGTGAGGTATGGTTAGACACGTCGCGCTCCATTCACTCCTCTACCACAAGAGGATAGCGGATCGCGGGCAAAATAACAAAACAGCGCTACTTTACAGGCGGATTAGCCTGTCCGTTTAGGCGATTGCGACGGCTCCTATAAAATGACACAATAGGGGTAAAGGGAAACGCACCTGCCAGAGTTAGGCAGGTCAAGGAAAGGCCGCCGAATGAAGCTCGCCATCGCAAGCGACCACGCTGGGTACGCCCTCAAAGCACACATCGTCGCCTATCTGGCCGCCAACGGTCATCATGTGATCGACCTCGGCGTACAAACCGATGCCGTGCGGGCCGACTACCCCGACACCGCCGCCGCCGTCGCGCATGCTGTCCTCGACGGCTTCGCTGAACGCGGCATCGTGGTATGCGGAAGCGGTGTAGGCGCATGCATCGCGGCCAACAAGTTCAACGGAATCTACGCGGCCATCGCCCATGACACCTACAGCGCCGCACAAGGCGTTGAGCACGACCGAATGAACGTGTTGTGCTTGGGTGGTCGCATCGTCGGCCCAGCCTTAGCCGAGCAGCTTGTCGAAGCGTTCGTGCGAGCACAGCCTAACCCTGCCCCACGCTACGAACGCCGCTTCGAGAAACTTCAGGCTATCGAACGGGGTCACCTCAACACGCAATAAACCTACACCTCTCTGAGGAGACATCATGAGCAACCCACCGGTAGATGTTCAGGCACTCGGTCAAAGCATTTGGATGGACAATATCCGTCGCAAACTGCTGCTCGATGGCACGTATCAGTCGTACATCGATCACATGGGCGTCGTCGGCGTGACGTCTAACCCGACCATCTTCCAGAAGGCGATCGGCGGCAGCGACGACTACGACGCCGACATCATCGCCAACCCGGAACTTGAGGCGGTCGAGCTGTTCGAAAAGCTGGCGATTGACGATATCCGTACCGCCGCCGATCTGTTCCGGCCGGTGTTCGACCGCACCGAAGGCCGCGACGGTTACGTCAGTCTCGAAGTTTCGCCCACCGTCGCCAACGACACCGCCGCCACATTGGCCGACGCCAAGCGCCTATTCGCCGAGGTCAACCGGCCCAACGTGATGATCAAGATCCCGGCCACGCCCGCCGGAATCCCCGCCATCGAAGAGGCGATCTATGCCGGGATCAACATCAACGTCACGCTGCTGTTCGCCGTGTCTGCGTATATTGACGCGGCCGAGGCTTACATCTGCGGGCTGGAACGGCGTTTGGCCGAGGGCTTGCCGGTCAGCGGCATCGCTTCGGTCGCCAGCTTCTTCGTCAGCCGCATCGACACGATGGTCGACAAGATGCTCGACGGCAACATGCGCGCTGCCCAAGCCCGCGACATCGACCGCGTAACGCTCAACAGCCAACTGCTCGGCAAGACGGCCATCGCCAATGCCAAAGCCGCCTACATCGAGTTTCTGCGTCTGTTCGAGGGCGACCGCTTCAAGCCGCTGCGCGAGGCTGGCGCATGGGTGCAGCGCCCACTGTGGGCCTCGACCAGCACCAAGAACCCGGCCTACCCCGACACAATGTACGTCGATGCCCTGATCGGCCCGCATACGGTCAATACACTGCCACCGGCCACGTTAGAGGCATTTTCCGACCACGGTGTTGTCAAAGAAACGCTGACGCAGAACCTCGACAGTGCGCACGAGACGTTGAACCAGCTCAAAGAGGCCGGCATCGACTTCAACCAGATCACGCACCAACTGCTCGTAGACGGCGTCGACTCGTTCACCAAGTCGTTCGATGCGTTGATCCAACAGCTTGAGGCGAAGCGCGCGGTGCTGGTCAGCGGGGTGATCGACAGCCAGCACGCCGCGCTCGGCATGTACGCCGAGGACTTCCGCGCAATCGTCAAGCAGCTCGATCACGAATTCATCGCCGGGCGCATTTGGAACAAAGACGGCAGCGTGTGGAAGAGCCACGCCCCGACCATCACCAAGATCGAGAATCGGCTCGGCTGGCTGGACGTCAGCAAGACGATTGACCACAGCCGCCTCAAAGCCTTCCAGAGCAGCGTCAAGGACAAGTACACCGGCGCCGTCGTGCTCGGCATGGGAGGCAGCAGCCTCGCGCCGGAGGTCTTTGCGGCCACGTTCGGGCATGCGGCAGGGTTCCCCACGCTCCATGTGTTGGACAGCACCAATCCAGATCAGATCGCCGCGCTGGAAGCCAAGCTCGACATTCCGACGACGCTGTTCATCGTGAGCAGCAAATCCGGCACGACCATCGAGACGCAGGCGTTCTTCAACTACTTCTACGACCGCACCGGGCGGAACGGCAAGCAGTTCGTCGCAGTCACCGATCCGGGCACCGTGTTGGCTGAGGAGGCGCGCGCCAAAGGCTTCCTCGACGTATTCGAGAATCCGGCCGACATCGGCGGGCGTTACAGCGCGCTCAGTTACTTCGGGCTGGTGCCGGCGGCGGTCATCGGCCTTGACCTCGACCGGCTGTGGGCCAGCGCCGCGGAGATGATGAAGGCCTGCGGGCCGGATGTTATCGCCAATCAGAACCCGGCGGCGTATCTCGGCGCACTGATGGGCATTCTGGCGACGAAAGGCCGCGACAAGGTCGCGATTTTCACCAGCCCCAGCATCGCGGCGTTCGGCAGTTGGGTCGAGCAGCTCATCGCCGAAAGCACCGGCAAAGAGGGCAAGGGCATCGTGCCGATTGTCGGCTCGACCGTCGGCATGCCGCACGATTACGCCAGCGACCGTCTGTTCATCTATATCAAGGTGAAGGACGACCCGGCCAACGCGGAGATGGACGGCCAAATCCGCGCGCTGCGCGAAGCCGGCCACCCACGCCTGACGCTGGTGATTAAGGACAGCTACGCGCTCGGTGGCGAGTTCTTCCGCTGGGAGTACGCGACCGCCGTCGCCGGCAAGATCCTCGTGGTTAACCCGTTCGACGAACCGAACGTCACGGAAAGCAAGCAGAACACCGCGCGCCTGCTCGACTACTATAAAGACCACAGCATACTCCCGGCCCAAACACCAATCGCCGAGAAGCACGGCGTCCGGCTTTACGCCGACCAACACTCTATCGGCATCATCCGCGAGCTGAGCAGCCAGCACAACTTCGACCGCACCGATCTGGTGCAGTTGATCGCGGCGCATCTCGTCGGCACGATGGCAGGCGACTACTTCGCGCTGCTCGCGTATCTACCGACCACGCCGGAGACAGACAAGGCGATGGCGACCGTTCAGCGGCGGCTGCGGCATATCACCAAGCGCACCGTGACCACCGGCTACGGCCCGCGTTACCTGCACAGCACCGGCCAGCTTCACAAGGGCGGCCCGAACAACGGCGTGTTCGTCCTGCTCACCGCCGACTATCAGCGCGACTTGAACATCCCGGACATGCCGTTCAGCTTCGCGACCCTCAACACGGCGCAGGCCAGCGGCGATTTCGAGGCGCTCGACGCGCACAAGTGCCGCGCTATCCGCCTGCATCTGGGTGGTCGCGGCGCGGCCGGCTTCGACGTGCTGTTTCAGGCGCTCGACCTGATCGAGGAGCGCCGCCGTTAGGGTGGCAGACACGTCACCGCCGCACCTCCAACCGAACCTCACCCCCGTGTCGCACTGCTCGGCTTCGGGGGTGAGGACGGAATCTTGAGGGAGTCAGGCTTCCGGCGGGGCATGAGACTCCGCCCCGCATGATTTGGGCGCGTAATGATCGGAGCAGTCATTGAAGGCGATCTGGATTGACTCGTTGGGCGGCCCGGAGGTCATGCAGGTCATCGACATGCCGATCCCCGAACCCGGCCGCAAAGAGGTGCGCATCAAGGTCGAGTCAGTCGGCCTCAATTACTCGGACATCATGATTCGCGAAGGCCGCTACTTGCAGCGCACTGAGCTTCCTCAGGTGCTCGGCCGCGAGCTGGCCGGCGTGGTTGATGCGGTGGGGCCGGAGGTCACGCGCGTTCAACCCGGCCAGCGCGTCTATGCGACCAGCGCCAGCGGCGCATTAGCCGAATACTGCATCGCGCATCAAGGCGCGGTGTTCCCACTGCCCGACGCCATGACGTCTGATCTTGCCGTGGCCTTGATCGTTCAAGGGCTGACCGCGCTGCACTGCTTGGATCATCACGGCCGACTCAACGCGGGCGAAACCGTGCTGATCCACGCGGCGGCGGGCGGAGTCGGCACGCTGGCGATCCAGATGGCGCGGCATTTCGGCGCAGGGAAGATCATCGGCACGGCATCATCCGAGGCGAAGCTGGCGGTGATTCGGGAGCTGGGCGCGGAGGCAGTCAACTACACCGAGCCGGACTGGGCCGATCAAGTGCTGGCGCTGACCGGCGGGCGCGGCGCGGACTTGATACTCGAGTCGGTCGGCGGCGAGGTGTTCTGGACGAGCTACCGCCGTCTGCTGGCGTTCGCGGGCCGCATCGTGATCTTCGGCATCGCCAGCACCGAGGTCAATCAACTTCACACCAACGAAATCCTGCGCCGGAACAAGACGATCATCGGCTACTTCCTCGGCGAGTACTTCGAAAAAGCGCGCGATCATGTCGTTCGGGATACCGCGCGCGTGCTGGAGATGGTGCTGTCTGGGGCGGTCAAACCGGTCATCGACACGCCGTTCTCGCTTGAAAACGCCGTCGATGCATTCAATCACATGCAGAACCGCAAAAACATAGGTAAAGTCATAATCAAACCGTGACGGGCACGCGCTTATCTTGGGGGGATGGGACATGAGAAAAAGAGACCGCCGCTATGTGTTTCTACGCCTCATGGCACTGCTGCTGATTATCCTCGGTATCGTGGCGGCGCTGGCCGGCATCTTCGCCGGATCGGTGATGATTATCCGGCCCAGCCTTATCTTGGGTGATTCTGCAGACGCATCAATGCGTAATACCTACACGCTGATCGGCGCGCTCATCATTATCGGCGGCCTCGTCGGCGGGTTGGTGTTGGCGGCGATGGGCCAGTTCTATCAGGTGGTGCTCGAACTGCTGTACGTCAACCGGACACAGGGCAAGGCGCTCACCTACATGGCAAAACATCAATAGATTAGTTCGCAGGAGCAAGCCGAAATGAGTGCAATTTCGTTTACGTGGCTGAGCCACTCCACGTTTCTCTTTGATTTCGATGGACACAAACTGCTCACCGACCCGTTCCTGACCGGCAACCCCGCCGCGTCAATGGCCGCGTCCGCCGTACCTGCCGACCTGATCGTCGTCAGCCACGGGCACGGCGACCACGTTACGGACGTCATCTCGATCGCCAATCGCACGGGCGCCAAAGTCCTCAGCAACGTCGAGATCGGCGCGTGGTTCGACAGTCACGGGCTGAACAAAGGGCTGTCGGTCGGCATGAACACCGGCGGCACGTTCAACGCTGGCTTTGTCAAGGTGACTTACACGCAGGCGTTTCACTCGTCCAGCATGCCGGATGGGAGCTACGGGGGAAATCCGCAGGGGTTCGTGCTGACCGCGCCAGATGGCCGCCGCCTGTACTTCTCTGGCGACACCGGACTGTTCGGCGACATGGCGCTGATCGGCGAAGGCGGCCTCGCCGCTGCGTTCCTGTGCATCGGCGATCATTACACGATGGGCGTTTCGGACTCGGTACGGGCGACCCAACTGCTGAAGCCGGGCATCGTCGCGCCGATGCACTACAACACGTTCCCGATCATCGCGCAGGACGGTGACGCGTGGGCCGCACAAATCCGCGCCAACACGCAGGCCACGCCGGTCGTCCTCAAGCCGGGCGAGAGTCACACGCTGGCGTAAATGAGCGCATCGCGCCCAAAGACCCCCTCATCGCGCATCGCCGAGGGGGCATTTGCACGCTATCAGCCCTCGAACAGGGCGACGTTCGCCGCGTTGGGCGTGCTGGCGCTGTTCGTCATCCTCGCCTTGAGCAGCGCGGTGGCGACGCCGTTGTTCGAGGCATCGGACGAAGCGGCTCATTTTCTCTACGCGCACAGCCTCGCCGAGACCGGCGCGCTGCCTGTCATCCCCACGCGCGCCGACCTCAACGCGGCCGCCGCCGCCGGGGATGTCGTCGCGCAGTGGTCGGTCGAGTCGCACCAGCCCCCGCTGTATTACGCGCTGGCCGCCGTGCTGATCGCATCGACCGACCGTTCCGACATCGCCAGCCTGCTGCGCTCAAACGATCTCGTGTTTACATGGGGGCTGCGCGCGGGCAATCATAACCAGTGGCTCCACGCGCCGGACATCACGCCGGACAAGGCCGTGCGTGCCGTGTGGATCGTGCGGCTGTTCAGCCTCGCGCTGGCCTGCGGGACGCTGTGGTGCATCTACCGCGCGGCGCATCTTGCGACCGGTTCGGCGGCGGCCGCGCTCGCGTCCATGCTGACGACCGCCAGCATCCCGACCTTCGCCGCCATCAGCACCAGCGCCAACAATGACAGCCTCGTCACGCTGCTGAGCGCGGCGGCGGTGTGGTGGACGTTTCGGCTGCTGCGATTCGGCCTGCGCCGCTACGATTGGGCGCTGATTGCGCTGATCCTGTCGGCCATCGCGCTGACCAAGTTCACGGGCTTAGCCGTCGGCGTGGTCGTAGTCGCCGGGCTGGGAGCTGCGCTGAGGCGCGGCACGATCACGTGGAGTCAGGCCGGGATCGTCATCGCGGCTGTCGGCGGAGCGCTCGCGCTCAACGCGGGGTGGTGGTATCTGCGCAACGTCCAGTTGTACGGCGATCCGCTGGCGCTGGATGCTACGGCGGCGTTGTGGGGCCGCGCATTCGCGGTCGAGAGTGAGTCGGGCGGGTTGATCGCCGAGGCCCCGCGCATCTGGCAGTCGTTCTGGCTGATGATCGGCCATCTGCACCAACCAGTCTGGGGGCCGGCGTGGTTTTACGCCGCGAGCCTCGCGCTGATCGGATCTTCTGCGCTAGGCTGGCTGCTCTCCATCCGGCGTCGAACCGGGCATGTCAGCGTCATGACCGGCATTGTGCTTCTGCTCGCGGCCGCGCTGCCGTTCGCCATGCTGGTGATCGGCACTGGCTCGGTGGACATCTCCTACGGACGGCTGCTGTTCCCCGGCTTGACCGGTATGATTCCGCTGCTGGTGCTGGGCTGGCGCGGGCTTCTCGGCCGTTATGCCGTGCTGCTGGCGCTGCCGCTGCTGATGATGACCGCGCTGATGCCGTATACCGTCATCCGGCCAGCCTATCCGCGCCTTGAAGCCGTCGACACCGTGCCGCCCGGGGCGATTCCGCTGGACATCACCGTGCAAGGCGGCGGCTTGACCCTGCTCGGCTACGAGCCGCTTCCGCGCACCGTCGCGCGCGGCGACACTCCGCCGCTGATCCTGTACTTGACCGGCAGCGACGCGCGCAATCCGGCGCTGACTGCCGCATGGATCAGTCCGCGCGGGGCGCAGAACCTCGGTCAGATCACGGTGTATCCCGGCATGGCGCCGACCGATGCGTTCGCCAGCGGCGTGATCTATCGCGCGCGTGTGCCGACCGCGCCGCTGCTCTCGACGTGTGAATCCTGCGACATCGGCACGGGACTGCTGCGGCTGGAACTCAAGTGGCAGACCGACGGCATAACGACGCTCACCACCGTCGATGCGAACGGCGCGGCGCATCCGCTGCTCATCGCGCCGGCGTGTATGTCAGCACCGCGCCACCGCCCGCCGTGATGCCCGCGTCGGCTCGGTTCGGCGGGGTCGTGTCGCTTGACGGCGCGCAGATTCAGCAGACCGGCGGCACGCTCGCCGTCTCGCTTGTGTGGCGTATCGAATCCGCCCCGCCGCCCGACCTGACGGCGACGATCCAACTCTTCGACGCGGCCGGCGCATTCGTCACCAACGCCGACGGCGACATTGATGGATACCCGGCCCGCGTGTGGATCCCCGACACTACCGTCGCTGACCGACGCGCCGTCACCCTGCCCGCCGATCTCCCGCCGGGACAATACACGGTGGCGGTTGGCTGGTACACGCGCGGCGATCTCTCGCGCCTGCCGGTGACCGCCGACGCCGTGCGCGACAACCTCGCCGTAATCGGGACGTTTGAGGTAACTCCATGACCTCTCATCAACGCCTCGTCCTCGTGATCGCCGCCGGGCTGATCCTGCTAGCCGCCGGTGTGCGCTTCAGCAGCCTCGGCGCGCAATCACTGTGGAACGACGAGGGTAACAGCTACGGTCAATCCCTGCGCACGCCAGCCGACATCGCGCTCAACGCCGCCGCTGACATCCATCCCCCCGGCTACTACTGGCTGCTGGCAGGCTGGCGCGTATTGACCGGCGAGAGCGAGTTCGCGCTGCGATCATTGTCGGCGCTGGCGAGCGTGCTGAGCGCGACGCTGGCGTATGCGCTCGGCAAGCGATTGTACGGCGACACCGCCGGACTCGCCGCGATGGCCGTCGTCGCCGTGAACACCTTCAGCATCACGTATGCGCAGGAAGCGCGCATGTATGCACTGCTGGCGTTGTTCGCCGCGGCTTCGACGTGGGCGCTGATCGACATCCTGACGACGCCGCGCTGGCGGGGCGCGACTGCGCTGGCGCTGACGACCGCCGGCGGATTGTATACCAACTACGCCTTCGCTGGCGTGCTGGCGACCCACGCCGTGTTCGGCCTGCTGTGGCTGGGATGGGCGCTGACGCACAGACGGCGCGCGGGCCGCGTGATCCGGCTGACGGCGCTGGGCTATGGGGCCGCCGTTGTACTGTACCTGCCGTGGCTGCGCATCGCGTTGACCCAGATCACGCATTGGAGCAGCACCGGCGATCCGGTTCCCCTCAGCGAGGCGCTGCCGGTCGCGTTCGGGTGGCTCACCGTCGGGCCGACGTATGCGACGGTCGGCATCTCGGTCGGTGTCGTGCTTCTGCTGGCGCTCGGCCTGTATTCCGTGCGGCCGCCCGCGTCTGCCCCTCCCCCGCCGATCCCGCGCGCCCTCGCGTTGGCGCTGCCGCCGCTGTGGGTCGCGCTGACGGTCACCGGCTTTCTCGCGCTTGACCTGTTCCGGCCGGCGAACCTCAAGTTCCTGCTGCCCGCACAGATCGCTACGGCGCTGTGGATGGGCCGCGGCGCATGGGTGTTGTGGCATTTCCCCGCGGTTCGCGACGGCCGGCGCATCCAACGCCTCACGCGTGCGGTCGCCATACTGACCGTTTTTGCCGTGATGTGGGGCGCGCGCGGCGGCATCAGCGCGCTGCACACCGATCCACAGTATCAGCGCGACGACTACCGCGGCATCGCGCAGGCCATCGCGGCCGACGGCCAGCCGGACGCCGCCGTGATCCTCAACGCGCCGGGGCAGATCGAAGTGTTCGGCTACTACGCAGCGCGTTTCGGCCCAGCGTGGGAGCTGGCGCCGCTGCCGATCGGCCTGACGGTTGACGTGCAGGCGACACAGGCCGCCGTGCGCGATTTGATCGCCCGGCACGACCGCATTTACGCCGTGCTGTGGGGCGTCAACGAACGCGATCCACAGGCGGTTGTGGAATCCGTTCTGAACACCGAAGCCTTCCCGATTGATGAGCGCTGGTTCGGCAGCGTGCGGCTCGTGCGCTATGTCACGCCGCAGCAGACCGGGCAAACGCTCGACGTCGACGGCGCGTTCACCTTCCCCGGCGGGCAGATCGTGCTGGAGTCGGCGGCGATCAGCGCGACGGAGATCGAACCCGGCGGCGCGCTCAACCTCACGCTTGAGTGGCGAGCCGACGCCGTCCCGCCGGCGAACTACAAGATCACCGTACAGCTGCTCGATTCCGGCGGCGTGCTGGTGACACAGCGTGACGCGAGCCGGTCGCCTATCAGCGGCCGACCCGCACATGGGCGCCGGGCGAGATCATCGTCGATCGCCACGCGCTGCTGATCCCGAATGATTCGACGCCGGCTCAGTACCGGCTAATGATCGGCTTCTACAATCCCGACCATCCCGGCGAGCGCTTACCCGTCAGCCCGGATGGCGACCTACTCCTGCTTGCCGACATCAACGTGCACATGGGGAATTAAACGATGACCATACTCGTCACCGGGGCCAACGGTTATCTGGGTAACAACCTTGTGAAGCGGCTTGTCGCGCAGGGGCGAAACGTGCGCGCCGTGGTGCGTGACCCCGACAAGACCGTCAAACGGTTGGGCGGCATCGTCTCGAAGATCGAGATCGTCAACGGTGACGTGCGCGAGCGCGAGCAAATCAGGCCGTTGTTCGAGGGTGTCAGCACGGTCATTCACCTCGCCGCCATCGCCATCGAAAAGGGCGGAGCGACTTACGACACGGTCAACCATCAGGGGACGATCAACGTGGTCGACGCGGCGGTGTCTGCCGGTGTGACGCGGTTCGTCAACATGAGTCAGAACGGCGCTGCCCCCGACTCGCCATACGCCTTTCTGCGCAGCAAGGGCCGCGCGCAGGGTTATGTCGCGGAACACGCCCCACGTTGGACAGCGTTACGTCCATCCGCTATCTTCGGCCCACAGGATGAGTTCTTCAACACGTTCGCCCGCCTGCTCAAAATCACGCCGATCATGTTCCCGCTGGTCGGCGGTGGCAAGGCGTTGTTTCAGCCCGTGTCTGTCGAGGATGTCGTGGAGGCCACGGTGCGCAGCGTATCCGACGACTCGACCATCGGTAAAGAGCTGGCGCTAGGCGGGCCGGAGGTGCTCACACTGGGCGAAATCGAGAAGCGCGTCATGCAGGCCGTGGGCGCGCGACGGGTTATGATCCCGGCCCCGATAGGACTGCTGCGTCCGGCCGTGTGGGTGATGGAGCGTGTGCTGCCCGGCTCGCCGGTCACGACCGGCCTGCTCGACCTGCTGGCTCTGCCAAACGTCATCGAGGACAACGCGCTGGTCAGCCATTTCAAGATGGATCCGACCCCCTTCAGCGGGCGGCATCTCGATTATCTACGCGCGAACACGTTCAGCGGCACGCTCGCCAAGTTCCTCCGTGACGCGACGGTGAACTAGCGGGTAGAGGTCAGTCGTCAGTACGCTGCGGTCGGCGTCCACGGCACGACACATCACTGCCGGGTTCCCGCGCTGTCATCCGCACGTATAATAGGCAGCGAGAGCACACCCCAAACGTTGAGGGCTTAGGGGAACGATCGGCCGATCCCCCACGATTTTACCGAATTTCTTATATTGGCAGATTATACTCCCCCACGACTACCGGCACGAAAGGCCTCGTCAATGCAATTCGGGAACAACAATAATAATCAGGGCAACCAGCCGCCACGCGGCCCCGATGGTCAGCCCCCTCAGCCGCCTCAACAAGACTGGCGCCGGTGGGTCTGGCCCGCGCTGCTCGTGTTGTTTCTGATCTGGACACTGCTGACCCTGCCCGATCTGTTGGGCGGCCGATCCGGCGGCGGCCAAGTGCTCATCAGCTACAGCGAACTTTTCGCGCAGACCGAGGCGGGCAACGTCTCGCAGATCATCGTGCGCGATGCCAACGCGACCGGCGTATTCCGTAATGCTGTGCGAATTCAGGACGCGGCCGGCCAAACCCATGACTATCCCAGCGGCACACGTTTCTCGGTGACACTCCCCACCGACGGCAACGAGCAGTACTACACGCTCGCCCGTGAGAAAGGCGCCGAGGTCGTCTTTCAGCAGACGGAGGTCAACCCGATTCTGCTGTTTCTGATTAATTTCGGCCCGCTGATCCTCATCATCGGCTTCTTCGTATGGACGGCACGACGCGCACAGCGTCAGATGGGCGGCGCGTTCAACTTCGGGCGCACGCAGGCCCGTGAATACACCGTCGAGCGTCCGCAGGTCAAGTTCGCCGACGTCGCCGGGCAGGACAGCGCCAAAGCCGAACTGGTCGAAGTCGTTGACTTCCTCAAAGAACCGGACAAATACATCGCGCTCGGCGCGAAGATCCCGCGCGGCGTGCTGCTGGTCGGCCCGCCGGGCACCGGCAAGACGCTGCTGGCGCGCGCGGTCGCCGGCGAGGCGAACGTCTCGTTCTTCAGCATCGCGGCGTCAGAGTTCGTCGAGATGTTCGTCGGCGTCGGCGCGTCGCGCGTGCGTGACCTGTTCCGCCGCGCTAAGGAAAACGCCCCGAGCATCGTGTTCGTGGACGAGATCGACGCGGTCGGCCGTCAGCGCGGCGCGGGCCTCGGCGGTGGTCACGATGAGCGCGAGCAGACGTTGAATCAAATGCTGGCCGAGATGGACGGTTTCGACCGCACCGAAAGCGTGATCGTCATGGCGGCCACCAACCGGCCCGACGTGCTCGACCCGGCGCTGCTGCGCCCCGGCCGCTTCGACCGTCAGGTGACAGTTGGGCTGCCCGACAAGGCCGGCCGCGAGGCGATCCTCAAGATTCACACCCGCGATAAGCCGCTGGACAAGGACGTCAAGCTGGCCGACATCGCCAAGAGTCGGTTTCAGCGGCGCCGACCTCGCTAACCTCGCCATGAGG
>JZRA01000143.1 GCA_001567485.1 Chloroflexi bacterium OLB13
AGTTGGATCTGCCGGAGGTGGACGCCGGCGCGATTGAGACGCGGCGCGATCCATCCTCGTTGCGGTCGGTGAAGATCCGGATCGCGAAGGCTTACAGCGCACGCCCATTCGCATCGCCAAGGCGCTGACCGAACTGCTCGCCGGGTATCGCACCGACCCGAGCGCGCTCATCAACGGGGCGTTGTTCGACGTAGAATACGACGACATGGTCATCGTGCGCGACATCACCTATCAATCGCTGTGTGAACATCACATGCTGCCGTTCCTCGGCCGCGCGCATGTCGCGTACATCCCCAACGGCAAAGTGATCGGGTTGAGCAAGATCCCGCGCATCGTGGATATGTTCGCCCAGCGCCTTCAGGTGCAAGAGCGCATGACGCACCAGATCGCTGAGTTTATCGATGAGGTGCTTCAGCCGAAGGGCGTGGCGGTCGTGATGGACGGCGTACACATGTGCTCGATGATCCGCGGCGTGAAGAAGCACGGCAGCGGCATGACGACCAGCGCGATGCTCGGCATCTTCCGCGAAGATGAGCGCACCCGCGCGGAATTTATGGCGCACATCCAGCGCGCCAGCGGGCAGTCCTTATTCTAAGCCGGTGTTCGTAAGTCGAGAGATTCGGTCTCCCATCTTGCAGCGTTAGTCGAGCTATACGGCGCGGCGTTTTCTCATCACTCATCACGTTCAACTTCGTGCTTAGGGTGACCGGATTGGAGCAGTGCCTCAATCCGCGCCAGAGAGCCGACGCCCGAAGGGGGTGAACCGCTTGTGGAGATGTGGAGTCGAAACCTCCGTGGTGTAAGAACAAAGCAGGCCCCGCTCACGTTACGGGGCCTGTTGCTATGGTGAGCTATCCACCTGCGGCGTGTAATGCGCTCTCGGCGGCAGGCAGCACGAGGAACGCCATGCCGAGGATGAGATATACCCCGATCAACAGCGCCCCTTCAAGCCAATTGGATTCGCCGTCCTGCGCGATGAACGCAGCGACGAACGTCGCGCCGGCCAGCGCCACCAGCTCAAACGTGTTGAACACCAGCAGCATCGGGCTGCCGAACAACAGGCTGACGAATACCAGCACGGGGGCTACGAACAACGCGATCTGGAGGCTGCTCCCCAGCGAGATGGCGAGGCTGAGTTCCATCTTGTTCTTATAGGCCACCTGTACCGCGACCAGATGCTCGGCGACGTTGCCGATGATCGGGATGAGGATGATACCGATGAAGAACTCGCTCAGGCCGAGCGTGACCGTAACCGCCTCAACCGCGCCGACGAGCGTCTCGGACATCAGCACAATGCCCACCGTGCTCAAGGCCAGCACGATAATTGCCGTGCGAACGCTCCATTTGGCGTGGTGGATGTCTTCCGCCGCCGAATCGCGGGTGGTCACGCTCTTGTCGGTTTTGAAGCTGTAATACACGTTCATGCCATAGAGCAGAATCATGACGATCGCCGTGACCTCGCTGAGCGGGACTTCGGCGGACAGCTTGCCCGTGATCGCGGCGTCGAACAGCGACGGGACGATCAGCGCGACGAACGCCATGATCAGCAGTGTCGCGTTCATGCGGGCATTCCGCCCGTTGAACTTCTGCGTGCCGTGTTTGACGCCGCCGACGAACAGGCTCAGGCCCAGCACCAGCAGCAGGTTGCCGATGATCGAGCCGGTGATCGACGCCCGCACGAGGTCGACCAGCCCCTCGCGCAGCGCGAAGATCGTGATGATAAGTTCGGCCGCGTTGCCCAGCGTCGCGTTCAACAGGCCGCCGAGTTTCGGCCCCGTATGGACAGCCAACTCCTCGGTCGACTCGCCGACCAGCTTCGCAAGCGGGATAATCGCCGCACAGGACAAGCCGAAGATCAGCAGAGGATCAAGGTGCAGCATGGTCTCGCCGAGCAGGGCGAGCGGTATGGCGATGAGCAGCCAATACAATGGATTGCGCACGTATTCAGACACGGCGCCTCCCTCCCTCAGATAGACTTAGACGTTCCATAGTGTACTGAAGATTGCAAATCCTGCCGCAGATTCGCGCGTTAAGTGGGCGGCGGGCGGCGGCGCTTGAGCAGGCGTGCGCCGATGTTCTCGCCGGAATCGTCCGCGGTAGGGGCAGGTGCGGGTTTGGGCGCGGCGGGCTGAGGCGCGGGGCGTCGATCCGGATCGGGCGCGGGTTGGGCTGGGGCGGCGCGCGGTGGTGATCGATTCTGCACGGCGGGTTTCGTCGCGTGCGGACACGTTGTGGCGCAACGCGCTTGCCGTCGCACTGC
>JZRA01000144.1 GCA_001567485.1 Chloroflexi bacterium OLB13
CTTAGGCCGGATAGGGATAACGCCCGTAGAGTTGTCACCGCGGAATAGCGCGGGCTACAATGCGACTATCGATTCGTTCACAGTACGCTGTATCTGTGCTGTGCCCATTCGATCTACGGTCAATTGGGGTAACGGCCTAATCTATGGCAAAGAGACCTGTATCACGCCGGACTTTCCTCAAGGGGATGGCTGCTGGCATCGTCAATGTGCCCTTGTTTCGGTCAGGACTTATTGACATCGGCGCGAATTTCGCACCGCGTCACACCGACAGCGTGCCGCCGGTTAGCGATTTGCGATTCGCTCAGACCGGGGCGGCTTATCTGCTGCACGACCCGTTTAGTTCAGATGTGGACACCGTCGTTGATGGGCCGGTGGCTGAGGGTGCGACGGCCGGCTACCGTAACGTAGTCGCGGGGTCGAACTTCGCCGTAACCAGAGGGCGTCTACGGGGCGGATCGGTCGATTCTATGCTGTATTACACGGCGGACTCGGATGGCGCAGGCTGGTCGCGTGTCGGCGGCCGCACACTCGCCCTGGCGATAACACCTGACGATGCAGCCAGCAATGTCGGCATCTATCTTGCCGAGACGCCGGGATCGCTGGACGGGTATGGCCTGCGCATGAACGTCAAGAAGTTTGAAGTCATCGAGCCGGGCAGCACGCCAATCGTCGTCACACTGCCGGAAGATAACACCGGGAAGGCGCTCCGTTATCACGTCGGCATCACCCTTGTCGACGGTGTGGGCGCAGTGTACTGGCTCTCCTCGCTTGAGGATTACCAGCCCGGACGCGCATGGCTGATCCCGAACTTCCCAAGCGCACGGATTCTGTTCGTCTCAACCGCCGGGCAGTCGGACAACCTGTATCCGACGCTGCACGTCAAAACAGCCTACGGCGGTAATGCGTCGTTTGAGGATGTCCGCCTGCTTGACGTGCCGGCATGGACTGGGAGTAACGGCCTTGCGCTCCTAGCAGACAGCTTCGACCGGCCAGACAATCCGCAAACGTTGGGCGAACGCTGGAATGCGCAAGGTGGGACATGGGGCATCGTCGATCAGCAGGCCTACTGCGTTTCGAGCGACGGCGCGGCGATCAACGCAGTAGACGTTGGGCAGGCGGACGTATGGGTCGTCGCGAACATAACCGCTGGCGCAGAGATCGCCAGTGAGTTCGGCCTGCTGCTGCGCC
The DNA here is from genome assembly GCA_001567485.1 of Chloroflexi bacterium OLB13. Lineage (GTDB taxonomy): Bacteria > Chloroflexota > Anaerolineae > Aggregatilineales > Phototrophicaceae > Flexicrinis. The sequence goes on from JZRA01000144.1 coordinate 1,189, forward strand.
AGTCATCACCTGATACCTACCTTTCCTTGAGCAACCACGGAAGCGGCAATATCTACTTGGATCGCGTCGTCGAAGGGCAGTACAACCAGAGCATCTTCGCAACCAATGCGAAATTTGCCGCCGGTGAGACGAAACGGTGGCTGGTCGGCTGTTACGGCGACGAGTACCGGTTGTTCATCAATGGCAATGAAACACTCGTGCAGCCGACGATAGACTCGGAGCAGCAGCACGCGCGCGGCACGGGATTCGGATTAGTGTCTCATCACAGCCAGACCGGTCAGCGGTGGGATCGGTTCGCTGTCTATCCGCTGATCTTCGCATTGGAACCGGAGCTAAGCGCGGATGTCGCGCTCGTTCGCGCGATCGTTGGCTCGGTGCAGAACTACGATACATTTACCGATGCCAACGGGACGGAGCTGACCGCACATCAACCGGAGACCGGGGGACAATGGATCATCGACGCCGGAATGTGGCAGATCGTCGACGGCATGGCGGTTCCGTCCGGGGACGGGGATCACTATCGTGCGGTTGTCGACTCACATGAAGACGTTCAGGCCTCTGTGCAGCTCGTCATTCCGTCGGAGTTTCCAGTTGTGCGCGCGGGCTTAGTCGTACGCCGGAGCGACCCGAAGAACTACGTCTACATCCGCTGTTTTGTGGATGACGCGACACAGCTCGATAACGACGAAATCGAAGTATGGGAAGTTGTGGACGGACGCGCGGCGATCCTCAGCAAGTCTTACTTGGGGAACTATTTCCAAGCAGGAACAACGTCAGTGCTCGTCGCGCAGGTCGTTGGAGACACGCTCAACATTCACCTCGACGGCGTGCCGCAGCTGACGCTGTATCTGTCACCTGCGTTGCTCAATGGCACAGGTGTCGGCATGTACCGGGAAGCAGGCACGTCCGAGGTGATGTTCGACAATTTCACCGCTGCGCCGGCAGTGAGTCATAGATAGCTCACCGCCCAACAGCTGCCGCCGATGTTGATCGTCGGTCGGCTTGCCCCCTGCACAGCACGACTGCCGGAAAAGCTGATGTCATGATCCATTTCCTCGTGCGTGTCCTCGTAAATTCAATCGCCGCCGCCGTTGCGATGAATATCGTCCCCGGCCTACGGCTTGCGCCCGCCCTCGCCGATCCCATCGCCATCCTGTCGGCATACGTGGGCATGGGCCTCGTTTTCGGGATCTTGCATTCCTTCCTGCGGCCCACCATTCTCGTTCTAACAGGACGTTTCTACATCTGGTCGATGGGCTTGCTGGCGCTTGCCACCGACACGTTCATTTTTCTACTGCTGTCTTATATTGTCCCGGCGGTTTGGCAGATCGGCGAAGCACGGTTGTTGTCAGCCGTGGTCGGCGCCATGACCATGGGCGTGGTGGTGATCGTGTTGGAGGCCGTGACGGGCTTGGACAGCCCACAGGTTCTCAAGGGACGGCGCAGCCCTTTCTACTGGCGGTGGCTCGGCATGCTGCCCACCGGCCGGCGGAACCGCATGGTCGAGAGTCTGCGAACGCAGCAGATGATCAATACGATCCAACGGTACGTCGTGGATATTCTGGTCGGCGTCTCACCGGTGGGCGGACTGCGCCGTTCGATTCAGCGGATCATGTTTCGCGGAAGTTCAACGCTGATTAGCGGAACCCCCGCCGTCAAGCTCCGCCTGATGCTGCAAGAGCTTGGCCCGACCTTCATCAAATTCGGGCAGATCGTGGGGAGCCGGAGCGAAATCCTGCCGGTTGACGTGAGCACCGAGCTTGCGAAGTTGCAGGATGCCGCCAGCCCGTTTCTATTTCAGGAGGTCGAGCAAGCCGTTCGGCGTGAGTTCGGTAAACCGGTCGAGGATGTTTTCGCCGCGTTCGAGCCAACACCGCTCGCCGCCGCCTCAACGGCACAGGTGCATGCAGCACGGCTGTTCAGCGGGGATGAGGTCGTCGTCAAAGTACGCCGGCCCAATATCGAGGTCACGGTCAAAGGTGATCTCAACGTCATGCAGGACGTGCTGGACATCGTCGAACGCAGAATCCCGTGGAGCCGGCGCTTTGGGATCAGCGCGTTGTTTCATGAGTTCGCTGAAAACGTGCTCACCGAGCTGGACTTTACAAACGAGGCGTACAACGCCAATCTTCTCAGACACAACATGCAGCGGTTCCCTTCCGTTCATGTCCCGCTGATCTATGACGCATTCAGCACCACGCGCGTGTTGACCCAAGAACGCGTCTCAGGCGTAAAAATCTCGGATGTGGCCGCGATAGAGGCCAAAGGACTCCATCGAGAAGAACTGGGCATCGCGTTCTTCCGCGCACTGCTCCATCAGGTGTTTCTGGATGGCTTCTTCCACGCCGACCCGCATCCCGGCAATATCTGGATCGAGCTGGAAACCGGCCGGGTGATCTTCCTTGACATGGGCTTGATGGGATACCTGTCGCTGCAGGATCGATTTGCAATGGGCGGGCTGATCTGGGCGCTGCACGACCAAGACGCGAGTTCCGTGACACGGGTCGTAGCGCGCATTTGCGAGTCGGCCATCGCGATAGATACAGGTGCGCTCAAGCGTGACATCGAGCGCCTAATCAACCGCAATCTCGTGTTTGCGACGGCCCCGTCCTCGTTGACCGTGCTGATGTCCGACCTGATCAATCTACTGGTTCGCCACAATCTTCACTTACGCAAGGAGTTCACCCTCGCCGTGAAAGCAATCGGTCAGGGCGAGTCGGTCATGCGTACACTCATGGGTGACCAGCCGATCGAATACATCCTGAATGTCACCTATACGCAGTTGATAGAATTGATCCGCACCCACCTCACCATCGAGGATCTTCTGAGCGGCGTAGGGAAGCCGCTGTCGCGCGAATTCGTAGGGCGGTTTATCGCCGTGCAATCCAGCATGACGGCGCTTCTGGATCAGTTCGAGAACGGCAAGTTGGCCCTTCAACTCAGCAAAGACGACTTGGATCAACGCATCGGCCACTTCAGAACGATGCTCGATTCGCGTATCCGCTGGATCGTCATCAGCATCCTGCTGCTGGGCTTACTTTTGGGATCAACCCTGATTCTCTCGATGCCCATTGATACTATACAGAGAGATTCGGAACGGGTTGCCGTCCGTGTCGCGGCGGAAATCGGGTTCGTATTTGCCGCGGGGTTCTCCATCGTGATCCTGCTGCTTCAGGTGTGGAGATTCGATCGTCGTGCGTGACAGGATAGATCGAATAGAAGTCAACAAAGGCGCCCGTGTATGGACGTTCGCCGTGCGCTGAACAGCATTCCGTTCATCTTGCAAGGTCGCTTGTGGGTGCGCTGTGTGCGCAAGCGCGAAAGACCGTCAACGTGTCCTGTTTGGTGACATTGATCCCCAAGGTACCGCGGTGGTGACGAACTAGCCCTGCTCGTACGGGCCCAAGAATCTTTCGCCGTCGAAATGGATCAAATGCGACGGACTATCGGCGATCCATACCTCGGTCTCCCAAGCAATCTCGGATATGTATCTTTTCATTGTTCCGTGATCTGGGAACGCTGTAACAAAGACCAATCCCATGTTGGCTTCAGAGAATAGACTCATCAACTCTTCTTTCCGCTTTGCATCTACGGGGCCATGACTTGTTACCGCCTCAATGAGCACAAGCCACTTCTTATTCTGTTCGCAAATCACCACATCCGGCATTTTGCCATGCAAGTCTACAGTTACCCCTAGCTCAGAAAGCCCCTCTTGGTCAAAGTAGCCCCACTTGTCACCGGTGTCGCCAACATAAATCAACCTCCCGGACAACACGAAGCGAGGTCCGAAGTCTTCAACAATCGCCTTGATCAATTTGCTATGCTTACCCGGACTCAGATGGATGCTTTTCGACGCATCTACTCTTAGCGGAACCAATTGCTTCGTTCGCTCCACGGCGTATCGACGTGCCAGCCCCGGCCTGTTGATAAGGTAATTGTTGACCTTGCTGTTCCACTCATGCGTGCCGTACGAACGCAGAAGCAAGAGCGCGTTCTCGTCGATCTGATAAACCGTCTTCCCGCTATTGGTTGGTCGTTGAGGGTCATCCGGATTACGCCGGACTAACCCTGAATTAACGAACTGATGAATTGTCTGCCTTCGGAAAGTCTCGCGTGTGTTTGGAGCATAACTTACACCATAGTACGTCTCGGCGAACTTCATGATTGGGGTAATGCCCATAAGCACGGCTTTGGCATCGTGCCATGCGTCGTCTGGCTTAAGGTTCAGGAGCGCGAGCAGACATAAAGCCGAACGGTCGTTTCGTTGCGCGCGAAGAAAGCCTAACTGTTCGAGCACACTTCGAGCAGCTTCTACATGAGGATGAACACGCGTCATAGATAGTTCCCAACAATGGAGTCAATTGTCGTATCGTCCAACGGCCCATCGTTGCGAACCCGCTCACCTATTGCCGTTAGCACTTGTCTTGGAGGATATGGGAGCGAACGCAGGTCGGTCGCGTTCACCTGTGTGTGTCCATTGAACTCACGAAAGTACCCGTCAACCGGGCTAGAGTTGAGATAAGCCATCAACCCAAATGCAAGTGACTCAGGCAAACCACTCCGTTCCTTATGAAACACGTTCAGATGATTCTCAAAACCCACTGCGCCGGATGGCAGTTCATCAGGCAACACAACACTTGCGACAATACGCCGTCTCTCCTCTTTAGATGAGAAACGACGAACCACGACATAGCATCCGCGTGGATATAACCATCGTTCTGTAGCAGACGCGCGGACGATCGCATTCGGTTTGCGCCATCCCGCGATCGGCCAGTTTAGACGATGATGCTCGAAATGACCGGGATAAAGCAGAGGCACACAGCCCTCTGTCATATCGTGACGCAGATACTCCTTTAGCCGAAAATCAACAACAGGGCCGGTGGATACCTCAAGGCCTAAGCTGGAAAGCGATTGATTCGCACGTTCAAGGGCCTGAAGATTTGTTGAAGATTTGGAATCGGGTATACGAATGAAATACTCTGGATCGTCCGGTCTTATGATCCCGCTGGTCAACACACTCCTTGTCATAAGGTCAGAGAATTCACCATCAGACGACGTGGATAGAGTCACACGGTCGAAGCTTTCACCTTTGACCAGATGCACGATCACATTCTCTTGAAGCACTCCGTCATCCTTGAACGCTCGGTCGCGCGCTGTAAACAGATGGATTTGTTTTATCGCGGTTTCTTCTAGCAGCAGCCTGCGGAACGGTAGGTAATACGGGCCGTTGCAGAAACTTCGAGGGATTATTGCGACAATTTGCCCATCCGGCCTCAACAGTAGAATGCTCAACGCCACAAATGCTGCATATAGGTTGACTGTCTCAATGCCAGCAATTCTCAGCTGTTCCCGATGTACAGAATCGCTGCGAATCTTCTTATACGGCGGATTCAGGATGGCGTGAGTGAAGATTCCGTCTTCTGATGTGAGTATCAGGTGGCAGGCTTCTTCGATGAAATCCCCCTCCACGATTTCAGACGTGAGCGAACGATTGCAATACTCCGCCCGCTCACCATAAGCGGCAATCGTTCTCTCAAGATGAATCTTGACTGCCGGGTCGATCTCGAAAGAGGTTGCGCTCAGATAAGACTCACTGCCTGATTCCGCTAACCAGCGTTCTAAAAAAGCTGCTGTCAGGATACCGTTGCCTGCCCCTGCATCCAGCAGCGACACATAATCAGATTCGAGACCGCTGAACAGGGACGCCATGAACGACGCGACAGACGCAGGGGTAAAGTACTGACCGAGCTGCGCTTTGTGGGCCTTCGTCGTGGAACCACTAACCGCGAGCCGGTGTCGTTCAACATCACGAATGGAGATCATTGGATGCACACGATGAATAGACACACGCAATAAAATTATACACGCGTGTTCGACATCCGTTACCCACACCTCGATTCATGCCCCCTTTTGCCCCGAACCCCTTCCCCGCGTTACACTACGGCGGACAGAGCGTTTTACACCGTTACTAAGGACTTCGCTTCATGCTGACGCCGTTTGAACAGATGCTCTTCATTCTGCTTGCCCTGCTGGCTGTGGGCGCGACCTACACCGGCTTTCTCGAAATGTGGCAGGTGATTAACCGTGGCGAGGGATCGCTGTCGCTCAACCATCTCGTCCGGCGCGCCTCCAACGCGCTGTGGATCTACCTCAGCCAGCGCACCACGCTCAAGACGCGCCGCATCACCAGCATGATGCACGCCGCTGTCGTGTGGGGCTTTACGTTCTACTTCCTCGTCAACGCGATCGATGCGCTGTGGGGGTTCATCCCCGGCTTCGAGGCGTGGCTGGTCTCGACCGGCCTGCTGTATGACGGCTTTCGCCTGCTCGCCGATGTGCTGAGCGTGGCGGTGCTGATCGGCGTGGCGTACCTGATCGTGCGCCGCTTCGTGCTGCCGAATCGCAAGGATTTGACGTTCCACGACAACGTGCTGCTGCATCCCAAAATCAGGGCCGGCGCGATCACCCGCGATTCGATGATCGTAGCCGGGTTCATCCTGCTGCACGTCGGCGCGCGCTTCCTCGGCGAAGCGGTCACCGTCCATCAGCACGGCGCGTTCGACCCGTTCATGCCGTTCGCCTCGGTCGTCTCGGTCATCTTCAGCGGGCTGGAAGGTGACGGCCTGACCCTCATGCGCCATCTGATGTGGTGGATCGCGCTCGGCGGCATCCTCGTGTTCATGCCGTACTTCCCGTACACCAAGCACGCCCACCTGTTCATGGCCCCGCTGAACTTCCTGACCAAGCCGGAACGCACCAGCCTCGGCGAGATGCGCAAGCTCGACCTCGAGGACGAGGACGCCGAGCAGTTCGGCGTGAAAACATTGACCGACCTGCCCATGGCCGCGATCTTCGACGCTTACGCGTGCATTCAATGCAACCGCTGTCAGGACGTGTGTCCGGCGTATCTCACCGGCAAGGAGCTGTCGCCATCAGCGCTGGAAATCAACAAACGCTATCTGATTAAGGACGATCAGACCGCGCTGGCCGCCGGCGGGCCGGCCCCAACCCTGCTCAACTTCGCCCTCAGTGAATCGGCGGTGTGGGCTTGTACGGCCTGCGGCGCCTGCGTCGACATCTGCCCGGTCGGCAACGAGCCGATGCACGACATCCTCGGCATCCGGCAAGATCGCGTGTTGATGGAAAGCGAGTTCCCGTCCGAGCTGACCACGGCGTTTCAGGGCATGGAACGGCGCGGTAATCCATGGGGCAGCACCGAAAGCCGCCTCGCGTGGGCGAAGGGGCTGGAATTCCCCGTGCCGACCGTGGATGAGAACCCCGACTTCGATATCCTGTACTGGACGGGCTGCGCGGTGGCGTATGACCCGCGCGCCCAACTCACCGCCCGCGCGCTGGTGAAGGTGCTGAACAAGGCCGGCGTCAACTTCGCCGTGCTGGGCGACGCCGAGACCTGTACCGGCGATGTCGCCCGCCGCGCCGGCAACGAGGCGCTGTATCAGGAAATGGCGACGGCCAACGTCGAGACGCTCAACGAGGTCAAGCCGCCGCGCATCGTCGTGACCTGCCCGCACTGCTTCCACAACATCGGCCGCGAATATCACCAGTTCGGCGGCAGCTACGAGATCGTGCATCACACCGAACTGCTCGACGAACTGATCGCCAGCGGCAAGCTGCCGGCGTCTGCCAAGAACGCGACCAAAGGGCCGAACGTGACGTTCCACGACCCGTGCTATCTGGGCCGGCACAATGGCATCGTGGATGCTCCGCGCGATGTGCTGTCTGCGGTCGGGATCAAACAGCGCGAAATGCCACGCCATGGCACAGACAGCTTCTGCTGCGGGGCCGGCGGCGCGCAGTTCTGGAAAGAAGAAGAACACGGCACTGCTGCGGTCAACGTGACGCGGTACAAAGAGGCACAGGCCACCGGCGCGGAGATCGTCGCGGTGGGCTGCCCGTTCTGCGCGCAGATGTTCGAGAGCGCGAAGTCGGAAGTCCCCGACGGGCCGGTCGTCAAAGACGTGGTGGAACTGGTGGCGGAACGGCTGTAGGGGAAGCGCGGCGCGCTGAGGAGTCAGTTGACAGTTGTCAGGGGTCAGGAGTCAGTTATTAGGGGGCAGGTGCTAGGTAGTGGTTGGACGGCGGCACTGCTGGGACACCCAGTCCTTTCAGTAGGCTCTGATCTTATGAGCCGTGCGTTCTAGCGCGCGGCGCGATATGCGCGGTGCATTCCTCGGCGTCGGCACGCTCGCGGTATACTTGGGGTATGTTGAAGATGACGTTCGACAGCCCTGCTCGAACCGTGTTTGAAGACCGCCGGATCGGCCTGCGGTTCGCCGCCGTGGCGTTCACCGTCGTGAGCGCGTTGGCGCTCGCCCTCGTCCTCTTTCAATTCGCGGATGCCGCGGCGGCCGGATCGGAGCGCCTCAGTGACTGGCGGGTGCTTCTGGTGTTCGGGCTGTATCTGGTGCTGGCCGTGCTGTTCGTGGCGGGCGGGGTCTATGCGCTGCTGCTCAGCCGAGGCTGCACGCTGCTGATCGACCGGCGTCATGCCGAACTCACGGTGATCTCTCCGCGCGGATTTCGTATGTCCGCCGAACGAATCGGCTTGTACAGCGTGCACAGTGTGCGGCTGGCCGGCGAAGAACACGTACAGGTGCTGGCGTTGGTGCTGGTGCTGCGCGATGGGCGCGTCATCCCGCTGACCGCTGGCCCGAAGGCCGCGCGCGAACTGCTCGAAAAGCTCGCTGTCGATGTGCGAGAGGCGCTCTCGTCACCCCCGCCGGCCGAGCAGAATCCTGCCTGAGAATGCGAACGCCCCGCTTGGCGCGGGGCGTTGGGGGATCAGCCCGGGACAGAAAATATCTCTTAAGAGAAGTAGTTGAGTGTCCCGGTCTTTATGTTGGTGGGAGTGTACAAATCTGAAACCCACTGTGCAAGATGAAATCATTTGGGGCCTGTACAGGGAGCACCAGATTATCGATAATTTACCTCCAATGCGTATCGTTCTCATTGATGTTCGATGCAGGTAGAAATTGAGCAACAGAGTCGAGCCCCAGAATTCTAGCCGGGAACGCGCTCGAATGCAGTGACCGCATCCTATACGCTGGCCTTGAATCAAGCCTCTGAGAAATTTGTGCAATATGCCTATATCGCGATATCCACTTGTCGAACTCAGAAATCTAACCCGGCCATAGGTTAGATGAGTTTTGCCTGAAATGTTGTATACTGTTGGATTATCAGTGCGTTACTTGATGCTGAGGAATTCGCGATGGTTTCCTCCAATACCCGTAAATTGCATATTCTGGTTGTAGAGGACGATCCCGATACCGCAAGAGATTTGACCGAATTGCTAGCGCGAGCCGGTCATCGCGGCGCTGTTGCTGAGAGCGGCGTTGCCGCCCTTGAGTACGTCCATTCGCACCGCCCTGACCTCATCCTGCTCGACCTCGGTCTGCCCGACATTCACGGCCTGACGTTTCTGAATCGGCTGCGCACCGCCTCAATGCTTCCGCTGATTGTGGTGTCCGGCATGGATAAGGATCGAGTCGCCGCGTTGGAGGCTGGGGCGGATGACTATGTCGGCAAGCCGTTTAACCGATCCGAGATCGTCGCGCGCATCAACGCCTTGATGCGCCGTATCCAGACGACGCCGGCCAACGAGTCGACGATTACGGTCGGACGAATCGAGCTGAATGTCCCGCAGCGCCGGGCGAATATCCGTGGACGCCGCGTGCATCTCACGCCGATCGAATACAACCTGCTGTACACGCTGATGCGCAGCGCCGGCCAGTGCGTGACCTACAAGGACTTGATCCGCGCGGTGTGGGGCGACAGTTACGCGGGAGACTACTCCGTCTTGCGCGTCAACATCTCGCGCCTGCGCACCAAGCTCGACGACAACAGCCGTCGCGGGGCATCGTGCATCGTCACCGAAGCGGGCGTCGGCTATATGCTGGTCGCGAACTAAACCCGGTTTTCGCTGTATCAAGCAGTTTATTCGCAGGGCCATGCGACGACGCGTGGCCCTTCTGATTCCGACTACGGCTCCAGCAGCATCCTGTCACGCATCGCCGTCAGCTTTTCGCTTGGGCGGTCGATACCGCACCCGGAGCCGTGGGCAGGCGCATCTTGAACAGCGAGCCGGTTCCTATGTGGCTGGTCACGGAGATCTCCCCATTATGAAGGTCGACAATACGCTTGGTGATGGCAAGGCCGAGGCCGGTTCCCGAAGCCTGTGCCGTCGCGTTGCGGGCGCGGAAGAAGCGGTCGAAGACACGTTGCAGTTCGGCCTCGCTGATACCGATCCCGGTGTCTTGCACTTCGATCGTAACGTGCTCATTTTCGACGACGGTTCGGACGGTGACGGTTCCGCCTGCGGGTGTGTAGTTGATGGCGTTTTCGATGAGGTTGATGATGGCGTGATTGAGCAGATCGCCGTCAGCACGGACGGTCGCGGTTTCCGCAGCGAGGACACAGCTCAGGCTTACGTTCCTGTGCTGCGCCTGCGCTTCGAATTGATCGCACGCGCTGGTAACAAGCGCATTGATGCGAATCAGGTCGAAGCGTAGATCGGGCACAGTGTCGAGGCGCGCTACGGTCAGCATATCCTCGATCATGCGACCCAGCCGGCCAACTTGATCGCTGATCTTGCCGAGGTGTCGCTGTTGGGCCGCCGGTTCCGTCGCTTTCTCAATCAGGTATAAGCTCGACCCGATGACGGAGAGCGGCGTCTTGAGATCATGCGTCATCGTATCCATGAATGCGCGCAAGAACTCGACACGATTGCGCTCGACTTCAAGCTCGATCCGCGACCGCTCCGCCTGTCGTTCGGCTGTGACGTCAATCATCGTACAAAGCAGCGCCGGCTTGCCGTTGTAATCAATGACCATGCCGCTGACGATCGCGTCGATGTACGAACCATCTTTGCGAATCACCCGATACGGTGCGGTTCCCACCGGAGGAGCGCCGGCAAACCGCCCCTGTATCCGCTCTTTGGCGTCGTCGATATAGTCCGAGTCCAGCACGTCGAATGGACTCATCCGGTGGATCATCTCCTCCGGCGTATAACCCAACATCCGGGCGAGATTGTCGTTCACGTAGAGGAAAGCGGCTTGCTGTGCGTCTTTGAGGATGAAGATCCCGATCTGAGCATTCTCGATCAGCGTGCGGAACGTCGTTTCGCTTTGACGCAGTTCACCCTCGACGCGCTTCCGTTCCGCGATCTCCGCCTCAAGCGTGGTATTGCGTTCCGCAAGCTGGCGGTCACGCTGTATGACGCGCTCAAGGTTCATGGCGTTATGGCGCGCGCTGTAGAGCACGAGCGTGGCGGTCATCATATATGCGGCGACATAAACAAACCAATTCGACGTCGCGTGTGATAAATAGAGTTCAGGTGGATAGAACGCCGCGATGCCCGGCAGATCTTGGCTGATAAACAGCATCACCGTGACGCTCGCGACACTGGCAATAGCGAAGAACACACTATAGATCGGCCTGACCATAATGCCGGCCAGCCAAATGATGATGGTCACGAGCGCCGGATAGGAGCTGAGGATCCCACGGTTGAAGAGACTGTATCCCATCGCCATGATCCACAGCACGATGAGGTAGAGACGGCCGGTGGTGTAGACGTTGCCATGGTGAAGCCGCCACAGACTCACTAGGGTGATCGCAGTGAACAGCATGAGGCTGAGCACATTACGGACACGATGTGATTCGAGAAGGGTGAAGAAGACTAGAGTCGCGAGGAGAATGACGAGAACAATCAGCAGCAGGAAGTGCAGCACGCGCGCCGCGTTCGTCCGCTCGAAATCATCATCAAAGTGAGGCGGAGTTAACCATCCGCGGACACTACCGAACATGAAGTCGTATCGTTCCTTACCGCGTGTTTCAACACCCGGGTACGGGTGCATGCGTACCGGTAGTTTAGATTAAATTTAGAATATATGCACCAACCATTATTGCTTGGTAAGCACGCGCGCGCTGCCGATCACCTCAGCCGCCCAGCCGACATTGCCCTCCGGCGTGCGCACCTGCCACCATGTGAAGTCATCGGCTTCGACCGGGCCATCGACGACACGCAGCAGTGTGCCGGTGGGCAGCAGCAGCACGATGTCGAAATCCAGCCCCGCGCCGTTGCGCAGCCGCAGTGCCTCCATCGTATCGGGAAGCGTAACCAACGCCATCTCGCCCACCGCCAGCCCGCTGCTGACGACCGGATTGGCCGGCGTGAACTCACCGTCCGCGGGGGCTGTGTCCACGCCGGGAAGGAGCGTGCGCCGTCCATCCGCCGCTTCGACCGCCCATCCCTGCCGTCCATCGGCGAGGCGGATTTCCCACCATGTGAAGCCGTCGGCGTCACGCGGGCCGTTCAGCACGTCGACGACCTCGCCGGGGTGCGCCTTGGCCCGGATTTGATACACGACGCCGGCGTCTGACCGCACGTTGAGCGAGTCACCGTGGGTTGTTGCGACAGTCGCCTTGCCGCCGATCGTCAGCGCGTCGTCCTGCACGTCGCCGGCCGCGATCAGGGTTGGCGGCGGGACGAGCGGCTCGACCAACTGCGCCCATGCCGCCGCGCCGAGCGTGTCCGGCCAGTACAGTACGGTCGGGTCGGAACTGCCCACCCACAAGATTCGCGGCGGCAGGTCGGACAGCGCGCCTGTCCATAGCACGGCAGGCGCGGCCCCTTGCGCAAGACCAAGCCGGACGACCATCGGCGCGGCGTCGCTGTTGAGCGTGACGTAGATCAGGCCGTCGGCCGTGCCGGCGATGTCGTAGATGCGCTGGTTCTCAGGCAGGCCGGAGGCGGGTTGGCCGGCGCGGTCGATGAGCGTCCACGTCTCGCTGAAGCCGTCGGTCGCGCCCACTGCGATCCACACGCCGCCGCGCACAAAGCGAGGCGTCAGCAGCGTGCGCTCAGGACTGAGGAAGAACGGCGCGGTCTCGCCCGTCAGCGGGTTGATGCGCATGAGTACGTTGTAGTGAGCGTCGGGGACGTAATTCTCGGTGCGGGTCAGGCGTTCGTCGGCCCCTGCGCGGATCACCTCGCCAGAGCCGGGGTACACGTCGACGAACGGCGTTGCGTAAGCCGGCGTCGAGGCGAGGGCGCCGGTCAGCGTGTCCCACATGAAACCCGGATACGAGGCGGCGCGCGTCACCGCCAGATCGTAAACGGTGAAACCGATCATGCCGCCCTGACGATGATCGACCGGCGCCGGCAGGCTGTCCGGCGTGCGCGGAACCGGGCCAAGCTGAGGATCGCGGTCGGTGATGCGGGCGGCAATCGCGAAGGCGGTGACGTCGATGACCACCAACTCCCACCCATCCCCGGTCATGTACCCCAGCGCGAGCCGCTGTGAATCCGGGCTGAAAGCGGCGCGAGGGGCAATGCCGAGGCTGGTGAACGTCATGCCCTGCGGCGCGAAATTGGCGATCAGCTGCTGATCGGAGAGGCGCAGCACGGCGACGGCAGGCTCGACGTATCCAGCCTTGTAGACGACATAGGCTGCGGTCTGCCCATCCGGCGAGATCGCGACCTCGTCCGGCGACACAGCCGCGAATCCGTCCGGCACGGGCAGCGTGATCGTGCCGAGCGGGCCGCTGCTGTCGACGGCGGTTAGCGCGCCACGGTCGGGATGCAGCAGCCATGCGCGGAACGGGTCGGCTTGCCCGGAGGCCGGCGCGATCACCACGACGAGGAGGATACACACTACGATCCAACGGCGCATGAGTCACCCGTGCAGATGAGACGAAATCATCCGTATTCTAGCGCGCCGGGATGCTTCGGCCAGTCGTTGGGGATGAAGACACAGCAGAACGTGTCCGGTTAGCGGTACTCGCTGGTTTCGCCCTTGCGGCGCGCGATGGCCTCAAGAATGCGTTTGAGCGCATGTTCCTTGTCGCTGCCGAACCGCGAGGCGTAGTGTTCCGCGAGCTGCGTGGTGTTGCCCTGCGTCCGCAAAGCGGCGGCGGCGGCATCGTCATACGCCAAATGAGCGCGGCCCCGGCGCAGGTTCATCTCCATGCGCCGTTCGTATGAGCGCAGGTCGAAGGGGTCGAGGTTGAGCGCCTGTGTATAGGCATCGGCCGCCTTGTCGAGCATGCCACGCACCGCGAACAGGTCGCCCATGACGCGGTGCGGGCGGGCCATGTCACGCCCGCTTTCAAGCGCGCGCCGGATCATCGCAGCGGCGTGCGTCCAGTCCATCGCAAGAATCGCGGCCTCGGCGTTGTCGCAGAACCCGTCGATCTCGCCGGTATCCATGCGTGTTTGGCCCAGCGCGTCCGACGTATCTCCGGTTGGCAGTGACCACAGATCGTCCTCGGAGTTGGCGGTGGGGATAAATTTCTCGATCACGGTGTTCAAGCGTTCGAGCGCCGGGTAAGGTTGATAGGGTTCGAGCCGCACCACTTGCAGCTTCGGCAGTTCTTGCAGCAAGCCGACCAAATGCGCCTTGTCGCGTTCATAGGTGAACTGGTCGACCAACACCGGCACGACGACGCAGTTGGAGGAGAATGCGACGGTGATCAAGACGCGCAGTTCGTCGTCCGTCTGGTCGCAGCGTTCGAGGTCGCCGGGCCCAAGCACCAGCACGAACACCCGGCATACCCGGACGGCCGCGAGGGTTTGCGGGCGGCCTAGGCCGGCGTTCATGTGATCGATCAACGCCCGGCGGTTGTTGTGGACGAGCGATTGATGAATCAACGTCGCCGCAGCCCAGCGCGGGCCACGCCGGTACGCCACTACGATGTCGTATGTCTCGTTCACGTCGGCGCCCGCCAATCGTCAGCATTATAATCACACCCACTTACATCATAGCGAACTCCCTCAAATCCGCAACCAGTACGCACGGCCTATCGACCTTGCGACACCGTCTTACGCGCGCTATCCTGAGCGCGATATCTCGGTGTGCCGGAGCAATTCATGGACGTTTATCTTTCGACGGCGATGCAGCAGGACATTTTCGCTCAGATGCGTGGCACGTATCCCAACGAAGGCGGCGGGTTCCTGTTCGGCGTCGTGCAGCCCGGCCGGTCGAGGTGCAGGCCATCACGCAGGTCGAGAACGTGTTCGAGGCCGAAGAACAGCACCATCGGTACGCGATGACGCCGCAGGACTGGATGCGCCTTGAGGACGAGGCCGAGGCGCGCGGCTTGACGCTCGTCGGTTATTACCACAGCCACCCGGACAGCCCGGCCATCCCCTCGATCTACGACCGCGACCACGCTCTGCCGAATTTCACCTACATCATCACGCAGGTGCAGGATGGAGAAGCGGTCGATATGCGGGTGTGGCGGCTCAAAGACGACCGCACCGCGTTCGACCCCGATACGCTGATCGTGACCTAGCGGCGCGGTGAGGGCCACCGGCCTACCCGGCAGTCCTCGTTTACGGCAGAAATCCGCTGATCCGCAGCAGGGATCCGGTAATTCGCGTCAGCCCATCCGGCCCGATGATCGGACGGCCCGGCGTGCCCTGCCCGACCGATACGTACAACGCGCTGTCGTGATACGTCAGGTTGGTCGGCTCATCCAAACCCTCGGCAAGACGGACGGGCGCGCTCCCATCCGCCGGGTACATGGTGACCCGCCCGCTGAAGCGCGGATAGCCGCCGGCGTCGGGCGGGGCGTTCCGGTCATGCACCGGGAAGTCGCGCGGCATCTGCGTCGTCGGCCACCCCGTCGCAAACTCCGCGACGTACACATTTCCCGCCGCGTCCACCGCAACGTCGACAGCGGTCGTCAGGCCGGTGATCTCGTCACGCCACTCGCCGGTCTCCGGGTTCAAACGGACGACCTTCGCGGCCTCTGGCATGTAGGCGATCACCGTGCCGAAGTAGGCGCGGTTCTGACCGGAGAGCAGCGCCACCAGCAGATCGCCGGTGGCCGGGTCGAACGCCAGCCCGGATGGGACGGCCTGCTGCCCGTGCTGTAAGTTCTTGAACACGACGATCGGCGTCAAGCGGCCATCGAGCGTCAGCGCGCTGACCCGGTTCATGCCGCTTTCGGCGATGTACAGCACGTCGCGGATCGGATCATAGACAACCGAGTTGACGGTGGCCGCAGAGAAGTGCACCAGCCGCTGATCCCACGCTGGTTCGGGCGAAAGGCGAAACACGCCGACTGTGCGCGGCGTGCCGTCGGGCGCATAACCGGCCTGCGGGTCGTCCTGCGTGAAGAACACACGCCCATCGTCCAGCACGAGCACATCACCCAGCCCGCCGATCTCATCCTGTCCGGTGCCGTATTCGACGAGCGCGTTGTAACCGCCGACACAGCACAGGATGGCCGTGCGCTCGCCGGTATCGTCGTAGTCGCCGTCGCCGTTGAGGTCATCGAATACGCTGATCCGGCCGGCCGTGTCGTCTGATTCGGCCGCCGCGCCAGCCTCAGCGACGATCAGGCGGCCGTCCGGCAGCACGGCGACCCCACGCGGATTGAGCAGGTCGCTGGCGACGCGCGCCACGGTGATCGGCGGTTGGGCAGCCGAGAGGGAAGCGAGCGCGATCAGGGAAAGTACGGCGGCGGCAAGGGACTTCGGCGGCATGTGACGATCTGACCTCGTGATGAGACGCAACGCCCCCGACTGTATCACACCGTGGCGGCGTTCTGTATGCCGGCGTTGATCCGCTATGCGCACGTGTGCGCGCAAGTCTGTAACCGGATCGTGACCGGCTGTTTCGCCTGAGCTTGGCCTGAGCACAGCGCCTATCCACTTGCAAAATACCGGCCAAATCAGTAACGTTGAGGTATGGCAAACACGCGTTCATCCACCCGCTGTACTATGACCGCCATCATGCGAATGCACATGGCGATGTACTGCCGTGTGTCATCGGCGCGGCTGGACGCTTGACCATACCCCGACTGTACTCCGGGTAGTCCAAGGCCAACCGTCCACAGGGTTGGCCTTTTTTGTCTCGTGGGCAAGACGCTGTAGACAAGCACTGAGGAGAACACCACCGATGCCGTCAATCAAGATCCCGACTCCACTGCGGGCGTACACCGGCCAGAACGCGCAGGTCGACGTCAGCGGCGACACCATCGGCGACGTGCTGGCCGATCTGGTCAGCCAGTATCCCGACCTCAAACCGCATCTGTTCAACGGCGACAGCTGCGCACGTTCGTCAACATTTTCCTCGGCGAAGAGGATGTGCGCTTCCTCGACGGGCTGGACACACCGGTCGAGTCCGGCGATGCGCTGCGCATCATCCCGTCTATCGCCGGCGGCGCATCGTCCGCGCCGCGCCGTGTCGACCAGTCCGGCCTCAAGGTCGGGCAGGCGGCCACCATCGTGCTGCTGCTGGCCGCGTTTGTGCTGAACTCGTGGCTGCTGGTGCTGTTCGTCGGCGTCGCGCAGCTGCTCGGCGCGCTCGAATCGCAGGCCGGCCCGTACCGGCTGTTCTACCACCGCGTGCTCAAGCCGCGCGGCATCGTCAAGCCAAACGTCATCCTCGACAACCCGGAGCCGCACCGTTTCGCGATGGCCGTCGGCGCGGTGTTCAACATCGGCGCAGCACTGGCGCTGCTGACCGGCGCGTCGCTGGTCGGATGGGCGCTGGTGTGGGTCGTGATCGTGCTGGCGAACCTGAACTTCTGGCTGAACTTCTGCCTCGGCTGCTGGCTGTACTATCAGCTCCACAAGCTCGGCATCCGCGGCTTCGGCCACGCTCCGCTTCCGCAGGGTTAGCTCGTTCGTACACACCCGTCCACGAACGGAGGTTGTACCATGATCGACCGTGTTTTGATCGCACTTGTCCTATTGAGCGTCGGAGTCGCGGTGTGGCAGCTCATCACGCGGCGACAGTTGGCGCACGCGCATACTGCCAGCGGGCGCGATCCGCTGCTGGCGGCTGTGCCGCAGGGTACGCCGATCATCGTGTACTTCTCGTCCCCGACCTGCGCGCCGTGCAAATATCAGCAAACTCCGACACTGGACGCGCTTCAAGGCGAGTTGGGCGATCATTTGCACATCGTGCGTGTCGACGCGACCGCCGAGCCAGAGGCCGCGGCGCGATGGGGCGTGTTCAGCGTCCCGACGCTCTTTGTGCTGGACTCCGAAGGTAAACCCAAGCATGTCTACAACGGCGTGGTCAGCCGGGCTGTGCTCAAGCAGCAGCTCGTATTCGCGTAACGCCGTCCCACGTTGGATTTTGAGAGGAACGTCATGCCCGCCGTTGAGGTTGATTCCCACACGCAGCTCAGCCATGAGGAAATTCGCCGTTACAGCCGCCACCTCATCATGCCAGAAGTCGGCATCGAGGGGCAGCGGAAGCTCAAAGCCGCCAAAGTCCTGCTGATCGGCACCGGCGGACTCGGCAGCCCGACCGGGTTGTATCTGGCGGCGGCGGGCGTCGGCACGCTTGGCGTCGTCGATTATGACGTCGTGGACGAGAGCAACCTGCACCGGCAGGTGATCCACGGCCAAAGTTCGTTGGGGATCCCGAAGATCGACAGCGCCGAACGCCGCCTAAAAGACCTCAACCCGTATGTCGAGATCGTCAAGTACAACGTGCCGCTGACCAGCGCCAACGCGCTTGAAATCCTCGAACCGTACGACCTCGTGATCGACGGCACGGACAACTTCCCGACGCGCTATCTGGTCAACGACGCGGCGGTCAAGCTGGGCAAGTTGAACGTGTACGGCTCGATCTTCCGCTTCGAGGGACAGGTGGCGGTGTTCGGGCATCCCGACGGGCCGTGCTATCGCTGCATGTTCCCAGAGCCGCCGCCGCCGGGGCTTGTCCCGAGCTGCGCCGAGGGCGGCGTGCTGGGCATCCTCCCCGGCACGGTCGGCACCATGCAGGCGACCGAGGCGATCAAGCTGATCCTCGGCATCGGCGAGCCGCTGGTCGGGCGGATGCTGCTGTACGACGCGCTGGAGATGAGCTTCACCAAGATCAAGGTGCGCAAGAACCCGAACTGCCCGGTGTGCGGCATCCCGCATGAACAGATCGAATTGATCGACTACGAGCAGTTCTGCGGCATGCCGGCGCACGACCGCAGCAGCTTCGCTACACCGACCGAGACGGTCGACGGGATGCGAGTCATCAGCGTGCGGCAGCTCAAAGCGCGTCTCGACAAGGAGCCGAATCTGGTGGTGCTGGACGTGCGCGATCCGCACGAGTGGGCCATCGCCGCGCTGGACAACACGCTGCGCATCCCTAAGGGTGATATTCAGGCGGCTAAAGATGCGGTGCTGCAGGGCCGCGCACAGGAAGCCGATACCGTGCTTGCGCAAATCCCACACGACTGCGAAATCGCGCTGCTGTGCCGCAGTGGCAAGCGCAGCGCCGACTCGATCGGGCTGCTGATCGAGGCCGGGTATGATGCGTCCAGACTGGTCAATGTAGACGGTGGCCTGCTCGCTTGGGCCAGAGAAGTGGATCCCAGCCTGCCCAGTTATTAGGGAAGTTGGCAGGAATCAGCTGTCGGTTGTCAGCCGGGACGCGGAAAGCACCGCAAAAGACGTAGGGGCGAGCCGTCGGTTCGCCCCGATTGCTGATGCTCGATAGAGGCGGGATCGCTTGTCGCTGGCTTCACTGAGGCACAGGCGCACCTGTCTGCGCTCGGCATCGCGTTCGAGTTTCAAGATCACGACATCTCGCGCTCGATCTACTTCCGTGACCCGGACGGCCACCGCCTCGAAATCACGACGTATGAGGCGCCGTGATAGAGCCGGGCGCGGCTGAGGACAACAGCCGCGCCGAGCCTTAAAACACACGACGAACACGATCAGAGCTTACTGAGAGGCTGGAGGGACGCCACCACAGGCTGTCCACCGGTAACTGCCGCCTGACGACTGGCCCCTACCCCCTGACTACTGAAAACTGCCTACAGCCGCCTGACGACTGAAAACTGCCTACTGAAAACTGCCCTTACTGCATGGGCGCAGGGACGGGCAGCAGGGCGCCGTCAAGCGTGCGCACGTAACCGCCGTCATAGTCAAGCAGGATGCGGTCGATATACGTGACGCCGCTTGGCGAGCCGTTTTGGATGATGAGCTTGACGGACTTGACGTTGGGGCTTTCAAAGTTGGCGGTGACTTTGAAGAAATCCCAAAGCGGCACTGCCGTATTGATGATAGACGCCTTCCGCTTGGTTGCCGGCGTACCGTCGCTGTACTTCAGGACGATTTTGAACTTTAGCGTCGCCGGATCAACAGAATACACATACCCGCTGAACTCCATGCGATGCCCGACATAGCCGAGCAGTTGATCGACCGGCCAACTGCGCTTCTGCTTCAGCTTGGTTGCTTCGCCCGCGCCGCCGACCAACTTAAACGCGCACATACCTTCATACGCATTGCCCGTCCCGCACTCTTGCATATCGCCGTTAGTGGCGTTCTTGACCTGCCAATCCGCATCGGTTGGCGGAGTCTCGAAACCGGTGTTGAGCATGCCGGTCGGATCCCAGTCCGTCCCGCCGTGCACCATCGTCCGCAGTTTGAGCGTTACGCTGGAGGGGTCTTGGAAATCCAGCCCTACACGCACGAAATAGGTCGTGCCTGCGCTCACCTCAAACGCTGGAAGCTCGCCATACCCACTGAGATTGGTCGCTCCACAGGCCGCTTGAGTGAGGTCGGACAGCGTGGTTCCGGTGTAGACCGCTAATGAGGTTCGGATGTGCGATTGATGGGGCAAGCCAAAAACCTCGCTGCCCGCGGTCGAGAGCAGCACAGTGCCGTCGAAGGTGGGGACAAACCAATACCACACGGTGTGCCACATCTCGCAGTACAACAGATCTATATCGGAGACTTCGTCCGGCTCGTTCTCAGCGAGGGAAACATCGCCTTGGACGGTGATGCGCGTGTTCAGAACAAGGGGTAAGGCATCAGCGAAGTTGTCGTTTAGAGGGGCGACGGGCGGCGCCGGATCGGCTGAGACAGGAAGGGCGGTGAGTAGGGTGAGTAGAACGAACAGGATCAGCAGCAAAAACGGACGATGACTATTGTGGTACGGATGCATTTGATGTCTCCATTGCGTTAAGCAGCACCCCCATTGTAAGGGAGTTCGCCTCAACCCAACGTGAAGACTTGACGCGACGTGAAACGGGACGGCCGGATGACCGCCCCGTGGCGCTGCGTTCAGAGGGTGTGACGTCGGCCGCTGGTGCGGTTACTTCGGCACGACAGCGAGCAGGTTGATCCCGTCGGCGCGGAAGTCCTCACGGCGGCGCACGATGACGCTCTCGACGGACTCCAGCGCCAGCGCCAACGCCACACCGACAATCAGGCCAAGCACGGCGGCCGCGGCGGTCAGCAGCATAGGCTGCGGCGCAACCTGCGTCGTCGTCGGCCGGTCGGGCAGCAGCGCCAGCACGCGATCCTCACGCGCGACGGTCTGGTTCTGACGGCTGCGATAATCGACCAGCGCCTGCCCCCACGCCTCCGCAATCGCCTCGCCGGCGGCCGGATCTCCGTTGTCGACGTCGATCTGAACCACGAGGCGCAGCGTATCCGGCGCGATCGTCTTGTTGTCCATCAACGTCTGCGCATTGGTGGGAAGCTGTAGATCGTCGATGATCTGCTGCGCGATCAGCGAGCTGTCGAGGTAGACGACCATCGAGTTGAGCAGCAGACGCCCCGCCTCGGTCAAGCCGAAGTCGGCGCGAGACGGTTGAATCAATACCAGTTGAGTCGAGCGATACACCGCGGGCTGGCGGCTCGTCAGCACATACGCGCCAACCGCGGCGATCACCGCGACCAGCACGATCAGCCACCAACGCCGGGCCAATGCCCGCAGGTAGTCGGAAAGCAGCATGCGGTACTCCTCAACGACGTGAGTTGTTCATCGCGCTCGTCAGAGCGGCGCTTCGTTCAACCTTGCCCCCGCTTCGCGCTGCACGGCTCCCCTCTCCAGTCTGAAGGGGTTGGGATGAGGTCTTACCACGGACGCGCCTGACGAGATGCGCCAGTATACCATTACCGCGCACGCCGTTAGAAGCGGTCGGTCATGGCGGCGGCATAACCGGTTAGTTCGGCGTATCCGTAGCCGGTCACATCTCCGCTGAGCGCAACGGCGCCCTCCCAATACGCGGGCGTGGAGTCGTGCAGCTCTTGATCGGCTTGCAGCGGCGTGACGGCGAACGTGAACCCGCCCTCGCCCATAATCACGATCTGCCAACCGGCGGGATACGTCGCGCCGGTGTGCGGGCTGAGCCATGTGCCGGTCGGCGTGATCGTGAAGTGGCCGGAGGCGAGGTAGCGGGTATCGCCGTCAGCTCGATCAGCAGCCCGCCGAACGCCGGCTGTTTACCCCCGTCGATCTGCCGGATTTGCCCGACCATCAGCTCGCGCCCGTCATCGAACTGCAAGCCGAACCAGTCCCATCCCAGCGCGTCCGAACCAAGCGCGCTGGTGCTGAACTCGTGATCCTTCCACGACGCGCCGCTGACCGTGAACGTGTCGCTGCCGAGCGTGATCGTCCCGGCGGTGGCTTGGCGCGGCTGGCTGTAGTAGTAGCTGGCATTCCCCGGCTCGCCGGACTTGGGGCTGAGGCCGTCGTGGCCCTGCAGCGCGACCCCCTTGACGTCGGTCAGGGTGAAGTCGATGGCGAAGCCGTCCGCCTGCGCGGTGATCATCGTAACGTCGGGCGCGCTCCCGGCGCGGATTTGCCAGTTGTCGAGCGCGACGTGATACGGCACGTCGGGCTGATCGTCGTCAGGCAGGGCAAAGGCGAGGCCGGCCGCGCCCCGGCTGAACCGCTGCTCGTGATAGAAGCGCTGGTCGGCGATGTCGCTGACGGTGAAGTGCGCCATGTAGACCTGATTGGTGCGGAATTCCGACGCCGAAGCGCTGTTCTCAGGCGCAATCGCGCGGCGGAAGATGGTGAACTGGTAGCCGAAGCGCCGGCCGTCGTCCGTCGCCAGATTGCCGGTGTAGTACCACCACTCGGTTTGAAACGTGTCGTGCGCGCCGAAATCACGCGGGAACCGCCAGTCGTAAGGGCCGATAGCGCGCGCGTAGCCGGCAAGGTCGGTCTGCGGGGCGATCAACTGCGCGCTGGCCGTGATGGTATCGCCGCCCGCGCCCTCAATCATGCTGAGGCCCAGCAGCGCCACGACGATCACCACCGCAAATGCAACAATGAGCTTGAACACGTCCCTGAAACCCTACAACTGCACGAATCGCCAGCCAGCCGCCTACGCCGCCGCCATCCAGATCAGCGTGAGAACCGTGGCGATCACGGAGCTGACGATCCCTAGCTTACACCATCGTTCAAGGTGATCTTCAAGCTGCGTGAGCTGCGGGTCGAGATGTCCGTTGCGCGGCGTGTCGTGGCGATGCCGGAAGATCCAATGCGCCGGCGTGGTCATCAGCGGGATAGCGACGATCGACCACAGCAGATACCCCAGCGCCATCACCAGCAGGGCCGGAAAGCGCGGATCTTTCAGCAGCGGCAGCAGCACGAACGAGACGGTCGTCGTCCAGATGAACAGCAGCAGGGTCTTGACGTAGCGCAGCATCAGGCGGCGCAGATACATGACGTTGCGCACGAGCTGCATCTCGGAGACCGCGACCTCTTGAACCAGCGAGCGGTCAACCGCGCGCGCCAGCCCGAACGCAGTGCTGATATGCTGCACCGTGTCGAGATCCACGCGCGGGTCGAGAACGCCAGCCTGCCGCAAGCTTTCGATATCGCGGCCAGCGGGGATGACAGCGCCGTTTGTCGCCGTGACCATCGAGTCGAGGTAGGCCTCGCGCTTGCCCCGGCTGAACGGCATCATGAGGTTGGCGTGGCCGTCCTGATACTCGTAAGCGAGAACGGCTTTGCTGATGCGCGGCGACTCGTCGGAGCCGAAGGTGATACCGCCGAGCGCAAAGGTCGGGTTGAGCAGATCGTGCTCGAAGCCCGGCATGTACAGCGTGTAATAGAAGTGGACGAGGTCTTTGAGCAGCAGGTACACGCCGTAGATCGGGATGATGAGCGAGAGCGCCAGTGGATAGGCGAGCGTAAGCTGCAAGACGATCGACACGAGCCAGCCCGCGACGTCGCCCAACTGCGGGAACAGGTTCTGGATGAAGTTGATGAGCACCGTCAGCTCACCGTCGACGATGTCGCGCAGAAAGATCGGGATCAACAGCAGCAGGCCGGCCCCGCCGATAAAAGCGGTCGCCACGCGGTGCTGGGTGCTGAGGCGTACTTCACAACGCTGGATGAAACCACGCGCGGCGGCGCGCTCGGCCTCGGTCAACGGGACGTCGTCATTCGGGATATGGGTATGTTCGGGCATGGGGACGGCTCACACGGCGCAAGGGGCGAAACAGCGCGCAGTAGTGTAGCACTATCTGGCCGAGTCGTCAGGAGTCAGTAATCCTGAGGACACAGCGCACGCAGACCCGCGTTCTCGCAGGCCCGCATCGCCCCCACCCCGCCTGCGCGCCAACGTTTCGCCTTACACGGATCCGCTACCCCGCCAGCACGCGCGTCATCTGCTCGATGTGGTCGTTATCGTGGTGGCCGACCTGCATGAGGAAATCGTACAGCGGGCGCTCGCCGTCGTCAGGATGAATGGCGACGCGCAGCAGTTGGTCGGGCGTCAGCGCTTGGTAGAACGCGGCCATCCGTTCGCGTTCGGCGGCCATGTCTTCCAAGACCGCATACGGATCCTGTTCGGCATAGCGATGGTCGATCACCATCTGCTCATGGTCGTATGTGACTAACACCGGCCGATCCTCAGCGACGGTCTGCTGGGCGCGGCGATGGAAGATAGCGTTGAAGTCACGCAGATGGCACAGGATTTCTACCGGAGTCCAGCCATCCGGGCCGTCGCGCTTCGTACGCAGTGCGTCGGGGTCGGCGGCGCGGACGATGTTCGCGAGCGACTTCATAGTGCGGCGCATCAGAAGCACATGTCGGCGCTGAATGCGGGTGAGCATATCGAGGAGGATCGGGTCGGTCATCTTATGACTCCTGCGCTAGCACGCGCGTCATCTGTTCAATGTGATCCAAGTCGTGGTGGGCGATGTGCATCAACACGTCGAGGAGCGTTTGTAGGCCGTAGGCGGGGTGGATACCGGTGCGCGCCCACTGATCGTCCTGCACAGCGCGGAACAACGCCAGCGTCCGCGCGCGGCTGGCGCTCAACTCGGCCAGCGCTTCGGCCGGGTCTTGCGCGGCGTAGTTGTTGTCGATCACCAGTTGGTTGACGTTATAGGTCACGAACGTCGGGTTGTCGTGGTCGATGACCGACTGCGCACGGCTGATGAATAACGGTTCGAGATCGCGCAGATGGCACACGATGTCGAGCGGCGTCCATCCGTCGGGGCCATCACGCTTGGCGCGCAGATCAGCCGAATCGGCTGCGGTGATGACGCTGGTAAGGGTCTTGAGGGTGCGCTCAAGCATCAGCAGGTGCCGGTTGCGCACACGTTCGAGCTGTGGATCCATACGTCGAAGCCTCCGTCTTCAGGTTGGCGAGTTCGCGACTGTAGCGCGAGCCGATCCCGTCGCGCCATCTCCAATCAGCCCACGGGTGGTCGTGCGCGGCCTATCCCGAGCCTTTGGCCGGCTGATATAATCGCGCTATCACGTTCGCCTCCGTATCTCTATAGAGGACAGCATGGATTTCGCTCTTACAGAAGAACACCGTCAAGTTCAGAAAATGGTGCGCGATTGGGCCGCCAAGGAAGTGATCCCGGTCGTCGGCGAGTGGGATCGCAAGCAGGAGATGAACCCCACCTTCCTGCCGCGCATGGCCGAGCTGGGTATCCTCGGTATCAGCATCCCGGTGCGCTACGGCGGTCAGGGTTTCGACTACATCTCGCTCGGTTTGGTGTGCGAGGAGCTTGAGCGCGCCGATACACACCTGCGCGTGGTGATGTCGGTGCATCACGGTCTGAACAGCCAAGCCCTGCTGCAGTGGGGCAGCGAGGAGCAGAAGCAGCGCTTCCTCGTGCCGCAGGCGCGCGGCGAACAGTACGCGGCGTTCTGCCTGACCGAACCCGGCGCCGGCAGCGATGTCGCCAGCATGAACGCAACGGCCCGCAAGGTCGGTGACACGTACATCCTCAACGGCGAAAAGATGTGGATCAGCCTTGCGACCAAGGCCCACAACTTCCTCGTCGTCGCCAAGACCGACCCGACTAAGGGCCACGCCGGCATGAGCGCGTTCCTCGTCACACGGGATATGCCCGGCGTGACGACCGGCGACATCCACGGCAAGCTGGGCGTGCGTGCCGGCAGCACCGGATGGGTCGCCATGCAGGATGTCGAAGTCCCGGCGGCGAACCGTCTCGGCGAAGAAGGCGAAGGCTTCAAGATCGCCATGAGCTGCCTCGACAACGGCCGCTTCACCGTGGCTGCGGGCGCGACCGGCCTGATCCGCGCCTGCCTTGAGGACAGCATCAAGTACGCGATGGAACGCGAGACGTTCGGCAAGCCCATCGCGCAGCATCAGCTCGTCAAGCAGAAGATCGCCTTTATGCGGCAGTGGTATGACAGCGCGTCGCTGCTGGTATGGCGGGCAGGCTGGCTGAAGAATCAGGGCGTGCGCAACACCCGCGAGACCAGCATGGCGAAGTGGTACGCCACCGATCACAGCGTGAAGGCCGCGCTGGAAGCGATTCAGGTACACGGCGCGTATGGCTTCAGCGACGAGTATCCGGTCGAACGTTATCTGCGCAACAGCAAGGGCGCGGTGATCTATGAGGGAACCAGCGAGATTCACCAGCTCATGCAGGCGGATTACGCGTTCGGCTTCCGCGAGGACAAGCCGCTGCGCTGCGAAATGCCGGCTTACGACGTCGAGTATTTTCAGGGCGAGTAAGCGGGTGGATTAAGCCCTCACCCCAACCCCTCTCCCTCAGGGCGAGGGGCTTTTTTCGTGTGGCGTGTGACGCACGAGCACCTTGTCGATCCGCCGGCCGTCCATGTCGACCACCTCCAGCACATGCTCGGCAAGGGTCACAGTATCGCCAACCACGGCGACTCAAGTAAGAAGTTGAAAGTGGCGAGTGATGAGTGATGAGAGCGTGTTTTGAAAGTCAAGTTTGGGCTAAACGGCGGGCCATCAGATGAATCATGGCGGCATAAATCCAACTCTCACTGCTCTCCGACAGCGCTTCATAGTCCTTGCTCAAACGACGGCAGCGACCTATCCAGGCGAAAGTCCGTTCAACAATCCAACGCCTGGGCTGGACTTCAAAACCCTTGGCACTGTCGGAGCGTTTCACCACCTGACAGGTCACACCGAAGCTGGCCTTGCACCACTGGTGCAGCGGTTCACTCTCATAGCCGCCATC
>JZRA01000145.1 GCA_001567485.1 Chloroflexi bacterium OLB13
ATCGACATCAACAAGCTGATCGTCGCGGCCGACGACCTCGACCTGCCTTTGGGGACACTGCGTCTGCGCAATGGCGGCGGCGACGGCGGACAACGCGGCGTGCGCAGCATCATCCAGCACCTCGGCACGCGCGAATTTGCCCGTGCGCGCTGTGGCATCGGACGCCCGCCCGGCCAGATGGATCCGGCGGCCTACGTGCTGCGGCCGTTCATGGGCGATGACATCATTAACGCGCAGATTATGGTCGAACACGCAGCTGACGCGGTTGAAACGTGGCTGACCGACGGCCTCGAACTGGCGATGACCCGTCACAACGGCATCGTGGTGTAGCGTCGCCTACAAGTTCACGAACCGCTTGGCGAGGCGCAGCTGAATGGGGAACACGCGGATCCAGTCGGCGATGGTCGCGTACTTGTGGCCGCGCTCTTTCATGTAGCGCCGCATCACGTTGACCGTGCCGGGCAGGATGTTCATGCCGCGCATCCGCTGCTCGATCAGCACGAAGGCGCGGTATTCACGGTCGCTCACATAGTCTTCCAAATACAGCGCGGTCAGCGCATACGCGAACAACTCGCGAAACTGCTCCTTCCACGTCGGGTACGCCGCGCGGAACTGCTCATTGACCGGCAGGGCCTGTTCGGCGGCTTCCTCGATCACACCGGGGTTGGCCTCCAGCTCGCGGTCGAGCAGCAGCTTGCCATAGCCGCCCAGCGCATTGAATAGGCTGTACGAGAGCATTGCCGGATCGTCATACGCCCACGGTGGATTGTCGCCCCACGCCAGCGGCGGAGGCGCAATGCAAATCAGTTCGCCGTTGAACAGCACGGTGACTTCCCGGTCGCTGGGATACAACAGGTTCGGGACGAACACGAGCTTGGCCGGCACGTTATCGAAGAACTGCGCGAGCAGGGATTGGAACCGCGCCGCATTGAAGACGTTGCGCGACTCCTCCTCGGCCTTTTCCCACGCCGCGCGCTCCTTCTCGAACCACAAGCTGAGTTTAGTGCGCTTGTTGAAGTCGCGGATGTTTGCGGCCAGATTGCTCGGAACCCACCCCGGCAGCGGCCGAACCAGCTCGAACGTCGTCGGATGCAGGTGCATCGACAGCGCGAACAGCGTTTCGAGCGAAATCCCGTCATCCAGCAGGCTTTGAAGCTGGACAACGGTCGGGTCGGCGCTCATATCACCCAGCATACGCCGCGTATTGCGCGCGAACACGTGTACCCCATGCGGCCGACTCTTCTGGATCGACGCGGGATATCCCGTCACCGCGAGAAGCGCGCCCATCAGACGCACCCGCGTATCAATTCGGACTTCGACGTCGGCATCGACGCGAGAACCGCTCATGCCGCCTCCACTTATGGCGTTCGGACAACTCCGCTGTAGGGGTATTGTACTGTAGACTGCGGCTTGCTGCATAAACGCTGTCAGCTGCCGAACAGGCCGAGCTGCGGGACATCCGGCACAGGGACGCCGTAAATCCAGCGGTCGAGCAGCTCCGGGACGCCTGAATCGCCGCTGATTTCCAACGCCAGATCGATGAAATCCTGAGTCGTTACATTACTGTAAGCGAATCGCGACACATACTCGCGCAGCAAATCGAAAAAACGCCTCGTCGCCGATCTGAAGCCGCAGCGCATGAAGCACCCACGCCCCGCGCAGGTACACACTGCGGTTGAACAGCGCATCAGGCGGCGGATCGCCCGGCGCGGCCGTCCCGCGCGCAGCATCCAACGGGCTGCTGATCTGCGAATAGAACGACACCATCATCCGGTCGGCGGCGGATCGACCGAGGGTCGCCTCAGTCCAAAGCGCCTGCGCATAAGTCGCAAAACCCTCATTGAGCCACAGGTCGCGCCACGTCGCCGGGGTCAGGCTGTCACCGAACCACTGATGCGCCAGTTCATGCGCGATCACGCTCTCGGATGAGGCGCCCGATCCCGTCGCCGTGCCGGAGATCACGTTGCGCCCGAACAGCGAAATCGTCTGCGTCTCCAACGCGAAGCCAAGCGGCACGTCCGCCACGACCACGCCGTACACGTCGAACGGAAACGGCCCGAACAGCGGCTCGAACGTGGCGATCATCTCGGCCTGCCGTGCGAATGTCTCCGCCGCTTGCTCAGCGATCGCCAGCGGGAAGTAATTGCGGATCACGAGACCGCTGTCGGTCACCTCACGCTGTTCCACGAACGTATTGATATTGACCGTCGTCAGATAGGTCGCCATCGGGTGACTCATGCGCCATGTGTAGACGATGCGCTCCCCGTCTTTCTCGACGTTCTCAAGCACGCCGTTGGCGACCGCGACATACGGCGCCGGCACGTCGATCACGAAGTCGAACAGCGCCTTGTCCAGCGGATGATCGTTGCACGGGAACCACGCCGCCGATCCATCAGGTTCGCTGGCGACCAGCACGCCGCCGCCATAGTGGAACCACCCGTTGTTGAAGTCGAGGCTGTCGCCGTCGCTGTCGGTTCCCGGCACGCCGTGATACTCGACCTCGACGACGAACGCTTCGCCATCGGGGATCGTCTGCTGCGGCGTGACCGTCATCTCACGCCCCTCGCGCGCAATCCGGGCATCGGCGCTATTCACCCGCACCGCATCCACCGTCATGCCGAGGAAGTCGAGGTTGAACGACGAGAGCGACTGAGTCGCCAGCGCGGTGAGGGTGGTCTTGGCGCGTGTGATAGCCGCGAGATCGTCGCTGACGACGACCTCGATCCGATACGACTCGACATCGTAGCCGCCGTTGCCTAAGCCGGGGTAGAAGTCATCGCCAATCCCCGCATCGCCGGGCGACTGCGCAGATACGGCCATCGTGGCCGTGACGATCACCCAGACGACGACGAATACCCGCAGTTGGCCCTTCGTTATCCATCCCACGTGCCTACCCCAATTCTGAGCAGCGCCTGTATATCGTGTAGAATACCGTCCTGCGCTTCGATCATACCGGACGTGCATATGACCGGACAGTACATCCAACGGGTTCCTAACCGCCGCCGCCGGGGCTGCGTCTTTACCGGTCTGGTTGTGGTCATCATCTTCGCTGTGCTGGCCGTCGTCCTGCTGCCGCATCTGCCGGAGATCGCGCTGAGACTCGCAGGTTTCCGTGAACTCGGCGATTCTTCGCTTCTTGTGAGTGACGCGGGCAGATTATTCGGCACGCCCTCAACCTCGCTGGTCACCGCGTCAATAGGGCCAACCGGCGAGTCACCCGCGCCAGACGCGCCCGAAAGCCCCAACATCGGGTCGACCAGTGCGGAGGCAGCACCTTCTCCCGAAATCGCAGTGGTCGAGGCCATCGATTCATCCCCGCAAACGCTGAGCGTCGATATCCCGAACGTTGGAATCATCCCGCTTGAAGGCGCACAGCGGATGCTCGTCAACGGGGTCGAGTCAACCGTGGTCACGATGGGCGAAGTGCAGCTCAACGCGTTGTGCCGGGCGCGGGTGGCGCTTTGTGGCGATACCCCCACGCCGCCGGTGTACGGCGCGACGGTCGACTTGAAAACAGGCGGCGCGATGATTTACGGGATCATCAATTTTCCGCAGTTCGGCATCTACCAGTCCGTGGGCGTGGCCGTGCGGGTGGACGGCGCAGAGGCTGATGTGCTCGCCATCGACTACAACGGAAGGTTGTACGCCGTGCCAGAAGGCGGTATCGGGGACGCCATCGCCAACATCGAACAGCGCGCCCACGATGCCCTGACGCAGGTGGTCGGCGCGATTGGCGACGAGTCGGTTCGGTTCGTCGGCGCGTTTTTGACCGACGACGACGTGACGCTGGTTTTCCGCTAACGCGCCATAACCCGGCGTTCACGACTGGCGCGCGTTTCGGTACACTGTAGCCGACGCTATCCGACGCCGCTGCGCGTCCTATCACCGCGAGAGAACCCATGACCGACGCCAACCGCCCCGTGCGCACTCGCTTTGCCCCTAGCCCGACCGGATCGCTGCACATCGGCGGCCTGCGCATGGCCTTGTGGGCTTGGCTGTTTGCGCGTCATCACGGCGGGCAGTTTATCCTGCGCATCGAGGACACCGACCAGAAGCGCTACGACCCGAACGCGCTGCAAACCCTGCTGGAAGCCCTGCGCTGGGTGGGCGTGGATTGGGACGAAGGGCCGGAAGTCGGCGGGCCGTACGGGCCTTACGTCCAGAGCGAACGGCTCGCGCTGTATCAAGAATGGGCGAAGTGGCTGGTCGACAACGATCACGCGTACTACTGCTACTGCTCGTCAGAGCGTTTGGAGCAGGTCAACAAAGAGAAGCAGGCGGCGGGGATTCCGCCCGGCTACAACCGCCGCTGCCGCTATGCCTCGCCGGACGAACTCGCGGCGCTCAAGGCGGAAGCCGAGGCCGACGGGCGCAGTCCGGTCATCCGCCTGAAGATGCCGCGCGAAGGCAAGACGCTCTTCCCCGATCTCGTGCGCGGAGAGGTGGAGTTTGAAAACGAGTCGATTCAGGACGCCGTGCTGCTCAAGGGCGACGGCTTCCCGACGTATCACCTCGCCGTCGTGGTGGACGATCACTTCATGCGCATCAGCCATGTGATGCGTGGGATCGAGTGGCTCCCATCCGCGCCGCTGCACATGCAGCTCTGGAAAGCGTTCGGGTGGGAGATGCCGCAGTACGCACACCTGCCGGTGATGCTCAACCCGAACGGCAAGGGCAAGATCAGCAAGCGCAAGCCGCCGGTGGACGCCAAAGGCAACGTGCTGCCAGTGATGGTGCATGACTACATCAAAGGCGGTTATCTCGCCCCCGCGCTGGCGAACTTATTAGTCGGGATCGGCTGGAACTTCGGCGATGAAGTCGAGGTCTTCAGCATGGACGAGGCGCGCGAACGATTCAACGACTTCAGCCGCATCAACCCGTCCAACAGCGCGTTCCCGATGGAAAAGCTGGAGTGGATCAACGGGCTGTACATCCGCGAGAAGATGACGCCCGATGCGCTCGCCGACGCCCTGCGCGCCCCGCTGGAAGCGGCGGGCCTGAACGTCGATATGGAGACGCTGCGCAAGGTCGCGCCGCTGGTGCAGACACGCATCAAGACGCTCAACGATGTGGTCGACATGGCCGGATTCTTCTTCAAGCCGGAGTTCACACCGCCGCCGGTCGAGAAGCTCATTCAGAAGAAGATGGACGCGGCCAGCACAAAGCGCGCGCTCGAAGCCTGTATCCCGGTGATCGAGGCGGTCGATCCGTTCACCGCCGACAAGCTGCTTGGAGCCTTCACCGAACTTGGACAGGAGCTTGGCCTGAACAACTCGCAGATGTTCGGCGTGCTGCGCGTGGCCGTCAGCGGTCAGGCGATCTCGACGCCGACCTTCGAGACGATGGAGATCGTCGGGCGAGAGGAAACACTGCGGCGCGTCAGGCTGGCGATCGGCTTGGTGAGCTGAGCGGCTTCAGACCGTCCGGCGGCGGCGCATGATGACGCTCTGCGCCAGCCCGATGCCCATCATCAGCGAGAGCAGCGACGTGCCGCCCGAACTCACGAACGGCAGTGTCAACCCGGTAACAGGCAGCATTTGCAGGTTCATGCCGATCGACACGAACGTCTGAAAGAAGATGATCGCAGAGACGCCATAACAGATCATCGCGCCCAGCGGGTCGGCGGCGAGCCGTGCGCCGCGCATGATGCGCAGGATCACGACGCCGATCAGCCCCATCACGATCATGCCGCCGACGAACCCGAATTCCTCGGCGATCACGCTGAAGATGAAGTCGGTGTGCCGCACGCGCAAGAAGCGCAGGCGGTTTTGCCCGCTGGGGGCCGCATAGCCCTTGCCTAGCAGCCCGCCCGACCCGATTGAGATGATCGCCTGACGGATGTTGTAGAACGCCTGCGGGTCGCCTTCCGGGTTGAGAAACGTCGTGATACGGCTCTGCTGATACGGGCGCATCTGCGAGTACACCAGCGGCGCGGCGATGAGCAGCACCAGCGTGAAAATCACGATATGCCGTATCTTCAGACCGGCACCCCACACCAGCGCGAACCAGATCACCGCGAACACGATGGTCGTGCCGAGGTTGGGTTGGATAAACACCAAACCCGCCGGTATCGCAAGGTGCAGCAGCGAGCCGCCCAACACGCGCAGATCGCCGATGCGGGTGTAGCGCTTCGACAGATACGTGCCCAGCGTGATGATGATGAAGATCTTGCCGATCTCGCTGGGCTGAATGCGGATTCCGAAGTTGATCCACCGCTGCGCGCCTGCATCGCCGACAACGCCGAGCGCCAACACCAGCACCAGCAGCACAACCATCGTCAAGTACAGCCACAGCGATAGGCCGCCCAGCGTGCGATAATCGACCGACGCTAGAAACACCATGACGCCGAGGCCGATCACGGCATACAGCACTTGGTCAGACACACGCGTGCGCAGTTCGTCGTCGATGGCGTCGAACGTGGCGCTGCGAATCATGAACAGTCCGATGACGATCAGCAGGCCGACCGCAGCGAGCAGCACATAATCGAAATTTCGCCAAAGGCTTTGGGAGCGCATCACCGTCACCCGAACATCCGGACGGATGGGGGCATTATAGGTCGGCGGCGCCTAAGATAACACCCTTGCAACCCTGCGCTTGCGCACCGCCTTACGCGTCGAGATCGTCGTCGTCGTTGTCTTCCAGCGCCCCACGCGGGGTGCTCAGAGTCTTTGCGAACGGCACTTCGGCGATGAGCAGGTTGATGTCCCCCTCACTGGGCTTGAGCGCGATGTCAATCGACTCTCCGGCGACCTGCACATACTTGGAGATCACCTGCAAGATCTCCTCCTTCATCGCCGTCATCAAGTCCGGGGGAAGGTTAATCCGGTCGTGGACGAGGACGAACTGGAGGCGCCGCTTTGCCGCTTGTGCACTGGACTCTTCTTTGCTGCGCCCAAACAGGCGTCCTAGAAAGTTCGACATGACCGGCTCTCCCTGTCCACCCCGACCCTGTTACCGACCACCGAACAGCCGGCCCAAGCGCCCTAACAGCCCGCTTTGCGCATCAAGCTGCAAGAAAGGTACGTCCTCGCCGCACAACCGCGCGCGATATTGCGAAATGCCTGACCGGAACGCGAGTTGTCTTGAAGCGTTACCGGGGTTCCGCTGTTCGACGCCGACACTACCGCTTCGTCGTCGGGCACAATGCCGATCAGCTTGACCGCCAGAATGTCGGTCACGTCGTCCGCCGAAAGCATATCGCCCTTGCGCACCAAGTCCATCTTAACCCGATTCAGAATCAGCCGCGCCGGGCCTTTGTTCTCAGCCTCAATCAGCCCAATCACCCGGTCGGCATCACGCACAGCGGATACTTCGGGATTCGTCACGATCAGGATGTCGTCGGCCGGCGCCATGGCATTACGGAAACCGCGTTCGATGCCGGCCGGGCTGTCGATCAGGATAAAGTCGAACTCCTTGCGCAAGTCGTTGCACAACTGCACCATGTCCGCCGGACTCACGGCGCTCTTGTCGCGCGTCTGCGCCGCCGGGATCAAGTACAGGTCGGGGAACTGCTTGTGCTTAATCATGGCCTGCTTAACCTTCGCGCGGCCCTCGACCACATCGACGAGGTCGTACACGATCCGGTTTTCGAGGCCCATCACAATATCGAGGTTGCGCAAACCGATGTCCGCGTCAATCACCACGACTCGCTTGTCCAGCCGGGCAAGCGCGAGGCCAAGATTAGCGGTTGTGGTCGTTTTCCCGACGCCGCCCTTTCCCGACGTGACAGTGACAACCCTGCCCCCCATGCGCTGCTAATCCTTTCGTGCCGTGCGCTGCCACGGCTCCACCACGATGAAATCCCCTTCGATGCGCGCCATCTCTGGCCGCGTGCGCCGCCAGCGCCCTTTGTCTTGCGGCGCGATGCTGTAGCGGTCAGCGATGCGAAGCTGCGTCGGCGCCATTTCGAGCGCGCATACACGGGCGGTCACGTCCCCGATTGCGCCGGCATGAACCGTGCCGCGCAGCACCCCCCAGATCACGATGTCGCCCGCCGCGATAATCTCCGCGCCGGCGTTGACATCACCCAGTACCACGACATGCCCATCGCTGCGAACCGACCGTCCCGAACGAAGCGTGCGCGGCACGAGCAGCCCCACCACCGTGTCTTCGTTGGGGTCGAAGGGCTGCGTCCGGTAACGCTGGGTCGCGCCCATGTCGTCCGACTCCGGTGCGACCGACGCGGGGCCGGTGCGCAGATCCAACGACTCGGCCGCATCGGTCGTAGTCGGGCTGTCCGACATGATCTTCGACAGCGCGAGCTTACGATTATCGAGCGCCGCCTTCAAGGACGACAAACCGTGGCGTGTTACGGGCCGCGAGCCGAGGTTGATCGTCAGTTTCGCGCCGGCGAAGAACGCCGCCTGCTTGTCGAGTTTCTCCACCAGTTCACCGACCGCGGACATCCACTCGCTGTTCTCGTCGATGAGAATCAGCAAGCCGTCGCGCACGCCTTTGATATCGATTTTCGCGTCGGTCATTCCGTGCTTCCGCTTGCGGAGGAGCTTTGACAATAACCGACCAGTATAACGTAACTCTACCGGTTATGCAGGCGGCTGTATGGTGTGTTCAGCGAGCATGAGTTCAAGCGTTCACGGCCATGACTCCTGTCATGCTGTGTCATGCGAGTTCTATCGTATACTAGTTGCAACATGGATGTGCTTCGCGCTATTTTCTCGTAAACGAGTTTTTGGCAAGCGAGGTCAATGATGTTATTGCGTCGCGCCAACAAACCCGCGGCAAGGCCGCACCTCGACCTTGTGATCGATCAAGACCTCTGTTATTCGTGCGGCGCGTGCGTCGCCGTCTGCCCACCAGACGCGCTGTTCCTGCGCGATATCCGCCTCACCGTCGACCAAGCGACCTGCACTGACTGTAACCGCTGCGTGGCGATGTGTCCCGTGCACGCGCTGTCGCTGATCCCCCACGAGGGCCGGATTGCGTCGTGAACGCGAGCTATGACGTCGTGGTAGTTGGCGCAGGCCCCGCCGGATCGGCAGCGGCGATTCGCGCGTCAGAGGCGGGCCTGCGGACTCTGCTGGTCGAAAAGCGGCAGGAGATCGGCGTGCCGGTGCGCTGCGGTGAAGCTACCGATACGCAAACGCCGCTGCGGTTCATGCCGTTCGATGCGCGGTGGCTCTGCAATCCCATTGAGAAGTACGCCGTCCACAATGCACAGGGCGAATGCGTCGTTGTCCCCCCCAGCGCCGAGACGATGATCGTCGACCGCCGTGTGTTCGATCAGGCGCTGGCGAATCACGCGTCGCGCGTCGGCGCTGACGTGCAGGCCAGCACGACCGCCACCTCTCTGCTGCACACCGATGGCTGCGTGAGCGGTGTCCGGCTCAAGCAGTTCGGGCGCGAACGCAATGTGCACGCCAAGCTCGTCATCGCGGCGGACGGCACGGAGTCTCAGGTCGCGCGCTGGGCGGGACTCAAGACTATCCCGCCGATGAGCGACTATTACACCGGCATTCAGTTTCTGCTGGGGGACATGCGCGGCAGGATGAACCCGCGCTATTGTGAGTATCACATCGGCATGGAATCAATCGCGCCGGCGGGATACGCGTGGGTGTTCCCCAAGTCCGAGGACACCGCCAACGTCGGCCTCGTCGTCGCCGCAGACAGAGCTTATCCCGTCAGCGCGCGCGAGTGGCTTGAACGGTTTGTCGCGCAGCGGTACCCCGGCAGCAGCATTCTGAGCGTCATGGCCGGCGGAATCCCGATCACCGGCGCGATCAAGCGCATGGTCACGGACGGCCTGATGGTCGTTGGGGACGCCGCGCATCAAGCCGATCCAATGCTGGCCGGCGGAATCGGCTTAGGCATGATGGGCGCGGAGATGGCGATCGCGGTGGCGGTCGAGGCGATTCAAAGCGGAGACGTCAGCGCGAAACGGCTTCAGTCCTACGAACAGTTGTGGCGCGCCGAGTTCGGCCAGATGCATGCGGCCCTCTACAGCATCCGTAAGATCATCACACGGATGCCTGAGGCGCAGTTCGATTCGCTCATCCGAACAGCGGCGAGCCTCCCCCTAGAGACGATGAGTCAGGCCGAGATCATCCTCGCCCTGCTGCGGCATCACCCCGGCCTGCTGCTGGAAGCCCGAACCCTCATCACCACCGGCCTCGTCCTCAAGTAGACGCGCGCTAACTCCCGGCTTCAGGCGTTGGATCCAACCCACGGAACCCCTGCGGATAACCGGGCACAGGCAGGGTCGCGTTCGGGTCGAGTGTAGGCGTGGCCGTCGCGGTCGGCGTGATAGTCGTCACCGGCGCAGCGGTCGGCGGCGCCAGCGCCAGCGTGAACGTATGTTTGGCCGACATCGACACGCCGCCTTGCACATCGCGCGACTTGACTTTGACCCAATACGAGCCATCGGCCAGCGGCGTGGGAAGCTGCGCGGTACATGCCGCCGTACACTGCGCCTGACTGAACGTGAGCTTGACCTTTTCCTTCGTCACGGTGTTCTTGATGGTGACGACATAATCCGATGCCGTCGGCCGCGATGTCCACGTGAACTGCGGCTGGACGGA
This sequence comes from Chloroflexi bacterium OLB13, assembly GCA_001567485.1. Classification (GTDB taxonomy): domain Bacteria; phylum Chloroflexota; class Anaerolineae; order Aggregatilineales; family Phototrophicaceae; genus Flexicrinis. The sequence goes on from JZRA01000145.1 coordinate 10,536, forward strand.
GAGCGCCTGCCCTTCTTCCGGCAGCAGGATATCGACCGGGCCGGGCAAGTCCGGGATAAACGAGCGCGTCACCGAGAAGGTCGTCCCGTATGCATTCGTCGCACGCACATTCCAATACACGCGGACGCCGTCCCGCATCTGTAGGCCGAAGGCCGCCGTATCGACAACGCACGTATCGTTCGCGCAGGCCGACGTGTGCGACTTTGGCGCGTTCCCGGACGCCAGCACGCCACCCAACGCATCGCTCATCACCAAACTGGTCGACTTCGCTAGTCCGCTGGGGTGATACGAAAGCTCGATCGACGTGTCGGTGACGACCACCCCGTCCGGCGGGCCGATCAGCTGCGGCGGTTCGGGCGGAATCGGCAGGCGGGCGCGGTCGCTGCCGAGGATTTGATAGTCCAGCTTATGCACCTTCGAGATGCCGGTCGGCCCGTCGTACAGCATCGAGGTCATGTTCTTGCCGGAGACGATCTTCAACACGCCGTTCTTGCGGTTGACGTGCCAGATGTCCGGCGTGCCGTCGCGGTTGTAGTCGGTGACGATCCAGCTAAACCGGTGGATATCCGAGCGCTGTGGGGACAACGGCAGCACATCCTGCTCAAGCACGTTCTGGAAGTTGTTGCCCTCCAGAATCGTGACACGGGTCTTGCCGTCGGCGCGGGCGTGCGGCTCGATCACCCACAGGTCGGCTTTGCCGTCACGGTCGTAATCGGCCAGCGCGAAGCTGACGTCGGTGTAATCGCTCGGAGCCTCGATGCTCGCCGTGCGGTCACCGATCATCGCCATCGGATCGAGGCCGTTGACGACGCGCACGCGCACGGTATCGGCCGCGTAGTCCGGAATAATCGCGTACAGGTCGAGGTTGCCGTCGCGGTCGTAGTCAGCCACGGCAAAGCGAACCTCATCGCCGAGATAACCGAACGCCGTCGGGGAGTCTTCAATCAGATACTGCGGGTCGGCGCCGCTGAGGATGCGCAGCGCGGTCGCTCCGCTGCTGTCCAAGCGCCGGTGAACGACCCAGAGGTCAGGCGTGCCGTCGCCGTCGTGATCGCCTGCGGCGAACGCCGTGTTGAGCGACTCCGGCTGTGGCGGCAGGCTGCTGCGCGGCACGGACAGCGCCGAAGTCGGCCCACTGCCGTCGTACACCGTGAGAATCACCGGGCCTCCGTCATCCGGCCGCAGATCGACCACCCACAGGTCGGCCCGCGTGTCGCGGTTCCAGTCGTAGCGCAGGTCGGAGATGACCGGCAGCACACCTTCGCCATGTAGGACGGCGGCATACGGCGTGCAGACCTCGTAGCCGTCCGAAATCCGGCGCATACAGCCGCTGTAAGTATGATCGCCGTCACGCACGACCCACCCCGAAAGCTCGGTTCCGCCGATGTCGAGCCGGCTGTCGTAATAGCGCAGCGAGAAATGGACGTGCGGGCCGGTCGTGTAGCCGCCGCACCCCACCCCCATGCCCTCGTTGGCAAGCGGATCGCCGCGCAGGACGTTCTGGCCGTTCTGCACGCGCTCGTTGACGACGTGGTAATAGCCAGTGCGATAGCCGCCGGCATGATCGACGCGGATGAAGTTCGGGCAGTCCGAGCTGCGCCATACGACACCGCTTTCCGCCGCGCGCACCAGCCCGACGCCGGGCCCCCACGCGAAATCGAGCGCGCTCCACGGCCGCGCCGACCCGACACCGCTGTCCGGATGCGGGCCGCCGGTCATCGTCCATGTTTGGCCGGGTTCCCACGGCAGCGCGAAATACAAGCCCGGCGCCGCCGCTTCCCCACGGGCCACCTGCGCCGCTTCGATCAACAGATCGCGCGCGCCCTGCGGTATCAATCCACTGGGGATCTGCTCGATATAACTGTAAAACGCCGGCGTGTATTCGATGGCCGCGTCGATCTGGCCGGTCGACTCGTCGCGGCGCGTGATGAACAGCTTGAGATCCGGCTCGGCGTGAATCCCCTCCGGCGCACGCGTCACCAACAGACCGAACGACCACGGGCCGCTGACCACGACATCGCTGACGAGCGGCTCGGTTACGGGAAAAGCCGGATCGACCGTTTGCGCGGCGAACACGGCGGCTTCGGCCTTTACCGCCTCTGAAATCTCGGCGATCTCCCGGTTATGCTGTACGGCCGGCAGGCCGATCAGCAGGCCGGCGGCCGCAGCAGCGATGAGACCCACCGCAGCAATCGTTAAGCCCATCCGGCGGCGTTGGCGCATGGTTTATGTTCCTCTCGCCGGTCGCGCACGGCTTCCGGCTGTACACTAACAACGCTCTCCCACTAGTATAATGTGCGACGGCCAGACCACCATGAACGACGCTGGCCGAACATAACAGTTTCGTTATTTACGCGCCAGCGCACACGGAGGATCAACGATGGAACCCACGCAGATCATGCGCATTTTGCTGCGGCGCTGGTGGCTGGTGCTTCTTCCGGTCATTGTCGCCGGTGTGTTCGTCGTGCCTGACCTTCTGGCGCGGCCCTCTGGCAGCACGGGCTTCAACGTCACGATCCGCTATACCGCCGCGCAGGTCTTAGAGGCGATCCCGCAGCGCGATGGCGATTATCAGGACGTGTGGCTGGCCTCGGAGCTGACCGTCAACGCGTTCACCGACTGGATCGGCGGCAGCCGATTCTTGGCGGCCGTCCGCGACGCGCTCGCCGCGAAGGGCGCAACCTTCCCGATCGATGGTTTGGGCTTTGGCGCTGACGCCGAAAAGAGCGTCGGCCGCATCGACATCGGCTGGCACGACCCGGATGAGCTGACGGCGATCACAACCGCCGTCGTCAACGTGCTGACCGGGCAGAACGGCGCGGTGTTCCCGCAGTTGGGCGGCGTCAACGCGCAGGTTCAACTGCTCGATACCCCGCAGGTCGTGCCTGCCCCGCCGCCGCTCACCAGCCGGATCGGGCCGGTGCTGCGCCTGTTCGTCGCTTTGGCCGGCGGCGTGCTGCTTGCGATTGCGTTCGATTCGCTCGATCCGGTCATCCGCCGGCGCGATCAGATCAACCGCCAGATGCTGCGCGTGTTGGGAACCGTGCCGCGTCAGAGTTAGGCCGGGCCGTCATCGTACTGGCTCGCCGCGCGGGCCGACTGTCGCGTGAAATACAGCGCCGCGATGATCGTGACAATAGCGAGCACCGCGCCAAGCGGCACGCCGTAGACGACCGCCAGCAGCGGATCGGCGTTGTTGTTGGTCGCCAGCACGAGGCTCATGGCGATGGCGCACAGCGCCGTGCCGACCGCGGCGACGCGCCACGGTGGCCCCCACTGCCGGCGGATGCCGAGGTAGCAGTAAACCATCGCGACGGCCAAACCTGCGAAGAACAGAAGTGACGGTGTGCTCATGGGCTGCGCGGAGCCTTTCCAAACAGACGTTGAGGGCGCCAATGCACCCATTATAGGGGCTTGTGGCAATCCCCTGCGTAAAGCTCGCCTTTCCCATTGACACACTCCGGCGGTGATCGTACAATGCGCGGACGCTGTCGAGGCTTGAACCCGTCGTAACGGTCATGCTATACTTTCGAGCGAAGGCCGCCGTAGCTCAACGGTAGAGCACCGCTCTTGTAAAGCGACGGTTATGGGTTCAAATCCCATCGGCGGCTATGGGCGAAAGCCCGGTTAACAAGATGCGGGTCGGTGTCCCGAGTGGCAAAGGGGGCTGACTGTAAATCAGCTGCGTACAGCGCTTCGCAGGTTCGAGTCCTGCCCGGCCCACACCGATACTTCACGTATCGCCCGCATGCCATTGTAGCTCAGGGGCAGAGCATTCCCTTGGTAAGGGAAAGGTCATGGGTTCAAATCCCATCAATGGCTTTTTGGTGTTAACCTCGACGATCACTGTTTGGGCAGGGTGAGATGGCTAAGAAGAGTAAGGGAAACCGGATCCTCATCAAGCTCCGCAGCACGGAAAGCGGCCATATGTATGTGACGTTCAAAAACCGTCGCAACGACGCGAACCGGCTGGAGCTGAAGAAGTACGATCCGTTGGTCCGTAAGCACGTACTGTACCGCGAGACCAAGTAGGTCACGGGCAGTTCGCCGCCGTAGGGGCATGGTGTCAACGGCAGCACAGCGGTCTCCAAAACCGTTAGTGGGGGTTCGAATCCCTCTGCCCCTGTTGTAGCCAAGCACCGTCCCTCTGGACGGTGTTTTTATGAGTGAAGGAAACCGAGTTATGACGACAGACACGCCGCGTTCCGGCCGCCGCCGCCCAGCCACAAAACCGGCTGAGATCGTGGCCGAGGAAGTTGTAGAAGAATCCAAAGGCATCACCGCCGCCAAGGGCCGCGCGACACCCGGCCGCCGTCAAGTCGATGCGGTGACGGAAACGCACCGTGGCCCGCTCGGCCGCCTGCGCGACTACCTCGACGGCGTTCGCAGCGAGCTGGATAAAGTCGTTTGGCCGACCCGTACAGAGACCATCGGGCTGTTTCGCGTCGTCCTGTTCGTGACGATCGCTTCGGCTGTTGTGCTTGGGCTGATCGCCGTCGTGTTCAACGAACTGTTCGCGGTTGGCTTGCGGCAGCCTATCGTGTTCGTGATCGTTGGCGCGGCTGTGGCAGCGATTACCTTCGTCGTCTTGCGGGGCAATCGCGGCGGCGCCGCATCCCCCCGATAACCACGAGACAAAGGACGCCGGACGATGGCAAAAAAGAAGCAGTTGGAGACTCAGGACTACGATCCTGAACCCGTAACCATCGAAAGCGGCGGCGATCTGGAAGATGGCAGCGTGCTTGACGTTCGGGTTCCGCTCGAAGGCGAGCGCGACCCGGAACGCCGCTGGTATGTCGTGCACTGCTACAGCGGTCACGAAAACAAGGTGAAGCACGCCGTGCTTCAGCGTATCCAGACAATGGGTATGCAGGACAAGATCTTCGACGTGCTGATCCCGACCGCCGAGGAAATCGAGGTCAAGGAAGGCAAGCAGCGCAAGGTCGAAAAGCGCGTGTTCCCCGGCTATATCCTCGTCGAAATGAAGATGGATGAGGACTCGTGGTACGTCGTGCGTAACACCACCGGCGTGACCGGCTTCGTTGGCATGGGCACCGAACCCACCCCGCTCAGCGAAGAAGAAGTCAAGAAGATCATGCGCCAGATGGAAAGTGAAGTGCCGGTCGTCAAGGTCAACTTCAAGCTGGGCGACAAGGTACGCATCGTCAGCGGCCCGTTCAACGACATCATCGGTGTCGTGTCGGACATCTACCCTGACCGCAACAAGGTCAAGGTCTTGGTGAGCTTCTTCGGGCGCGAGACGCCTGTCGAGGTCGACTTCCTAGAAGTCGAAAAGTCATAAGTTCGTTACTCCACGCTTCGGAGTTAGCACAAAGGCAGCAGCACAATGGCAAAGAAAATCAAGGCAGTCGTCAAGCTGGCGATCAACGCCGGCAAGGCCACCCCAGCCCCCCCGATTGGCCCCGCGCTCGCGCAGCACGGCATCAACCTGATGGGCTTCTGCAAGGAATACAACGCCCGTACCGCCAACCGTATGGGCGAGATCGTCCCGGCTGAGATCACCATCTTCCAAGACGGGTCGTTCAAGTTCGTCCTGAAGTCCCCGCCGACCTCGTTCCTCATCAAGAAGGCCGCCGGCGTCGACAAGGGCGCGGCAAACCCGCTGACCCAAAAGGTCGGCAAGCTGTCGCGCAAGCAGCTTCAGGAGATCGCCGAGGTCAAGAAGGACGACCTCAACGCGCTCGACATCGAAGCCGCCATGCGCCAGATCGCCGGCACCGCCCGCCAAATGGGCATCGAAGTCGAACAATAGCGGACAGAGATCCGTTGTCAGAGGTCAGTGTGCTGACGGCTTGATCCACACACATCAGTAGAGAAGCACGTGGGAGAGGCGGAACGCCTCGGCTGCACCACTAAGGAGACACACACAATGGCAGGTAAGCGTTTCACGGCGGCGGTCAAGCAAATCGACCGTCAGAAGAATTATCCACTCAACGACGCGCTCGCGCTGGTGAAGAAATTCGCCACGGATGAAGCGACCAAGCACAAGTTCGACGAGACCATCGAGCTGCACTTCCGGCTCGGCATCGATCCCCGCCACAGCGATCAACAGGTCCGCAGCACCGTGCTGCTGCCCGCGGGCCTCGGTAAGAAAGTTCGCGTGCTGGTCTTTGCCGAAGGAGATGACGCCCGCGCTGCTGAAGCGGCAGGCGCGGACATCGTCGCTGACGATCAGATCGTCAACAAGATTGCGACGGAAGGCTGGACGGACTTCGACGCTACGCTGGCGACCCCGGCCATGATGAAGAAGATCGGCCGTATCGCCCGTGTGCTTGGCCCGCGCGGCCTCATGCCGAACCCGAAGGCCGGCACCGTCGTCGAAGCCGATGACCTCGCCCGTGCCGTGGAAGAACTCAAGGCAGGCCGTGTCGAGTTCCGCAATGACAAGACCGGCAACGTGCATGTGCCCATCGGCAAGGCCAGCTTCACCCTCGAACAGCTTCAGCAGAACGCCGAAGCGGTTTTCGCGGCCATAGAAGCGCAGAAGCCGTCAGCGACGAAGGGCATCTATATGAAGCGCGCCGTCGTGTGCTCCACGATGTCGCCGGGCCTGCGCCTTGAGCTATCGTCTTCGGCGGTGACAGCCAAGTAGCGACAGCCGCTACTCACGTCTTACGTTTGTCACAGCAAAAGAGGCCACGGGAAAACCGCGGCCTCTTTCTATTTCCCGGACTTCCGCGCTAGTTCAGCGATGGGCACTCGCGGCCGGTCTGCTGCCGCACGTTGTCCTCACGCACCCAGCCCTGTACCTCGACGGTATCGACCTGCGCGCGAACGAAGTACCAGACCCGGCTGTCATCCGGCCCACGCTGCTGCTGAATGACCGTCAGCGGTTGCAGGAATTGGAGCGAGCCAGTCTGGGGCGCGCCGGTGGTCGGCCGTGAACGGATACGCGTGCCGGCCTCGTTGGTCACGACCAGTTCGCACAGAATGGCGGGGGTCGGCGTGATGCTGGGCGTCAGCGTTTGCGTCGGCGTATCGGTCGGCGTGGCGGTCGGGGTCGAGGTCGCGGTGGCGGTCGGCGTCGCGCTTGCCGTGGGCGTGCTGGTTGGCGTATCCGTCGCCGTGGGCGTGTAGGACGCCGTCGGCGTGTGAGTCGCGGTCGCCGTATCGGTCGGCGTGAACGTCTGGCTCGGGGTGAGCGTCGTCGACGGCGTCGGCGTGACGGTCGGCGGCGGCGGGAAGAACACCGGCATCCACGTATCCCGCGTGAGCGCGCCGGTCACGCCGACAATCGTCAGGATGCCGGCGATCACAAGGCCGATGCGAAGCCGGTTGCCGCGCCGCTGCCGCCGGATGATCGACTCGATGCGCTGCACTTCGGCCCGCCGTCCGAGGATGCGAAACGGCTCGTCGCGCACGGTGTTAAGCCACGTCTCTGCCTCCGCGATGTCACCGTCCTCAAGGGCAAATTCGGCGCGTTCGATATACCGGGCCAGCAGGTCGCTGACCACCGCCCGGTACCGGTCGTCCTGTGCGTAATCGCGCAGATCGGCCAGCAGCGTGCGAGCCTGCGCGAGGTCGTTGTCGAAATTCTGCGCGATCATCGCCGCGCTGCGCTCGATGGTCTGGCGCGCGCGCTGTGCGTTGGCAGTCATCGTCTGCGCTTCGATCTTCAACTCGCTCAGGCGGGCGTCGGACGGGTCAAGGTCACTGCCGACTTCCAGCAGCTTGAACGCCTCGTTGCCGAGCGTCAGGCGTTCATCGACGCTCGTCGCGGACTGTGCGCGGGTAAGCGCCGCCTGCGCTTGATCGGTTACCTGCGCCTTGATCCCCGCGAACTTTGCGCTCGCCTCTTGTACCAGCCCGGACACCCGCTGGCTGTTGGGCAGCAGCTGACGCACGCGCGATAGAATCGCTTGCACGTTGCGGATTTGGCCGGCCTGCTCGCTCAACGTGCCGCTGAGGGTCGTGAGCTGCACGCTGGCCTGTTCGGTATCGTTCTGGACGCGCCGCGCGGTCTCAAGGCGCTCGTCAATCTGCCGGTCGTTCGGCACAACCGCCAGCGCGCCCTGATACTTGCGCACCGCCTCGGCCCAGTTGTCAGCGGCGAGGAAACGGTCGCCTTCGCTCATCAACTCACGGGCAAGCGCCAAGTCTTGGATGTCGAGCAGCGCCTGTTCGGCGTCCTTCCAGCTCAGGATTCCGCTGCGCTCGGCCAAGTCGCGCGCTTCGCGGTAGAGCCGCCCCGCTTCCTCGTAATTGCCGGCGCGTTCCAGAGACTTGGCGCGGTTGTACGAAACACGCGCGTCAAACGGGATCCGGTGATCCGGCACGACGCCGCGAATCAGGTTGTCCTCGGCCTTCTGGCGATACTCCAACGCGGTCGCGTTTCCGGGCTGCGCCTGCAAGATACGGTTGGCCGTCTCGACGGTGATCTGATAGTCGCCGGCGTAATAGCTCTGCGACAGGTCGCTGATGAGGTCTTCGAGGTCAGCTGGTGACGCGCCAGCCGCTATGTTCAACGGGGGCGGCTTGCGCTGGCCGGGCGTGCGCGCGCCGGACTCTGGCGGCATATACCCCGGCGACGATGAGAAGCGCGGCGGGGGCGGCGGCTCGTCGGCGTCCGGAGCAGGCGTTGGCGGCGCGGGCGGCGTCTCGCTGTCAGGCTCCGGGGTTTGAGCGACCGGCTGAACCGTTTGAGTCTGCGTGCTGCGCACGGTCTGATACGTGTTGGTCGAGCGCGGCGGATCGGGCGCTTCGACCTTACGATTCACGGCGTAGCGCGCGAACAGGTCGTTGACGCGCTGGGCTGCGTGCCCGCTGCGCCGTCCGGCCTGTTCCAGCAGGTCGAGCAGTTCGGCATCCGCGCGGTCTTGCTGAAGCGCCTGCGCGAGGATATCCAGCGCCGCATCAATGTCATCGTCGTCGCCGGCCACCTCGATGCGAATACGGGCGCGCCGCACCAGTCCGCGCACCGCCGCAGACACCGCACTCGGAACGGCGGCGGATGCCGTGCCCAAGCGCGCCACCTCCGCGAACATCGCCTGCACGGTGCTCTCGTACGTGGTGTTCTTGGCGTCGGTCAGCAGCGTGCGGGCGTTGGTCTCAATGTCACGCAGGATGCCGGGGTCGGGCGACGTGGCGGTTTTGTAGCCGTCGATCATGCGCCGCAGCGCATCGATCCTCGATTGTAGATCCATTAGGTACAATCCTACGCGGTTATCACGCGCTCAAATTACCCTACCTTGCGCGGTCGGGCAAGTGTCGTCTTGCCAACGGCCACGCTGAAGGAGAACTGTACCATGCTCTACGACATCACGCGCACCGTGCGCCCGACGACCGCCGTTTGGCCGGGGGACGCGCCGTATCGGGTTGACACCGCGGCCGACATGGAGGCCGGCTCGTCGGTCAACCTGACGACACTCTCCCTCAGCCCGCACACCGGCACCCACGCCGACGCCTACTTTCACTACACACGCGGCGGCGCATCCCCGTCCGACATGCCGCTGTCCGCGTATATCGGGCCAGCGCGGGTCGCTACCGTATCACGCCGTGACGGGCCACTATCACCGGACGACTTTGCGCCCAGCGCACTCGCCGGCGTACAGCGTCTGCTCATCAAGAGTCATGTTAGCGGACTACCTGACGATCAATGGCCGTCTGAGTTTCCGTACCTCTCCGTCATGCTTATCAATGCGCTGGCGGCACACGGATGCGTGCTGATCGGGCTGGATTCACCGTCCGTCGACGCCTTCGACAGCACCGATCTCCCCTGCCATAATGCCATCCGCGACGCGGGCATGGTTAATCTCGAACTCTGCCAGCTTCGCGATGTCCCCGACGGAGACTACGAGCTGATCGCACTGCCGCTGAAGTTGGACGCGGCATGTGGCAGCCCCGTCCGTGCCGTGCTGCGCAGCCTACGCGAGTAGTTGAAAGCCGGGAGATTAGGTCTCCCGTGACGCCGTGTTCATTGAGCGATACAGTGCGGCATTTCCGCCCAACAGCCTATCCGTAACACAAAACCGGAGACCGGAACCGCATGACTTGCAGCTCAGTACGGCCCGTAGGAGTCGCCGTTGTCCAGCAGCAGGAACACCTGCGAGATCGTCACGTCGAGGATCAGCGTGCCGCCCTCAATGCGCTGCACGTTGAGATCGGCGGTCTGCTGCGGTGTGCGGGCATAGCCGAGCGTCTGCTGGAGCGTCGAGTCGCTCGACCACAGGCCGAGGAACAACTCCGACGGCGCGCGCAGCCCCTCCGGCGGCGCGATATTGACCGGCGCAGGCAGCAGCGCGACGTTGGTGTACCAGAACCGCCCCGGCCGCACCTGCCCCGGCTGAATCGCCCAGACCTCGCCCGTGTCCTGCCGGCGGTACATCACGCCGCGCTCGAACACCTGCACGTCCGCTGCGAAGCCGAATCGCTCTTGCAGCGCACAGCCGACGCGCCGTGAAATCGACGGATTCTCGCGCCAGACCGTGCCGAACACTGGATCGAACGGGATCGCGCAGGCGTCGGTCGTCTCGGTCACGTCAAGCGACGGTGTCGACGGCTGTTGGCGCGGCAGGTCGATGTCGATCTGCGCCTCACCGAGGAACACCCCAACGTAAGGCGTTCCGGTCGGGGTCACGGTCGGCGGCGCGAGTGTCGGTGTAGACGGGATCGCCTGCCGCGTCGCTTGGCGCTGGATCACGCTCAAGGTCGGCGGCAGGTCGACGGTCGCTAGACGCCGGACGAGCTGCACTGGCGGGTCTTCCGGCGTTACGGACGCCACGGCATCGGCGCACGCGCCAAGCAGCAGCGCACCGAGTGTGAGGATCAAGACAGTCGCAGATCGACGCACACTACTCCTCCGCGGGCTGGACAGTGAACTGAGCGCCAGCCGCGCGGCCATACACTTCTGGCAGATAGAACTCGCGCGCGGTGGTCGGGATCACATTGTACACGCCTTCGACCGTCGCACGCGCGAGATAGGTGAACGTGTAGGTTCCGGCAGGCACATAGTCGGCGCTGAGCACCACGCGGTCATCACGGTACTGCACGTCCGCCCACCACACACTGCCATAGCGCACGCCCTCGCGTTCGAACTCGGCATCGGTGTCGGTTTGCTGCGCGGTCTCCAAATTCGGATCAATCGGCTCGAGGCCCGCCGGCACATAGTCCTCCAGCACGATGAAGTCGAGGTCGGCCGGTGCGATCAACGTGACCTCGACCTTGACCAGATCGCCGACCCGCGCCGATGTCGTCGTCTCATCGCTGCCTTGCAGCCGGTATTGGCGCGAGAGTGTGAGGCCGCGGCTCGCTGCCTGCACATCCGGCACCGGCACGAAGGCGTTCAGGTAGGCCGTGTAGTACAGCGCGCCCTGCCCGTCCGTGCGGTCGATCTCGACGAGGTTGGCCGCGTCGTGCGACAGCTCGGAGATCGGCACACTGACCGTCTCACGCGTTGTCGCGTCCGCCGGGGTGAGCGTGCGCGCGAGCAGTTCCGCATCGCTCACGCCCACGGTGAAGCTGTAGTCCGGCTGGGTCTCATGGGTGGCGATCATCCACTCGGTCAGCGCCAGCAGCGACCACGCGGTCTCCTGCGTCGTCTCCCACAGGTCGGCGCGGCGCGCGGTCATCAACCAGCGCACCACGTTTGGCAGCAGCGGTTCGTTCGGATCAACCGCCAGCAGCGCCCACAACGTCATCGCCGTCGTGCGCGTGTTGCTGTTCCAGTTGAGATAGTCGCGCTCGCCTTCCTCCCAATTCGCCCCGTTGGCCGACAGCACCGCCGTGCCGATCAGGTCGCTGCGCAGCGTGCTGATCTCGCGGCTGTAGTCGCGGTCAACGGTCGTCATTGTGCGCAGCAGCAGGGCGCGGCCGTACACATCCAGCCGGTCGCGCAGATCGAACAGCTCAGACACGCGCGTTTCCGGCAAAACTACGCCGCTGCGCGACAGCGCATACAGCAGAAGCGCATGACGGTTCAAGCGGTACGACTGCGTGCTGCGATTGATCGACCTGAGGCTGTCGCTCAGGAACCGCCCGCCGCTCGAAATCGCCGCAGGCAGCACGGTGAAGCCGTTGTCCTGCGCTTCAGCCAGCGCGATCACCACCCACGATGTCACCAGCGGGCTGCTTTCGAGCGTCGGATACCAGCCCCAACCGCCGTCGACCTTCTGCTGCGCGATCAGCCGTTGAATCGCCAGCGCGCCCTGCTCGCGCAGTTCGGCCATCAGCTCGGAGTCGGTGCTGCCGGCCGCGTTGAGCATTCGCAGCGCGGTGACGTTCGCCAGCAGGCGCGACGCCACCGATTCGGTGCACTCACAGGCGTAGCTCTCGAATGCCCGCACCGCCTTCACCGCCGATACCGCCAGCGATGGCTCAAGGTCGATCGTCAGCGTGCCTTCGGCGACACGATAACGCGTCGGCAGCACGACCGCTTCGATACGCGCGCCGGCCTCACGCAGCACGCCGCCCGTGCCAACGAACTCCGGCACGACGTACCGGCGCACCGGAAGCAGGCGATCCTCGCCCTGCCCGAACTGCGGACGAGTCGCATCGCTGACGCCGCCGCCTTCCGCGCTGAACACCAGCTCGACCGCTTCGACATCCTCGACCGTCGCCCGCCACGACACACGCGCGCGGCCCTGCGCCGGCACGACAATCTGCTGTGTGTCCCCATCCGCCAGCGTCACGCCGTCGTGGAACAGGGTGACGTCCGCCGTGATGTCTGCGTCGGTGTTGTTGTTGAGAACGGCCCCCAGCATCACCTCGTCACCAACGACAAAGAAGCGCGGCGCCACCGGCCGCACGATCAACGGCTTGGTCGCGACGATGTCTTCACTTTGCTGGCCGACCTGCATCGGCGTATCCACGCCAACCGTGACGCCGAACACATTCATCCGCCACGTCGTCAGGTTGTCGGGCAAGCTGACTGTCACCTGCGCCACGCCGTCCGGCCCGGTCTCGATCTGGCCTTCCCAGAACGCCGTGTCGATGAACTCTTCGCGCAGTTCGAGCACGCCGAACTCACCGCCGCCGCCACCACCGCCGCCCTTGACGACATCACGCGTGTACTGCGTAATCAGATCGGTGTTGATCGTCAGAACGCTCGCCATCAGCACCGAAAGCGGCTGCGGGCCGTAGAAGAAGTCCAGTATGGGCAGGAAGCGCTCCTCGCCCAACGACAGCGCGGCGAGGTCGGTCAAGGCCGCGCTCAGCTCAGTCTGCACGGGCTGACCGGTGTGGTCGCGCACGGTGAACGTGAACGTCACATCATCGCGCGGGCCGGCGGTCTTGCGGTCGGGCTGAATGTCGATGTCCAGCTTGAACTGAGCGTTATCGACTTGCAGCGTAGCGTAACCGAAGCGCATGTCCGTGACCGGGTTGTTCTCATCGACGCCCTTGATGAGCACGACCGAGAAGTATATCGTCGGCGCGAAATCGGCCTCGATCGGCAGGTGATACACCGTGCTGTTGGTTGTCAGCGTCATGCGCTCGGAACGCAGCACGCCGTCCCGTTCCAGTGTGATGAGCGCCTCGGTCGGGCCGTTGAATGGCGACGTGATCAGGATTTCGGCCGTATCACCCACTTCATACTGCTGCCGGTCGGTGATGATCTCGGTGCTGGTCTGGTTGGTCTGCCGCCACGCGACGTACTCACCGCCCGAAACCCACACCATCCCCGAACTGGTGACGACGTTGCCCCCGGCATCCTTGCCCGTTGCGATCAGCTTGAAGACGCCGCCGTTGGGCGGGACGAACTCGAACGACGCCTTGCCGTCCCCGTCGGTCGTCACCGTGCCGGTCGCCACCTCGATCTCCTCGACCTCGGATCGCCACACGATGTCCGCCGAGTACGGGTTGAGTTCCTGCACCGAATTCCAGCGCCGCTCGACCACCTGAACGTCGAAGGTGGTGTTCGGCACAGGCTGGCTGTCCCAGTCGACCGTGATGAGATCAAACGACAGCGGCTGTCCGGCCGTGCCGACGAACGAGCCGGGCTGAACGCCGATGTAATACTGCCCTTGATGCGCGACGAGGGTCGCGCGGCCAGACACCGACTGCCCGCTTTCGTCGCTGGCGATGGCCTCCACCTCGAACGCAACACTGCGGCCGGTCGTCCCGATGGATGCCGGGAACTCGATGGTGAACATGCCGTTCTCGTCGGCGACCGCCATATCACTGCCGGAGTACGCCGTCATTTCCGCGGACGGGCCGCCATCCGGGTTGAAATCAGTGAACTGGAAGCGGCCGGGGCCGTCGTACGGGAAGGAGTACGACTGCGCGTTGATGTAGTACTCGATGTGGGCATTCGACACCGGCCCGCCGAAGAAGTAGCGCGTATCGACCACGGCGCGCGCGGTCTCGCCTTGCAGCACGTCCGATTGTTCCGGGGTCACGCTGACTTGAAACTCGGGCAGGCGGTACTCGGCGACATCGAAGTACACATATCCGGTGTTGTAACGCACAGTGTCGGGAACGGTCAGCGCCACCGTGATGGAGTACGGCCCAAGCCCGCCGTCTTCATCAATGGTGAACGTGCCGGATGCGGTACCATACGCGCTCAGCGGAATCGTCACGCTGTCGATAGGCTCGTACACCTCGTTACGCAAGGTGATGATCGCGTCGAGGCCGGCCGGCACGGTGTAGTCGTTGTCGGACTTCTCGCGCACAAAGACCTTGTAATGCACCGGTTGACCGGGGCGATACACCGGGCGATCGGTGATGGCGTAGATTTGATACTGCGACGGATACGTGTCGACGTTAATGTTGAACTGATACGGGTACAGGCCGTCTGACCATTCGCCGGAGGTCACGCCGAAATGCCCGTCACTGTCGACCACAGCCGTATAGCGGGCGTAGAGGTCGTTGATCCGGTCGTGCGCAATGGTGGCGACGCCATCGGCATTGGTTACGCCCGATGCCGAACCGGCAGCACCGAACAGATCAACTGTGACGCCTGCGAGCGGCAGACCGGTGTGCATATCGGTTGCCCAGACCAGTGTGCTGCGCAGTCCGCGCTTGACCGTCAGTGCTGTGTCCGCCACGATCATGATGTGCCGCACATCGGTACGGTTCGGCCCCAGCGGGATGTCGGCATCGCCTAGCTCTTGCACATCCGCCGTCAGCAGATACACGCCTTCCGGCAGCGACCCGCCGTCGAGCGCCAGCGGCACGGTGATCGCGCCGGCCTGCGCTTCACTCGTGATCTCGAAGAAGTACTCCCCGTTCAGCCCTTCAGCGATCCATGCGCGGCGCTCGTCGCGCAGAGTAATCTCCCACCACAGGATCCCGTCGGCGCATCGCGGCCCGCCCACAATCGTGAACGCGTAGCCCTCGTACAGCAGGTCGATGATCTCGCCGTCCACCGGTGTTGCGCGGGCGCGCGTCGGCTCTGGCGTCGTGATGATCCGGCCCCGGTCGCCAACAGCCGCGCGCGACGGCATCGCGCCTTCGCACGGCGGGATGCTCACACCGTTGACCTCGCCGCCGGCCGCGCCGACGTCGACCAGATCAAGCCGCCGGACGTTGCGCACCTCCGACCCCGGCAGCACCCATGCCCGAACCAGCGGATTATTCTGTTCGGCGATGTTATCGACTGTCCGGTAGTACTGCTCTCCGTTGAGCTGCGCGAAGAACGACGCCTTATCGACCGTGTGCAGGTACAGGTTGACCTGCTCGACGTTGCGCTGCGTCACGAACAGCTCGGTTGCTTCGCGCTGGCTGTCGTACACGCCGATCCCCGCCCACGGGATGTTGAACGAAAGCTCCGGGTCTTCCTCGCCGGTGACAAAGCCGAACGTCAATTCGCTCTCGATGGCGTTGCCGTAGACGTCCTCCATCCCCGGCGCGATGGTGATGGTGTACTGCGCCGCGGCGACCATCGGGAATAGGATGTCGTAGCGGTTGTCGTATTCGCTGAAGAATCCGTCCAGCTCACCTTCCGGCGCCGGGTCGATCGTGACCCGATCCAGAATGGTTTCCGGGTTCATCTTCGACGCGAAGTAGAGTGAAACGCCCCCATACGGCTGAACACTCTCAGCGCCATCATGCGGATAGGTCGATACAATCGCCGGGAAAGGCACGGTGACAAATCGCGAGTCAAACGCCGGAAGCGCCGAACGACGACCGGCGTTGAACGCGGAGTCTGCGGACCAACCGATGTGGTATTCGGTGTCCAGCGCCAGACGTTCGCCCGGGGTGAACATGAAGCCCGTCAAGTCGTCGTTCCACTCGAACGTGCCGGCGACTTGCACCGGGGTCTCGGCGATCGTCAGCGCAAACGCACCCTCGACGCTGTCCACGTCCATCGGCTCGCTGAACGTCACCTGAACCGCCTGTGTCAGAGGCACGCCTTCCTCGTTATCGGCGGGCAAGCTGTTCGAGACCAGCGGCGGCCGGGTGTTGAAGTTCCAGCTGTACGCGGCTTCGAGTTCGGCCCCGTCAACGGCCGTCAAGCCCGCGACCGTGCCGACATACGTCATGCCGCCAGACAGTGACGTTGTGGGGGTGAACTGATACACCGACGTCCCCAGCCATTCGCCGACACCCGCGACCTCCGGCTGAAGCGTCAGCGGTTGGGGCAAACCCGCTTGTTCGTCGAGCGTGGTCAGCGGAACCACCGGACGGTCGAACACGACGACAATCGCCGAAGCGGTATCGATCTCGCCCGCGCCAGCCTGCGGCGTCGTCGAGATCACGCGCAGGTAGCCGCGAGCCTGCACCGGCAGCACGAAGCGCGCCGCCAGCCCGAAATCCCCCACGGCGCGAACGCCCGGCTCGACGGCGAGGTCAAGCGTTTCGCCCGGCGCGATCAACCCGGCGACATCCACCGCGAGATCGGCCCCGTCACACTCGGCCTCGACCGGCTCGCCCCCCAGCGTCACGCGGCCGTCGACCGTCGCGCAGTCCAGCGGGGCATCGAAACGGAGGATAACCGGCTGTCCCGGCAGCAGTTCTTCACCCACCTGCGGTGACGTCTCCACGATCCGCAGGACGCGCTGCGGCACATTGTCCTGCGCCAGCGCCCCAAGCGGCACGCACAGCGCCACCACCGCTGCGATCCAAACCCACTTCGTCAGGTGTCGCATGACTGTCCCCCACGTGTGTCGACTTGACTCTCTACGCTAAATTATACGTCATGGCGGCTTATCCCGCGCCTACGGCGGGAGTTCATCCGGGGGCCGGTGGGCGGTCGTCGGGCGTCGTATAGACGGAGGAGAGGTTCGATGGACTTTGCAGGGAAACGCGCGCTCGTGACCGGCGCTAGCCGGGGGATCGGCGCGGGAGTCGCGCGGATGCTGGCGGCACAAGGCGCGGTGGTCGCCGTGCATTACAACCACAGCGCGAGCGCCGCCGCAGAGGTGCTTTCGCGGCTGACCGGCTCAGGTCACGCGCTCGTACAGGCGGATCTCTCGCAGCGCGACGCGGCGCGGGCGATGGTCGACGCGGCGGCCAGCGCGTTGGGCGGGCTGGACATCCTCATCAACAACGCCGGCATCTACACCGAACACCCCATCTTGAGCGCCAGCGACGATGATTGGCGGGCGCAGTGGGACGCCATCGTTCAGACCAACTTGATCGCCGCCGCGGACGCGATCTACTGGGCAGTGCGGGTGATGGCGGACGGCGGGGCCATCGTGAACGTCAGTTCGCGCGGCGCGTTTCGCGGCGAGCCGCTCAGCCCGGCCTACGGCGCAAGCAAGGCTGGCATGAACAGCATGGGCCAGTCGCTGGCGATCGCGCTCGCGCCGCGCCAAATCCACGTCATCAGCGTCGCGCCGGGCTGGGTCGATACCGACATGGCGACCGAACATCTCGACGGCCCCGCGGGTGATTCGATTCGCGCACAGTCGCCCTATGGCCGCGTCGCCACCGTCGAGGAGGTCGCAAACGCCGTGGTCTTCGCAGCCTCGGACAAGGCCAAATTCATGACCGGCGCGATCCTCGATGTCAACGGCGCGTCATACCTGCGAACCTAACCCGCTTCTAACCCTTCCCGTTCAACCGATGATGTATACTCAAGCGGCGGTATTGACTTCGACCTACAAGGAGAATTCACAGTATGCCAACCCGTAACGCGACAGCCGTCTGGCAGGGCACCTTCAAGGAAGGCACCGGCAAACTGAGCTACGGCTCGTTCGAACAAAATTACTCGGCCCCGTCCCGCTTTGAAGACGGCGCCGGCACGAACCCCGAAGAACTGCTGGGCGCAGCCCACGCAGGATGCTACGCGATGGCGTTGAACCTTACGCTGGAGCGCAACGGCACGCCCGCGAAGCGCGTCAGCACCACCGCGAAAGTTCACCTGACCAAAGGCGAGGCCGGCTTCGCCATCAGCAAAATCGACCTCGACGTAGAGGCGGAAGTCCCCGGGATCGATAACAGCAAGTTCCAAGAGATGGCCGAGGCGACCAAGACGGGATGTATCGTCTCGCGCGCGCTGTCGGCTGTGCCGATGACCGTGAACGCCAAGCTCGTCTAGCCCACCTCTAGGAAAATCGCCATGGCAGAAGTTCAGGTCGCCATCCTCGGTCTCGGTCGCGTCGGCACATCGGTCGGGTTGGCGCTCAAGCGTTACAACGCGCGCGCGCAATCCAAACACACGTTCATCGTGACCGGATTCAGCACCCGCCCCGACGACACGAAGGCGGCCCAGAAGCGCAGTGCGGTCGATTCCATCGCCAACCATCCGGCAGACGCGGCGCGCGGCAAGGATATCGTCGTGCTCGCCCTGCCCTATGCTGAGGTCAAGGCCGCTTATGAGTACTTCGCACCCGACCTGCGCCCCGGGGCTGTCGTCTTGGACTTCTCGCCTCTCAAGCAAGAACCGATCAAGTGGGCAGACAAACAGCTCAAGAATGACGCCCACATGATCGGCATGACCCCGCTGTTCAACCCGGCCGTATTGTTCGATCCGGTCGACACCGCCGACCGCGCCAGCGAGGCGTTGTTCGACGAAGGGCTGATCCTGATCACACCGAGCGTGACCAGCATCCCTGAAGCAATCGAGCTTGCGGCCGACTTCAGCCACATCCTCGGCTCGCGCACGAAGTTCACCGATCCGGCCGAGCATGACGTCCTCATGGCGGCTACGGAAGTGCTGCCGGATGTGCTTGGTCTGGGGTACTACCTTGCGCTCAGCCGCGCGACCGGCTGGGGCGACGTGCAGCGCAACACCAACCCGACCTTCGGCGCGCTAACGCATTCGCTGTTCGACACGCATCCGGACGACCTCGCGGCGATCCTCCGCGATTCTGGCCCGGATGTCGTGCGCGTCCTCGACACGGTCATGGCGACCTTGCGCGACCTGCGGGCCGCCCTCGCCGCGCGCGATCACACGACGCTTGAGCCGGTGATCGCCTCCGCCGCCGAGACCTACGAGCAGTGGTATAACCGGCGTTATCACTGGAAGTTCGACGACGACGCCATCAAATCCGCCGAGCCACCCGGAATCATGAGCGCGCTGCTCGGTGGATGGGTCGGAAATAAGCTGCGCAACCGTGGCAGCAGTCAGGATGATGACCCATCATGATCGAAAACCTCGCCAAGCGCGCGCATCCGGTCTTGTGGTTCAGCCCGATCCGCAAGCTGCGCCGGAACCATGCGCTCGAACACGCCACCGTATATATGCTTCAGCGCAAGATGTCGACGCTGCGGGTCTCCGGCGTGAGCCAGCCGTTCGGCTTCATCCTGCTGCACAACGCCAGCTCCGACGCCGTGGAGTCCGCCGTGCATGAGGCGCTCAAGCGTATGAAGGCCGGTGAGCACAATCTCGCCGTTCACCCGAGCTGCGGCACGAACTTGATCGTGCAAGGCACGCTGGCCGCGCTGGTCGGCGTGTTCATGTTGTGGGGACGGCGCAAGCTCACAGGCCAGCACTTTTGGCGCACGGTGACGTTCATGGCGTTCGCCATCATGGCCGGTCAGCCGCTTGGCATGAGCGTGCAGAAGCACATCGTCACGGAAGGCGACCCCGGCGATCTGGCCGTGAAGTTCGTGCATTCCGACGAAATCCGCTTTCCGGCGTTTGGCCGCAAGGTCAACGTCACGCTTGTGATGACGGAGGGGGGATGACCCGCGACCGCATCGTCGCCCGTATGATGGCGCGCGCTGTCATGTTCGTCTTGTTCATCGGCGCAGGGATCAGCCTCGTGCTGGCGCTGATCGGAGCCAAGCAGTATTCGCTGCCGGTGTGCATCGGATCCGGAGTCGTCTCGCTGATCGTGCTGCTGGCCGGCAGTTTTGTGGTCGCCCGCGTCAAGGCATCGGAGGTTTAGTTCACCGTCAGGCTCGCGATATCGACTCCCCATTTGCCGCCGCACGTCCCCGCCTTGAATCTGAGCTTGACGGCCGTAACCGCCGCGTCGATGGTCAGGTTCCCCGCTGTCAACGTCCACTGCCGATCCGGCGTGGTAGGCAGCGCAAGCCTCAGCGTATCCTTGCCATCACCGAGCGCGCCCGCCGTGGGATCGTCGTAGACAAGCTTGAGAACCGCCCACGAGCATCCCGGCGTCGCATCCAGCGGCCGAACCATCACACCGACCGATACATCGGCGCCAGCCGCGAAATCAGCCGGTTGAAACGGTACGTTCTGCCGGATCGTCGTGCCGGGCTTGAGCTTAACCCAACACGTCCCATCGGCGCTTTTGGCGCTGTCGCATTTCAACGCGCCGACGACGCCTGACCACGCCCAGCCATCAGGGAGCGCGTTCGCGTCGATGTCGATCTCGAACGACGGGTTCAGCGGATAGGACGCTGGCGGGCCGCCGGGCGTCGGGATCGGCGTGAGCGTCGGAACAGGGGTTGGGATCGTGCTGCCGGCATCGTCCGACACGCGGTAGTTGGCAATCGGGTACTGCGTGTTCGCCAGCGACTGCACGTTGTCCTCACCGTTGACGCCCGGACGGCCCAGCGGTTTGCCGTTGTACGTCGCGTCCGGATCCGACCAGTACGCGATGGCCGGGCATGTCCCGGCGATGTAGCTCGACGGACATTCGCCGCCGGTGCTGTACGCCATCACCGTGACGAAATCGCCGTAATCGCCCGCGCCTTCGCTCTCATCTTGATAGCCGAACGCGTAGGAGTCAATCGCAACATAGCCGTTGGCGCGGTCGTGCGCCTTGCCCATGTTATGGCCGAGTTCGTGCGCGAACGTGATGTCGCTGATGCACAACGCCTCGGTGATGCTGAACGCCGATCCCGGCGCGGGCATGCCCAACGCGAGGTTGGCGATCCCGCAGTAATTGCGGTCGGCCACCGGCGTCCCGGCGATCAGCGCGACGAGGTCGGCCTTGTACTGATCGCGCCACTGATGAACAACGTCCATGTACCCGTCGGATGAACCCGCCAAGCGGCTGAGGTCGTTGTAGCCCTGCTCGACATAATCGACCTGCGCGACGTGCACGAGCCGGATACGGAACCCGACCCCGCTGTTCTGATAGGTCAGGTTGGTCAGCGCAGCGGTCGCCTCGATGGCCGCCCGGATCGCCGCCTCGCTGCCGAGGAACGCCTGAGCCGCCGGCGTGTACACCACCATCACGTCGATAACCGTGCCGTCGTCCGCGCGGATCGCTGTGCGCGCCCGTTCACCGTGCGCGATGTCCTCTGGCGTCGGCAGATACGGCACGCGTCGTCGATGGGCCGGCCCTGCGCGTCGTGACGGCCGGCTGCCATGTCGATCTCGCTGATGCGCACGATATCCGCCCCGACCGGCTGGACGTGATACACCCGCCCCCCGATCACCACGCGCGCATCCAGCGCCGCGCCGTCACTGGCGACGACCACCGCCGACAAGTCCGCGCCGACGACCTGCCCCGTCCACAACGTTACGCGGGACGCCTGCCGGTTCACCGACGGTTGTACGCCACCGTGCGCGGTGATCGACACATCGTCGAACAGGTTGAACGCCAGCGTCGGCGCGCGCAGCGCATCCATGCCCCACATTCACGCCGCCAGCCGCCAGCGCAGTGTGCCGACTTGCAGCGGCGGCAGCGTAACCGCGGCACTTCGCGCCGGATCGACGTCACCGAACAGCGGCGCGCCCGGCACGGGAAGCGGGCTGCGACGCCGCAAACCCGCCCAGAATCGCCACGATGCCCAAGACGATAACAGTCAGCAGTCGCCGGCGCATCAGGGGCCTCCTACCAATACGAACGGCGTCTTCAGGATCGAGGCGTCGTCCAGCCATGCCTTGCCCTGCCCCGATGCGCTGATCGTCACCTTGACTTTGTTGACCGTCCCGACCGCCTGTGCCGCCGCGCTCACGGTCTGCCATCCATCGGCCGCGGCGAAGCAGTCGGTCGTCGTTGCCGTGCTCTTTGCGACGTCGGCGTACTTCACGACAAGCTTGACCAGAACGCACGTATCGCCGTTGGTGAGCACACGAACCGACCCCGTCACCGTGTCCATCAACGAGACCGGCGGCGAAACGATCTTCGACTTGAGCTTTTTATCCGTGACGCCCTGCTTGAGCTTCACGACACAGCCGTTCGACCCCGCCGGCGCGTCACACGTCTGCTTGTCGCCCGGCTGCCAGCCCACCGCATTCCAAAAATCCGGCACGCTGTCGGCATCCGCATCCATCTCAAACCCGCCATTGATCGCCAGCTCGACCGCGCCAATCGTTCGCGAATCCGACTCGCGATAGTTGGCGACGGTGATGCGGTTGGCGTTGAGCGCGTCGATCTGCGGCGTGGTAAACGGCGGCAGCGCATCGACGCCGAGCGCGCGCGTCGTCCACCGGATCGCAGCCTGCGTCTCGATGTAGCGCATTTCGAGGATCATAAACCCGAGGTCGTCATCAAACGGCGGGACAGAATGCCCGTTGCCGTCATAGATGGCAAACCACGCGCCTGCGACCAGCACAACGATGTCCGCGGCGTAGGCGCTGCGCAGCGCGTGAACCTCGTCCAGCACGCCGTCTATCGTGCCGGTCAGCGCGTTGAGGTCGGTGTTCGGATCGCCGTTGACCTGCTCAAGAAAGAATACCGGCTGATACCCGACGATCCGCACCTGCGTGTTGACGCCGGCCGTCGCATACGCCTGATTCACGCTGTCGAACGCCGCCTCGATAAATCCCACGGCCAGCTGATCGGTCCCGCCGGCTATCGCGCGCGCATTGTGACCGATCAGCACCAGCACGTCGATCTGGCTGCCGTCGTCAGGGCTGGCGCGCACGACGGACGTGAACCCCGCGATCATCACAATTACGGCCAACAGCCCTCGAAGCGCACGAACTCGCATCAGCCCCCCATTCCGTCCGCATCCATCATAGCACGGGCAGCGAATTCGTTCATCGCACCGGGCCTACGCCAACCTGACGCTCCGCGCCCGTCCCGGTCACAACGGTCAGCGGCCCATCGCCGGTCTGCGCGCCGTACAGCGCGATGCTGAGATACGCGCCGTCCAGCGATGCCACGCCGACCGGCTGCGTGATCGTGGCGCTCACACGCGATCCCGGCGGCCAGCACGTCGCGGGGACGGTCACGCCGTCGGCATTGTGGGGCTGCTGCGGTTCGCCAGCGACCGGATCGCCCGACACCGGCACGAGGATTGCCCCGATCCAATACGGTTCCGGCGCGCGCGCCAACACGTCAAACGTCAGGCGCACGGAAAGCCGTTCTCCGTCAGACGCGGCGTCCCATCCGGTCAAGTGCGCAAACGGCGTATCGTCCGCGCCCATAAAGACGGCATCGGCGGGCCGTGCTGCGCTCGCGGAATCCGGCGACGGCGACGGCGTGACGTCCAGACCCACCACCGGAAGCGACATCGCCAGCACGAGCATCAACAGCGCGTGCGCCGCGCCGAACACGGCGATCTGTTCCGCGCGCGGATTGACCCGCGTCAGCCCATCAGCGCCGGCCGCGAGCAGCAGCGGCGTGAACACCAGCCATACGCGCCCGGTCTCACCACGCGCCGTGCCGCTCAGCGTGACGATCAGCATGCCGATCAACAGCGCCGCGCTCAACGCGCCCAGCCCGCTGCGGTCACGCCAGCCGCGCACGGCGGACACCAGTGCCGGCACGATCAGCCCGACGCCGGCCCAGACGAGCCAGTCCCACGCGTGCATGACGACCCAGAACGCGTAGGGCCGGTCGAGGTCGAGGTGAAACGCGAACGACGCCCGGATGAGATCGAGCGGAGTCAGGCCAGCAGCGATCCAGAACAGCACCCACGGCACCGCAAACCCGGCCGCGGCGAAGAGTCCGGTGCGGATCAGCGCGGCGAGCGTGCGCCGTTCGACGTGCAGGCCGAACGTCAGCGCGAACAGTCCCAAGATCAGCGGAAGCGGCGCGAATGCGAAATTGAAGAACAGCGCGATCCCCGTGACCAACCCGGCCCCGATCGCCGCAGCTGCCTGATAGCGCGCGCGTTTCGCTGAGATCGCCGCGGCCAGCAGGCTCACCGCCCACAGCGTCGCCAGCGGATACACGGTGTTCATGCTGCCGGCGAATGCAGCAAGCGCCGGTGTCAACGGCCATAAGGCGACCGCAAGATCGGCCGCCCGTTTGCCGGACAGCCGACGCATCAGCCGGTACAGCGGGATCGCGGCGAGGCCGGCCCACAGCGGCATGAGCATCCCGAACAGCGCCGCCGAGACCTGCCCCGGCGTGTACGCCAGCACGTCGAAGTTCTGGCATTGATACGGCCACAGCGCATCGCTGATCGGCCGGCTGATGGCGGGAAGCGCGTCACCCACGCCTGCCAGCAGTGCATACAGCATCGGCCAACCGGGCGGTAGGTTGCTCAAGTGTCCGCCCGCGGATTGCATTACGGCTGTCCAGTCGCGCCAGCCGCCGCCCGTCCAGTCGACGTGCGTACTTAGCCAGAACGGCCCCGTCCCGACTTTGCTGATCGTGCGCGCGAACAGCCCATATAACGCGTCACCCTCACGCGTCGCCGTGACCGCCAGCGCCAGCACGACCGCGCCGCCCGCCGACCACACGATCAGCGCACGGGAGTCGGTTCGCCCGTACAAGATCACCACGCCTATGCCGTACACCGTCACGACAGCGGCGGGGACGATCCACGCTGTCAGCGGCAGCGGATCATACGCCCAGCGCCATCCGAAACCGCCGCGCACCCACGGCGTCAGGTCGAACGCGAAGATCACGGCAATCGCGGCGACCAGCGCGGCCGTCGGCAGGATCCAGCGCGGCTTGCCCATCATGGGACTAAGTGGTACATCCGATAAGTTCAAGCAACATTAGGTAAGGAAGCGATACCGGATTGGCGGCGCGGATGATGACGACGGCGCTTGCCCCAGACAAACGGATGGCGATGGGCATTCCAGTAGGCGGTGGC
>JZRA01000146.1 GCA_001567485.1 Chloroflexi bacterium OLB13
ATACGGGGAGATGCTGCGGGCGGCGACGTTGACGGAGATGCGCGGCCGCTGATGCGTAACGCGTTTAGCACTTGGGTATTTTGTTACGCGCGTGCGCTACGCTTATCGTAGGGGTGACGGGACATGACACAAACACTGTTACAGGCGGGGCCGTACGAAACGAATCCAATCCTGTGCCAGTTTCACGAGTTGGTGGCCGCTTTAGCGCCGCTGCATCTACACGACCCGGCACACGTCGCCCGCCTACATGACCTCTGGCGCATGGGCGTCGTCACCCCTGAATCGCATATCGACGGCGAAGGCTACCGGCAAAAGGGTTTCGATGAACGGACCCCGCAAGCTCACGCCCGCGTCCGTCGGCTCGTACTCCCCCGGCAGTTAGCGCAGTGGCTTGTGGAAGTCAGCGCGGCGCGGGGCATGCCGATGACGCCGGCTCAGGCGATGAACATTGCGCTTGGGAAGGCGGACTACGGCTTAGGTGTGTTGGAGGGCTAGATGCCAGATGATGTAACCCCCGAAGAACAGACTTCCGAGGGGCAGGCGGCGGAAACGCCAAAGACGTTCGACGCGGATTACGTCAAGGGACTGCGGGACGAAGCGGCCGGCTGGCGCACGAAGTTGCGCGATGCCGAAAAGCAGCTTCAGGCGCTGGCGGCAGAGGCTGACAAGCGCAAAACCGCAGAACTAGAGGCCAACAAAGAGTTTGAAGCGTTGGCCGGGCAGTACAAGGCCGAACTGGAGGCGCTGCGCGGGGAGGTCAAGTCACGCGACTTGGCGCTGCTGCGTACGCGCATCGGGACGGAGTTGGGGCTGCCGGCGGCATTGGCGGAGCGTCTGACCGGGGAGGATGAGGACAGCATCCGAGCCGACGCGGAAAAGATCAAGGCGCTGATGCCGACGCCTGCGCAGCCGTCCGCAACGACGGCGGGCGCGACGACGGCAAAGCCGGCTGGATCGCCGCAGGGCAAAAGCCGCGAACAAATGCTGAAGGAACTCTACGGGGGCGGGAACGTATTCGGCTCCGCACCCGCAACGAGCGCCGAAACCGAGGAGCCTCGGATTTTCCGGCGCGGGGGATAACAACCAATGGCAACCACATCCAAAGTCGCGAATCTCAATTCGCTGTTCAACAACGTCTACGACATGGCGAAGTTCGTCCTCGAAGAGGAAGTGCTGATGCCTCGCCTTGTCACCCGCAAGACGGCCACCGGCATGGCACCGCGTATCCTGAGCGCCTACAGCCAGGTGACGGTCGGGACCATCGGCGAAGGTTCGGCGGCCGCGTTTGGCACGCAGGTCAAGACGGCAGACGGCACGATTACTCCGGTGATTGCGACCGCCGCCGAGCAGCTGACCGACGAACTCCAGGCGACCGACCCGGACGGCGCGGCCAATGCGGTCGGTATCCGTCTCGGGCGCGCAATGGGCCGTTACATTGACGAGCAGATCGTCGACGAATTCGCCAACTTCTCGGCTTCGGTCGGAACGGCGGGTTCGGCGCAGACGGTCGCGCATCTGGCCGCTGCGGTGGCGATCCTGAACGGCGCGCGCCACACCGGCCCGCGCTACGGCGTGCTGCATCCGTTCGCGTACCATGACGTGGCGACACAGAACACCGGCTGGACCGCGAACCCGATCGCATCGTACGGCGGCGACATCTTCAACGAGGTCATGCGCCAGTACTTCACCGGCAGCTTTATCGGGGTGAACTGGTTCCTGAGCAACGCCATCGGCACCGGCACGGCCGTGTGGCAGGGCGTGTTCGGGCCGGACGCCATCATCTACGACGTGCGTACCGATTACGCGCTGGAAATGGAACGTCAGCCGAGCACCCGTTCGTGGGACTTCCACGCGGTGCATCGTTTCGGCAAGGGCGTCAACCGGCAGGCGTCGGGCGTCAAGGTCATCGGCGACGCGAGCACGCCGAGCTAATCAATGATGAAACGGCGGGCCTTGTTCGCTTTGCTATGCACCCAACGGTGGCATTTCTCGCAAAGCGTTACGAGGTTCGCCGGGTCAAAGCGCAGTGACGGATGAGTGGCAAAGGCGCGAATGTGGTGAGTAACGAGCTTCGGCTCAGATTTGGCGCGATACACCCCGCAACGAGCGCAGGTGTAGTTACAGAAATCGCTGACAAGCCGTTAACCATACTGATTCATTCGAACTCAAGTTTGAGTCCCTCCGGCTACGGCGTGCAAACAGACCTCTTTACCCGCAAGATGGCGAAAGAGGGCTGGGAGCCGATCATCAGCGCGTTTTTCGGACATAGGGGGAAGGTGTTCAAAGCCGACGGCATTGTTCACCTTCCCGGCTCACATCACGACTGGGGCGAAGACATCATGTTCGCCCATTACGAGCACTACAAGCCGGACGCCTTTGTTCTGCTGATCGACGTGTGGGTGTACGCCAACGACAAGCTGCGCGAAATCCCCAACCTCACGTCGTGGTGCCCGATTGACCACGTAACCATTCCGCCGCAAGTACAAGAGAAGCTGGAACACTGCCGCTATGTGTGGAGCATGTCGCGCCACGGCCAGCGGCTGTTGGACGCGGCCGGCATCCGCAACACGTACGTTCCGCATGGGGTGGACACGGCGGTGTATACGCCGGTCGACCGCGCGTCGGCACGGGAGACACTCTCCCTCCCCGCCGATGCGTTTGTAGCCGTCTGCGTGGCGGCGAACAAAGGCTACCCGGATCGCAAGCAAATCCGGTCGTTGCTAAAGGCGTGGTCGGTGTTCGTGAAGGCGCACCCGGGCGCGGTGCTGTACCTGCACACGGACGCCTACCCGACGATGGGCGGCGTACACGTCCACAAGATCGCCGAGTTCTACGGCATCCCGGATACGAACCTCGTGCTGCCGGATGTGTACCGGCATGTGCGCGGGGATTACAGCCCGGCCATTATGAACCTGATTTACAACGCGGCCGACGTTTTCATCCTGCCCAGCGCGGGCGAGGGCTTCGGTATTCCGGTGGTCGAGGCGCAGGCGGCCGGCACGCCGGTGATTGTGACCGACGCCACGGCACAAGCGGAACTGTGCGGCGCGGGCTGGAAAATCCCGATTGACCCGCTAGACGATCAGTTGATTACGTTGCAGTACGCCGAGCAGGCCGTCGTCAAGCCGTCGAAGATCGTAGCGGCGCTGGAACAGGCGTACGCGGCCAAAGGCGACGAGGCGCTGCGCGCGAAGGCGCGGGCGTTTGCGCTGCAATACGACGTGGACACGGTGTGGAACGAATACATGAAGCCGGCAATTTTGGCACAGGTGGCCGACCGGCAGAGCATCGAGGGCGCGCGTGTGCAGCGGACGGAGGCGCGGCTGAAGCTGCGTGCGGGCGAGCCGTTCAGCCCGTACCCGACGCCGTGCGCGTGCAACGCGCCGGGCGCGCCGTTCTGTAACAGCGATTGCGAATACGCCGCGTATGCGGCGGAGGGACAAAGCGAGCTGGAGGCTCAGGAATGACCATTACACTCACCGACCGTTCGGCCGACGACATCGAGCGCGCGATCCGCGAGGCGGGCACGCAGCAGGGCGTCGGGCCGGTCGACATTCTGCCGCCGGGCGCGGGCTGGAGCATCAGCCAGAACCCGAAAGAGTTGGCGGCGTTCTTGCGCAAAATGGACGTGCTCGGCGTGCGGTCGATGCTGGAAATCGGCACGCAGGGCGGCGGACTGGCGCGCTTCTGTGGCGAGGTCATGGGCTGGGACGTGGTGAGCATCGACTACCGCGACGCGGCCACGACGCAGGGCTATACGTTCATCAAGACGTACAGCCGCGACTACACGCCAGACCGCGAGTTCGACCTGATCTTCATTGACGGCGACCACCATTACAACGGCGTGCGTGACGACTACAACCGCTTCGCGCCGCTGGCCGGCAAGGTGGTGGCGCTGCACGACGTATACGGTCTGCATCAGTGTGACGGCGTGAAGAAGTTCTATGAGGAAATCAAAGGTCCGGGCTGGGTGGTCGAACTGAATTACGACTGGCCGCTGGGCATTGCGTGGTACGCGAAACCGCAAGCGAAGGCGGAGGCACCGAAGCGCACGCGCAAGGGGGCGAAGTGACGTTCCAGAACGCCATTCACCCGACGGCACAGATTGACGCCAAGCGGCTGAAGATCGGTATTGGCGTCACCATCGGGGCCAACGTGCAGATTCGCGCGGAATGCCTCGAAATCGGCGATTTCGTGAGCATTGGGGACGGGTGCAAGGTGTTTGTACCCGATTTCGTTGTAGGCGACTACACGCGCATTGGCGATGGTCTGCTGGCAACGGGCACGAAGCCGCTGTATATCGGCCGGAGCGTATACATCCGGCGCGGCGTGACGTTGGACAGTCGCGGCGGCCTGCGTATTGAAGACTTCGTGGGCATTGGCGAGGGGTCGCAAATCTGGACGCACGCGCGCTGGGGCGACCCGGTGCAGGGCTGCCGGTTCGACAGCGAACAAGAACTGTGCATCGAACGCGATGCGTGGCTGGTGGGGCGGGTGACGGTCGGCGGTACGCGGCTGATCGGCGCGCGTGCGCTGATTCTCGGCGAAAGCAACGTCGTGGCGAAGGTGGTCATGCCGGACACGACGTGGGGCGGCAACCCGGCGCAAGACATGACCGCGCGCTTCGGCAAGCAGTTTGAAGACCTGAGCGCGTATCACAAGATTGACCGGCTGAACGCGGAGATCGAACGCTTTTACGAGGCGTTCCCGCAATACCGGCACCAGTTAGCGGGCGTGTTCAACCCGCTGTCGCGCACGTACGTGAAGCAACGGACGCCGGCGGAGGTCGCGTTTCTGAAGTGGTCGCTTGCAAAGTTCGTACCGGAGGGGAGCGCCTAGTGGACATCGGCCTGATTTCAGACACCCGCTTGCCCACCCTGCCGGAAGGCGGGCACGGGCTGGGGCGCATGGCGTGGGACATCATCGAAGGGCTGACCGAGCGCGGGCACACGGTCACGTTGTACGCCGGCAACTACTCGCAAGCGCCGGAGGGCGTGGCGCTGGTGAAGGCCGGCGACGAAAAAGACAACGCGCAGGCGATCCTCGACAATCCGCAGCACGACGCCTATATCGACCTGTCGCATTACCACGAACTCAGCCAGCTTGCGCCGGACATGCCGGTGCTGAATTGGATAGCCGACATCGAATGCCGGTACTTCCCGCCGAACGCGATTGTCGGCGGCGATTGGGGCGCGGCGCAGCTGCCGAGTGCGCGGCGCGTGCCGTTGGGGATCGACGTAGACCGCTATCCGTTCGTGAGCAAATCGGAGCCGTACGCGCTGTACGTGGCGCGGTTGCATCGGCTGAAGGGGCCGGACATCGCCTTCGAGGTCGCCAAGCGCGCGGGCGTGCAGTTGGTCGTCATGGGCAGCAACATCGGCGGCTATGAGATACCGGGCGAAGTGGCGTACCTGGGGCCGGTTGACAACAATCGCGCGTTCAATTCGTGGTTATGCACGGCGAAGGTGCTGCTCGGCACGTCACGGGCGGAGGCCGGCGGGCGCGTCATCCTGGAGGCGGCGGCGTGCGGCGTGCCGACGGTGTGCCTCGATTGGACGGGGCAGAAGGACCATGTCGAGCACGGCGTAAGCGGGTTCGTGGTGCGCGACCCGGCGGAGATGGTCGACGCGCTGAAAGATGTGGCGCTGCTCGACCGTGCGCGCGTGCGGAGTTGGGTAAAAGAGACGCACGACCGGTCCACAATGGTAACGGCGCTCATGGGTTGCGTCGATGACGTGGTAGGCGGTGCGCGGTGGTAGTGTGGCCGATTGACGTGATGCCCGTTGGGGCGATCCTATACGGCCTCGCCTGCTGTGCCGCGCCGGTCGTCATCGGGCTGGTGCTGTGGGCGGTAGTGAAGGTGGTAAGCCGTGGCTATTCGTGATGGTATGCAGAACATCGTCAACGAACTGCGGGCGCTGACACAGGTCACGTCTTCGGATTTCGCGCTGGAAGGCTACGGCACGGTTTGGATTGACGACGACCTGCAAGACGTGCTCGACCAGTACGTAATCCCGTTCAAGGAACTGATGACGGGACGCGCGCAGTATGCCAGCGGAACGGCGGCCTACTATGACTTCTACTGGCAGCGGCGGCCGGTCGAGGAGATCGCCAGCGGAACGGGCGTCTTTGAGGTCACGACCGAGGCCGGCAGTGCATTCGGTACGGCCGACTTCAGCGTGAATTACAAGGCCGGGCGCGTCACGTTTGACGACGATCAGGGTACGAACTACCGCTATGTATCGGGCCGGCAGTACGACATCAAGGGCGCGGCGGCGGAGTTGTGGCGCAAGCGCGCCGGCTATCTGGCGTTGACGGCAATGGACATCAGCACGGATAACCACAGCGTGAAGCGGTCGCAGTTGATGAAACACGCGCTGGACATGGCCGAACGCTTTGAGGCAGAGAGCATTACGCGCTACGGCGGCGACATGGAAAGCGGCGTCGGGCGCGTGGTGAGGGTAGACGCATGGTAAGCATCCTGACGGCGGCGGAACTGGCGGCGCTGCGGCTGGACGTGGCCGGTATGCTGCCGCAAACGGTGACGATTCAGCGCGCGACCGAGACGGTAGACGACTACGGGCACGCCGCCAAGTCGTGGGCGACCGTCGACACGGTAGCGGGCCGCGTGGACCCGCTGGCACAGATGTCCGGTCAGTCGATTATCGCCAGTCAGGAAGAAGGGCGCGTGTACTACCGGCTGAGTGTGGAGTATGACGCGGACCTCGTGGACGGCGATCAGGTGATTGTGGACAGCGTGACGTATCAGGTCAAGCAGTTGCATCAAAACAACGCGCTGCCGGCTGTCAAGCGCGCCACGATTGTGAGGTTCGGCTAATGGCGGCGACGTTTAAGGTCGAGATCGACCTTGCCAAGTTGCAACAACTGCGCGACCAGTCGCCACAGAAGGCGGGTATTGTGCTGCGCAAACTGGCGTTTGAGGGCGAGGGCTATATCAAGAACAGCTTCACCGTGTCGCCGTCGTCGCCAGGCGAGCCGCCGGGCGTGGATACGGGCACGCTCAAAAACAGCATCAAGGCCGAAAAGCTGGACACGTTCTCGTGGGCGATCGGGACAAAAGTAGACTACGCGCCGTTTTTGGAGTTCGGCACGACGCGGATGGCTCCCCGTCCGTTCATGGGGCCGGCGGCGCGTTACTTAGGCGATATTTCCGGGAAGTTCTTTGACGGGTTCTTGGAGAAATAGGCGATGTTGAACGCGGTCTATAAAGCCGTTATCGCCAAACTCAAGGCCGCTTCTGGTGTCACGTCGCTGCTGTCCTCGGCGACGGCGATCTACCGGCTCGAAGCCGGGCAGAGCGCGGCACTCCCGTACATCGTCGTGCTGTTCAACAGCGGCGGCGGTGTGAACTTGCAGCAGACCGACATGCTGGACGTGTCGATGGTGGTGAAGGCCGTAAGCGAGAATCCGACCACGGCGGGGTCTGTGGCGGATGCGGTGCGCACGGCGCTTCACGAAGCCGAACTGACATTCGATGGTGGCTGGCTCCACATGGCATGTCAGCATACGGCGGCGTTCGAGTTTGCGGAGCCGGTCGACCGCAAGACGTTCTACCACGTCGGCGGCATCTACCGCATCCGCGCGAGTAAGTAGGAGCCAGACAAATGGCAGTCGCAGATCGCATGACAGGCGCGAACCTGTATGTCGCGTTGATCCACAGCGGCGGTACGGCGAACCTCAGTGGTGACGCCCGCACGTTGGAGATCACCCGCGAACAGGAAACGGCGGACATCACCGCCGGCGCTGACGGGGCGCGCTCATACAAGGGCACGCTGAAAAACTACAGCTTCAGCCTGGAGGCGTTGTACATCGGCACGGCCGGTAAGGCGTCGTACGGCTCGGCAGACATCGGCAAAGAGGGCACGCTGCGCGTCGGGCCGAATGGCACGGCGGCCGGCAACCCGAAGGGCGAATGGCCGGTGATCGTCACGCAGAACTCGTTGAGTATCCCGTTTGACGACGCGGTTATGGCCTCAATCGAATTTCAGGGACAGGGCGCGGAAGTCAGCAACCCGTTCACCGCTACGTTCTAGGACGCGGGCGGCGGGGCGTCCCTGCCGCCTGCCATTCGTTACGACATGGAGGGCTAGATGCCTGAGACAAAGTTTGATGCCGGCGCAATCAAGTTCGATATGAGCCGGGTACGGGCGCGCGACGTGCAGACCATGATGAAAAGCGCGCAAGCGAATGATTTAGAGCCTGTCGCCGAACTGTTGGCACGGGTGATTGTCGCGGGGCCGTGGGACGTGCTGGACAGCCCGGATACGTACCTCGACCTGCCCCTGAACATCTGGCGCGCCGTAATTCAGGCGTTTGCCGAGGAGATGTCGGGAAAAAACTAAGTAAGGCAGCGTTCCTGTATTTCAAGTTCGGCGGGGAACAGCAGCCATTACCAGACGGGACCGAGTGGCGCGTACATCGGCAAGTGATCGCCGAGGTAAGCGGCTGGCCGCTTGAAATTGTAGACCGGATGAGTGCGCAGGACGTGACCGACTTTTTCGCGGTGCGGGATGCGCGCCAAAAAGCCGCGCCACAGCCGAAGAAGCTGGCGCGCGGGCGGAGACACTAATGGACGTTGGCAACCTGCGAGTTCTGATTTCCACAGACATCAGTGGACTACAGAACGGCATGAAACGCGCTGAAAGCGAGGTCAAGGGCTTCGGCGCGCGCATGTCCGGCTTCGGAAAAACGATGCAAGACATGGGGCGCGACATTGCCCTGCTAACGGCTCCGCTGATTGGCTTCGGCGTTGTCGGGGTCAACACGGCGGCGTCGTTCCAATCGTCCATGAACGAAATCAGCGCGCGCACGGGTCTAGTCGGTGATGACCTCAACCGCATACGCGACTTCGCGCTGAAGATGGGCGCGGATACCGCGTTCAGCGCGCAGGACGCGGCGGCCGGCTTCTTGCAACTGCTGTCCAGCGGGTCGAGTGCCGAGGAAGCGATTGCGGCGCTGCCGTCCGTGATGGACCTCGCGGCGGCGTCGGGGCTGGACCTCGGCTATTCGGCCGACCTGCTCACCGATACGCTAAAACAGTTTGGCCTCGGCATTGAAGACGCGGCGGGAACGGCGGACGTGCTTGTGCGCGCGGCCGGGTCGTCGTCGGCTACGGTAGGCGACTTGGCGCAAGGGTTCCAGAACGTCGGGCCGGTTGCCAATATGTTCGGTATGTCGGTTGAGGAGACGGCGGCCGCGCTCGCGGTGCTGGCTGAAAACGGCATTAAGGGGGCCGAAGGCGGCACGGCGATGAAGTCGATGCTGCTGAACCTCGCCCGCCCCACCAAGAAGACACAGGACGCCCTAAACGACTTGGGCGTGAGCCTGTACGACGCCGATGGAAACTTCCGCGACCTGGACAGCGTGATTGACGACCTCGATTTTGCGCTCGATGGTCTGCCGATGGACGAGCAGATTTACTACTCGGAGGCGCTAGCCGGGTCATACGGTATCACGGCGTTTAACGCCCTGCGCGCCGCCGGTGGCATTGACGAAATGCAAGACTCCATGTTGAACGCCACCGGCGCGGGTGACGTGGCCGAGGCACGTATGCAAGGCTTTGCGGGGGCGTTGGAACAACTGAAGGGCAGTTTTGAAACGCTGATGATTCAGGCGTTTACGCCGTTCATGGATAACTTCTTGACGCCGATGATTAACAAGATCGTTCCGATTGTGAACGAGATTGGCAATTGGATCGCCGCAAACCCGGAACTGGTATCGAGCATCGGGCAATTGGTGATTGGGGGCGCGCTGCTCGCGGTGGTTATGGGCATCCTCGGCACGGTGCTCAAAGTCGCATTCGGCCCGGCTGGGAAGCTGGCGGTTGCGCTGGGCGCGGCCGCCGTCTTTATCAACGGCATGGAGACGGGGAACCTGCTGGTACTTGCGGTTGGCATCGCTGCGGTTGGTGTCGCAACAGGGTTCCTGATGGGCAAGAAGTTTGTGCCGTTCGGTATCGCGCTGGCGGGCGTCGCGGCGATTATCAACGGCATACAAGCCGGCCGCTTTGGGGAGGTTGCGGTCGGTATCGGCGCAATCGGCGTCGCGGTAGGACTCGCGACCGGCAGTGGCAAACTGTTCGCGTTTGGAATCGCGCTTGGGGCGCTTGGGCTCGTTGTTAACGGGATTGAATCGCAAGACATGCTTCAGGTGGCGGTGGGAATCGCCGCGCTTTCGGCTTCTGTTGCTGTCATTACCGGGTCGCCGAAGGTGCTGCTGCTCGGTGCGGCGATTGGGTTGCTGGGCGTGATTGTGGACGGCTTCAATACCGGCAACATGCTACAAGTATCGGTAGGACTGGTCGCATTGGGAGCAGCTATCGCCATATTTGCGGGCGTCGGCAACGTGTTTGTGCTTGGCGTCGCGCTCGGCGCGTTGGCGTTGGTGGTCGACGGGTTCAATACCGGCAGTCTGACGAAAATGGGCATCGGTATCGGAGCGCTCGGCACGGCGGTATCACTTGCGCTAGGGTCTGGCAGACTGTTCGGCTTAAGCATAATCCTCGGCGGTATGGCCTTTGTTGTGGAAGGGTTCGACACCGGCCGGCTGGACGTGATCGCCGCCGGGCTAACGGCTGTTGGCGTCGGCGCGTGGGCCGCATTCGGACCGGTGGGCTTGTTGGCCGCAGCCATTGCGGGGCTGGCGCTTGCCATCAGTCTGCTAGGGCCGGGCATTGTCGAAAGCTGGGGGCGGGTGTTCAACGAACTTGGCAAGATGGTTCAAAACGTCATCAACCTTGTGGACCAACTGCTCGAAAAGCTGGGCATTGCCGGCGGTGTCGAAGTGGCAACGGGCGGCTTTGTCGGCGACCCGAGCACCATGAAAGGTGGCATAAACAGCGGCGCGCAGTGGTACGGACCGGGCGAAACACTGACGCCCTTTGGGATTCCAAGTCACCGCAGCGGCCTCGGATACGTGCCGTGGGACGGGTACATCGCCAGCTTGCATCAGGGCGAGCGCGTGCTGACGCGGCGCGAGGCGCGCGACTACAACATGGGCGGCGACGGCGGGCCGATTAACGTGTACGTGACGGCCTACGGCAGCAACCCGGCGGAGTTTGGCGAGATGGTGCGGCGTGAACTGCGGGGGCTGGCCCGATGACGTTGAAGGTCGGTATTGACTGGGACTTGAACGGGTGGGTCGAACTGTTCAAAGCGGACGGCGACGCGGATAACCTGTTCGGCCAGAAGGCGGCCAACGCGGGCGATCTGAAGCGCAAGACCACCGCCGGCGCATTCGGTCTGGTCAGCACAACCACCGGCTTTGACCCGGCAGACCAGCAGTATTACGGGCGCGGCGGCGTATCGCTTACGGTGGTCGACACCAACGACCGCCTGGCGCTCGGCTATGACGGATCGCTGTACGACATTACGGGGCAGGCGTCGGGCACGTATACCGGCTCGCTGTACGTGAAGTCATCGGCTTCGACGCCGAGGATGCGCTTGCGGCTGATTAGCAGCGGGGGCACGTCGATCAACGGCACGGCGCAGCTTATGAGCACGTCGGCCTGGACACAGTTGACCGTTAGCGGGAGCCTGCCGCACAGCTCGCAGAGCATCCGCATTGAGTTGGAATGCACATCTGGTACAGCGGCGAACGTGTCTATGCTGGGGCCGATGATCGTCAGCGGGGGCACGGCTCCGCAATACCTCAACTGTGGCACGGACAGCCAGTATGAGAACATCAGCGCGTACGTGATGAATGCACGCTGGCGGACCGGGTTCGTGCGTCCGTATCAGAACCTTGTGGGCATCGGGCGCGCGTCGTTGGTGCTCAACAACTGGGACACGCGTTTTAGCCCGGAGGCCGGCGGCGCGTTGTGGACGCCGAATAACGTGGCGCTTCGGGACATCCTCGTGCGTATCAACGAAGACGCGACGATCCTATGGACCGAAATATAATGCTTGGGTCAGCACAAAATTTGCGTTTATCGTAACTTATCTTATACTTTTGAAATGTCCTTTCATGCTCATCTACTCACAAGCAGCGCCACAT
>JZRA01000147.1 GCA_001567485.1 Chloroflexi bacterium OLB13
CCGAACCTCCCGCCGCGCCGGAACCACCAGCCGGAACCGGAACCCGCAGCGCAGCGCCGAACCACCGCGCCGGAGCCTGAACCGGAACCTGCCAAGACCGCCAAAGCAGTTGACTTCACCGTGCTTGAAGGCATCGGGCCATACTACGACAAGGCGCTGCACGCGGTTGGTTTCACCTCGTTCGCCGACATCGCCGCGGCCGATCCGGACGCGATTCTCGAAAAGCTGCTCGCCGCCAACTACCGCCGTCATCCGACGATTCCGTCATGGCCGAAGCAGGCCGCCTTTGCAGCGAAGGGGGACTGGGATGGGCTGGAGGCGTTCAAGCAGAAACTTACCGCCGGCCGGCTGTCCGAGGACTGATTCCAGATGTCGCTCGCTATCGACCCGTCCAGCCTTGTCGCGTTCCTCGTCGATCTGCTGAACACGCCCAGCCCGACCGGCTATCACCGCGAGGCGATGGCGTTCTGCCGCGAGCGATTCACCGCGCTTGCAGGTGTCGAGGCATCGTTCACCCGCAAAGGCGCGCTCATGCTGCGCATCCCCGGTGAAGACGCCGCGCCGCCGCCGGTCGGGATCACCGCCCACGCCGATACCCTCGGCCTGATGGTGCGCGAGATCAAGTCCAACGGCCGACTCGCCATTCATCGCATCGGCGGGCTGCTGCTCCACGGCGCAGAGAGCGAGAACGTCACGATTCGCACCGCCGATGACCGGCGCTATCGCGGCACGTTCGCCCTCAACAACACCAGCGTGCATGTCAACAAGGAAGCCGCCACCAGCGAGCGAACCGACCGCACCATGGAAGTGCGCATCGACGAGCGCGTATCGAGCAAGGCCGATGTCGAGGCGCTCGGCATTCAGGTGGGCGATTTCATCTTCCTTGACCCGCGTGTGGAGGTGACGGCCAGCGGCTTCATCAAGTCGCGCTTCTTGGACGACAAGGCGAGCGTCGCCGCTATCTACGGGGCGCTGTCCGCGCTCAATCACGCCGGCATGAAGCCCAAACGCACCGTGCTGGCGTTGATCTCCAACTACGAAGAAGTCGGTCACGGCGGCGCGGCAGATTGGCCGGCCGAGCTTGACGAACTGCTGTCGGTCGACATGGGTGTCGTCGGCGACGGCCACAACGGCGACGAGTTCAGCGTGTCGCTGTGTACCGCGGACGGCGGTGGGCCGTACCACTTCGACATGATCCAAAAGCTGCGCGAGCTGGCGGCGGCGCATAACATCCCCCTCAAGCCCGACTACTTCCCGTACTACGCATCGGACGGGACGGCTTACTGGGGGGCGGGCGGCGGCGCGCGCGTCGGATTGATCGGCCCCGGCGTGTATGCCTCGCACAGCTACGAGCGCACGCACACGGATGCCGTCGTGCATACGGCGCATTTGATCGCCCGCTATCTGCTGGCCGAATAGCGCGCGTCGGGCAATCATCATTGGGCCGTCCCCCCGGCGGCGGGATTGACAACACAGGCTGACGGTATACTCTTGGTACGCCGTTGAGTCGAGGTGTATCTCCATGAAACTGATCGTTCGCGCTGTCATGTTGGGGCTGTTGTTGACCGCTGCGTTTGCGAGCAGCGCGCAAGAGGGCGATCCCTCGCCCGCGCCCCCAATGGGCCAGCAGATCACGCCGCTGCCTTCCAGTTATGCGCTGGCGGGGATCACCTTCGAGTATCAAGGGTGGAACAACTGCGGCCCGGCGACGCTCACCAATGCGCTGACGTACTTCGGTTATGCCGACAAGCAGGGCCGCGCCGCAAGCTGGCTCAAGCCCAACCGCGAGGACAAGAACGTCAGCCCGTGGCAGATGGTTCAGTTCGTCAACTCGCAGGTTCCAGAGATCCCGGTTTATGCGCTGGAGCGCGTCGGCGGCACCCTCGACATGCTCAAGCTGCTGATCTCCAACAACTACCCCGTCATCATCGAAGCCGGCTACGATCCGGAGCCAGACCGGTTGGGCTGGATGGGTCATTACCTGCTCGTGAGCGGCTATGACGACGCCTCGGCCGAGTTCATCACGCAGGACAGCTATCTTGGGCCGAACCTGCGCTACAGCTACGACCACATCCAGCGCTTCTGGCAGCACTTCAATTACACGTACATCGTGCTGTATGACAGCGGCGCGGAACCGGCCCTGCTCGACCTGCTTGGCGCCAACGCCGACCCGCAGACCAACGCGCTGAACGCGCTGCAGATCGCCACGGCAGAGGCGACCGCTGACCGATCTAATGCGTTCGCGTGGTTCAACATGGGCACCAATTTCGTCCGGCTCGGCATCATGGATCGCGCGGTGATCGCGTATGACGAAGCGCGGCGGATCGGGCTGCCATGGCGCATGTTGTGGTATCAGTTCGGGCCGTTCGAAGCGTATTACGCGGAAGGCCGCTATCAAGACATGATCGACTTGGCCCGCAATAACCTCAACGACGGCGGCGGGCAGTATGTCGAGGAGACGTTCTACTACGCGGGGCTGGCCCGCGAGGCGCTCGGCGAGCGTGACCGCGCCATCAACAACCTGCGCGAAGCGGTCAACTTTAACCCGAACTTCACCGCCGCGCGCGAAAAGCTCGACCAGCTCACGCAGTAGCGGGGCCGCGCCCCGCCGCAGCACCACTCGCAGCCGTTTAGAACCAATCACCCCGAAGCAGATCGCCTCGGGGTGTTTTTGTTCATGGGTCCAGCAGGATTCGAACCTGCAACCAACAGGTTATGAGCCCGGCGCTCTGCCGTTGAGCTATGGACCCGTCTTCAGAGCGGGCAACGGGACTCGAACCCGTGACAAAACCTTGGAAGGGTTTTGTGTTACCACTACACCATGCCCGCGTGTCGGGGCGGCCGGATTTGAACCGGCGACCTCACGCTCCCAAAGCGTGCGCGCTGCCAACTGCGCTACGCCCCGCTGTGAGAGATACTATCATTATTATACAGCACTGTCTATGCCCCTGCACGGTGTTGAGGGTATACTCTATGGGGCTGATAATGCAAAGCAGATGCCGTGCCGCGGGTTGAAGCGGCACAGCAGCGGGCGGGTCGTTCACGCCCTCGAGGGAGATGCAGGATTCTCAAAGACATCGGCGCAGATCGTTCTGCTGCGGTGCGGGTGATGCCGTGCCTCGGCCGGCGCGCGCCGTGATCGGATCATTAGGACGGCACTTCGCATGAACATCCTCATCATCGGCGGCACCCGACAGATCGGTCATTTTCTGACGGAGGCGCTGCTCGAATCCGGCCACCGGGTCACCTTGCTGAACCGCGGCGTATCACCGGACACGCTGCCTGAGACGCTGCCCCGCCTGCGCGTCGACCGCACCGATCCGGTTCAGCTCCGCCGCGCCCTGACCGGCCGAACCTTCGACGTCGTCGTCGATACCGTGCTGCACCGCCGCCCCGAAGCCGAGGTGATCACGCAGCTGTTGAACGGCAGCACGGGCCGCTACATCGCGCTGTCCACCGGGCAGGTGTATCTGGTGCGCGATGGACTGACGCGCCCGTTTTCCGAGGACGACTACGACGGGCCGATCATGCCAGCGCCCCCCTTCGGGACTTACGACTACGAGGAGTGGCTGTACGGCTCCGACAAGCGCCAGTCCGAGGATGTGCTGATGGAGGCTCATGCGCGCACCGGCTTCCCGGCCACCGTCCTGCGCCTGCCGATGGTCATCAGCGCGCGCGATCAATACCTAAGGCTGTACAACTACGTGCTGCGCCTGCGCGACGGCGGCCCGGTGCTGATCGCCGATCAGCCGGATTACCCCGTGCGCAACGTGTACGCGCACGATGTCGTGCGTGCGATTATGCGCCTGCTGGACTACGCGGGCGGGTTCGGTCGCGCCTTCAACATCAGCCCGGATGAGACCCTGAGCCTCTCCGATCTGCTGCACCGGCTGGCTCATACCCTGAACGTGACCGCGAACATCGTCACGGTGCCGCGCAGTGTTCTGATCGCTAACGGGTTCCTGCCAGACTGTTCCCCGTTCAGCGACGTGTGGATGTCGGAACTCGACAACACCCGCAGCAAGGTCGAACTCGGCATGACCTATACGCCTGTCGACGACGTCCTGCGCGATGTTGTCGATATGCTGCAGAGGCGTCAGCCCAAGCCGCCCGCTGGTTATCGCCGGCGCAACGCCGAACGCGCGCTGGCGGCATCGCTCAAGACCCCGCAGTAAAGAGAACGCGCCGCCTCAGACGCCCATCAATCCGCTTCTTAGGGGGCTGGGAACACCAGCTCGGCAGGTAAGGCGGCCAAGTCGTCAGGGCTGAGCCGGGTTGAGTTAATCATCAAGCCGCCCAGCAGTGAGGGCAGCGCCGTCCGGATATCCGGCTGTAGTTGAGCCGGGGCGCTGAGCGTCGCGGTTAGCAGCATGCCCTGCTGCATCAGCGGGACGCCGATCACCAGCGTCCGCAGGCCGGTCTGGCGGTCGGTTAGCAGATAGTACGCGGCGTCGTATCCCGACCACGTAAATCCTTCCACCGCTGAGACATCCGACCCGCCGACGTAGCTGTCGTCTGCGATGATGCTGGATAACACATCGACGGCGGCGCTCCCGTCCGGCCCCTGCGCGATGTCGAACGGAAAGTCGTCCAGCGGCGTGAGGAACACATACGTCATCAGGCCGGCGAGCTGTCCCTGATCGGCGACCGTGCCGAACTTCTCGGCGACCACGATGCCGCCGTCCGTCGTAAAGGTCTCCCAGCCGCGCGGCTTGCGCAGTCGGACATTGAGACCGCCGCGGCTGAACCCAACATGGCCGTCAAACACGTAATCGGCCGGCTGTACGGTTTGAGTCGGCGCGGCGGGCGTAGACGTTGAAGCAGGTGCGGAGGTATCTGGCTGGCAGCCGATCAGGGCTGTGCTCATGGCGAGCATAACAGCGATGATACGTACTCGCAGCATGACGCGTCGGGACTTTCTGAACTCATGTCGTAGGTTTTGATCCAGTGACCAAAATATACCAAAGGGCAATTTCGCGCCAGTCCCCTAGGCGCAGCCTCATCTGCGGAGATGCGGCAAGCGCATCGTTCAGGCAGGCCGATCATCGGATTCGCGGCAACGTCTAGTGCTTCGCTAAAGATCGGCTCATGTGCCACAAGTGCCCCCAATAGCAGGTGCTTGACAGGCCGCGCAACTGGGGGCATTCTTTTCACGTACAACACTCTGTACATCCCTCGTTCGATTGACTCAAGGAGGCGCATCGTATGATTGAGATCACGGCCACGGCCGCAGAGGTCGTCATTTGCATCGGCGCGCCTGAACCGAAGAAGTAGTCACCCAACCTCCCCGCAAGTCCCGCGCTTGTTCCTTCGCGCAAGGGGTGTGCTGACCGACTAGCCCCGGTCATGGCGTGCACGGCGCACAGCGCCGCCCGTCACGGTCTGCGTGACGGCGGAGCCATTGTGCATCGCCTGCTGCTTGCAGAACGTCCGGCAGCCCCGCAAACACCCAACCTACACAATCACGCGAAGGAATCCGAGCCTTGTCTCGTTTCACGTCTGATCCCAACGACGATTTCGATCTGGAACTGGATCGCTACGCCGACTACGAAGCCGCGTTCACCGAGCGCACCCGCCGCAAGGTCAAAGCCAACCATAAACCGAAGAAGTCTCAAACGCAGCAGTTGGACAGCATCGCCGCTGTTGAGGGGCTGGAAGGCGGTTTCAACATCACCTATCGCCCCAGTCTCTTTGAAGGCGGGTGGCTGCTCGACAGCCTGCGCCCGTTCTACGAAATGGGCCTGATGACCGACGTCCTCGCCCGTGTCAAAGGCGGCAAGGAAGCCAACGTGTATCGCGTCGCCGGCAGCCCGAACGCCGGCGCCGACCTGCTCGCCGCCAAAGTCTACCGCCCCGCCATGTTCCGCACGATGAAGAACGACAGCGCGTATCGTGAGGGGCGTTCCACGCTCAACAGCGAGGGGCATGTCATCAAGCAGAGCAACAACCGCATCACGCGCGCGCTGAAGAAGAAATCTGACTTCGGCAAGGCGGTCGCGCACGGTTCATGGCTGATGCACGAGTACGGCGCGCTGCAAACGCTGTTCAACGCCGGCGCTTCTGTGCCGCGCCCGATCGCCATCGCGCCCAACGCGATCCTGATGGGCTACTGCGGG
The DNA here is from genome assembly GCA_001567485.1 of Chloroflexi bacterium OLB13. Lineage (GTDB taxonomy): Bacteria > Chloroflexota > Anaerolineae > Aggregatilineales > Phototrophicaceae > Flexicrinis. Next base: position 6,117 of record JZRA01000147.1, read on the forward strand.
GATGACGCCCTCGCCGCGCCGACACTGGCCGAGGTGCGCCTGACCGCCAAGCAAGCCCGCGCCGCCTTCGACACCGTGCTCGAAACGGTACAGATCATGCTGCGCCACGGCATGGTGCACGGCGACCTTTCCGCCTACAACGTGCTGTACTGGGACAATCAGCCCACCGTCATCGACCTGCCGCAGGTGGTCGAGGTCGACGGCAACCCGAACGCGCGCAGCTTCCTAGAGCGCGATCTGGAACGCTTGACGCAGTACTTCGGCTCATGCGGAGACGAACGCGATCCGCACACGCTCATGCGCGCGCTGTGGATCGACGCGCGTTGAGTGGATTGTCAGAGAATCGACTGCACGATACCTCACCCCAGCCTCCTCGTCGCAGCGAAGAGGACTGGGGGTGAGGTTCAATCGTCCGTGTCTGGGGCGCTGCGCCCCATGCGTTTGCCTAAGCACGAAGTTGAAAGTGATGAGTGATGAGAAAACGCCGCGCCGTATAGCTCGACTAACGCTGCAAGATGGGAGACCGAATCTCTCGACTTACGAACACCGGCCTAGTAAATCTTGAGCAGTTCGACGTCGAAGATCAGCGTGGAGTGCGGCGGGATGACGCCGGGGATGCCCTTCGGCCCGTACGCCAGCTCAAAGGGGATGGTCAGCTCGTACTTCGACCCAACCGGCATGAGCTGCACGCCTTCCGACCAGCCGGGGATGACCTGTGAGAGGAAGAACGCAATCGACTCGCCGCGCGCGTAGGAGCTGTCGAACACGCTGCCGTCGATCAAACGCCCCTCGTAATGCACTTCGACCTCAGCGCGCGGGCCGGGCTTGGGGCCGTCGCCGTGCGTCAACACGCGGTACTGTAAGCCGCTGGCCGTCGTGACGACCCCTTCCTTCTTGGCGTTCGCCGCGAGGTATTCGCGTCCTTCTTTCATCGGTGACGTTCTCCGTTTGAGGGCACACATCCCCGATTATAAACGCTGCCTGCGGTTTGGGAACCGGCGGCGATTCATCTCCAACGCCCGGAGCGCCGTGTCAGCCCACTGCGCTTAGGGTGGCGAACCCGCACGCCACCGCAAACCATCACAGTTCGTCACGTCTCGAATGCGACCGAAAGGCCGTGGAACGCCGCATAGCGCCGCGCGGCCGACGCGAACGCGTCATCGGAAACCGTCACGCCGGGGAAGACCTCGCGACCGATCACGGCGAGGCCCTTCCTGAGCGTGCGCCGCCACGTCCCCACGATCTGCCCGCCGACGACGATCATCGGATAGAACACGCCGTTGCCGCCGGGGCAAACCGCCGACGCATTGGCGCGGTCGATCACCGCGTCGCGGTTCTGATAGCCGAGCAGGTATTCGTCAAAGCCGGCCAAAAGCGCGAGGTGACCCGCGCCGACCGTCTGATCGCCCGTGCCGTCCGCCGACCAATACACCGTGCCGTCGATGTCACGCGGCGTCACGTCCGGGCGCGCCGCCTCGAACCCCGCCCGCGCGTCTGTGACCGTGATCCCCGCCCACCACGCCAGATCGTGCGCGGTGGCCGGCCCGTGGCTGATTGCATAACGCCGCGCCAGTTCGGCCAGCGCCTCGTCACGCGGGCGGGACGGCGCGCCGTGCGTCCAGTCGTCCAGCAGCACGTAGGTCTGCTGCTTGCCATCGTTAGGGCCGATGCACAACACGGCCTGAAGCGCCAACTGCCCCAGAATGTGATAGCCACGCTGGCCGGCCGTGCTGACGCCGCCTTCCTCGAACGCGCGCAGCAGATCGCCGCGCTGCATCCGCCGACGGCCTGCGAGACGCTTCTCCGCGATGTCGCGGCAGCGATTGACGTCATCGTCGGTCAAATCGAGCTGTCGGCGGCGGGCTGTGCCGCTAGAACGGATGCGGTCGGCGGCCAGTTCGACACGCCAGCGCGCCTCCTCGGCGGCGACGAAATGGATCGTGCCGCGCATCGGCCATGTGCGCAGGATGTCGCCCGCGTCGATCGCTGTCTCAACGGCGGTCAGCGCCGGGTTCGCCATGCGCGAGCCGATCGCCCACACCGCCTGATGGTAGTCCTGAGCCTGCATTGCGCCCATCCAGCGCACAACCTCGCCGGGCGTCTCAAAGGCGGGCGCGACCAACCGCTGGCTGTGCATCCGGGCATCCGCGATGTTCACAGCAGTCCCTTTCGCCTACGTCACGAATTCGCGGCCCTGCGTGTGTTTCTGCCAGCTCCCATCGGCCAAGATTTCGCCGATAACGTCGACGGTCGCGCGCACTTCGTCGTCGGTGTTGTAGAAGTGCGGCGCAATGCGTATTCCCGCGTTGGCGCGGAAATCGACCACGATCTTGCGCGCCAGCATCTCGCGGCTGACCTCATACGCGTGCGGCGGATTGACCGTCACCGTGCCGGCGCGGTCGGCCTCGGTGCGCGGCGTGCGCGTTTCGTATCCGGCGGCGTCCGCGAGATCGAACAGCAGTTGAGTCTGGCGCAGCGACTTGGCGCGGATGGCCTCGACGCCAACCTGCGTGATCACGTCCACACCGGGCTGGATCGCGTACAGCGCGGCGATCCCCGGCGTGCCGTTGGCGAGGCGGTAATAATCGTCGCGCAGCTCAAAGTGATCGATGTCGAACGCGAACGGGTTCTTATGCGCGAACCATCCGGTGATCTTGGGCTGAAGCGTCGTGAGCAGATCAGGCCGCACGTACAGGAATACGCCGCCCGGCCCGCCGCACATCCACTTGAGCGTGCCGCCGATGTAGTAGTCCACGTTCATCGCCGTGACGTCGACCGGGATGATGCCGACGCTGTGATAGCCGTTGAGCAGCACCTGCGCGCCGACCGCGTGCGCCTTGGCGACGATCTCGGCCGCCGGCATGATGTATGCGCTGCGGAACAGCACATGCGACAGGCTGACGAGGCGCGTTTCTTCGTCGATGGCGTCCAGCAGCTCGTCGATCGGCAGGGTGATACCGTCACGGGTGCGGATCACCTGCACGCTGATATGCGGTGGCAGCATGCGCTGGATCGAATACACATCGCTCGGAAAGTCCATGTCCGACACGACGATCTTGCTGCGCCGCGTATCCGACCAGTCGAGCGCGCTCATCAGGATGCCGTTGGCGATGCTGGCGTTCTCGTGGACAAGCACACTGCCCGCCGGCGCGCCCATCAGCGGCGCGATCTTGTCGCCCACCGCGCCTTTGACCTCCCACCATGTCGGATTGCTGCCGTACGGCTTGCCCCACGCGCTCACGCCCAACGTGGCCCACGTATCGGCGAACTCGTGCAGCGTGTTGTACACGGCGCGCGGCATCGCCCCAAGGCTGTTGCTAATCATGTACGTGCAGGTGCTGAGGATCGGGAATTCGTTGCGCCAGCTCAACAGCGGATCGTTCACGGCGGAATCCTTCGGATGGTCGGACACCGCCCAAGCCTATCGCAGCGGGACATGCGTGGCAACCACCGTGGTTGTCGGGGCGCGGCGCCTGCTTCATCTGCTGCACCGCGCCCACGTAACGAACCTGCCTAGAACTTCACCATGAAAGCGGTGAAGTACATCAGGGCCAAGCCGGCCACAACACCGCCCAGCGTAACCCAATTCACCAGCGGCTGACGCTGTTTTGCGGCGTCCCGCGCGACGAGTTTGGAGACTTCCCACACAACCTGCAAGATAGCCCCGACGCCAATCGCGAGGAAGATCGTCGCGAGCACCGGGTCGAAGGCAAAGCCGCCGATCCATGTACCGAAGATCGCCGGGCCGCCAGCGATCAGCAGCAGCAGCACGAAGTGTCTGATGCCCGGACTGCGCTGGACGATCGGGGCCGCGATGCCGACGCCCTCGGTGATGTTGTGCAGCGTGAATCCGAGGATGAGGAAGGTGCCTAGCGCCGCCTCGCCCGAAGCGAACGCAGCGCCAATCGCCAGCCCCTCGCCGAGATTGTGCAGCCCGATGCCGAACGCGATCCGGTACGCGACGCCCAACGCTGAGGTTTCCGCGTCCCGCCGCGCGCCGCCGAGCGCGAGCAGCACGCCCAACGTGATCAGCGCGATGAACAGCACCATCGGCACACCCTGCCAGAACGCCGGCAGTTCCGCCGCGAACTCGTTGGCGTCCAGCCACGTGCCAATCGCCAGATAGACGAGCAGGCCAACCGTGAGCGCCAAGATAAAGTTCATCGCCGCCTTGCTCAGCCGGCGCATGAAGGGATACCACAGAAGGCCCAGCCCGATCGGCACGACACCGACGTACAGGCCGACCAATCCGAACTGCAAGAACAGGTTGAACGACGTGTGCGGGGTGGCGACCGCAACCGGGATTTCGCCTTCAAACAGCGCCCCCAACGACGACACCAGCGCGATCCTATGCGCTTCGTCCTTCACCCACGGGTAGTGGATCGTAAAGGTCGCCCGTCCGAGGCGGGGGATGGTGGTCGACGGATTGGCCTCGAAGTAGAAGTAGGCGTCGTCGACCTGAACCTGCGGGATGGTGACTTCCTGCGGCCCGTCGTTGACGACCTCGACCTGAATGACTCCCGCGTCAGGCAGTGTGATGCGCTGGATCGACACCTGCTCGACCGGCGGGCCGGCCAGCTCGGTCAAGCCGCCGCCCGTGACCACGAGATAGGCCAGCACGACGCCCAGCAGGATCAGAGGCGCCAGCGCAAGTACCCAAGCGCCTCCCGACATACTCCGCCGTACAGGCGTAGACGTTTCTTGCGACGATGATTGTGATGACATGCTGGCGTCCTCTACGCAGTAGTTGAAGGTGCTGAGTGATGGGAAGATGCTACGCTGTATCGCTCAATGAACACGACGTCATAGGAGACCCACTCTCTCGACTTTCGAACAATGGCCCGGTCACTTCGACGTACTGCCGTTCAAGCTCTTGTGATCCCACTCCGCGTCAAGCCCAACCTCCGCCAGCGCGCCAGCGAAATCGTGCTCGTTGACGGCATTGAAAAAGCCCATCCATCCCAGTTCGGCGAACTCGCTGACGTGCGCATGGAACATATAGCGCCCCGGATAACGCGGGCGGAACTCGATGATCCCGCGCTGTCCCTGCGCCTGCATGATCGTGTCCACGACGCGCAGCGTGGGCTGCAGCGATGTGCCGGTGTCGTAGTAGTCGAAGAAGTGGGCGTGCAGGTGAAAACTGTTGATCAGGTCGAATTCGACGACGTTGATCAGGTAGATCCGTACCAGCTCGCCGACTTTGACAGGGATCGGCCGACGCATGAACTCGTGGCCGACGGTGTTGACCGCGTAGATCTCGTTCTCCGAATCGAAATTCGTGTCGAACGCGTTCATCACCATCATAAACTCGCGAGCAGGTGGGCGTCCGCCGGGCGGATCGACGACGAACGCGCCGTACATGCCTTTGTGAATATGCCGTTTGAGGGGCGCCGCGTGGCAGTGATAAAGATGACAGCCGAACGGATCAGCGTCGAATTCATAGGTGAACGCCTCCCCCGGCGCAATCGCTCCGCGATACTGCCCTTCGACACCGTCCATTTCCGCCGGGTGGAAGCCGTGAAAATGGAGGGTGTGCGGGTGGCTTCCATAGTTGGCGAAATTCACGCGCAGATGATCGCCTTCGGCACAGCGAATGGACGGGCCGGGTACACGCCCGTTGTACGTCCACGCCGGAAAGAAGACGCCGGGCGCGATCTCGATCTCGACATCTCCGGCCGAGAAGTCGTATTCACGGATGGGTCGGCCGTCGTCGGTCTCGCCTGTGATCGTCCCGTGATCCCAATCGACGAGCATCTGCATGGGATCGAAACCGTTGCGCGCATGGTCGACCGTCCCGACCAGCATTTGGGACATCGACGCGTGGACATCCCCGGCGCCTGCATGGTGCATCCCGGCCATTGGCGTAGGTTCGGGCGGGGTCTGTGCCAGCGCGCTTTGGGCAAGGACGCCGGCGCCGATGGCGCTTGCCGCGCTGCCCAGCCCCAGCCCGATAAACCCGCGCCGCGATAGGTTCTGTTTTGTGGGTGCTTTCACGATACTGCCCCCGGATAATGGGCTTCAGATACATCTCTCCACTATAATTTAGCCTAATCTAAAAATTCTGTCAAGGAAGGATCGGCTGATAGAAGGCGCAGGGGGCAAGGGATGGTTGTCAGGGGTCAGTTGGGAGGGGTCAGTTATCAGTTGTCAGGGGTCAGGGGTCAGGGATCAGGAATGGAACACGCGACGGCCGACAGGCAGCACAAGCGCCCGCCTCACCCAGCCCCTTCAGTGGGCTTGGAACCTGTTAGCCATGCGCTTGAGCGCTTGGCGCTGGCAGGGATCAGGGGTCAGGGGATCAGTTCGCCGTAGATTGATCGCGCGCTACAACCCCAGCAGCTTGCGCGCTAGTACGTCTATCGCCTCGATCTGCGGCGCGACCGCTTTGCGCACCTGACGCCGCATGGCGACCACCCCGCCTTTGAGCTTCCCCACCGACTTCAGCTCATCCACGATACTGTGCGCCTCACTGCTCAATGCCGCAAGCTGCAAATGCACGGTATCTTTCTCGTCAAACGGCGGAATATCGCAGGCTTCAAACGGCGTGCGGTGAATGTCGCGCTCACCAAAGCTCCCTGATGATTGATGACTCTTGATTGCAGTATTTACTACAGGTGAGTTCAGCAGGGCGCTCAGGTAGTGGGCCTCGTCGGCGCTCTGTGTTACGAAGTCATAGGTTTTGTGATCTGTAATCAGCAGTCTATGCGCTTCATTTAGCGACGCTGAGTTAATAAGCAGATAGACACACGAGGTAAGGTTGGACCCGCTCGTGTTGTAAACTACCCGATACCCATCGTTCGGGCGCTGCGACGTGATCTTGTTTCGATAGTTCAACTGCTCGAAGAAGGACAGAGCTCCCTTGCTTAGTTCGTCCCATTTTTCGCTGGCGCGCTCGAACCATGCCCACGACGCGGCACGCTGCGCCGAAAAGAACGCCAATTCGTCCTCCAGCATCCTCAGGCTGCCGTCCGCTTGCAGCAGCACCGGCAGCGCCACCAGATGCAGCTTTTCGTACCCGAACGGCAGCAGGTGTTTGCTGAGCAGGGTGGCGTATAGAAAGTCCGAGTCGATATGTCCGCGCAACGTGACGCCTTTGTACGGTGCTTTCGCTTCATTGTCCGCCTCCGGATCGCTCACGAACATCGGCGCGGCTGGGTCGCCTTCCGGCACCACCAGACAGAAATTACGTGGCACGAGCGTCGCGCCCTGCTGGAACTTGTCGTAGTAGTAGCTTGAGCGCACGTCACTGTCCACGAACGTGACTTGACCGGCTTTCTCGCTCAGCTTGGGGTGCGCTTCGTCGAGGCTCATCTCGTGCCTCGGCAGCCTACCCGAGACGACACGGCTCGGCACCGGAGCCGCACTACGCGCGCCTTGAATGATCGTGACGCAGCTTGGGACGTTGAACAGCGGGTGGACGCCAAGCAGGTCGATCACGCGGGTCAGGCCGCGCGCCTGAAACGGCCGATGCTGCTTCGCACCGGTGATCACCGAGCGCGGCATCACGAAGGCCAGCGTCCCACCGGGTTTCATGTAATGCCGTTCGGCGTGGACGGCGAACAGCGTGCACAGTTCGATCTGCGTGAACAGCTTGACGCTCTTGCCTTCGATCAACTCGTACTCGATCGTGAGCCGCTTGACCTCGTCCTGATACTCGCGGTTCTTGATGTAGCGGTAGCTCAGCCACGGCGGATTGCCGACGATGCAGTCGAACTTGCGCTCTGCCAGCATCAGCGGGCGCGCCTGATTCTTGAGGATGTACGCCCAGATTCCGTTGCGCCCTTCGCCCACCAGCTTCGCCAGCAAGCGCAGGTTGTTCCCCCACAGCATTGGACGGATGTCTCCGGTCACGCCAGACATAACCGGATCGCTGTTCTGCGAGACGAATTCGAGGAACGGGCCGCTGAAAGAAATCAGCTTGGCGTCATCTCCTGCCGCGCGGCGTGCAGCGATTTCCATTTGGTCAATGATTTCCCCAAAGCGCTGCGGCTTGCGCGCGATGTTCAGCGGTACGCTAAAGCGTTCCTGATCGCGCACCGGAATCACGAGCGTATGGCTGGTTACGGCGTCGGTACCGGTCGTTTGCAGCGCATCGGCCATGAAGATCGGCACCGGGAATGTAGCGACCGATGCGCTTGCCGGATCACGCAAAGCTGCGCTCAACGCCAGCACGAAATTGAGGCGCGCAATTGTCACCGCCAGCGGGTGCACGTCGAGGCCGACGATGTTGTCCGCCGCGAACCGCACCAGTTCAGCCCCGTGCATACCCTGTTGTTCAAGCCGTTTGATCGCCGCGAACAGGAAGCTCCCGCTGCCGCAGGCCGGGTCGAGCAAGCTTTGCGGCGCGCCGTAGCCGATGTCCTCCAGCACGAGTTCCGCCAACCAGTCGGGCGTGTAGTATTCGCCCAAGTCGTGGCGCGTGCTGGGACCGACAAGGTTCTGGTAAAGCTGTTTCAGCAGATCTTGGTCGATCTGATCGAGCCGGTAGACGAGCAGCCCCGCTGCCAAGCGCCGGAACAGTTCCAACGCCTCATCTTTGATGTCGTCCAGCAGCACCCACGAGAAGAAGTCGCTCTCGCCAATGTTGGTCACGCGGTCTTTCTTGAACGCCTCGCCGCTGATGATGCGCTCGACGTCGCTGGCGGTTTGCGGTGTCGTACCGTTCAGCGCGCCGTAGGCCAGCAGCTTTGCGAACTGGCACAGGTACGTATGTTTGACGTACAGCGCGTCGCCCTCGTCACCTGCGATGCGGTCGCCGTACACCTTGCTCAACAGCTTGTCCCATTGTTCGCGCCAGACGGCTAGCGCGCTGTAGTGTGTCTTGCTCAGCAGTGTACTCAGCCGGGCAAAGCCGGCGCGGAAGCTTGGGCTGGTCGCGCCGAAGCGGGTCACGATGTCCTGTGCGGTCGGTCGCATCGCTTTCTGGCTGAACAGATATGCGTCCAGCCGTGCGAAGGCGTCCTCCGGTTGATCCAGCTTGAGTTCAAACGTATCCAGTTCGCGCAGTTCATCGCCGTCGCGCGCGTAGATTTCAAAGCGTAATCCGTCCGAGAGCACGCCGATATAGTCCTGATCGCGCATCTCATCGCTGTTGAGATAGTCGGTCAGTTGGTCGAGCGTCTGCTTGTGGTTGCGGGTCAGATCTTGCTTGAACTCGAAAACCAGATCGCCAAAAATCGCGTCGATGAATCCCCGGCTGGAATGCGACAACTGGACGCGCTTTTCAATTTCGAAGTTCTCGAAGAGGATACCGAACGCTTCTTGAAGAAAGCCGAAGAACAGCCGTTTACGTTCTTGTTCAAGTTTGCCTTCACTGCGGGCACGTTGAGCGCTTTCGATGTAACGGGTGTACGTGTCGGCAAAGGCAGTCATGCGCGGCTTTCATAATTGGTGGATAGTAACGACTTCATTATATCTAACTCTTGAAGAATCTTCTCCCCCGCTACGGCTGCGCGACGGTCAGCGACGACTCCGGGATGCCGGACTGCCACGCCAGTACGCGACCGCCTGCCGTGAGCGTTACGTCGCCGGGCGGCAGCAGCACGATCAACGGCGGGCCGCCCACCGCGCACCCGTCGCGTTCGTCACACGTCGCGCCGGTCAGCGCATGTTCACCGTCCGGCCGAATTACGCGCAGGTCGCCCTCGAGATCCATCAGATACGCCTTGCCGTCCGGCCCATCGACCGTCACCGCCGAAGCGGCCGCCGTCCGCGCCCACGCGATCACCACCTGACCGGCGCCGCGTTCGAGCCGCACCGCATAAACCTCTGGCGTCGTCGCCCATGCCGTGCGCTCGATGCCCTGCAGCACGTCGATCAGCGCGCGGTACGTGTAATAAGCCGGCCGCGGCGGATGGTCGTCGCGCCCCGGCGTCAGCAGGCCGAACGTCTCGATCCCCGGCTCGGCGTTCTGATCCCACAGCTTGTACACCGACATCCGCTGCACGCCGCTCGCCAGCGCCAGCGCCGTTGCCTGCACGAGAAACGCCTGCTGCTGCGCCAAGTTCACCTGAAACTGCGGGCGGGTCACCGGCCACGCCGGATCGAGGTTAGGCGACGTGTTGTACTCGTTGATCCAGATCGGCTTATCGCCGAGGCCGTAACGGTCGAGCAGTTCCTGCATTTTGCCGACCACGAACGGGATGCTCTCGCTGCGGAAGTAGATGTGCAGGCTGAGCGCGTCGAAGTAGTAGCCATTGGCGGGCGCGTCCGGATCGGCCATGATGCGCTCGAACAGCCGGTCGAGATACAGCCGCCGGCCGGCGTTGATGTCGTGCCAGTAGGTCGTGCCGGCCAGATGCACGCGCGCCGCTGGATTACCCTGCCGTGCCGCCAGATACGCCGTCTTGAGGATGTTGAAATAGTCTTCCAGCTCGCCCTCGAACTCGAAGCCGTAGGTCTCGCGGTCGATGTCCGGCTCGTTGAGGATGATGAAGCGGTGCACGCCGCGCGGGGCATAATACGCCGCCGCCCTGCGCATGAACGCCGCCCACACGTTGCCGGGGTCGTCCAGCGGTAGATCGAGGCCGCGCGGTACGCCGATCCCCGGCCGGCCGTCGGTGGCCCACGCCGGCACATTCTTGATGACCGCCACGACTTCGCGGTTACAATCGGACGCGGCGCGCAGCCAGCGGTCGTCCACGTTGAGCGTGTACCAGTCGTCGGGGCCGTTGGGCTGATGCTGCCCCCAGTCGAAGATGATGCGCTCCCACCCTACGCCAAGATCACAGGCGATATCCGGGAACCACATCGCCTCCACGACACCGAACGGGTTTTGACCGTCGGCGGGGGTTGCGGGCGGCAGGTTGTTTTGTGCGCGGGCGGTCAGTGTGATGAGCGCCAAGAACGCGATAGCCAAGATGCGCGGCATAAGACGTCAGCGTGAACTCCGGGTATCGACCGGCAGCAGTGTACCACGCGCCCGCCGCCAATTGAATCGTAGGCCAATCGTCAGCACGTCACCCCTAGTATGGAGCGTGGAGTGTTTTATGATACGGTCAACGAAACGTTCCATGTGAGGAGTCCCGGGGACGTGATCAAACGAATGCTTCTGGGGCTGATTCTGGCCCTTGTGATCGGCACGGCGCATGCGCAGAGCAGCGCCGTCGCGTGGATCTACACCGCGAGTGATGGGTCGATTGTGCGGGTGAACACCGCCAATGGCGCGATTATCGACGCCTACCGCCTGCCGCTCAGCCCGGCTTTCAACGTATATGGCCCGGCGGCCATCGTCTCCAGCGGCGGGCGCTTCGTCGCCTATACCGCCATCGACAACCTGACCGGCACCAATAACCGCCAGTTGGTCGTGTACGACACACAGGTCGGCGCGATCCGCTTCACCTATGATTTGACCGGCGTCAGCGATGGCGCGCTTGACTTTGAGCGCACCGGGCGCAGCGCGTCGTTCGACGAGGCCGCGCAGACCTTCGCCTTCGGCTCGTGCGTGGCGGCGCATGGGAGCTGGTCGTGGCGAACCTCGCCAGCGAGTCAATCGCCGGTGATGCGCCGCTGACCAACGATCAGGCCGCCATTGAGAATGGTCTGCCGGTCGTGGAGGTCGTGCGCGGCACCGCCGTGCGCTTCTTCATCCTGCCGCTCGGCGCCGGCTACGTCCGCGAGTACACGGCGTATCTTTGGGCGCCGGGCCAGACCGTCACCAACGTCGGCGCGTCGTCGGCGTTTGCCGATGTGCTGCCCTCCAGCAGCGAGATCGCTGTGCCGATCCACAACCCCGACCTGCCCAGCGCCGGTGATCCGAACGGGCCGAGCCTCGCTTATAACGGAGTCGACCTTGTGCGTAACGGCCGCGTCAGCATGTTGTACGACGGCCAGCTTGATATCCGGCAGGTGTGGTGGATCGCCGGGGGCAGTCAAGTGCTTCTCGAAGGGTTCAACCCCGCGTCCGGCGCCGATGTCTACAAGGTCTACGACCGCGGCGGCGCTGTTATCGGCGAGATTTCCGGCGCGCTTGAAGACGTACACGCTACACCGGATGCTTCGCCGGGTTGTATCCGTCTGGCGGCGGGGCGGGCTTGGCCGTCGTCACGACCGCGGATGGCACGCTGACGACCGCCTCGGTGTGGGGCACCGGCGACCCGACCGCACGGCTCGTGTTCGTGCAGCAGTAGAGTCCCTCACCCCCGACCCAACATAACCCTCACCCCCGGCCCCTCTCCCTCAGGGTTCACAGGACGACAGTTTTAATGTGCGAGTGAAAAAAAAAGAGTTCATCGGCTAGG
>JZRA01000148.1 GCA_001567485.1 Chloroflexi bacterium OLB13
AATTCTTTGAGATTATTTTGAGAGTGAACGCGAACTATATTGCTTAGAATGGTACTATGCCGAATTATCGCGCGGGGGCGCAAAATGCACCAGAAAAAGTTCACAATCATCGTCTGGAGCATGCTGTTCGTTCTCGCGGGCTTAGGGGACCCGTCACACGCTCAGTCACCACCACCGGGGTATGGGGATTGTCCTCCGGGCGTATCTCTACGACCATCGATGCGCCACCAGCAGGCAAGGCAAGCTTCAGGACAATACGGCTCGATGAAAACTGCCGTCCAGTCGTTGGTCCGGTTGTCACTGTTCCCCTATCGCAACTACCGACGATTGCCCTGAACCCGCAATCCCGTCAAACGGTCTTGGAGCCTTCTGCGGCCGGGGAGCAAGGCAACACTCGCGGGACCACAACGTACTACGCAGAGCAAGCTGTTCATGACATCGTCAACATTACGTTGAACAAGGTGTATAGCTCGATCAGCTTCACATACAGCGGTTCTCAAATCGTGAGCTACAGCGCGGGCGGCGGAACGCTGACGCATCGCGAGAACAAGCCTCCATCCTGCGGTAAAGGCTGGAAGCTCAAAGTTCAAAGCAACATGCAGATTACGGGCGGTGTCGGCCTGCCATGGGTGGGGTTCGTTCAATCCGGCGAGTTCAAGTACAAGGGCCTCTTCGACTGCAGCGGGACGATCTATTACAACAAGCTGTGGAACTACCCCACCGTCTACGCCAGCGGTACTGGAAGCTGCCGATTCACGCAGGAATACCGGACGTGGAGCTTGTTGTGGTACTGGACAATGGCTTGTTACTAGAGGGAGGCGGCAATGCCCAAGAGTCGAGAATCTCTATTTGCTGTCGCTGGCGGGCTGATGCAGATCGCTCTGGCGATCAGTATCCTGTTCCTTCCGGTGTTCGCTACGTGCCTGCCGCAAGGTCAGGACATGGTCTGTAACCGGCAGTCGTATATCCAGCAGGGCGGCAGCCGGTGGGGTATGTCTTTCTGGCATTGATGATTGTCGCGGGCATCATGGCGCTGGTCAGTACGCGTATCGACAATGCCGCACTCGCGCGACGTTTGCGTTGGCTCGCGGTGCTCTTTACGGTGGGCATGGCCATCGTCGGGGCATGGGGTTTCGGTTTGCTGTTCGTGCCGGGGGGAGTGCTCCTGCTGCTCGCTGCGATATTGAGCCGCAAAGGTACGAGCGAACAAACGAAAGCCATGCTATAGTTCAGCGACTATGTCATCGGTGCCGAGTCAAGTGTGCGTGCAGTAAGCGCAATCCGCGCCACTCTGTAAAAGATGGTGGTTTTCGAGTTCACCTTCAATCAGGTGCACTACACTTCGTTCAAGGTTGTGGCTGTGGGCAATAAGAAGTAGACAGTTCCAGATAAGTGTGGTTTCAATGGATCCAATTGTAGAATCACGTTTCACGAACCGATATGAAGCGGTTGCCGAAGAAAAATCTAGCGGAGCAACTTACACGCCGAAGCTTCTGGCGGACTTTGTTGCTCGCCAAATTACTCAAGTAGCTAAGCCGATATTGGGCAAAGACGTTATCCGTGTTCTTGATCCGGCTATAGGTGACGGCGAGCTATTGGTCAGCCTTCTTCAAAATCTTGATTCACCAAAGCACATCGAAGTCTACGGATTCGATACGGATGAGTTAGCTG